>JAGXFY010000084.1:0-24537 GCA_024636985.1 Clostridiales bacterium | reverse complement strand
TTATATCTTTTGAAACAAAAAGCTTGCCTGTTGAAAAAACAAGTTTACTGATTTCTGCTCCAAGTTTTTCAGGAGGAGACATGTTTTCATCCTTCTCACTCAATCCTCTGTTTGCCACTATTTGCAATTTTTTACTTTTAGCATCATATAGCCAGATTGACCCTTGTGTTGCCTTCGTAATCTCCAATATTTTATCAAGCATAATTAGGAGCATTTCATCAACTGTTTTCGCAATACGAAGCGCCGTACTAACCTTATTGATTGATTCTAATTCACGTTCATGTTGCATCTTCTCTGTTATATTACGACTGGTATTAACAAAGTGGGTGATTTCGCCTTTTCCGTTTCGGATTGGTGTGATAATCTTATTTTCATAAATCAATTCACCAGTCTTTTTACGATTGGTTAGATCCCCCTTAGAAACTTTACCCGCCAGAATTGTATTCCAGATTAATTCATAGTCCTTATTGGTATATAGCCCCGATTTAAGGATGCGGGGGGTTTTGCCAATTACCTCCTGTGCAGAATACCCGTACAGTGATTCAAAAGCAGGATTGACATATTCAACGACACCTTCTCGATCTGTGATGAAAACACTATCTGTCGTTTGCTCAATAATTTTTGAAAATATTCCCATTTTTTCTTCGGTTCGAGTACGTACCAGAAAGCTACCTATCAGACCTGCATATATTTCTACCAAATCCTCGTTTTTAAAGATATCTCCTTTTTTCATAAAAAATATAATATCTCCTTGGGAACCTTGCTTTTCATATGAAAGCTCAATAACGAAAATATCTCCTATATTAAATAGTGTCTCTAGCATCTTAGCCTTGGATTTTGACAATTCACCTTTTGATGCCTCATAAAGATTATTAAAATGTAGAAGCTTCCCTCCTTGAAGGTTCATTACCCTCTCTGGTTTAACAACCCACTCTTTACCAACAATTGAGAATCCTAAAATTTTGGTGATGTCTTTGATTATCGAAGGGAAATTGCTGATTGCTCTCGTTACACTTTTGGTGCCGGATTGCTCATATATATTAATTCCTACTATCCAGGCTCCAGACAATTTTTTGATTTCATCAACAACCAACTGATAATTGATGGCATCAAGAGGCATATTCAACAATTTTTTTGAAGTGCTCAAAATCATTTTGAGCATATCTGCATTTTTCTTTTGTTCTGAAATTAAGTTCTCATTTTGGGACATATAAAACACCTCCATATTTAATTTAAAGCTTTATTAATCATATCAAGTTTAAAATTCATAGAATCTATCATTTATAATAATAGTACCAAATCTTGGAATTATATTTAAATAATTATACCATGGTTAAAGGGTCAAAACAAAGTTTCATTAAATTCACCCACTATATGTAGATTATGTTGATACATTCATAATTACATATGGTAGGTGAAAGTTCAACTATATAGTTTTGACACCTTAACCATACCATTAAATATCTTCCATCATTCTTTTTCTTATTACAGCAAACATAATATCTCAAAGATAAATTCCAATTTATGCTGAAAAGCACATTCAGTTTAAATATGCCACGTCTGAACCGCTTTTTTATTTTAAGCAAGGCAAATTCTAATTGATTAGAATCAAATATATTCGCCAATTCGTTTACATGTAAAGAATAGGTTAGTATTTATTTGAATTGTCCATATTTTCAAGTAGATGTATCATGAAGATGTAAGATAATTTTTTGGGAATTTGTCCGATTTCAGTTGCTCTGTTTGCGGCGTACCGCAAAGTGACTTTTAGCTCGCTGAGTAATGGCGAAAGGCCTAAGAAATATTCTGAAGAAGTGGTATTCAGCCCAATCCTTATTGGGTGGACCGTTAACTCGGATAATAATTAAATTGTTGTGTTACATACTCAAAACGAGTATATTAAGAATAAAGCTTAATTTTAAGGAGGATTATTAAATGAAGAAGTTTATTTTTAAGGATTATTTTCATGAGCCAGAAGGAAAAATAGCCAAACGTATGCTTTTTAAAAGTGATGATGTCATTGCTTTTGTTTTGAACATTGCAAAAGGTGAAATATTACCAGGACATACACATCTGGAATCAACGCTTTTCCTACAAGTTATGGAAGGCAATGCAAAAGTTATAACGGATGGCAATGAAACCTCTTTACAGGCTGGAGAGTTAATTCAGGTTGATGGTCAGGAAAGCTTACAGGTTATAAACAGTGGTGAAGAAGTATTACGTCTTTTTGTTACAATTTCACCTATGGGTTCAGAGGCTTTTGCAACTGATGCGAATGTTTAATGTGCTCAGAAAATAAGCCCTTGAAAATAGAGTATTTACTCTATTTTCAAGGGCTTATTTATGTAAAGTTTAAGAAGAAGAATATATTTTGGCTTGTATTATGCCGGAGATAGGGAGTAAATGCTTACATGCCATGGCCTTTAAAAATATCCCCACCGTCATTGGTCACATTCATGGCCTCTGCAGCTAACGATAAGCCAGTATGCGTACTTAGAGCAATAAATAAAAGTAATGTAGCTGTCCATAGAAATTCCTTTTTAGTTAACTTAAAGGAATGCTTTATTAGAAAGCTAACAAAGGAGATGACAATTCCAAGAGGAATCAAATAAGTTACATAGGTTGGACTTTCCTTAAAGTGGGCAATACCGCCGCTAATCATACCTATACCAATGGCTAAAGTAAGGGATACGACAATTAATTGAATTCTTTGTGTAATCGTCAATTGTTTCTTGTCCAATACAACTTCATTGATAAAAGACCCTGTAGAGAATAAGAGAAGTCCAACAGCAAGAATTATTCCATATCTAGTTGTATTAAAAGGCATTAAAACGATACCGCTTGAAACCATTCCAATTCCTAAAAAATAAACAACATAAATCAAGTATCTAGACAGTGCATTTTTCATAAGTGTAGTCTCCATATTTTCATTAAAATTATTGAAGCAGATTGTGATTCATTTAGATTATCCTACTAAAATATGGCTGAATTATGATAATATAAGTACCTCGTGAGACCATTGATTACTTCTATGCATTATGGTCCCATATAACTAGTCATATATACTTGTTGTATTAATAAATATAGAAGCACATACTGTGTGAGTACAGTAGTTTTATGAAAAGTATAATTGGATACTAAGACTGTATGACCTGATTTGGACGCTTTGGTCATATGAGAGTCAATAGCGTAACTGGCCTTTTGGCCGGTTTTTTGTTTTGGAGGCGATGCTTTGAAGAAAATTCATTTGGTAACCGTTAAATTATTTTAGCTAAGATCGGAGGATCTATATGAATGAATCGATTTTAAAAGGAAAGTGGAAACAAATCAAAGGAAGCGTTAAAAAACAATGGGGCGAACTTACAGATGATGACCTTGACAAGGTCGAAGGTGATGCTCAGAAGCTTTCAGGGATAATCCAAGAAAAATATGGAAAAGCCAAAGAAGAAGCAGACGAAGAAGTTAGAAAGTTTGAAAAGGAACAAGAGTAGCTTGTGAAACTGTTCATATAAAACGGAATAAGCAACCAGATGGTAGTTTAGCTATTCATGGTTGAAAAAGGAGAAAATTATGGAAAACAAATTTGACAATTATACAGACAATAATACGGATACAATGGGACGAAATAATGTTGATGCAGTGAATTATGAAGGAGAAGATGGAACAACCGGTGTAGAAAGAAGAGATCAAGACAAAATCTTAGTCGGTATTTTCGAAACAGAAAACGAAGCTATTAGTGTTATTGGTCGATTGAAAGAAATCGGATATAAAGAAGATGAAATAACAGTGGTAGCAAAAGATAAAGACAAGATGGACCGTATTGATGATGAAACAAATATCGATACAAAAACCGATGGTGATGCAAGTGGTGCAGGAACAGGTGCTGTTATAGGTGGCGCACTCGGAGGAATGGCAGCAGCGTTACCGGCACTAGGACTTCTTGCAGTCCCTGGTATTGGTCCTATTCTGGCTGCAGGACCAATTGTGGGCATACTCGGCGGTATTGTAGCAGGTGGTGTAGCAGGTGGGCTTGTAGGCGCACTGGTAGATTTGGGAGTCAGAGAAGAAGATGCTAAGAAATATGAACTTCAGCTTGAGCAAGGTAATATAATCATACTCGTTGAAAACAGAGACAATCTGCGTGATGATGTTTATAAAACTTACAGTCAGTACAATAGTTCGATTGATGGTAGAACCAGATAATAATAATGTGTAGATAAAATATAAAATTAAAGGTTTCCTAGATTTTAGTATTCTTATATTTTTAGCATGAGTATACTATGTCAGGAAACCTTTGTTTAATACAATAATTAATTAAAGTTTAATATTATAACATGATATTTAATAAAAAACAATCTATAAATTAAAGGAATTTGTGTTTATTGATATATTAGTGTATAATATAAGTATAGAATAATCGAGAAAAGTACTATTTGGATTCTAAGACCGTATGACCTTATTTGGACGCTTTGGTCATATGAGAGTGAATAGCGTAACCGGCCTTATGGTCGGTTTTTTGTATTAGAGGCTTATCATGAAAGAATAATTTATTAAATAAGTAGTAAAAACTAAGATTGGAGGATCAATATGAATGAATCAATTTTAAAAGGAAAGTGGAACCAAATCAAAGGAAGTGTTAAAAAGCATTGGGGTGAACTTACAGATGATGACCTTGATGTGGTTGAGGGTGATGCTCAGAAGCTTTCGGGTATAATTCAAGAAAGATATGGGAAAGCCAAAGAAGAAGCAGACAAGGAAGTTAGTGAATTTGAAAAAGAGCTAAGTTAGCTTATGAAACTGGTAAAATAAAAACCGAATAATTACCCATCAATGAGGTAAGTTATTCAATGATTGAAAGGAGAAAGAATGGATAATAAATTTGAAAACAAAGATAGAATGGGCAGAAGTATGGATAATGAATTTGAAAATATGGATACAATGAGCAAAAGTATGGATAATAAATTTGAAAACACGGATACAATGGGCAAACGGAATGAAGATATTGAAGGAGAAAATGGCACAAGAGGCATAGAAGGAAAAGATGAACAAAGAACTAAGGACAACAGTAGATTTGAAGATTATTCAAAAAGCAATACGGATACAATGGGCAAGCGCGATGATGATGTTGAAGGAGAAGAAGGCACAACTGGCATAGAAGGAAAAGACAAACAGAGAACTAAGGACAATAGTAAATTTGAAGATTATTCAAAAAGCACTACGAATACAATGGGCAAACGCGATGAAGATGTTGAAGGAGAAGAAGGCACTACAGATGTTGAAAAAAAAGACGAGTAGAATAGCCTCGCCAGCATTCTCGAATGGAAACAAAGCCATTGCTGTTACTAGAAGATGAAAGAAATCAGATACCCCAAAATGGTATAATCTAGTAAAATAGTTCTATAATTGGCTGAAGTTTTTGCCAAATATTATTTTATTGAAGAATATTGAATACAAAATATAAAGGTTTTCAAGCATTATATTAGTTTCTCAAGCTTATGTGTGAGCGACAATGCTAGAAAACCTTTTTTATGTAAAAAATGCAATCTCCTATCAACACCAAATCTTACGGTATTAATATTGTATCTCATTGATCAATATTTTTTTGTTACCCCTTTAGCATCTGTGGAAAATTTATCTTAAATTCAGTACCAACATCTTCTGTGTCTATGAGCATAATATCACCTTGATGTTTTTCTATGATGGACTGAGCTAAAGTCAACCCAATACCAATGCCATTATGTCCCGTACGTGATGGGTCGGCCCTATAGAAGCGTTCGAATATAAAAGGCGCATCTTTCTTTTGTATACCTCGACCGTTGTCTTTAAACTGAATAAGATAATCACCAGAAGTAAAGTTGCTGAGTATAATACGAATCTGTGAACCATCACCAGCATATTTGATTGAGTTTGAAATGAGGTTTATAAAAACTTGTCTAATTTTATCAGAATCACCATAAAAATGTTCATAACGCTTAGAATTGTAGTTTTCACCCTGGATAATATCAATTGTCATCTGATGTTCGACTAACTCGGTTTCAAAGTTTTGTGCAATCATAGAAATGAGCTTGAAAAAATCGAAATCATCTAAGTTCAATTCGGTATAGCTGTTTTCTAGTAGGGAAAGTGACTCTATTTCACTGATCAGTGTTTTGATTCGAATTATTTCCTCGTGGCAGCTAGCAATACGTTCGGTATTCATCGGAAATATTCCGTCAATCATGGCTTCCATTTGACCCTGTATAGATGTGAGGGGGGTTTTTAGTTCATGAGCCATGTCCTGAGTTAATTGTTTGCGAAGTTTTTCTTGTTCTTCGATTCGCTTTTGTAAAGTTAGGGCACTATCATATAATGCTTTTAGCTCAAGTGTTTTAATAAAACTGTTGGGCGCTTCAGAGATGGTTGTATCATGCATATTATTAAGATGATGGATGACGGTCTCAATTGGTTTTGTTACACTACTTGCTATGATAATACCTATTATGATTGCAAGGAACATTGAAAAGATGCCCACATAAATAAGAACACGATTAATGGAGGTTAGAAAATATAAAGCTTCATTATTAAAATAGAAGGGGCCTAAGTAGCCCACATCTAACGTGCCAACAATAGCATTGTCGACTATGATGTCAAATGAATCTTCTGTGTAATTGCCTTCCCAGCGACTGTAATAGTTAAACATATTTTCCCGTACATTTGCAATCATAGCTTCACATAGACCGGCATTGTGTTCCATGGCAGACCATAGAGGTGATAAGTCGGCATTATTAACAGTAATAATCAAACCTTTTTCAATGGCTTTAACACCTATGTGTTCGATATCGTTAATATCAAAGCCACTATTTTGGACATAGGAATGACGGATGCTATTTCTAATATCCGTTACGCGTTGTTCATGTTCTTCAATTATATAATTTTCAAAACTTTTCCTTACACCAATATTAATAAGTAGGCTAATGATGCCAATAATCATAATAGCCAACAGAACATAGGACAGGATAAGTTTATAACGTAATTTTAGATTCATCTATTCACAACTTTCTTGGTCACAATACTGATAACCAATACCTCTTATGGTTCTTATATAGTTGTCCGTTGTATAATTGGATATTTTACTTCTGATATTTTTAATATGTGAATCAATACTTCTATTATAGCCTTCATAGTATTTAGTGAAGGCTATGGATGCGAGCTCATCTCTTGTAAAAACCTTAGCAGGTCTTCCAAGTAAGATTGTGAACAATTGATATTCTGTTGCGGTCAATAGTAGATTTTGACCATTAAGTAACACGGTATAATCAATATCATTAATTTTAAAAGGTCCGGTTGTTTGTGGTTCAGAGCTATTAATCAAATCGGATCTTCGAAACAATGCGTTGATGCGTGCTACAAGTTGCCTTGGACTAAAAGGTTTGGTGATATAATCATCAGCGCCCATATTAAGACCTATAATAATACTTTCTTCATCGGTCTTAGCGGTAATCATAATGATAGGAACACTAGACTTCTCTCGAATAGCTTTACAGATTTCTTCGCCGGATAAGTCAGGAAGCATCAAATCAAGGAGGATTAAGTCAATAGATTCATTATTAAAAAAATGGAGTGCTTTCTGACCATTTTCTGCAATGATAGGGTTATATCCTGAGTTACTGATATAAGAACTAATAAACTCTAATATCTTAGGTTCATCTTCAACAACGAGTATATTTTTTGTACGCATAAGCCACCTCCTTAAACATATTATAGTTTATCTTGCACTACTCTTCAACAACCTCGATATAACTGGTTATCATGCCCATCCAGCAAGTATAAGCCATCTTGCCCGTTTCTTTCGGTGTGAAATAGATTATATTTTCACCGGGTACCAAAGTATATTCTGTGGCGAGCGATGGAATGGTGATTGGATTATTGCACCCATTAATTGTATCTGCATCAGCATAGATTATAAAACGTACAGGGATATCTTTTATGACCTGGATAGGCGCATAACTATTTGCTGTAAGATCGATGCGTACTTCCTGAAGGTCCTTATTAATAACCGTAGATAAGACTTGATCACCATTGTATTGAAAAGGCAATATAATACCAGCCAGCGCAGCACCTCTAGAAAACATCGTAAGGCCTAGTACGAAGATTAAAACACCACTGTATTTCATAATGTTTTTAGAGAATTTGTGATTGAGTAGTGAACTTATAAAGCCTAGGCTGAACATTAAAGGGAAGGTACCAAGACTAAAATAAAACATAGATAAAGCGCCCCTTACAATACTACCCGTTCCAAGGGCATATAATTGCATGGACTGTAAAGGACCACAGGGCATAAAGCCATTAGCCAGTCCAACAAAAAACGGACCTTTTTTAGATAACTTGAATAAAGCCTTTTGCAGTGATTTTGGGAGTTTGAGTTTAGGTAACTGAAGATCAAAAAGCTTGAGCATGCGTACAGCCATTAATATCATAATGAAACTAACAAATAAGGTCACATAGCCTCTAGCTTGCCCACTAAAGCTTAAAACAGACCCTACACCTCCGATGACACCACCGATGATTGTGTATGAAGTGATCCGTCCAAGGTTATATAAGAGGCTTGGTTCAAAGGTGCCGGCCTCCCGATATCTATTACACTGACTGATATTGATGCCACCGCACATAGCAATACAATGAACAGATGTTAAGAGCCCTACAATAAATAAAGCACCATAGCCCATATGTTGACGAATATTAGGCAAAAAGTCAAATGAAATGCTATTACCATATTTGAGAACCAGAAAACCTAAGACAGTAAGTACAAAAAAGATTACTAAATTAGTTCTTTTAGAATCAACACGATTGGGCGATACATAATAACCCGCACTTTCAATATCTGCGATGATCTTTTCTAAGTTTATGACTGAATCGTCATATTCTAGATGAACCAGATTTTTTGAAGCTTTCGCTGTTATATTGATTATTCCTGTGTTTTGATAGAGTGCCTCAGTAATTTTTTTTTCACATTGGGTACATGTCATACCTTCTATATGTAACTTTTTTTTCATAATTATTTCTTCCAGTTTCCAAAAAGAGGTTCAAAAGCTGCTAGGGATTCTGGGTTAATTGCGATGGTGGTATCATTTTCCGTCTTCATATCATCAACGATAGGAACTGGGTTACAACCACCTTTTATAAGCTCTATTTGGTCGATTGTAAATTGATTTCCACAGTTGTTACAGATAAGAACATTGCCGAGTTGTTCATAATACCCTCTACCGGAGTTATAACATACTTGGCAAGTATTAAGTGCTGTACGTACAGTATCATCATTAGCTCTTACTGCGATGATTTCCATATAAGTACCATTGGATTCGTAAGGGTAAAAAGAAGCGGTTTTCGTGATGTCTGCTTTGTCAATAATGAGTTCGCCTGCAGTATTTGATACTAAGACTTCAGGTGCTGGATCTTTGCTGGTTCCTAAAGTGAGTGCTACAACCAATAGGATAACAATTAGTCCAGAACCCAGATATAACCCATTTCTTTTGTTTGATTGTTTGTTTGTCTTTTTCATCATAACCTCCAAAGTTAATGTTTTATACCATCATACATACCCTATGTGGATTTTTAATGGATTTTTGAAAAATAAAGGGTTAGTAAATACCGAATAAAAATATCAACTTTACATACCCTACAGGGGTATGGTATATTAAACCAAAGGAGGTGTTGTTATGGAACAGTCCCACATCAATCAAAAGGTGGCAACTGAAAAATCAATAAAAAATCAAAAGTCTGTTATGGACAGGCTAAGTAAAATAGAAGGCCAGATACGTGGCATAAAAAATATGATTGAACAAGAAGCATATTGCGATGATATTATTAACCAAATAGAGGCTTCACGATCTGCGCTTCATTCTGTTCAAATAATTCTATTGGAGAGCCATATAAAAAATTGTGTTATAGATCAGTTACAACAGGGTGATTCTAATGCTGTAGATGAAATATTAATAACGATTAAGAAACTAACGAAATGACTAGAAATAATTACAACTATGATGTTAACAACACAATTCGAAAGGAGACCCAAAATGTCAAAAATGAATAGCACCAAACAAGTTGGATTCAAAGTGGATGGAATGTCTTGTAGCAGTTGCTCGAACAATATTGAAAAAAAATTAAACGCTTTAAAGGGCATAGTAAGTGCAAATATAAGTATTGCTACTGAAAAAGGTCATGTAGAGTATGATGATCAAATAGTCGACATTAAGACAATTCTAACAACAATAGATAATCTGGGATATAAAGCAATACTTGATGAGGAAAAAAACACACAAAAAGTAACATTAAGAGTAAAAGGTATGAGTTGTACAGCTTGCGCAACGAATATTGAAAAATCATTACATATAGTGGAGGGTGTTGTAAGTGCAAATGTTAACTTTGCAGTTGAAAAGGTAACTATTGAATATGAACCAATAAAAGTAAGGCTTATAGATCTTCAGAAGAAGGTTTCTTCACTTGGTTATGAACTCAATCTTGAAGAAGATGAAAATGATGGTATTGATGAAGATGAAATAAAAATGAATAAAGCAAAAAAAACAATGATTATATCCAGCGTTTTCACGGGTGCTATTATGGGCCTTATGATGATTCATATGTTTGTATATCCCATTCCGGGTTACTTGCCGATTATTGCAGTCTTAGGGCTTCCAATTATATTTGGAACCGGTTTACATGTTCATGTTGGAAGCTGGAAGGCACTAAAAAATAAAAGTCCCAATATGGATGTTTTAGTGACATTAGGTTCACTTCCACCT
This sequence comes from Clostridiales bacterium, assembly GCA_024636985.1. Lineage (GTDB taxonomy): Bacteria > Bacillota > Clostridia > Lachnospirales > Vallitaleaceae > Petrocella. The sequence continues at coordinate 13,759 of JAGXFY010000084.1, read as the reverse complement.
TTTCTAATAGGATTACTTGGACTATTTTTTCCGATACAAGCGTTCATAGAAATGGCAACAACCATTATGACATTCCATTTAGTGGGTAAATATTTGGAGGCACGTGCTAAAGGTAGGGCTTCACAAGCCATTAAAAAATTACTACAAATGGGTGCAAAGACTGCAAAAATCATTGTTGACGGTGAAGAAATAGAAATACCTACTAAAGACTTACAAGTAGGAGATCTTATGGTGATACGCCCAGGTGAAAAAGTTCCTACGGATGGTATTGTTGTTGATGGTCATGGTTTGCTGGATGAATCAATGGCTACAGGAGAGTCTATGCCTGTAAAACGTCAAAAAAATGATGAAGTTATAGGTGCAACAATAAACAAGCAAGGCTTATTAAAAGTGGAAGTAACTAAAGTTGGAAAAGATACATTTCTGTCTCAAGTTGTAAAAATGATGGAGGAATGTCAAGGATCAAAAGTTCCGATTCAAGAATTTGCAGATCGTATTACAGGCTATTTTGTTCCGGCGATCATTATCATTACTTTTGGTACTTTTACTTCTTTTAACCTCTTCCCTGAGTTTCACTTAGGTATCATTAATTGGGGCGCATCATTCCTGCCATGGGTTAATCCTGATCTTTCACCACTTACTTTAGCCTTTATAACATCGACTGCCGTATTGGTAATCTCTTGCCCATGTGCATTAGGACTGGGCACACCTACGGCATTAATGGTAGGAAGCGGAATGGGTGCAGAAAATGGAATACTTATTAGAAATGGTGAAGCCATTCAAACATTTAAAGAAATAAAAGCCATAGCCTTTGATAAGACAGGAACGCTTACAAAAGGAAAACCAGAAGTAACAGACCTGATTACCGTAAATGACGTAGATGAAAAAGAATTTTTATACTATGCCGGAACGATAGAAAATGGCTCTGAACATCCTTTGGCCCATGCTATTGTTGAAAAAGCAAAGAAAGATCAAATCAAATTAGGTGATGTAATAGATTTTAATGCAATAGTTGGTATGGGTGTAAAAGGTATAATAGATGGTGAGAACATACTTGTAGGCAATAGAAAACTAATGTCTGAGAATAACATCTCTTATGATCAGTATGAACAAGATTTAATAAGATTGGAAGAAGAAGCAAAAACAGCTATGTTGCTTGCAAAAGGGAATACACTATTAGGAATAGTAGCGGTAGCAGATCCAATAAAGGAAGACTCGGCAGAGGCTATAAGAGCTCTTGAAGCTATGGGTATCAAGACCGCTATGATTACAGGAGACAATAAAAGAACAGCTGCAGCAATTGGGAAAAAGTTGGGAATAAGCCAAGTTATTGCAGAGGTTTTACCGGATGGTAAGGTTGAAGAAGTCATTAAATTGCAGAAGCTGTATGGAACAGTAGCAATGGTAGGAGATGGTATTAATGATGCACCGGCCCTCAAACAAGCTAATGTTGGAATAGCTATTGGAACCGGAACAGATATTGCCATCGAAGCTGCAGATGTTACATTGGTTCGAGGAGAACTAAGCGGCATAATATCAGCAATCAAACTATCCAGAGCGATATTTACAAAAATAAAGCAAAACTATTTCTGGGCATGGTTTTATAATGCATTATTTATACCTGTAGCCGCACTTGGATTATTACATCCAATGCTAGGAGCTGCTGCCATGGCTATAAGTTCATTGAATGTCGTATACAACTCTTTAAGACTCAGAAAAGTAGATATTAGCCCAGGCTATGTAGGTTAAATATATTTGAAAAATAAAAAGCATGTGGAATTATGCTTGTATCTAATCAGGGGAAAGGAAGTATGACAGATGAAGAAACAATCCATAAAAGGTTTTATAGTTCAAACATGCGTAGTAGCCGTAATTGCCTTTATAATACAATTAATTTGGGAGTATAGTCAGTGCGGACTTTTTTATATAGCGGATGATCTAACTGGCCATACAAGACTCATGTTCAGTGCCACAATTGGAGATATGAATATGAGTATATTATTGCTTTGGATGCTGATGTTCATAAATAAGGATGTGAATTGGTTAATAGGCAAATGGCATAGACATGACTATACGATTATGGTTTTTTACGCATTATTTTTAAGTTTTTATTTTGAAATTCATGCATTGCATACAGGCCGTTGGGGATACAATCCGGATACCATGCCTATAATACCTGGAACACCTATCGGATGGTTGCCTGTTATTCAGTTACTTATACTTTTTCCAATTATATTTAAAGTAAGTCGTATAGTACATATTCAGTTTTCAAAAAGGTTTAGGTCTGATTATTAATTTCTTTTGTTATAGAATGTCGCCAATTAGGTTAGATCTATGGTTATTCATCTTTTATTTTCAGATTCCCACCTCAATATTTAGCAATAATCATATTTCTGCCATAGTTATCCTTGATAATAGAGTTATAAAGAACATTAGATAAAGGAGGAAATAATTATGATGTATGGAAATGGATGGTCAGGAAATGGCGGATGTGCTTTTGGATTTGGTAATGGTTATTTTAGTATTTGGCTATTATTAATTGTAATTGGTATAATCATTATCATCTTTTCAATAGTAGCATCAAGAAAGCCTAAAACGACCGTAAGCAGCGATGCAATTGACAAACTGAAAGTATTATACATAAATGGCGAAATCACAGAAGAAGAATTCTTAAAACGTAAAAATGTAATTGAGAGAAAGTAGGTTTATTATGAAAAAAGCTAATATATTATTAGTAATTATTGGAATAACGTTCTTAAGTATTGGTATAGGTGGTTACTTACTAACTAGAGATAGTGACAATATTCAAAGACGCAATTATAGTAGAATAGATCCAATTGTGGGAGAATCTATCAGTTTCGGAGATGATCTCTTCAGTAATGGTTATAGAATGCGTGGCGTCAATGAGTTCAATCAAGATGTTAACAATGGTGAAAAATTTGAATTAGATCTGTTAAAAGAAGAAGTAGAAGATTATATTAATAGATATGATAATGGTCTTGCTATAGCGGATATATTTATTTATGAGGACAGTGAGTATTATTTTTCTATTATTGAAGAAAGTACAGGCAGAGGTGCTATGGAATTGCTGGTTAATCCTTATACTAAAGAAGTTTTCCCTGAATACGGACCGAATATGATGTGGAATTTAAAGTATGGCATGCATAATAACGGTGGTATGATGGGAAGAGGTATGATGGGTAACCAAAGATTTGGTAATAGGTCGGGCATGATGTCCGGTCGTGGAATCTCTGGCAATTCATACGATGATGATTATTTTAATAGCAACTTTACAGAAGATAATGAAATTGATGATGAAGAGGCCTATAAGATAGGTGAAGCTTATCTTATGAAAAATAATAATGAATTTATGCTTGGTGAAGAATATCATGAGTTTTATGGTTATTACACCTTCCATGTTGAAAAAGATGGAAAACCAACAGGAATGCTAAGTGTCAATGGATATACAGGTGAAGTATGGTACCATGATTGGCATGGTGAATTAATTGAGATTATTGAAGGACATGGAGATGAAGATCAGTAATTTATAGAAGCTACATTACAATAAATAGCCCTATAAAATAAAGGAGTGATATTATGTTAAATAAAATCAAGAGAAGTTTGAAAAAATTTATGGATAAGATTGCTGAACAAAACAAAGCAAACTATGGTGAAGGCGGCATTAATTGCTGTGAGTTGAAAGATAATACAGAAAATAAAACAAAGCGGTAAATCATAAGGTATGTTGTACTTCTAATATAGTATAATTAATGCAAGTTGTGGATATGTTGTAACTGCCAATGTTAAGTTAGCGGTTGAAACGGTAACATTTGAATATGAACCAATGAAAGTAAGCTCTACAAATCTTCGAAAGAAGATTTGTAGAGCTTACTCAGGCGATTAAAAAATACTAGAATCGAGCGCAAAAACTACAAAAATTATTGTTGATGGTAAAGAAATTGAAATTCCCACTAAAGACTAACAGGTAGGAGATTTTATGGTGTTACATCCCGGTGAAAAGTTTCCTATGAATAGTTTGTTGATTATGGTTGTGTTTTGTTGGATGATCAATGGCTACAGGAAAACTTATGCTTATAAAGCGGCATTTTTCTTTCACGTAAGGGTTTACACACCACAGAGCAAATCATTTAGAAAAAGCAAAATATAATAAACCAAAAGAAGGGCAATGTTATTGGAGAATAAAGCATTAGAGGATGTAATTACCATGTTGCTATATCGTTCCTATGAAATCGATAAATTTTAAAGCAAGATCTGGATCGAATTGGATACCCTTATACATATAGATTTCACTAATAGCCTTATCTTTAGATAAAGCTTTTCTATATGGCCGGTCACTTGTCATAGCATCATAAGCATCTGTTATTGCGACAATCCTTGCGGCATAAGGAATTTGATTCATTGATAAACCGGAAGGATATCCTTTACCGGAATATTGTTCATGGTGGTATTTAATAACATCAATTGTATTTTGAAGTACATCAATGTCATGCACAATTTTTTCGCCAATAATAGGATGCTGTTGTATTAAATTAATTTCTTCTTGGGTTAGTTTTTCTGTTTTATTAATAATAGATTCAGGAACGCCTAGCTTCCCGATATCATGTAGTAGGGCGGCAATTTCAAGTTGATCAACGGTTTCAGAATCAAGAGCTAAATAATTTGCAAAAGCTACGGTGTATTCAGCAACTCGTTGTGAATGACCTGACGTAAATTTGTCTCTTGCATCAATTGCATTTGTTATAGCACGTATCACTGAGCGGTAAAGCTCTGACAACTTTTCATAGGATTGCTTAAGTTCATTAGCTTGTAATTTTATTTCATTATTTTGGTGTATTAACTTATTGGAGCTAGTATAGATTGTTTTTGCAAGTAAGAAATATAAGATAAAAAGTCCAACAGATAATATAATAATTACTAAACGTATGCCATCGTTAATAGTGACTCGTGAGTTATCGAACAATCGATATACTTCAAAAACCCCAATTAAACGTTCATCTTGATCATGTATAGGTAAATATATCGTTATAAATTCATCTCCTAAGTTTTTTAACTGTATGTTTTCTTCAGCAGCAGCCGTTGTTAATTTGTAGTCAGTTAGATTATCATGAAACTTTTCAAATTGGTCCAGCTCTAGCTTTATAGTTCCTATTAGTGATTTGTTCTGAGAATAAACCAATTCTCTATTAGTATTCCAAATTCTAATATCTGCAATATTTCCTAATTCATGCAGAGAAACAAATTCTTCGTCAAGGTTTTCGATATCATATGAAGATAACCTATTGATGTTTACGGATTCGAACCAATGTTCAAGGCTATGACCAAGGGTTAAGCTAACTATTTCAATGTTGTGTTCTATCTCTTGATCTATAATAGACCTAGATATAAAGAGGCTAAGTAATGTTCCGGTGATTAAGAATGAAATTATAGATTGTAAAATAAATCGTCTAAACAGTGAATTTATTTTCATAGTTAGTCTCCTATAAGTAATATAATGATTTTATACTATTTTATGAAATAATTAAAGGAGAAAAATATATTTGATTATTTGCGAATATATTTTGTATAAAAAATAGGTATAAATACTTATTTGATAAAAAAATAACTTTTTTAAAATAAGTATTGACATGAGAGGAATTCTCATTTATAATTCGTTTCATGCAAATGACTATTACTATCAAAAAAACGCATGGAGGAAGAAAATGAAGAAAATATTATCAATGATCATCGTAGTAGCATTAATGGTAAGTGTTGCAGGGTGTGGGGCAGAAGAAGAGAAAGTGGTCAATATCTATACAGACAGACATTATGATACTGACCAAGCTTTATACGATAAATTTACGGAGAAAACAGGCGTTGTTGTTAATGTTGTGAAGGCGGATTCAGATGAACTGCTCGAAAGATTAAATGCAGAAGGTGAAGATACAGAGGCAGATCTTATTGTGACATCAGATGTTGGAAGATTATACAGAGCTGGAGAGATGAATCTTATTAAAGCGTTTGAATCAGACAACGTAGAATCAAACGTGCCGGAACACTTAAGGGCTAAAGATAATCTTTGGACTGCATTAACAGTAAGAGCTAGAGTTATTACTTACGCACGAGATAGAGTGGACCCAAGTACTTTGTCGACTTATGAAGCTTTAACAGAACCTGAATGGGAAGGGAAAGTTCTAGTAAGGTCATCAGGTAATATTTACAACCAATCACTTTTAGCATCATTTATTGCATTAAATGGTGAAGAAGCAGCAAAAGAGTGGGCAGAAGGTCTAGTGGCTAATATGGCAAGAACACCTGAAGGAAATGACAGAGATCAAATGAAAGCTGTTGTTGCAGGTGAAGGTGATGTAGCTATTGTGAATACATATTATGTTGGAAAACTACTGAATTCATCGGATGAAGTAGAAGTACAAGTTGGTGAACAAATTGGTGTGTTTTTCCCAAATCAAGAGACGAACGGAACGCATATTAATATTAGTGGAGCTGCAATAACGAAATATGGTACTAACAGTGGAGCCGCTACTGAGTTACTAGAATTTTTAACGGGAGAAGAAGCACAAAACGACTATGCAAGTGCAAACTATGAATACCCTGTTAATGAAGCAGTAGAGCCATCCGATTTGCTTAAAAGTTTTGGAGAATTCAAGATTCAAAATATTGATTTATCATTGCTAGGTGAATACAATGATGAAGCAGTTAAAATATTTAATGAAGTTGGTTGGCAGTAATTGTTTGAAAGATTTAAAGAGAGGGGACTTAGTCCCCTTTTTGTAGTGGTTACTTTAATCATTGTGGCTATAGTATTACCATCTGTTTTTATTTTCATTCGACTTTTTCACCCGGTTACAGAATCTTGGTTACATATTAAGGAGTATGTTCTGGTAGATTATGTTCGTAATTCGTTGGTTCTTGTGGCTGGAGTTAGTGTGATTACAGGGATACTTGGCACATATTTCTCATGGTCATTATCAAAGTATAAATGGCGTTATGGATTATTACTTGAAAGTCTATTATTTTTACCAATGGCGATACCACCTTATATCGCAGGTTATGTTTATGGCGGTATTTTCACGCCTTTTGGTACATTAGATAGAATACTAGATCAAGTTGGCATAGAGCCTATTCGAATTGATATTTTGTCTAAAGGGGGTGCAATATTTGTTTTTAGTTTATTCCTGATGCCCTATGTCTTTCTTGTAACAAAAGGTTTCTTTGAGAAACTACCCAAAACCATAGAGGAATCATCAAGACTATTAGGAAGAAATCAGACATCTACTTTTTTTAGGGTGATTCTGCCAATGTCAAGGGGCGCGTTAGTAGGTGGAATTGTGCTTGTAATGCTAGAAGTATTAAACGATTATGGTTTGGTTCGCTATTTTGGTATTCCAACTTTTAGCACAGCTATATATCAAACATGGTTTGGTATGAGTGACGTGGATGGTGCGGTTAGGTTAGCTGCCAGTCTTATGAGTATTGTTATTATAATACTACTAATGGAGCAGTTTTTCAGAGGGCGAGGACGTTTAAGTCAAGCCAGGGCGATATCAGACAGAGGTATAAAGAAGCACGCATCGAAAGGATATAAAGTAGTTTTCTATATAATCACCTTTGTTTACCTATTGTTCGCCTTGATTGTTCCGATGACTCAATTAGTTTGGTGGAGTTCTATTGCTAAGCAAACCAACGTTATGCGGCGTTTTGGTTCAATCTTGTTTAATACAATTAGTGTTGGTGTTATCGTGACAATCCTTGTGGTTGTTTGTGGTATTCTTATCGGCAACTTGAATCGACTTAATCCTAGTATATTATCAAAGATATATGCGCGAATTGTTATTTTAGGCTATTCCGTTCCGGCATCGATTATTGCAATAGGCGTACTTGTTACATTTATTAGTGTTGATCGTAGTCTGTCAGGACTATATGGTATCCTTGATTTAAAGAATTTATTTCTAACAAGCAGCAAGTTCATCCTTATCTTTGCTCTAACCATACGGTTTATGGCCATTGGTTTCAATAGTATTGAATCTGGATTTAGCAAGATGGGGAAAAAATATTATGAAGCCAGTAAGCTTCTAGGGCGCGGTGAGTGGTACACGTTTAGGTATGTTGATTTTCCTATACTAAAACCAGCAATTTTAAGTGCAGCTATTTTTGCCTTTGTTGACGTGTTAAAAGAGTTACCGTTAACCCTTATACTAAGACCATTTAACTTTGATACTTTGGCTACAAGAGTATTTACTTATGCTGGTGATGAGATGATTCATGAGGCCAGTGTTTATTCTCTCATTATCATTAGTGTGAGTATTGTTGCATTGATGTTGCTTAGTTTTATAAGAAAGGGGACAAGAATATGATTAAGCTAAAAAATATTTCCTTTCAGTATGACAATGCGAGTTCTGAAACACTGAAAAATATTAATCTAGAACTTGGAACGGGTGAAGTGCTTGCAGTTGTAGGACCTAGTGGCGGTGGCAAGTCAACTTTACTTCGCGTGATTGCAGGTCTTGAAAAACCTAAAACGGGTGAAATGTTTTTAGGAGAAAAGTGTTTATGCAAAAAAGGAACGTTTGTTAATCCTGAAAAGCGAGGTATTGGCATGTTGTTCCAAGATTATGCACTGTTTCCACATATGACAGTAGCAAAAAATATTGAATATGGACTTATAAGCATGAAAGCCTCCGAGAGAAAAAAACGCGTGAAAGATGTCCTTGAGTTAGTGAATTTGGTTGAATATGACAAAAGATACCCCCATGAATTAAGCGGCGGTCAACAGCAACGTATTGCACTAGCTAGGGCCATAGTTGCAACCCCAAAGATATTATTACTGGATGAGCCATTTAGTAATCTTGATACGCATTTACTTCAGAGTGTTCGAGAAGAACTTTTTGGGATTATTCGAGAGATTGGTATAACAACAATCATGGTTACACATAATCCTGAGGATGCTAAAACTGAAGCTGATCGAGTGATTGAAATTGCAGAAGGTATTGCTACTGAGAAAAAATGGAATGCCACATAAGTTCTACCTGATAAAGTGTGAATTAGATTGACGCATAAGTCGCTCCAGGAATACATACATTCTAAAAATATCATAAAAGAATACGTTAATTAGGTTGACGAATAGAGTTTTATTGTTTATAATTTTTAAAAGCAAATATTTATGAGATGATTATTAAACTGAACAGGCGATGAACCGATTTGAGTTCATAGGGCCGGGTTGCCTATGGCGACAGCAGATTATGGTAAAAGCACATCTGTGGGACAGTAATGTTCTACACATGTGCTTTTTTGGTTTTTAAGGAGGGTAATATGCGCAACCAAGATATAATAGATGATACACGAAGTAGTGAAGCAAAAAAGGTGACTTGGGTTGGATTTTTTGTTAACACGGTATTGACAATCACTAAAATAGGAGCAGGCATATTAGGGCACAGTTCTGCTATGATTGCAGATGGTATCCATTCACTCTCTGACTTTTTTACAGATATTGTTGTGCTCGTTGGTTTTAAATTCACAGAAAAACCTGCGGATGAAGGGCATAGTTACGGACATGAAAAATATGAAACATTTGCAACTGTTATTATTGGATTAGTATTGTTTTTTGCTGGCTTTGGAATTTTACAAAAAGGTGTAATAAATGTTTATGGTGTTTTGGTAGAAAATGAAATTATAGCCAGACCCGGTATAATAGCAGTATTGGCTGCGATAATCTCAATTATCACAAAAGAAATGTTATATCGTTATACAAAAGGCGTAGGAGAGAAAATAAAGTCTCCAGCAGTTATAGCGAATGGTTGGCATCATCGAACAGATGCGTTTTCTTCTATTGGAACACTTTTTGGAATAAGTTGTGCCTATTTCTTAGGAGAGAAATGGACAATATTAGATCCTATCACAGCCATATTGGTCAGTATGTTTATCATTATTGTTGCCATTAAAATCATGGTGCCTGCAGTAAATGAGTTATTAGAAGCATCCCTTAATGAAGATGAGATAAAGTATATAACCAATTTATTTGATGCATCGATAGATGTTTTGAACTATCATAATATGAGAACGAGACGCATAGGGAATAAAGTGGCTATTGAGGCACATTTACAATTTGATAAAGATATTTCATTATATGCTGCACATGTAATCTCAGATGCCCTTGAGCAAAAGTTGAGGTATTATTTTGGAAGAAGAAGCATTATTACTTTACATTTAGAGCCTAATAAGGCATCAGATAGTGATAGCATTATGGTCAGACTAATAAATCAATAGCCCCTGATATAAAAATTTTAAGACAGATAGGAGAAAGTTTATGCGTAAAAAGCCTTCAAAAAATAATGGCCAGGTCATATATTTTTCACATGGCGGTGGTCTTCTACCACTACTTGAGGACGCTTCCCATGATAAAATGATTCAATTTATGAAAGAGCTACCAAATAAAATTAAGAGACCGGACTTAATTATAGTTTTTAGTGCGCACTGGGAGGAAGACATAGTCACAATTCAGAGTGGTATGGAACCTGAGATCGTATATGATTATTATGGTTTTCCAGATGCTGCATACAGCATTCAGTATCCTTGTAAAGGAAATCATGATCAAGCCTTGAAAATTGCTGAGCTTTTTAAGAAGAACGGTATTGAATGTCGCCTAGATGATCATAGGCCTTATGACCATGGTTCATATATTCCCTTAAGCATGATGTATCCTAAGGCGGATATACCTGTCTTACAGATTTCATTACATCATAGTTTTGATCCATTGACACATCTTAGAATTGGCAAGGCATTAAGGCCACTTCTTGAAGAAAATATTTTGATCATTGGTTCCGGGTTTTCATTTCACAATATGAAACAATTTTTCCTAGAAGGAAAAAACATAGAAGATTCAAAAAACAGTGAGTTTCAAGATAAACTTATAGAAGTATGTTGCCATGAAAAGAATGAAAATAAAAAGTGGGAAGACTTTATAAATTGGGAAAGCTTCCCAAACGCAAGGTATTGTCATCCACGAGAAGAACATTTGCTACCACTATTAGTGTGTGTTGGACTATCTGAGAATACTGGAACAAAAGTATTTGACAACGATATTCTTAGAAAAAGAGCTACAGCATTCTTGTGGGAGAACGTAAAAAAACAATGACATTTTTGAAAATTGATTAGCGGTTCATTAACTGTCTAGGCTAACGCCTAAGAATGAGGTGAAGATAATGAAAATAAAATGGGGTATAGCTCTAATTGTAATTGCACTAGTCATACTAATCGGGACTTATGTTTATAATCAGAATCAATCCTATGAAATGCCATTTCTACCAGAAACAGTAATGGAAGAAAGGCATGGTAACTTATTGCCGATTCCGGAATTACTTACTGATTCGAATCCTGATGAAAATATATCAGATTATTATTTGAGCGCACAATACGGTATATCCAACTTTATAGAAGGCAAACAGACGCCTACCTTGGGGTATAGTGGTAACTACCTTGGACCAGTTATAAAAGTCAGCAATGGTGAAGAGGTAAGAATGCACGTTAATAACGAACTGGATGAGTCGACATCAGTTCATTGGCATGGATTAGTTGTACCTGGGTCTGCGGATGGAGGACCTCATCAAGTAATCCCATCGCAATCAAAATGGGAGCTGAGTTTCACAATTGATCAACCCGCTTCGACATTATGGTTTCATCCTCATGTGATCGGGTCGACTGCTATTCAAGTGTATTATGGATTGGCTGGTATGATCATCGTAGAAGACGAAAATTCAAAAGCTTTGAATCTTCCAGATGACTATGGGGTCAATGATATTCCCTTAATCATTCAAGATAGAAGTTTTGATGATGAGGGGTCGTTTGTATATTTGGACAATATGATGGATGGTGCCTTTGGTGAGTATGTTCTCGTTAATGGCGCAATTACACCAAATCTGGTGGTTGATCAAGTCAAAATGAGGTTTAGGATTTTAAATGGTGCCAATGCAAGAAATTTCAATTTGAGACTTGAAGATAACAATGAGTTTTATCAAATAGCATCGGATGGAGGGTTACTTGAATCCCCTTTGATTAACAATGCACTATTTATCACGCCGGGTGAGAGAGCTGAGATTATAGTTGATTTTTCTGTCTACAATGAAGGTGATGTCATCAGATTATTAAACGATAATGAACGTGTTATGACCTTCATAGTTGGTGAAGATATGGAGGACCACACTGAGATTCCGGAAAGATTAGCGGTGATTGAAAAAATGAGTGAGAACCTAGCCACTTATGTAAAAACAATTGAACTGGATGGCATGGGTCATATGGTGACCATGAATGGTAAACAATTTAATATGAACCGAATTGACGATAATGTTGCACTAGGTGATATTGAAATTTGGGAAATAACAACAAGAGGTACAATGATGATGGGCAGTCAAGGTCATCCATTTCATATTCATGGCACCCAATTTCAAGTACTCAGTAGAGATGGAAACCAGCCCTATCTTAACGAACAAGGATGGAAAGACACGGTTTATGTTAGGGCAAATGAGACGGTTAGAATTATTGTCAAATTTGAAAAAAAAGGATTATTTATGTATCATTGTCATATACTTGAACACGAGGAAGCTGGCATGATGGGACAACTGGAAGTTAAATAGTATGAGAATACTTGAAGATAGGATTATAATTAAGTAGTACCTACTGTTAAAACATGTGATAAAATATACTTGATGCAATAGAATGAATCCTTATGTTGCATTGAGTTATCTTATAAATCAAAAAAAGAATTATTAGAAGGAGTGGGAGAAGTGGCTATTACCGTTTTTAATTTTTGTGCAGAAGACCAATATACAGATAGCAATTCAATTGAATCCGTTATACATGCACTCAATGAAACATATGGACAGGAGAAAACAGAAATAATATCAGTAGAAAATGCACACGTGAATGACTGTGTAGGATGTTGGAACTGCTGGGTCAAGACACCTGGGGTTTGTGTGCATAATGATGATATGATTTTCTACTATGAGAAGATTATGGCTTCTGACAAAGTTGTATTTCTTTTTCCTACAAAAAACGGATTCTTAACCGGTCATGTTAAGACCTTTATAGATCGTCTCATTCCTTTGTACCATCCATATATTGACATTATTCATGGTGAAATGATGCACGTATACCGTTATGAGAAATATCCAGAGATGGACTTTTACTATGAAGAAGATGGACTAACCCCTATTGAGAATCAAATTATTGAAGACTATTGTTATAGAATGGCACATCATTTTAGAATCACTGCCGGAAGATGGATGATTAAGGGACATAAAGTCATTAGAAAAACACTTGAGCATAGAGAACCGCAGCAGGACATGCCATGGCAAGCGTTACAAAGACCAAATCGTGGAAAAGTCATTATTTATAATGGTTCTCCTCGTGGTAAGAAAAGTAATAGTTTAATTCTGATTCAGCATATCGTAGAAGGTATGAAATCCAAAGGACTGTTAGATGAGGCTTACGAAGTGCGGCATCTAGCTTTGCAAAAGAATCACGACTTATGGGCGGAAGATTTTTGGAACCATACCAGGCACATTTTTGTTTTTCCATTGTATGTGCAGAGTATGCCGGGCATTGTCATGAAGTTTCTAGAAAGACTCACACCACTACAAGAAAAAGACACTATGCAAATGGCTTTCTTTGTTCAGTCGGGATTTATGGAGAGCTACCAATCGACCTATTTATTGCCGTATCTTGCACAACTTCCCAGCAGGTTAAATGC
>JAGXFY010000083.1:0-46509 GCA_024636985.1 Clostridiales bacterium | reverse complement strand
GTACGTGTGAGTAACGCAGAAGGTGAAGAAATTTTTGTTGTTGATAAAGAGATCTTAACATTCCTACCACGGTATCAGATATCATTTGCTAATGGACAACGCGTGACAATCAAAAGCAGATTTACACTCTTTACAAAGCAAATAGATGTGGAGTCAGAAGGCTTGAATCTGTTTCTTCAAGGGAGTTTTTTTGATTATGATTTTGAAGTATATCAAGGAGATAGAGTTATAGGAAGCATTTCAAAACGCTTTATGACCTTTGGTGATACGTATGAACTTAAGATTTATGACGAGAGTTTAGAGGTGTATGTATTAGCTTTGATGATAGCCGTCGATTGTATCAAAGACTCTCAAGAGAAGAACTGAATACGTTCTAACGTTAGATATTGATTCTAACGTTAGAACGTGTTAGAATCAATATATGGAGGTGTTTATATGTATATTGAATCTGAACAAGTTGAATTAAAAAGAGAATACACAAGAGACATTATAAAAGAAATCATAGCTTTTTTAAATACAAAGGGTGGTCATATTTATATTGGAATTGGAGATAATGGTGATGTGTTAGGTATTGATGACATTGATAAAGTCATGAATCAGTTATCAGGCGCAATTCATGACAGTATTCGTCCTGACGCAAAAATATTCATTGGTATTGAAATTATAGAGCAAGATGTCATCTGCATAAATGTTAAGGAAGGAAGCGTAAAACCTTACTATATTCAAGGTAAAGGATTGAGATCTGAAGGTGTTTATGTACGATTAGGCAGTGCTTCAGTACCTTCGTCAGAAGCTGGTATAAAGCAAATGCTCATAGCAGCCACAAACGTCAGCTTTGAATTGATGCCATGTTCGAATCAAGAGCTGATATTTAGTACTGCCAAAAAAGTGTTTAGTGAGAATCAACTCACGTTCAGCGCATCAGATTATAGAAAATTAAACATAGTCGATGAAAACAATCGATATACCAATATTGGAATGATTATATCGGATCAATGCGAACACTCGATTAAAGTTGCAGTCTTTGGAGAAGAAGATGAATTTGAGTTTATTGATCGTCGTGAATTTAAAGGATCAGTATTTAGTGTATTAAAAGATACTTTACAATATTTGGATTTGAATAATCACTTGCATTCAGAGATTATAGAATATCAACGGATTGAACAAAATGACTACAACAAAGAAGTAATTAGAGAAGGATTACTTAATGCAATTATCCATAGAGATTATTCTTTTAGTGGCTCAATATTAATTAGTATCTATAGAAATCGTATGGAGATTACATCATTAGGCGGTTTGGTTTACGGTCTGAGTTTCAATGATATTGGAGCAGGAATCTCACAATCAAGGAATGCAGGACTTGCAAGTATTTTTTATCGTTTAAAATATATTGAAGCCTATGGAACTGGGATTAGAAAAATTCGTCGTGAGTTCAAAGAATTCGAATTGTCGGAGTTGATAGAAGTAACTGACAATACATTTAAGTTAATACTATGGAATAAGAATATGCCCAAAAGAAAAGGAGCATACGAAGAGAATGAAGTTAGAGAAGAAATTAGTTCGTATCTAGCGGTCAATGATGAAGAAATGGAAATTCTTCGATTACTAGAAAAAAAACCAACAATTACTAGAGCCGATGTTCAAAAACAGTTAGAGATTGGTCAGACAAAAGCAGGACTACTACTGACGCAATTGTTACAAAAAGCCATTCTAGTTCGGGAAGGTAAGGGAAAGAAAACCGTTTATCGTATTAGAAAGAGTTAAATTACCATGAAAGGAAAAGTGATGACAGAGACGAAATTATTAGATAACACTTTAGAACGCATTGATGAGACAGGAACACGAAAGGCCTATGAATATTTGAAGGCGCATCTAAATAAGGATGAAGATTGGTCCAGCCAAGTATACAATTTCTTATACTGTCTGGCAGCTACATCTGATTTGCCTGATGAAGCCCTAACTTGGTTGGAAGAAGCCATCATTGAGAAGGGGCAGTGGTATCGTCCGGAGGTATTTGAAGATGAAGATCTTGATCATATAAGAAATGAAGAACGATTCCAGCTGTGTGAAAAGACATCAAAGAAGCGGTATGAAGATGCTTTGAAAGAAGCATCAACAGAGTTCACTTTGAAAGAGCGATTAGAAGACAATCTGCTTG
The DNA here is from genome assembly GCA_024636985.1 of Clostridiales bacterium. Classification (GTDB taxonomy): domain Bacteria; phylum Bacillota; class Clostridia; order Lachnospirales; family Vallitaleaceae; genus Petrocella. The sequence goes on along the minus strand of JAGXFY010000083.1, from coordinate 44,351 downwards.
TTGTATTACATGGGAATCAACAAAATAATGATATCAGTCGTGCGTTTTGGAGGGATATATCTATAGAAGATTATCAGGTTGAATACCTTCAATCAAAAGAGCTAGATTCTTATAATTTGTATAGATGGAATGATGATGGGGATGGTCCCAAGCAACTGGCAAGTGCGATGAAGAAGACGGATGATATAGGGTTTGATAGTAAGGTGTTGGTTGGATTTTCAGCAGGTTGTAATACAATATTGAGAGCTGTAATTGAAGAGAAGATTGTACCGAGTAAGTTATTATTATTTTCTCCATGGATACCGGTGATTGAAGCTTCGATGACACAGATTATTGAGTCTCTTAAGGAATCTGCAGTGGAGGTTATGATTGTTTGTGGGGAATTAGATGAAGACTGTTTACCACTTTGTAAGTTATTTGAAGAAAAGGCAAATGAATTAGGCTATGAATGTACAATCAAATATATTCAGGGCTTGGGTCATGAGTATCCGGAAGACCTTTCGACCTATACTGGGGCGTACTTATAGATTGTATTATTAAATTAACTTTTAGTGAGGAGGTTGGGTATGACCTATGAGGATATAAAAGCGGATATGATAGACAGAATAATGGCGCTTCAAGATGATCAAGGATGTTGGTTTGATTTAAGAGAAGGTGACAAGTACTATGACGAACTTCAATGGCATCATTATGTACCTAAGTACAAATCAACGCTATGGACATTAATCCTCTTAGCAGACTTAGAAGTAGACCCTAAAACCCCTGAGCTGATTCAACCACTTGAGATCGTTACACAACAGTTTCTGAATCAAGAACATGGGATATTTACAATAGGTAAAAGCCACTTTCCTATTCCTTGCTTAAACGGTAATATGCTGTATCTACATCATTATTTTCAATCGGATAGCGATGCTATGATGAACCGTGTCGTTGACTTTTTTGGGGAATATCAACGATTTGATGATGGGGATTTTATCACGCCCAAAGAGTTTCCTTATCATAAAAACCAAAGCTGTTACGGAAAACACACGTGTTACTGGGGTGTTGTGAAGCTTTTAAAAGGTCTATCTTTTATACCAGCTGAAAAACGATCAGATAAAGCGAAACTAATGTTACAGCGCTGTATTGATTTTGTTCTTAAGCATGAAGTGTGTTATAGCTCCCATAGTCCTTCAGAGTTTTTGCATCCAAAAATCAGTCAATTAACTTTTCCCAACATGTACCGTGGGGATTTTCTGGAAATATTATGGTTGCTAAAAAGGGAGCATGTAGTCGTCCCACAGATGCAAAGGGCAATAGAGTTGTTAAAAGAAAAGATGGATCAAGACGGTACTTTTCCACTAGAAAGCCCAATAGGCAATCTAGCAATCCCTATTGGAAAAGGCGAAAAAGGGCGTACCTTGGTTACCCATAGAGCCAGAATGGTTTTGGAAGAAATCTAAAAGAAATTTAATAGAGATCAAAAGCTTAAAATGCATGAGAACTTGATGTTAGAGATAAAAAAATGGTGAATTACAGAGTATATAGGAGAAGTAAGTAATATAAATTATAAGGGGAAAAGCATGATTGAAAAAAGTATGAATTATAATGAGTTTATTAGTCAGATTAAGAATGAAATTAAGGAATCACAAAATAATGCAATTTTATCCGTTAATAGGGAACTGCTATTGCTATATTGGAAAGTCGGAAGAAAAATATTGGTTAATGTAAATAGTGCTGATTGGGGAAGTAAGATCATCCCTAAATTGTCCAAAGAGTTAAAGCATTCATTTCCAGATTTAAAAGGATTTTCTGAGAGAAATCTTAAATACATGAGACGTTTAGCTGAAGAATACCCAGATTATTCAATTGTGCAACAGGTTGTTGCACAATTGTCTTGGTCTCATAATTTAGTATTACTTGACCGAATTAAAGATAAAAGTGAACGTCAATGGTATATGACAAAAGCCATCGATAATAGATGGTCAAGAAATGTCTTGGTTCAGCAGATTGAAAGCAATCTCTATGAGAGACAGCAACTAGTAGAAAAGACTTCAAACTAAAGAGAGACTTTAGAAAGACCCAATGGTCTACTTGCAGTTGATGTGCTCAAAGATCCATACGTATTTGATTTTATAGCTTTCGAAGAAGATATGAAAGAGAAAGACATTGAAAAACAACTTGTTAAGAAGATTACAAACTTCCTGTTAGAGTTAGGCTCTGGATTTGCGTTTATAGGTAATCAGTACCATCTGAAAGTTGGAGAAGATGACTTTTATATTGATTTACTTTTTTACCATATTAAGCTGAAAAGTTATGTAGTAATCGAATTGAAGACAGGTAAGTTTAAAGCTGAGTATGCAGGGAAACTTAATTTCTATTTGTCAGCTATGGATGACATTATAAAGGATGAAGACGATAATCCGACAATTGGTATTATTTTATGTAAAGAAAAGAATAAACTTGTTGCAGAGTATGCCTTGAAAGATATGACCAAACCAATAGGAGTTAGTGATTATAAATTGTTAGAACGAGTTCCAGAGGAATTAGTAAGTAGTTTGCCATCTATAGAAGAACTGGAGAAAGAGTTGGAAGACATATAGAAATCAAAAAACTTTTGATAATGCGCCTGTTCTCAAAAACCAACTACTGTCAACCTGCTTTTAAAGCAACAAAATTAATTACCAAGGAGGAAATATTATGGCAATATTATGGTGTACATTACATGTAAAAAACTTAGACGCATCCATCAAATTCTACGAAACTTTTGTAGGACTATCTGTGAACAGACGGTTCGAGTCACGACCGGGTATTGAGATCGCTTTTTTAGGTGATGGAGAAACACAGCTAGAATTAATAGATGCTGGTGACGGAGATACATTCCCGGTTAGTGATCAGATATCTATTGGTTTTTCAGTAGATTCAGTGGACGATAAGATTAAGCAGTTAAAGGAAGCAGGGATTGAGATATATATAGAACCTGTGCAACCTAACCCTCATATACGATTCTTTTACATAAAAGACCCAAATGGTATTAGTATTCAATTTGCACAGCAAATGTAATCGGTTTTAGATATCTTAGAAGCCAAATCATAAATTTCAAAAATAAAGAACTCCAATCGACCATTATTACTAAATAACTTTATAATAAAATAAATAACTGTTATAATTGGCTAAAGGGTCAAAACGATATATTTTATGTGAGTTTAGTGAAACTTAGTTTTGTCCCTTTAACCATAAATAGATTGTTACAATTAAGAAAGGAGATATCTATGTTAAGCGAAAAACTGTTAGCGGAATTAAATTTACAAATGAAGTATGAGTTCTATTCATCACATTTATACTTAGCCTATGCAGGATATGCATATAAAGAAGATTTAGAAGGATTTGCAAACTTTTTCATCGTTCAGGCTGAAGAAGAAAAGTTTCATGCCATGAAATTCTTTAATTATATTCAAGAAATGGATGGCATCATTGATTTTGATGCTTTAGAAAAGCCAAATGTTGATTTTAATAATATTACAGAATTAATGGTTGCATCACTTGAACATGAGAAATTCGTTACTTCAAGAATTTACACACTCATGGACATAGCCACAGAAGAAAAAGAATATGCAACAATTAGTTTCTTAAAATGGTTTATTGATGAACAGGTTGAAGAAGAAGCTACCTTCAAAAGTCTCATCAGTAAAATCAAGAGAGCTAAAGATAATCCAGTGTTGTTATATGATGTGGATGCCGAAATGAGCACACGTGTCTTTACACCACCGACTAAATAAGTAATTCAATAGTTAAAGCCTAGCAGCGATTTATTCTCGCTGTTAGGCTTTTATTTTTGCAGACAATAAAACCGTATTTTCGGATATTGGTTGGCTTCCTTATTAGATATAATTAAACAGTAGTTTAACAGAATCTAAAAAGAGATCTAAAAGGAGGATGTAGTCGTGAAAAAATTATTAGTTGTATTATTGGTGCTATCAATGATGGTAGCCGTGGTCGGATGTGGGAAAGAAGAAGCTCCGGTAGTGGAGAATCCTGATACTTCGGCTGTAGAAGCAACACCGGAAGCAGCTGAAGCTTCGGAAGTCGAGATGAGAGATGATCTAACCTTGACAATCTATGCAGGTCTACAAGAAGACCATGCGAATCTGGCAGCCAAAGAGTTTGAAAAAGCAACAGGCGTAAAAACTGAAATGGTGCGTATGAGTGGCGGAGAAATCTTTGCCAGAATAAAAGCAGAAAAAGAAAATCCATCAGCAAGTGTATGGTATGGTGGTGGTTCACTAACTTTTATCGCAGCTAAGAATGAAGGATTACTTGAAAACTATGTTTCACCTGTTGCATCTAAGATATCACCTCAATTTAAAGATGCTGATGGTGCATGGACAGGTATCTATGTAGGGTATCTTGGCATAGAAGGCAATAAAAAATGGTTAGAAGATAATAATCTTGAGTTACCAAAAACATGGGATGACTTACTTAAGCCTGAATTTAAAGGCAATATAGTAATAGCACACCCTGCATCCTCAAGTACGGCTTACAATTTCCTTGCAACGATTCTTCAAGTCAAAGGTGAAGAAGCCGGTTTCGAGTATTTGCAAAAATTCAATGAGCAAGTGAGCCAATATACAAAATCAGGTAGTGCACCAGGTCGTATGGCTGGAACTGGGGAAACACCAATTGCAATTGGATTCTTACATGATGCTATCAAGTATCAAGAAGAAGGTTATACAGACCTAATATTTACAACAGCTGAAGAAGGTACAGGATATGAAGTAGGTGCGGTAGCAATCATCAAAGGTGGACCGGATCAAGAAGCAGCACAAATGTTTGTAGACTGGTGTTTGTCAAAAGAAGTACAAGAAATGGGTAAAACAGTTGGATCCTTCCAATTCTTGACGAATGAAGATGCACTTCCACCGGATCAAGCAATCGTACTTAAAGATACCAAATTAATTGAGTATGATGAGGTATGGGCTGGCGACAATAGAGAATTATTCCTTGAGAAATTCATGGAATTAACAAAAACAACGCCACCAACGGAGTAAATATAATTTGGTATACCCTATAGAAGAAGTACTCGGAAGGTGAGTACTTCTTCTAAAAAGTAAAAACCCATTGTGAAGGAGGCATTTATGGCTTCAAAAAAAGCACACAAAGATTGGAATATGAGGGATCTAAGAATAGGTTCTAACATTGCTATCATGAGAAAAGTTTTACTAGATCCTATTTTATTTGGAGCAATACTTTTGGTACTTACCATCGTTACGATGTTTATTGTCTTTCCCATAGCCAATATATTAAAGGAAAGCTTTGTTTATGAAGATGCGATTTCTTTACATCATTATACGGAAATATTCCGATTGTCCTATAACAAAGAAATTATTATAAATACATTTAAACTCGGAATCACGGTGAGTATCCTATCAACAATTGTTGGTTTTGGTTTTGCTTATGCATCGGCCTACGTCAAAGTTAAGTTTAAAAAGCTGATGAACGCCATTGCAATCTTGCCCATTATATCACCACCTTTTGTAATTAGTTTATCAGCGATCTTATTATTTGGTCGAGTGGGACTTATCTCTAAGGGCCTCTTTGGTATTCAGAATGCGAACATATATGGATTTAGAGGGCTTGTTTTAGTTCAGGTGCTAACTTTTTTTCCTGTGGCCTTTTTAGTTATGGTTGGATTGCTTCAACAAATCGACCCATCTGTTGAAGAAGCAGCAAGAGACCTAGGTGCTTCCAGGTGGAAAGTATTTACAACAATTACAGTGCCACTCATGGCGCCCGGTATTGCCAATGCAGCTCTTTTGGTATTTATCCAATCGGTTGCTGACTTTGGTAACCCAATGGTTATAGGTGGCAACTTTACAACGATGGCGGTTCAAATCTATATGCAAGGTATTGGCAGTCTAGACATGAGCGGTGCGACAGCCCTTGCCATTTTACTGCTTCTTGTATCCGTATCAGCGTTTTTAATACAAAAGTTCTATTTAGGGAAAAAATCCTACATCACAGTAACAGGAAAAGTATCCAGACAAAGGGAACTTATAGAAGAAAAAAATATTGTTCGACCTTTAAGTTTTCTTATTCTTTTGACGTCTTCTTTTGTAGGACTGATGTATATACTCATTCCGATTGGCGCGTTTGTCAAAATATGGGGCGTTAACAATACCTTTACCCTTGATCATTTTAAGTATGTCATTAGTATTGGTATCAAACCCATTGTAGACACGACCTCACTTGCATTAATTGCAACACCGATTACCGGTATTTTATCTATGGTCATAGCCTTTTTATTAATCAGGCGAAAGTTCATTGGGAAAGCTTATTTGGACTTTACAACAATGCTTTCCATTGCAATTCCCGGAACAGTAGTAGGACTTGGTTATGTTCTTACATATAATAAGGCACCTCTTATATTAACCGGAACGGGAACCATATTAATCATAGCTTTTGTAATGCGATCCATGCCGGTTGGTATTCGGTCCGGAATGGCATCTCTGCAACAAATTGATCCATCTATAGAAGAAGCGGCGAGTGTACTTGGAGCTTCAAGTAAAAAAGTCTTTACATCCATCACATTACCTATGATTAAGCCGGCATTTTTTAGTGGCTTGGTATATGCCTTCTCAAGAAGTATGACCTTAGTAAGTACGATTATATTCTTAGTATCAGCCAAATATAGTCTACTAACAGTTACGACCATGAGTCAGATTGATCAAGGGCGTATCGGTGTTGCAAGTGTTTACTCCACAATACTTATTGTTATAGTAGGTAGTATTATATTACTTATGAAATTTGCATTATCAAAAATGGGCGTAAGTGCTGATGAGATTGAACTTTAGACAAGGAGAAAAAGATGAAAAAAGGGATTATCATAAAGAATCTAACAAAAATATTTCTAATTAATAATAACTCAAAGATTGTTGCAGTAGATAACGTGAATCTGGAAGTTGAACCGGGAGAATTCGTCACCTTACTTGGTCCTTCAGGTTGTGGCAAGACCACACTGCTTCGTATGGTGGCCGGTTTTGAAACGCTTACAGACGGAGAAATCTATATCGGTGAAGAAAACGTAGCAAGTCTGACACCGGACAAAAGAGACACGGCTATGGTTTTTCAGAACTACGCACTTTTTCCCCATATGAATGTATATGATAATATTGCCTATGGTTTAAAGATACAAAAAGTATCAAAATCAGAAATCAAACGTCGCGTTCAAAAAATCTTAGATCTTATGAAAATGAATGACTTCTCAAATAGAGTACCCTCTCAAATGTCAGGTGGACAACAACAACGTGTGTCGCTAGCAAGAGCCTTGGTCATGGAACCGGGCGTACTGCTCTTTGATGAACCCTTATCAAACTTAGACGCTAAACTAAGGATTCATATGCGAGAAGAGATTCGTAAGATCCAAAAAGAAGTGGGTATCACCTCCTTATATGTCACTCATGATCAATCAGAGGCAATGGGACTATCGGATAAAGTCGTGATTATGAAAGACGGTGTTATTCAACAAATAGGCAGTCCAAGGGAAGTCTATCAAAAGCCCGAAAATGCTTTTGTTGCAGCATTTATAGGAAAAGCGAATACCATCTCTGGCACTGTTTTAGCAAAAGATGGGAAGACCTACACCATTGATATTGATGGAAAACCTCATGTTTTATCGAGTAAAAAAGAATATGAAGTTGGTAGGGAAGTGGAAATGATTATAAGACCTGAAAGTATTATTGTAGGAAAAGAAGGCTATAATACAGAAGTCGTTAAAAGCATTTTTATGGGTGAAAACCATGAATATGAAGTACGTTGGAAAGGGCAAGTCCTACAAATCAGTGAACCCAATCCTTATAGTAAACGTACTTACGAAGTTGGTGAAGAAATGTCCATTGATTTTGATGAGACGGCTCTGCACATGATATAAGCCTTAAGACATTGTTTAATTATAGAGCATGAGGTATATTGTATATATAGCAAGTATGCTTGGAGGAAGAAAACATGTGGTATCGTAGTCGTATTGTACTTTTTTATATTGTCGTCTTTAGTTTTATGCTGTCAGGGTGCTCAACGTTAGAGGAGGATGAGGAGGATTACAAGTTGGTGATCTATTCACCCCACCCTCTGGAATTTATTGATCCGATTGTGGGTGAATTTGAGAGCGAGTCAGGTATCGAAGTGGAAGTCATTACAGCAGGTACCGGAGAACTTCTGGCCAGGATTGAATCAGAAGAAGAAGCACCTGTTGGTGATGTTCTATGGGGCGGTTCCCTTGCAACGCTTGATAGTAAAAAATATCTTTTTGAACCTTTTCAGTCGGAAAACGAAGATCATGCCATCTATAAAAATGTTGATGGCTATATTACCAGGTTTACAGCTGTACCCAGTGTCATCATGGTAAATACCAATCTAATAGGGGATATTAAGATAGAAGGGTATGGAGATCTTCTAAACACCAAGCTAAAAGGCAAGATCGCAAATGCAGACCCTTCAAAATCCTCATCTTCTTATGAGCAACTATTAAACCAACTTCAAGCCATGGGTGGCCAAACCAGCAAAGAAGGTTGGGACTATGTACGTGAGTTAACCATGAATCTAGATGGTATACTTTTAGAAAGTTCCAGCCTAGTTTATCGAGGTGTTGTGGAAGGTGAGTTCGTAGTTGGGCTAACATTTGAAGAAGCAGCGGCACTTTATGTACAAGACGGAGCGCCTGTAGCGATTATCTACCCATCCGAAGGTACGATTATACGACCTGACGGGGTAGCGATTATTAAGAACGCAAAAAATATCGAAGGCGCTCAAAGGTTTATAAATTTTGCAACAAGTAAAGAGGTTCAAACACTTATTTCCACAGAACTGAATCGCAGATCAATACGGGACGATGTAGAACCGGCTCAATCACTGAAGTCTTATCAGGAAATCAATATTATTGAAGATGATCAACAATGGTCATCTCTAAATAAAGCAGAAATTCTAAGTCAGTATCAAAGGCTTTTTCTAGAAATTTACGGAGAATATTGATGAAAAGTAAAGAGAAAGTCATGAAGAAAAAACATTTATATCGAGACGAAATAAAAAAACTACTCATTATATACTGTATTAGTTTTATCGTGATTAGTATTTTATCCGTATATGTGTTTCTAGGTTTATATACGAACCGAGTTGTGCGAGATCAGAATAATGAAGCAAATGACTTTGGGAGAAATTTCTTAGAAGAAGAGTTCAAGCTATACAATAAGGACATCATTACCCTTGAGCAGGAACAGGCGATACAAGATTTTTTAATGAATGGTGAACAGGAAGCTAAAGTCTATGAATTGCTGTATGACTCTATCAACAATCGTCAGGTGAAAAGTATTTTCTACCTTGTTGATACGGAAGGGAAAACTGTTTTAACCAACAATTATGTGGCATCACCATATAATAGCTATGAGATATTTGTCTCTGGGATATTCAAACAATTAAAAAGCAGTCCGGACAAAATAATCTATCGGAACAGCAAAGTACAAATCGATATTACAAAACGAACCATTTATTCTATAGGAAAAGCCATGGTTATCGATGGGGAGATTATGGGATACCTTGTTTTTGATCTTTTGGAAGCGGATTTACAGAAAATCATACATAACAGTGATGTCTCGATATTTATACTTACAGATCAATACAATAATGTCATCATTACAACCAATAGCCAGATTTTAGATAATATTGGAAAGATTAACATCGATAAAAAAGAAAAGAATGCGCTTTGGTTTAGAGGGAAAGAATACTATTATAGGCAGTCAGAATTACTGGATGGTCAGATGTACGTCTATACATTGTCAGAAATTGAAACAGTTAGGAATCTAATGAGCATCAGTACGATTTTCCTCATAGGTATGTTAACAGGTCTTTCAATTCTCATAATGAAGTTAGCCGGATATGCCTCAAAGAAAAAGACAAAGTCAATCGAAGATCTGATCGGTTCCATAACCGCTGCTCAACATGGTGATTTGAAGTCTTTTGTAACGATACAAAGTGATGATGAATTCGAAGTGATTGGTGATCATTTTAATAAGATGCTCGTTGAAGTGAACGCATTGATGACAAAAAATGATGAATTAAATAATCGTAACCGTGTATCTCAGATAAAACAATTGGAATCACAATTTAACCCACATTTTATTTTCAATACACTCGAAACGTTAAAATATCTTCTGTTGGTCGATGAAAAAAAAGCATCTGAAATGATCGTGAATTTTGCAAATATTCTAAGGTACAGTATTGACTATGAGAAGAATACGATTTCATTGATTGAAGATATTAAGTATCTAAACAGCTATCTAATGATTCAAAAATGCCGCTATAATAAAAGGTTGACCTACGATATTCATATGGATGAAGAGGCCAAACAATGTATCGTACCAAAACTTATCATGCAGCCCATTATTGAAAATTGTATTAACCATAGCTATAAGGGTAAAGATACCCTTCACATTGATCTCAACATCAAGGTGGTTGAGGACATGCTTGTGATGGAGATTATTGATGATGGGGATGGTATGAGTGAAGAAGCATTGGATGAATTAAGACGACGTCTAGATGATGAACAACTTGTGTCAAATAGTATTGGTCTTAATAACGTCAATAGAAGACTTAAGTTACTCTATGGTTTAGATTTTGGGTTGATCATTAAGAGTGAACTTGGTATAGGTACAATTGTAATTATAAAAATGCCAAAGAAAGTGTGGTGAGGGCATGTTTAGAGTCGTTATCGTTGAAGACGAAGATCTCATTAGAAAAGGACTGATCTATTCATTTGACTGGATAAACTATGATTGTATCATAGTTGGTGAGAGTCCTAATGGAAAAGATGGGCTGGAAGTCATCACAGAACTGAAACCGGATATTGTTATTACAGACATTAAGATGCCTTTTATGGATGGCCTGCAAATGCTAGAAGCCATTGAAAATAGGAACTTTGAAACGGTTATTATTACTGGGTATGCCGAGTTTGAATATGCAAAAAAGGCCATTAAGTATCAGGTATCAGATTACTTGCTAAAGCCAATTAATCATGATGAACTGGGTATGGTTGTCGAAAAATTGATTTATAAGATTAAGAATAAAAATATGATGACAACACTTAAGAATCAGATCAAGTCATTTTCAGACCTAACCCTATTAGAATCAGATGTTTATTTTAATGAATCAAACTATGAATGTAGATATATTCCGGATATGCTCAGGTATATAGAAGATCATTATAATAAAAAGATTAGCATTGAGGACCTAGCAGATGAACTAGAACTGAGTACCACCTATTTAAGTCGAAAGTTTAAAGAGGAAACAAGGCATACTTTTAGTGACTTCTTGAACAAATATCGTATTCAGAAGTCTCTTGAACTCATGACAGATGGTGATTATAAAATATATGAAATTGCTGAAAAAGTAGGTTTTTCCGAATATAAGTATTTCTCTCAGGTTTTTAAAAATTATATGCAAAGCTCTCCAAGTGAGTTTCTACAAAGCAATGTTTTTTTATGGGATAAAGATTAAAATGAGTTTACTTTTGAATCTATTTTCACCCACCGGCTGATAAGAACATCATTCTATAGGCATCCATTTGGATGTCTATAATATTTTGGTCCCCTTCAAAGTGTATCTCCGTCCTTGGCAGATATATAATCCCATGTACTTGGTCATCTAAAGGTATGAGCTTGACATGCCAATGGTCGCCGTAATAGTCATTTTCTGAGTGGGATAGCGATACATCCTTAAAATAAGCTTTTATATAATGAAGGGGTATACCACTAACAATCCGATTATCTGGCTTCATATGATATGATCCTGTTTGTATTTCATGGTATATTGTTTAGGTGTCAGTCCGAGATGATGCTTAAAGAGTTTAATGAAATAGGAAATACTCTCAAAGCCAAGATCATAACTGACCTCGGAGACGTTTTTGTGAAGCAACAATTCTTTTGCCTTATTGATTTTTAGAAGGTTGTGATAAGCCTTGGGTGTTAGCCCTGTTGCTTTTTTGAAAAGGGGTATCAAGTTAGAGGGGGACATGTTCAGTTCATAAGCAATCTCGTTCACCGTCATATCTGAACCTGAGAGATGGTCTTTGAGGCATTGAACCGCATACGCCACAGGCTCTTCTTTTTTTCGGGCACGAAGGGGCAACTTATAGTTTTTAATCAAGGTATAGACCATTTCCTGAGAAACCAGATCAATGAGGAATTCTTTGTTTGGGTCCTGACTCATACTGTAGGCATTGATTCTTTCTATCTGTGACTTAATTTGAGCCATCAATTGATTGCGCACAACCGGTTTGTCAGCCGTTGTTACTTCATACTCGAATTGATGCTCAATGCGTTTAATCATATCATCCAATAGTTTGTCGTTGATCTCATAGACAATGGCTTTGGTATCTTCTTTCATCTCCATTTTGACGCTGGAATTTGGGGGCAATAAAATAAAATCAGAGGTGGAATAAGTGAACTCATTGCCATCATTGATTTTAACATGTTTTGAACCTTCTACTATGGTACAGAGCCGTGTGTATTGGTATGATTTGTAAGTGGCTTTGTAGTCTTTTGCAAGATCATAATATAGGATTTTGATGTAATCCGTTTCTATACCATCGTTCTTCTCAAAATAGCGATCAAAATTTTGAATCATCCGTCGGCCTCCTAGGTCACAAAGCGTCTGCCTACTATCACCATAATAGCATAGCCACCCTATATTATCAACGGATGACGCTCCTGAGACAACTTTCTCAGAAGATTTTTATAATTATGCGCTATTTTTTCTTAATAACCCGATAGTTTTTTAGACAGAATTACTATATAATTGATATAAGATATTAAAATATTGGGAGGAGTTTATGAATAAAAAAATCATTGGAATCATAATCATATTGGCTTTGGTCTTATCGGCGTGGGTATTTGTGAATATGAACAAAGAACCTGAATTCATATTACTATCAACAACAACAAGTACACAAGACAGTGGGTTACTGGACTATATTTTACCGGACTTTACTGAAGAAACCGGGATTGAAGTGAAAGTTGTGGCGGTTGGTACAGGAAAAGCCCTTCAAATGGGGCGTGATGGTGAGGCGGATGTCTTGCTTGTCCATGCAAAAGCCAGTGAAGTTGAATTTGTAGTTGAGGGTCATGGTGTGGAACGTTTTGATGTGATGTACAATGACTTTATAATGGTTGGTCCCAAACCTCTTGAATATGCAAGTATAGGTGCAACATTAGAAGGCATAAAAAATAATAAAGAGAAATTTGTCTCTAGGGGTGACGATTCAGGGACCCATAAAAAAGAATTAAGTATATGGGCATCTGGTGGCATTGAACCAGAAGGCGATTGGTACATATCAGCAGGAAAAGGTATGGGCGATGTGCTCCAGATGGCAAACGAGCTTCGTGCATTTACATTAACAGATAGAGCCACTTATCTTTCGATGCAGGACACATTAGAACTGGAGATTGTCTTTGAAGCAGATCCTTTATTATTGAATGAATATGGTGTCATAGCCGTGGATCCGGATAAAAACAGTGAGATCAACAACGAGGGTGCCAATGCTTTTATAGAGTGGGTTCTATCTTCTGATACACAAGAAATGATCGGTGAATTTGGTAAGGACCTGTATGGTCAACCCTTATTTTTCCCGAATGCAAAATAATGAAGGAGCTTTTCGATGGCGCTATTAATGGAAGGATTAAAAGAAGCATTGATATTGTTGTTTCGGTTTGATAGAGAAGTCTATGGGATTATTGGATTATCCATCGGGCTTTCTTTTACTTCCACCATATTCTCAGCCATCATCGGGATTCCTTTGGGGCTGTATCTTGGAATTAAGCCTTTTAGATTCAAAAAAACCTTCACCCGAACCATCTATACCATGATGAGTTTGCCGCCGGTTGTAATCGGGCTCTTGGTAGCCTTGTTCCTCTCAAGGAGTGGTCCTCTAGGATCATTGGGTCTTATATTTACACCGACTGCGATGGTGATTGCTCAGATGATACTCATTACGCCCATCATATTAGGTATTGTTTATAACGATGCGAAGCAACAAGGTCCGGCCATCAAGCAGATTGGCATGACGTTAGGGGCTGGTCGATTTCAAACACTGAAGTTGCTTATAACCGAGATGCGCATCACACTTTTGATTGCTTTAGTGACAGGATTTGGAAGAGCCACCTCAGAAGTAGGCGCCGTTATGATTGTGGGTGGTAATATTAAAGGCCACACAAGGGTCATGACCACCTATATCGCCATGAACAGTTCCATGGGTAACTATGCTGTGGCGATTTCCATGGGGATTGTACTTTTACTGATTTCCTTTATGGTCAACACCATACTTTATCATTATGTAGCGGGAGAATGATATGAATATTCAGGTGACAAACCTCATAAAAAAATATCAAGACAAAGCCGTTGTGGATATGAACAGCATTGAGTTTCTAAGCGGTAACATATATGGTGTTACAGGGGATAATGGTGCGGGTAAAACCACACTACTAAAAATCCTTGCCGGACTTGAAAGTCATGATTCGGGCAAGATCGTCTACAACGATCAACCCCTTGGATCAAGTCTGATGAAAAAGATCACTTACTTAAGTCAAACGCCTTATCTTCTGAGAAGCAGCGTCTATGAGAATATTATTTATCCGCTGAAAATCAGAAATGTGGACAGTGAAATTATAGAAAGAAAAGCCTTTGAAATTATGGAAGAACTACAAGTGACAGAACTGAGAGATCAATTGGCCACCCAATTATCCGGGGGAGAATCACAGAAAGTAGCCCTTGCAAGGGCCTTGGTATTTGATCCGGAAGTCTTGTTGTTGGATGAACCGACAGCCAGCATTGATCCGGCTACCATCGAGATGCTTGAGGAAGCCATCATAAAAAGGAACAAGCTTCAGGATATGACCATAATCATGATTTCTCATAACATGGACCAAGTGAAGCGTATGTGTGACGAGGTTGTATATATGAGAAAAGGTAAAAGAATATAGATATAAAACCAGGTATAAATTCATAAAAATACATAAAAGGAAGGACCTCACTGTGAATATTTTCAATATGAAATCACTCCATGATGCAAAGGCCATCGTACTTTCAAAAGACAATACCATAGAACTTAAAAGCGAAAGCGTCCATTTGCTAAATAGCCATGGCCGCATTGTGAGTGAAACTTTGTACGCACAGGTGGATATACCGGCTTTTAACCGTTCCACAGTGGATGGCTATGCCGTTAAAGTTAAAGATATATTGGGCGCCTCTGACAGCATACCTTCTATTCTAACGCCCAAAAGTGAAGTCTTAATGGGAGAAGCCGCCTCTATGGTTTGTCACTTAGGTGAAGCGGTCTATGTACCAACCGGTGGTATGTTACCGGAAGGCGCAGATGGTATGGTTATGATTGAACATACAGAGTTATTAGATGATCAGACCCTTCTTATTAAAAAGCCCATAGCTTATGGCGAGAACATTACTTATAAAGGCGATGACTTAAAGGAAAAGGATGTTATTCTAGAAAAAGGTGAAAAGGTATCAGCCTATGATATGGGTATACTTGCCGGTGTGGGCTTTGGTCAAGTAAAGGTTTTAAGTAAAATCAAAGTGGCTATACTTTCCACAGGCGATGAGATCATCGACTGTGACCAGGTGCCCAACCCTGGACAGATTCGGGATATCAACGGATATACTTTATCAGGTGCGGTTATGGCTTGCGGCGGCGAGGTGGTTTATAAAGCCCTTATCAAAGATGATTTTGAAGCTTTAAGAGCGGCACTGGAGCATAGCGCCCAGATTGCAGATCTGGTCATTTTATCCGGTGGTAGTTCGGTTGGTACCTGTGATTATACCAAGTCAGCCATAGAGTCCTTTGAAACTGGAGAGATTCTAATGCATGGTATATCTGTAAAACCTGGAAAACCGACGATTGTCGGTAAGGTAGAAGGTAAGATGGTCTTCGGTTTACCCGGTCATCCGGCAGCATCGGCCATTATCTTTGAAATACTGGTAAAGCCATATATTAGAAGTTCTCAGATGCGACCATCAGATGATTTTAAAGTCCGTGCGATTATGACCACCAATCTTCATGCGGCGCCCGGAAAAGATACTTTTGTCATGACGGTTCTGCACCGTGAGGAAGGCATCTATTACGCCACACCGATTCAAGGCAAATCCGGCCTTATGACCTTGCTTACAAAGGCAACGGGTTATATTCAGATCGCCAGCGAACAAGAAGGTCTATACAAAGGCCAGGCAGTAGAAGTCACTCTAATCAAGGAGGTGTCAAGTTAATGGGAAGAGATAACGTATACATTACCAACATTCCCCTTGAAGAAGCACTGAAGACTTACCTACAAGCCTTGCCCAGTCCTGTAGGGACACAAATCATTAACGTAGACGAAGCTTTACATAGAACAACAGCCAAGGCAGTTTTTGCCAAACGTTCCTCGCCAGGTGACCATTGTGCAGCCATGGACGGTATTGCGGTGGTTGCAGAAAGAACCCATGGTGCTAACGAAAGAAATCCCCTGAAGTTAAAGCTTCATGATGATTTTGAATACGTTAATACGGGCAACCTTATGCCTAGGGGTAAAGATGCAGTTATCATGATTGAAGACATCGCCCCTCTAGATGATGACCAAGTGGAGATTATTGAAGCGGCCTATGCTTGGCAACACATTCGCCAAGTGGGAGAAGACATTATAAGTGGAGAGATGATTCTGCCAAGTAGGCACAAGATAAGACCTCTAGATCTAGGGGCACTTCTTAGTGGTGGTGTAGATTATATAGAGGTTCTTAATAAACTAAAAGTCGGTATACTGCCCACAGGGAATGAGATTGTTCAATCCATGGAAGCCCTGGAAAAAGGTAAAATACTAGATACCAATTCAAGTGTGATTAAAGGCTTATTGTTAGAGTTGGGTTGTGAACCTATAGTCTATGCGCCTGCAATAGATGATCCGGCCATACTAACAGCAGCTATAAAAAAGGGCATCGAGGAAAATGATTTTCTCATGACCATCGCCGGCTCCTCAGCCGGATCAAAAGACTTTACGGTAAATATTATAGAAGAACTCGGTGACGTGATTGTTCATGGTGTAGCCATTAAGCCGGGGAAGCCGACGATTCTTGGGAAGATTGATGGCAAGGGTATTGTAGGTCTTCCGGGCTATCCGGTTTCAGCTTTTTTTGCCTTTGAAAAATTTGTAAAACCATTGATTGAATCCTGGTACGGATTGCCCTGTGCCCATCATCAAGTTAAGGCCAAACTGACCCAAAGAATTATATCCTCCGTTAAAAATGAAGAACTGATAAGGGTTACAGTGGGTCAAGTGGAGGATCAGTGGATTGTGACACCCCTAAGTAGAGGTGCCGGTGCCACCATGAGTCTGGTAAGGGCTGATGGCATATTAACGGTTCCAAGGCTTTATGAAGGGATTGAGTCCGGTGAATGGGTGACAGTCGAATTAATGAAGGCACTCGAAGACATAAAACAACGTTTGGTAATTATCGGCAGTCATGATCTGCTAATTGACATCATCGCCGATGAAATGCCAATATCTTCAACCCATGTCGGTAGCTTTGGTGGCTTGATGGCTATGAAGAAAAAAGAATGTCATATTGCACCTATTCATCTCATCGATGAAACCACAGGTATTTACAACATATCCAGCGTTAGGAAAATGTTCCCAGAAGGGGATATGTCACTGATTCAAGGGGTCAAGCGTCTTCAAGGCCTGATGGTAAAAAAAGGCAATCCAAAAGGTATAAAGAAGTTTGAAGACTTAACCAAAGAGGGCATTGTCTTTGTCAACAGGCAAAGAGGCGCCGGTACACGACAACTTCTGGACTTTGAATTAAAAAAGAGGGACATAGATCCAGAGAACATAGAAGGTTATCAGAGGGAGTTGACCACCCATATGGCAGTAGCTGTAGCGGTCTTATCCGAAGGTACGGATGTGGGGCTTGGCATCTATGCGGCGGCAGAAACCATGGGCCTTGATTTCATTCCCATTGGGTATGAAGCCTATGACTTTTTGGTTTCAGATAAGGTTTTGGAAGAACCTAGGATAAAGAATTTTATTAAGGTCTTGAAGTCCGAAGGATTTAGGCATAAACTAGAATTAATAGGTGGTTATACCTATAATGACGCGGGAAGCATACTTCAGATAGGAGCTCAGGATGATTGACAGTTATGGTAGGAAAATCAATTATTTAAGATTATCAGTGACCGATCGATGCAACTTAAGGTGTCAGTATTGCATGCCGGAAAATGGCATCGAGAAAATGGAACATAAAGATATCCTCTCCATTGAAGAGATGGATGCCATCGTCGGTATATTTGCAAAAATGGGCATCACGAAAATAAGACTCACCGGTGGTGAACCACTGGTGCGTGGCGGCATTCTTACGCTAATAGAGAAAATAAAAGCCCATACAGAGATTAAAGAAGTAGCCCTTACCACCAATGGGCTGCTCTTAAAAGACATGGCACAGGATTTAAAAGACAGCGGGCTAGACCGTGTGAATATTAGCGTGGATTCACTTGACCCAGAGAAGTTTTCAAGGATGACACGGGGTGGTCATTTGGAAGATCTACTTGCAGGTATCGAAGAAGCTAAGCGTGTGGGGTTGACCCCCATCAAGTTGAATGTGGTGCTTATCGGCGGTTTTAATGATGACGAGATTCCGGATTTTGTCGCCATGACAAAGGAGGAAGCCATAGATGTCAGGTTCATCGAACTTATGCCCATTGGCGAAGTAGCCAGATGGTCTAAGAACAACTTCCTGGCCAATCACACGGTACTGGAACGGGTGCCTGAATTAACACCGGTAGAAGATGAAGACCCTGCATCACCGGCAAAGTATTACAGACTCCCCGGTGGAAAAGGCAAAATCGGCCTGATTAGTCCAATCACCTGCAAGTTCTGTGAGGACTGTAACAGGATTAGGCTGACACCGGAAGGCAAGCTTAAGTACTGTCTGCACTCGGACGAAGAATTCGACCTTAAAAAAGCACTTGATGAAGGCGTAGATCTTAGAAAATATATCATAGAATCCATACAGAAAAAACCAAAAGAGCATAATCTGGAAAACGGAAAAAGTATCCTAAGAAACATGGTACAAATCGGAGGCTAAAAGGAGGCAATATGGGTCTAACACATTTTAATGATAATGGCAGAGCATATATGGTAGAAGTGACGGATAAGTCAGATACCTATAGGGTTGCAGTAGCCAAAGGACAGATTGTCATGAAGCCATCTACTATTGAAGCCATTCAATCAGCAGGCATTAAAAAAGGTGATGTTCTGAATGTAGCGCAGGTGGCAGGTATTATGGGGGCGAAAAAAACCAGCGACGTCATACCCATGTGTCACCCCTTGATGCTCACTGGTGTGAATCTTGAATTTGAGATACAAGATGATCGGATTATAATCATAGCTACGGTAAAAACACATGGCAAAACAGGTGTAGAGATGGAAGCATTGACCGCAGTTTCTGTGGCCGCACTGACCATCTACGATATGTGCAAAGCCATTGACAAGGATATGGTCATCGGACAGGTACGATTAATAGAAAAAAACGGTGGCAAGTCGGGACACTATGAAAGACAGGGGGATTGACAATGAGTGAAATTGTTGGAAAAGTACGTGCGATTAATATCAGCAAGGAAAAAGGTGTTATAAAAGAATCCATACCGGAAGGCATGTTTCAAGAGGACCATGGTCTTGTGGGAGATGCACATGCAGGTAAGTGGCACCGTCAAGTCAGTTTGCTGGCTCAAGAAAGCATTGATAAAATGACGAAGATAGGGATTGAAGGGCTTTGCAGTGGCAAATTTGCAGAAAACTTAACGACAGATGGTATTATACTTCATACATTGCCTGTAGGTACCAAAGTGAAAATAGGAGAATCTTTCCACGAAGTAACCCAAATCGGTAAGGAATGTCACACCGGTTGTGCCATCAAAGCTCAAGTCGGTCAGTGCATTATGCCCAAAGAAGGCATATTTACAAGAGTCTTAAAAACAGGTAAAATAAGAGTAGGCGACCCAATCGAGATCATAGATTAAAAGAAGCCAAAATCCGAGTCAATGGTTCTAAAGCTATAGCCATGAACCATTGACCAAAGGGTAGGACGGGAAACTGTACTGCCTCCCATTCTTGGAAAGGATTTGGAAATAAATGTAACGTTTATTTGCACTGGATTTTCGGTGCACCAAATTTGAGAAGGAGGCAAAATATGTACGGTTACCAAGGTAAAGTTCTAAGAATTGATCTAAGTAAAGGTGTTTCACAGGTAGAAGATTTGAATCTGGAAGAGGCAAAAAAATTCATCGGTGGTCGCGGTCTAGGCACGAAACTATTCGTGGATGAAGTATCCCCATCAGTGGATGCTTTAAGTCCGGAGAATAAGATTCTTTTTGCAACAGGTCCATTAACAGGTACACCTACACCAACTGGGGGACGTTATATGGTTGTGACCAAGTCACCCCTTACCGGTACAATTGCATCATCAAACTCTGGTGGATACTGGGGTGCTGAACTTAAATTCTCAGGTTATGATGTAATCATTGTAGAAGGTCGATCAGAAAAACCTGTGTATGTCATGATTGAGGATGATCAAGTTGAGATTAGAGACGCAGCCCATGTATGGGGTAAGGTTGTATCCGAAACCACAGAAACACTTTTAAAAGAAGTACCTGAAAAGTCCAGAGTCCTTACGATTGGACCGGCAGGAGAAAAACTGTCTAACATGGCAGCGGTTATGAATGACGTTTCTAGAGCAGCAGGCCGTTCAGGTGTTGGTGCGGTTATGGGTTCCAAAAACTTAAAAGCAATTACAGTCCGTGGTACGAAAAAAGTGGCCATCGCTAATGAAGAAGCGCTTAAGGCTGTCGTGAAAGATTGTAACGCAAAAATCAGAGAAAACGGTGTTACTGGACAAGGCTTACCGACTTATGGAACAGCTGTACTTGTTAACATCATCAATGAAGGCGGCGTATTCCCTACAAATAACTTCCAATTATCTCAATTTTCCGAAGCGGAAGATACCAGTGGTGAACTCCTTGCTGAAAAATATTTGACAAAAAAAGACCCATGTTACAGGTGCCCCATCGCTTGTGGACGTTATTGTAAAGTCGATGATATTGAAGGCGGCGGTCCTGAATATGAAACCATTTGGGCATTTGGTGGTGACTGTGGTGTATCAGATATGCCATCCATCATTAAGTCCAACTTCTGGTGTAATGAATATGGTCTAGATACAATATCAACAGGATCTACCATTGCAGCAGCTATGGAACTTTATCAAAAAGGCTTTATTAAAGATGAGGACTTAGACGGTTTATCATTAGACTTTGGTGACAGCAATGCTGTTGTTGAATGGACCAAGCGTATTGGTGAGAGAGCAGGACTTGGTGATAAAATGGCAGACGGTTCTTATCGATTGGCAGACTCTTATGGTGTACCTGAGCTATCCATGTCCGTTAAGAAACAAGAATTGCCGGCTTATGATCCAAGAGCCATCCAAGGTCAAGGACTTCAATATGCAACGTCAAACCGTGGTGGTTGTCATGTAAGAGGTTACCTCATTTCTCCTGAGATTTTAGGTTTACCTGAGAAACTGGACAGATTCACCATTGAAGGTAAAGCAGCTTGGGTTAAGATTTTCCAAGACTTTACAGCTTTTATTGATTCATCAGGGCTATGCCTATTCACATCCTTTGCAATGGGTGCCGGTGATTATGCGGCAATGACCAATGCAGTTATTGGAACCGAGTGGACAGCAGATGACGTGCTTCTTGCTGGTGAACGTATCTGGAATCTTGAAAGGGTATTTAACCTTGATGCTGGTGTTGATCCTTCACAAGATACGCTACCTAAGCGACTTCTTGAAGATCCTATTGCAGAAGGTCCATCAAAAGGTAATGTGGCAAGACTTTCAGAATTGCTACCTGAGTATTATGAACTTCGTGGTTGGAGTACAGATGGTATCCCTACACAAGAGAGAAAAGGGTTGCTTAAAATCTAATCCTTAAGGATTGAGGGGTTCCGAAAGGGACCCCTTTGTTATATATATCAGGAAAGTGTAATTTCCTGATATATATAAATTAAAATTCAGCGCGTGCTATGCACATGCGCAAAGAAGTCTGACTTCTCTATATAGGTATTTAGATGGTATATAATGTGACAAAGTCACTCTTCTTATTAGATGGTTCTAAATGGAGGTAAAAATGGCGATCAAGAAGGTAAATCTAGAATTAACCGATCGGTGCAATCTTAACTGTACCATGTGCTATAGAAAATCATGGAGCGAAGCACCACAGGACATGACAACCGAAGTACTGGATAAGATATTAAATGAACTCGTAGGTATGGAAAGCCTTGAAGAAGTGGTCGTAGGCGGGATTGGTGAGCCTACAGTTCACCCAAGGATTAAGGAAGTGCTTGAGCGACTCAGTCGATATAGATTAATGCTCACAAGTAATGGCACATCCTTTACAGAAGATCTGATGACCGCCCTCATCGATCATGTGGACCAACTGGTTATTTCCATAGATGGTTTATCAGAGGTATTTTTTGATATTAGGGGCTTTGAGCTTCAAGTTGTCATTGACAATGTCAAGAAGCTGAATGCATTAAAAATCGCTAGAAACAGTAAAACGCCTCAGCTTGTATTTCAGATGGTAATCTCAAAAACCAATAAGCAAGATGTGTTTAAGCTCATGGATTTGGTCAGTGAACTTGGTGCCACCCAATTTATTGTATCTAATATTCTACCTGCATCCTTAGAAGACAAAGACTTAATTCTTTATTCAGAAAATGATGTCCCGGAGATGAAAGCCTTTTATCAGAGGATTCGTAACCATGGTCTGAAAAAAGGTCTTGAAGTTCGACTGTCTGAATCGAAGCTTAAGACAGAGCGCAGATGTAGGTTCGTTGAAAACGATACAACCGTCATCAATGCCAAAGGCGATGTTACTTCATGTTACCGGTTTGCTCACAGTGGTACAGAAGTTGTATTTGGCAGAAGCAAAAAGATTGAAGCCCATAGTTTTGGCCATGTGATGGCGGATACACTAGAGAACATATGGGAAACCGATGCTTATAAAAAATACCGTGCCATGGTTTACGATAACCATTACCCTTCATGTACGGACTGTGATTTGGTGGATGGGTGTGACCTTGTAAGAGATACGACCAGTGACTGTTACGGCAATATGCCTTCCTGTGGCGACTGTCTGTGGGTGCGTAATCTGGTATATTGTATTTAACTAGAAGGAGAATTTTATGGAATTTAAAGTAAGATTGTTTGCAACACTGAGAAAAGATAGAGGCCGTGAAATGATGGTGGAGCTTGGGGAGGAATGGACGGCCAGAGCGGTTATTAATCAGCTTAAGATAGATGAAAAAGACGTAGCAATTCTTATGATCAACGGTCGTGATGGCCTGCTTGACACGAAGCTTATAGAAGGTGACATCGTCTCTATTTTCCCACCTGTGGGAGGTGGCTGATATGGACCGTTATACAAAAAATAGAAATATGTTGAGTCAAGACGAGTGTGATGTGTTAAAGAATAAAAGCGTATGTGTCATTGGCTGTGGTGGTCTTGGTGGCTATGTAATTGAAATGCTGGGTAGAATTGGTGTAGGTAAGATTACCGCCGTTGACGGTGATGTTTTTGATGTGAGTAATCTGAACAGACAGCTTCTCTCGACAGAGGTGCATATTGGTTTAGGTAAAGCCATAACAGCCAAAGAGAGGATGGAAAAGGTCAACTCAGATGTGGAATTAACACCTGTCAGTGTTTATTTGACCCGGGAAAATGCTCTAGACATTGTTCGAGGACATGATCTTGTAATCGATGCCCTTGATTCTATAGAGACACGCTTTGTACTTCAAAAGGCAGCTTCAGAACTGGGTATCCCTATGATCTATGGTGCAATTGCAGGTTGGTACGGTCAGGTAAGTACGATTATGCCTGGCGATGATTTTCTGAATAAAATCTATAGAAATCATGAAGGGAAAGGTCATGAAGCAGAACTGGGTAACCCTTCTTTTTCTCCGGCACTGGTAGCATCACTGGAAGTCAGTGAGGCGGTTAAGGTATTAATTGGAAGGGGCGAGCTATTAAATGGTAAGCTTCTACTTATAGATCTTTTTAACAATGATTTTGAAGTGGTTTTATTTTAAATCGAAGCATGTCCTATAGAAAAAATTTAACGATTGTGATAAAATCATCAGAAGAGTAATAGGACTATTAAAATAGAAATAATGAGGTGGATTGTGGTAGAGAAGATGATGAAAAGTTTTGGCCTTCTGATGGTGATGGTTCTATTGTTGATGGGATGTACAGATGTGCAGGCGCCTTCTATAGAGGTTGATGAACAAGAGGAGGCACTGCAACAAGATGAGGCTACGACTGCAGAAGAAGTGGCAGAAGAAGATAATCCTGTAGAGGCGGTAGAAACTGAAAAAAATGTGGCTTCTATAATAACCCTTGAAGACTTATCCGAGTTTCAAGATCATATGGTGATCATGAGCGGCATCAGATATGAAGAAGAGGTCCTTTTTATGGCAGCTATTGAAAGTATATTTGAAGGACAATCAGTGTTTTATGAAGAAGAGATCTTAACCCTAGAGGCTTATATGGAAACCTCTTTTTTTGACAATACCAGTTTTCTGTATCAAGCTGACATAGACAACAATGGAGAAGAAGACCTTGTGATCACGTATAAGTTTGCTGGAACGGGCATGTTTTCTTCTATAACGACTCTGTTTCTAAAAGACGGCTCATCGTATCGCCAAGTGATTATGGGTGAGGAACTTATTACGAATTTTCTTGATCTGGTTACCTATGAAGGGTTGACGTATGTTTACACCTCATCAAGTGGTGTTGATCTTATTTATATATGGGAAAATGAGGGTCTAAAGCAAATATTTGATGAGTTAACCTTGGCAGATAACAGCCATTTGGACATGGATTATACCTTATTAGATCAACGTATACAAGAGACTTACGATATTGAGACACTTGAGCAAGACCTTCTTGACTCAGACATTGATTTTTCTTTGAGTACCGGTTATACCAATCTGGAGATTCTGACAACTTACTTTAAGTTCAAAGAATTTATTGTTAGTGACAATAAAGAAGATTTGGCAAATATGGTTGGGTTCCCTTTAGAAGTCGAGCGGGATGGAGACCGAATTAAGCTTTATAATAAAGAAGATTTTTTGGAACATTATGACTGGATTATCAACGAAGATATAAGAACTATTGTTGCGTCCAGCACACCTGAAGAGATTTTTGCATCTTGGCGAGGGGCTATGATTGGCAATGGTGAGATTTGGTTTACAGATCATATCTATGCTATATTTTAGAGTGTAGGATGATAAAAAATAGCGAACGGTAGAAGATGGAATGGGGGCATTTGGATGAAACGACAACTTATGGGTTACGGCGCGACATCAGATGTTTATGAGTGGCACGACCATACGGTTTTGAAGTTATTCAAACCTCATATTGAAGATCAGATGATTGACTATGAAGGTCTGATTCATGAGATTGTATATGCCAAAGGTCTATCCATGCCAAGGCTTATAGAAGAAATAGAAGTAGAAGGGCGTAGAGGTTACATTTTTGAACGTATCAATGGCAAGACCATACTGTTTCATTTGACAAAAAAGATATGGAAGGCTTATTTTTACGGAAAATGTTTGGCAAAGACCCAACTGAACATCCATGAGAAAACAGCACCTCTTTTACCGGATGTTAAGGAGCACCTTAGAAGAAGCATTAATAAGGTGGTGGATCTACCTGTTGACTTGGTTGAAGCAGTGATGAAAACCATAAATGAATTACCCGATGGTGAAGCCATATGCCATATGGATTTTCATCCTCGGAACGTATTTTATTATGAGAAAAAAGCAACGGTTATTGACTGGGTGACAGCAGCTAAGGGACATCCTGCTGCAGATGTGGCAAGGACGTTCATCCTGTTAAAATACGAAGCGCTTCATAAAGAAGAACCTAGAGTTTTCATGTGGATGTTTTATTTTGCTAGGAAAATATTAATTTGGTCTTATTTAGAGGCTTATTTCAAAGTGACAGGTATGGACTTTGACATGATAAAACCCTGGTTGCTACCTATGGCAATTGCCAGAATGAGTGAGCCGATCGGTCAAGACGAGAGAACTGCTTTATATCAGGATTTTGTTGTTCTTGGTTGAAGCAAATATTATTAGAGATGGAGAAATACATGAGCCATAGTTATTCAACCCGTGAACTGATTGACCAAGAATCCATAGAAATATATATGCAGCCAATTGTTTCCCATCACGAGGGATTTGCCATTGGCATAGAAGCTTTTGTAAAAGGCATTCATCCAAGAACCAAAAAAGTCATAGAGCCCAATGCACTTTTTGAGAAGGCTATGACAGAAGACTTAGATATGGCACTTGGACGGTTGGTTATTAAAAAGACGGTTCAAGTTTTCCGGCATATTCAGAATAAACACTCCGAATCCCTTTTGTTTATCAACATCAATGAAAGTATGATCCGTGCCTGTGAAGAAACCCATGCTCTAAAGGACTTGATTGAAGCACATGGAATATCACCAAAATCCGTTGTTTTTGATATCGGTAATTATGAGAATATGACGGTGGAACAAATTCAGGCTTTTATTCATCAACAGCGGACTTTTGGATTTTATATTAGTATTGATGATATTGGAAAAGATTATTTTAATCTAGATCGAATTATACTTTTTAACCCGGATATTATAAAGATCAATCACCAATACTTAGCGAAGTTAAACAACCCAAGTTATTCAAAACGCATACTTAAACATATGGGTCAGATCGCCCATGAGATGGGTATGGTTGTCGTAGAAACGGGTATTGAGACAGAAAAAGGTCTAATGCTGGCTTTTGAACAGGGTGCTCAATATTTTCAAGGCTACTACATCAAAGAGCCGGTCAGAGTCAGTGAAGAAGATTATGTGGACTTGTTTGATTTGCAGAAGGGCTTTGAGCTTATTCGAAGTCATGCAAAGACAGCTACGATAGAAGACATGCGGCATTTTATGAATAAGATTGTTATGTTTTTAGACCAGCTTAAAGCCGAAAGTCATAATTGGCCCCAATATTCTATGGAAGAAAATGTGAATCAGCTTTTTACAGCTTACCCTTCGATTGAAAACGGTTGGATTATTAATAGGGAGGGTATTCAAATAAGTGATGCCATGATTAACAATACGGGATTTTCTTCTAGGAACGCGGATATTTTTAAGATTCACAACAAGGGATATGACTACTCAGAGGAAGATTTATATCGCTTTATCAGTGGCGGCAGTCTTGAGGTATGGATTACCAAACCCTACATATCCTTATTAACCAACAGCATATGTGTGACCACTTCATCTTATATCCAAGCTATTGGAGAAGAACCTCATATATTGTGTTTGGTGTTTAATTACGAACTTTTCAAAAAAAGTCATTTATAAAATTGAGTGAAACTTAGTTTTGACCCTTTAACCAAATCTATATCTTAAAAAGAACCCAACGACAAGAATCCAAGTCGTAGCGAATCTCACAAAGCTTAATCATGGCGTTGATGGCAATCTCACAGGTGAAGCGATAGACTTTGTTGCCGGCAACCCGGTCAAGTTCAGTGGTATAGATCTGAAGGACCCGGTAGACCTGTCGTTCACCTTCGTGGGTTGTAATCTTGAACTTAACGGGATGGATACGACCGTCTTCTTCGGTCCAACTGATCATCTCGATAGGTTTTGCAATGGTTTTCATGTATAACACCTCATCTATAAAATACTGGTCATGACAGGATAATCTTCCACGCCAATGCCACCGGTGACCGGTTTCAAACCGGAATGTAAAAAGCTGGCACGCTGTATGGAAGTCAGTCCGTAGCGCCCTCGAATCCGGTCAACAGCCAGATCCAGAAGCCGATCTCTAGAAAAATCATAATCCTCTAGAAAAGACAATTGAACATAATCATTGGTGTGTAGGTCACTGGCTCGCAAACCCAGTTTGCGAATAGGCGTACCGTCCCAAAGTTCGTCAAAAAGACGCCTAGCAACTTGGTGGATATAGCTGGTTGAATTCATAGCGATGCTAAGCTTGTATTGATGGCTCTTGTGACCAAAAGTGGCAGAGGTAATGCTCACGGCAATCAGACCGGCGCAAAAGCCTGCGGCCCTTAGGCGCATGCCTACGCTTTCGGCTAAGGACAAGAGAACCTGATAAGCGGTTGTCGCTTCAAGAACATCAAATTTAACGGTGGTCGAATTACCCATGCCTTTAACCAAGGGATGGTTATTTTTGCGAACAGGGGAAGGGTCAACGCCGTTGGCATAGCTCTGAATCAGATGGGCAAAGCTTTTGAAATGACCATAGAGCATATCCGTATCGGCCTTTGCCAATTCACCAATGGTGGTGATGCCAAGATAATAGAGCTTTTTAGAGGTCTGTCGTCCCACCATGAATAAGTCAGAAACCGGCAGGGGCCATAGCTTCTCTTCCAGTTCATGAGAAAAAAGGGTATGAACAAGGTTAGGTTTCTTAAAGTCGGAAGCCATTTTAGCAAGAATCTTATTATGAGAGACACCTATATTAACGGTAAAGCCAAGTTCATCTGAGATGGCATCTTTAATGGTGTGCGCCAGTAGGACAGGGTCTTTTTTATCCGGTCCAATCTGAAGAAAGTCCACAAAACACTCATCCACACTAAACTGTTGGACAAGGGGCGAGTATCTTTGGATGATGTCAATCATGGCTTGACTGGCTTTCATGTAGAGGTTGTAGTCAGGAGGCACCACTACAAGATTAGGACATTTCTGTCGTGCCGCCATGAGGGGTTCCCCGGTATGGATGCCATATTGCTTAGCAGGTGTTGACTTGGCAAGGACAATACCATGTCTTGATTTTTCGTTACCACCGACAACAGAGGGAATAGACCTTAAGTCCACAGCATCACCTTGTTGTAGCCGGTAAGCAGCACTCCAACTTAAATAGGCGGCGTTCACATCAATATGAAAAATATAGCGGTTCATAAAAAGGCCTCCTAGTATATAGATCAAAGAGCTTCAACAAAACTTCAACAACATTCAACAAACTTCAACTCAAACTTCAACTCAATAGAGTATATTCAAATTATAACACGAACATACGTTCGTGTAAATAGGGACAAGAAAAGAAGCTCTGCTCATATTTGCTCATATTTCTGAACGGTTCGACAGGAAAGGTCTTTGACGTATTCTGACACGCTTTTAGGCTGAATACTAAAGTGTGACTTGCAAGTGGCCAGCTTTGCTGGACACGCTCTTAGAGAACAAAAAAAGTCTCTAAGCTTATATCACTTAGAGACTTGCTTGACCCATTAATCATAGGGGTATTATTTATTCAAAAACAGATAAAGCTTCCTTAATGGCATCCTTAGCGTTTAAGTCTTCAATCCACTTAGAAGGAAGCTTGTCATAGCCCATATAAGCACCTAGAACCATACCGATGTACATGCCACGAGCTGCAGAATCACCACCGGCATAAGCGTTTTGAACCAGTGCTTCAACAAAATCTTTCTCATATTTGACAATGAGATATATGGAAGCAGGGAATCCAAATTCAGTAGAACAACTTTGACCGATGGCTTTGATGGTAGGTACGGGTGGTTGGTCAATATTGGCCAAACCTTGGTCCACATAAGCCTTAATGATATCAGAGGATTCCGGATAAACCAGATCTAAGGCTTCGGAAGGGGTCTTGCCGGATAAAACATACTTAAGTAACCGATAAGTAAAAAGCACGATGGCATCTAAGGTCTCATTGTTGTGGGTCAGATGGGTTTGAGCTAGAATATCATCAACAGTCACATGGGTTAAAGCAAAAAGAGGTCCGCTTCTAACAAGACCACCAAGCTCCATAGAATCAGAACCGATGAACCCATCACCACGTGTTAGAATATCTAAAGAGGTTTTGGTTGCATGATCCAGATAGAGGGTGTTATATTTGATGAAATTTATCCAGTCTTCCTTGAAATTTGCCAAATCAAAACGTCGATAGCTTGCGAGATGTTTAAGAAGCATGAGAGATTGGTCACCATAATGGGTAAAATCTCCGGCACCCTTAATAGAATGATAAGGGGTGGCAGGTTCCATAAAATCCGTTAAGGGGGCAAATTGTTGTTCGATTAGATCAGTGTCATATATCCAGTGGGGACCGAGTGCTAAGGCATCCCCGATGAAAGCACCATAGATTAAGCCTTTTTGACGGTTGGTTAGCATAAAATCAACTCCTTTCAAAAGTTGGTAAGAATTGCTATAGATTCAGTCTAGCACAACTAAATTCATTTTAAAAGAGGTAAATGAGAATTGCAATCAAAATACGGAAGATATTGAAGGGTTTTCAAATTAGTTGAATTGATATATAATAAATGGCTAAGGTAAAATTAACAGTTTATGTAATGGTTCAGACTATTGGTCTTGATACTTTAACCATGGTTAACTTATAGAGAGGGTTATTATGCTAAGAGATAAAATAATCAACAGAGAAAGCGGTATGATTTTCTACGGATTGACACCTCCAAAGTCCAACAATACAGATGAGAAAATTGAAGCCATATCCAAAAAACACATTGCCAGGATTAAAGAACTGGATGTGGATGGTGTGATCGTTTATGATATACAAGATGAAACAGAACGCACCCATGAAGAACGGCCTTTTGAATTCATTCACACGGTAGACCCATCCTTGTACTCCAGACACTACTTAAAAGAACTAAATGTACCTAGAGTGGTGTATCGGTGTGTCGGTAACTATATCGAAGAAGCCTTTGTAGAATGGTTGAAAGATGGTGAAGATCAGTTTACTGTTTTTGTCGGGACAGCAGCGACCCATCAGGAAGTGGGACTTAAGCTTGACGAGGCCTACAAACTTAGGCAAAAGTACAATGAAGATATGCTCCTTGGGGCGGTCACCATACCGGAACGTCATAGACTTCTTGGTGATGAAGACGAACGGGTTGGCTTTAAGATGTCCAAAGGCTGTCGTTTTTTTGTGTCTCAAGCCGTCTATGATCTAGAGGCTTCCAAAAATTTTTTACTAGATTATAAGCAGTATTGCTTAAAGCATGGGATTGATATGGTGCCGATTATTTTTACATTAACACCCTGTGGTTCGGCTAAAACATTAAAATTCATTAAATGGTTGGGCATTAGTGTGCCTTCTTGGCTGGAAAATACTTTGCTGACTTCAGAAGAGATGTTATCCAAGTCTATCCAGTTGATTACCGTAATCTACAAGGAACTAACGAAGGTTGCCAAAGCGGAAGGTATACCAATTGGTTGCAATATTGAGAGCGTTTCCATACGCAAGGAAGAAATAGAAGCTTCTATATTACTTGCCAAAGAGATTACTGCCTTTGTTAAGCTCCAAAAATAAGTATAAACCAACCCTTGACAGATGCAAGCGGTAACAGTATAATCTAACTAAATACAATTAATAATGATTATCAATAAAGCCTTTTAGAAGGCTTTTCATTTAATAAAATTCATCGAGCACGATTGAATTTAGGAGGACAGTATGAAAAAAACAAAAAAAATAGTAGGTATTATAACATTAGTAGGTATACTTGTATTAGCCATAGCAGGATGTGGGAAAGCAGAAGAAGTACTGAAGGTAGGCATGGAACTAAAGTATCCGCCCTTTGAGACCGTAGATGAAGAAGGTAACCCAACAGGTGCTTCCGTTCGATTAGCAGAGGCCTTAGGGGAATATCTGGACATGAAGGTTGAGATTATTGATACCCCTTACCCAAGCTTGATTCCGGCTCTTGAATCGGGTAGTATTGATATCATCATATCCTCTATGACCATTACAGCAGCACGTCAGGAGATTGTTGATTTCTCAGATCCTTATACCACCAGTCAACTCATGATGTTGGCCCATAAAGATTCTACAGTAAAGTCGCCCGCAGATTTGAATGATCCGGAAGTGATTATTGCTTCCAAGTCGGGTACAATAGGTGCTCTATGGGCAGCGGCGAATGCACCCTTGGCACAAGTGTTGACTTTGGACGAAGAAGTAACCGCTGTACTGGAAGTAGCCCAAGGTAATGCGGATGTGTTTATTTATGACCCATTGTCGATTATCAGACATCAAGAAAATTATCCTGACACGACAGTGGCCATCCTAGACCCATTACCAAATACCCAAGGCTGGGGTATTGCCCTTCGAAAAGGTGAGGATGAATTCAAGCAACAGTTAAATGATTTTATCCAAAAAGCCAAAACAGATGGCACCTATGATGCCATTCGCGCTGAGTTTTTAGAAGATAAAATCAAAGAATTCGAAGATCAAGGCTTAGACTTTTTCTTCTAGAGAAAAAGAGGTAATCGTATGAAAAACATGAGAAAGACATTTGGGTTTGTGGCAGCACTGGTTATATATAGCGTGTTTTTCTTTTATGTCATGACAAAAGATATTGGAAGAGCTTGGAATTTTGAACCATTTAGCGCATATAGCTTTTTCATATTTAGAGGTTGGCTGACAACCATTTATATTAGTTTTATGGCATTGTTATTGGCTCTTTTCATTGGTTTGATTCTATACTTGATGGAGCAGACCAATTTTTCAGTATTACATTATCTGGCCGTCATTCATAAGAACATCATCTTTGGAACACCTTTATTGGTTATTGCCATTGTCGCTTACTACTATATTGGGAATGCTTTTGAGATTAGATCTAAGATTCTGGTGGGTACCATTACACTAGGCCTGTATATTGGCGCCTATGTATCCGACATCTACAAAGGTGCCATCGAGTCTATTCATATTAATCAATGGCAGACCGCCAAGATGTTTGGATTTACTAGGTTCAAAACGTATAGACATATTGTCTTCCCACAAGTCATTATAAGTATTTTGCCACCCCTTGCAGGGCAGTTTGCGTTGACCATTAAAGGTAGCGCACTCTTATCCTTTATGGGTACAAGTGAATATTATAACCGGGTAAACAATGTTATTGCCAACACCTATTTAACCCGAGAGGGTTTTCTAATTATGACCCTTGGCTACTTACTGATTACGATACCTCTGATTAAGTTGGTACGGTATCTGGAAGTACGTCTGAATTACAAGAACTGAGGTGTACCTATGAAGCTTAAAATCGATAAACTCATAAAAAAATATGACAACAAGGTTATTCTCAATGAATTGTCCATGGATATTCAAGACGTTCAAGTGTTGGCTCTAATCGGTGCTTCTGGTAGTGGGAAATCTACGTTACTGAGGTTAATAGCAGGTCTTGAAACATTTGAAAGTGGCGACATTGCCATCAATGATGATTGGATGAGTCGGGAAGATATCAGAGATTATAGGAAAAAGGTGGGCTTTGTCTTTCAAGATCACAATCTTTTCTCCCATTTATCTATTTTTGAGAACATCAGTCTGATACTTGAAAAAGTGCACAGACAAAAAAGAGAAGTCTTTACATCGGAAATATTAACACTTCTTACCTACTTTGGCTTAGATGAGCATAAGGATAAGTTGCCCCATCAAATCAGTGGGGGTCAATCTCAAAGAGCTTCTATTGCAAGGGCGTTGGCCATCAAGCCGGAAATCATACTTCTAGATGAGCCGACTTCTTCCCTCGATCCTGTTCTAACTTGGGAAGTATTGTATGCCATTAAGAAGTTGGTAGATGAGAAGAAAGATGTCATATTGGTTACCCACGAAATAGGTTTTGTAAAACATGTTGCGGACTATGTCATTTTTTTGGATGAAGGACAAGTGATTGAGCAAGGTAGGGACATATTATCCAATCCGAAAACAGAAGCTTTACAAGCATTTTTAGGTAAGGTTTTGAGCTTTGCATAAAAAAGATTAAGAAAAAAGTGCTTATATCAGCACTTTTTTCTTTTAACCACTTATCGATTTATAGCTTGGCACGGGTATTGCAAAACTCACATCGGTACTCTTTGGTTTGAGGATTCACCAAATGGAAGGTGGTGTCGATGTTATGCTCGGTGGTGGTGATGCATCTAGGGTTCTTACAGGATAAGATACCGACGACTGTCTCCGGCAACTTGATTTGCTTTTTTTCAATGACCTGACCGTTTTCAATAATGGTAATGGTTAGATTGGGGTCAATGAGACCCAATACATTAAGGTTCAAGTCAATGACATTATCAATTTTTATAAGATCCTTTTTACCCAGTTTGTTGGAGTGAACATTACGAATCAAGGCGGTTGGGTAAGCAACGTCTTGTAACTTTAATTCTTTAAATATCTTATAGCCAAGGCCGGCCTTAATGTGATCGATAACAATACCGCGGTTTATTCCGGTTATTTCCAACATATTAAGCACCTCCCAGTAGTTTTAGAATCAAAGCCATACGGACATACATACCGAATTTGGCTTGTTTGAAGTAGACAGCTCTTGGGTCATCATCCACATCGGAGCAGATTTCGTCCACCCGTGGCAGAGGATGCATGACAATCATATCCTCTTTGGCGGTGGCCAACTTGTCTTTTGTTAAGATGTAATAACCTTTAAGTCGCAAGTATTCTTCTTCGTTAAAGAAACGCTCCTTCTGGATACGGGTCATATAAAGGATGTCCAGTTGGTCGATGACTTCATCCAGATTATCGGTCAAGGTGTAAGAACCGGGATCCAAGTCTTCAAGGATATACTCAGGTATGGTTAGTTCAATGGGTGATATGAAGATGAATCGGATATTCTCATATTTGTTGAGGGCCTTTACCAATGAATGGGCGGTTCGGCCAAACTTAAGATCGCCACAAAGACCGATGACTTGATGGTTAATGGATTTTTTTAGGGATCTTATGGTGAGCAGATCCGTTAAGGTTTGTGTGGGATGTTGATGGCCACCGTCGCCGGCATTAATCACCGGTATGTTGGCGTTTTTGGAAGCCAGCTTTGGTGCACCTTCTTTGGGATGTCGTATAACGGCAATATCTGCATAACAACCGACGGTACGTATGGTGTCGGCAATACTTTCACCTTTGGATACGGAGGAGGAGTTGGGCTCTGAAAAGCCGACAACTTGACCGCCAAGTCTGAGCATAGCTGCTTCAAAACTGAAACGGGTTCTGGTAGATGGTTCATAAAATAAGGTTGAAAGAAGTTTTCCTCGACATGCATCCAGATACTGTCCTTCATTGGCCATAATCTGATCGGCGAGGGTGAAAATCTCTTCCTGTTCTTCCAAAGAAAAATCATTGGATTCAATTAGATGTCTTCCTGTTAACATAAGTATCTCCTTTTTAGCCTCTCTGTGCTAGATTAAAGGTATCGTTTTTAAGTATATAATACTCAAGGTGTTGAGAACAAAAAAGACGACACGGTCGCATCGTCTTTTGGTTACTGTGATAATAAGGCACTAACAAATCTGTTGGCATTATCTTCAAATAAGAAAAAGCCGATAGCATCGGTAGGTTCAGCTTTAAAGCCACTGGAGGATGTTAAGATCTTCATAACATCCAGAACATCCATTTCAGATGAATTACAAAATTCAGCAAAGGTAAGGTTGACACCATCTTTTTGGATATAAACGATAAAACCTATGGGTTCGGCCGTGATCATGGGTGAGAAGTCTGTCGTATTCATGTGATTGCCTCCAATAAGAATAATCCGCAGAAGTGGCTAAGTCCAAACCGATGAACTATAATAGTTAGGGGGTAGGAAAGCTATTATCATTTTATCATTGGAATGAAAAAATGTATAGGGTAAAATAAAAAAGAATACAGATAGTTGAACAGAAACTGAAGAGAGTTAAGTCCTAAAGGTTTACTTAATCCTTAAGGTTTAGTATATTTAGAGTAGTATAAAAAAGCAGACAGATTATTGGGGAGTGATGATATGAGATTGGTACCCATAGGTTCTCTGAAAAATGATAGTATTGTAGCAAAAACCATATATAATGAAAGAGGTAGCATACTGCTAAAATCAAATGTTAGCTTGACAACATCTTTGATTGAGAAGCTAAGAGACAATGGGATTATCAGTGTGTATATTCAAGATGACTACAGCTTAGGTGAAATACAGGATGTGATTTCTCCAGAGCTTAGAAACAAAGCGGTTAGAGAAGTGAGACAAGTTTTTGATATGGTCCAAAGGGATTTGCATGATCAAATCATAGAGCTACAAAAAGGAAAAAAATCCATCAAGAAAAGATTGACTATGATGGCGGATCAAAAGTATTTTGATCAGATTAGTGGTGTTATCGATGATATGATGGAGGATATCGGGAAAAACAAAGATGCTATGGTAGGTCTTGTGGATATCAAAAACATGAATGGTTTCTTATACCAACATGCCGTTCAAGTAACCGTATTATCTTTGGTAGTGGGCATTGATATGAAGATGGGAAGAGTAAATCTAAAAGAATTGGCCATTGGAGCCATGCTTCATGACATTGGTTTGGCCATGATTGACCATAATCTATGGGTTTATAAAGATGATTTTACCGAGGAAGAGAAGAACATCTACAAAAGTCATGTAGATTTGGGTTATGAATTCATAAAAGAAAACACCATGTTAACCGGTGCCAGCATTATACCAATTCTAGAACATCACGAAACCTATAATGGTGAAGGTTATCCAATGGGAAGAAGAGGCAATAAAATCCATAAAAATGCAAGAGTTGTATCGGTAGCCAATGTTTACGATAAAATGACATCAGGCATTAACGGAATATTCATTCAACCCAGTGAAGCCATTGAATACATTATGGGCAACTCAGGGGAAACAGGTCTTTTTGATATCGATATTGCCAGACGTTTTGTGAGACGGGTGGTGCCTTATGCCATCGGCAGTTATGTGATGATGTCCAATAATGAGATGGCTGTGGTAGTGGGCTATAACGTGAATAACCCACTTAGACCCATCTTAAAAGTGATTGAAGAAAATAAAAAGTTAGAAGACCTTAAAAAAATCGATTTAATGGCCCATGAAAATTATAAATTAACGATTATCAAGACTTTATAAGGCAAATGCTGGGGATAACTCATCGAAAATAGCTTGAACGGTGGTCATCTGGTTAACTCTAAAGGCATTGGCACCAACAAAAACCAAGCCTTCATCGACCCGACCTTCAACAGCATCAATGAGCGCCTTTGTGATACAAAAAGGTGTCTCAGCTGGATTACACTTATAAATACATTTAAAGCATCGGTCAATCTTAACTTTCTGTGTGGCTTCTACATGTTTGAGAAAAGGATTGTTAAGTGCACGCCCAGGTAAGCCGACAGGACTCATCATGATTTTGATGTCTTCTTCGGTGGCATCTAAATAAGCTTTTTTATAGAATTCGGAGGCATCACATTCCTCGGTGATAACGAACCTTGTACCTATTTGTACACCTTCTGCGCCGGCATCTAAGACTTCTTTGATATCATGAACATCAAAAATACCACCTGCGGCTATGACTGGGATCTTAAGTCCAACTTCTTTAAGATGGGCTGTTAGTTCAGAGACGATTTCCACCAAGCTTTGGTTGCTACCGTCTATCAATTCTTCGTATTTAAAACCAAGATGACCGCCTGCTTTAGCGCCTTCTACCACAATGGCATCCGGTGTTTTGTCATATTTTTTCTTCCATCGTTTAATAATCAACTGTGCACCTCTTAAAGAAGAGATAATGGGTACAATCTTGACTTTTGAATCTTTGACAAGGTCAGGAAGATCAAGAGGCAGTCCAGCACCGGATATAATCATGTCCACCTTGGCTTCAACTGCAACCTTTACAAATTCTGCATAATTTTGCATAGCGACCATAAGGTTGACGCCAATGACCCCAGTTGGTGCATTGGTTTTTGCTTTTATGATTTCATTTCTTAGTGCCCGTTTGTTGGCCTCTATGGGGTTTGCTTGAAAGTCATCTTCCAGATAGCCAATCTGAGCTCCTGAGATAACGCCAACGCCGCCGGCATTAGCTACAGCCGCTGCTAGACGAGATTTGGATACACCTACGCCCATGCCCCCTTGTATGATAGGTACTTTTATGGTTAAGTCTCCGATTTGTAGTGCTTTCGTATGCATAAGATTCTCCTTAATTACTTTGAGTGTCAAACTATTTTTATATTTTACCATAAAACATGTAGTATTGAAAGCTATTTCTTATGGTTATGAATATGAATTTTTTGTAAACAAGAATTATGGTCGATGCATTAAATTTAGGTTAAAAATTAAACACATGCCTAGGATAAAGCTCAGGAATTTGCTATACTGAGTCGTACCCGGTTTTTTATTCTCTAGGAAAGCCTATGCTATGTTAATGCGTTGAAGCGTCGCATTAACGATCAGGGAAGTCTTTCCTGCCGGAACAATATCTCTTCGAGATAACGAGGCGTAGCCTCTTTGTTCTTCATCTTTGGGTCGTATCGAATTTAATAAAACCATGAAAGTTGAGTATGTATGATAAAAACAAAAGATAAACTGACATATGGTATAGGGAATGTGTCAAACGGTATTATATTGCAGGCCTTAACTTCTTATTTGGTATTTTTTGGAACGACCATCTTAGGTTTGTCAGGGACAATTATTGGTCTGGTGATCGCAGTCAGTGTGGTATGGGATGCGGTTAGTGATCTCTTAATTGGGCACATGTCAGATTATGCGATTAGCAAAAGATTTGGTCGAAGACATCTGTTTATGATTGTAGGCACCTTTGGATTGGTCATCTTCAACGGACTCTTATGGAGCATACAGCCTTCTTGGTCTTATGTCCTAAAAGTGGTACTTTTATTTGTTTGTGTCATGATGGTCAAAACATTTATGACCATATTAGTGACGCCTTATAATGCTCTTGGTGCTGAATTGTCCAGTGATTATCATGAAAGAACGTCCATTCAGGCTTATAGAACAGTATTTTTTATTCTTGGGGTTGCGTTCACCACTGTTGCCGGTATGGTTTTTTATTTCAAGCCAACTACGTTATACCCATTAGGTCAGTTGAACCCGGCAGCGTATCAGCAATTGGGAATCAGTCTATCTTTGATTGTCCTAATATGTGCCGGCATCGCTACGGTAACGACGCTAAAATATATTCCTTTTTTACCTAAGAACACCAAAGTAGAACAGAAAAGTAGTATTAAGCTGATGATCATGGAATTTAAAGTGATTCTAGAAAATAAGAATTATTTATATGTTGCAGGGGCTTATCTATCTGCCAATATTGCAACAGCAATTGTCGGTGCCGTGGGGCTCCATGTCTATACCTATACTTTCAAGATTAACAATTACGGGATTGGTATCCTTTTTGGGGTTATGTTTGGTCTAAGTGTGCTTTCACAACAGTTCTGGGTGGCATATACAAAAAGAAGAGATAAAAGAACGTCTGCATTATTGGCGGTTAAGCTGTCAATTCTAAGTTCAATATTCTTCATAGCATTGGTGTTGTTTAGGGATTATGTCATTGCTCATCCTATATGGATGATGGCTTACGTTATTCCATCCGGTATCGGTATTGGTGGATTGATTACCTTGCCGTTTTCCATGATTGCTGATACCGTGGATGAAGAAGAACTCATGACCGGTCATCGGTCGGAGGGTTTATATTATGGTGGTTTGACCTTCAGTTATAAGATTTCTCAATCGGTGGCTATATTTTCACTTGGGATTATTTTAGATCTGGTTGGTTTTGATTCAAGCCTAGCCGTCCAACCAACAGCAACCGTTGTTGGCTTAGGCCTTGTGGTTGCTTTTGGTACACTGGTGGCTTTGCTCATGGCTTATCGTTTTTATAACCGGTATGCCATGACGAAAGAAAAAGCAGAAGCCATTAAGAAAGCCATTGAAGCCATGGCAGCACGTTAATAGAATTTAGAAACAAATATATTAAGAGGAGGAAGAAAAATGAACGCAGTAGCAGGTATTGGATTTACAATTGTTATTATCATTTATGCACTTTTTATGCTAACCCTTGTCGGGTTATCGATATTTACAATGGTGTTGGGTATTAAAATTGCCTTTAGAGCCATTAAAGCATTGGATATTTACATTGAAAAAAATGAAGTTATTGAAGATAAACTGGAAGTTTAATGGTTTTGACCTTTCAAGAGTTTTGTAGATTGAAAATCATGGAGAATGAGGTGGTATAGGGTGATTAAAAAGCTTTTATTGATGCTATTTTTATTGCTTATTGTAGGTTTAATAGGGATTGGTATCTATGAAAACCAACAAGGAATTCTTAACGCTGATGGTAGAAAATCCATACTAAAAGATCTGCACTACGAAGTGACAATTATGGAAGATGGCAAGGCTTATATTGAAGAATATCGTACCTATGCATTTCTTCAAGGTGATTTCTCCAGAGGCTATTTGGACGTAGAAGGTTCTATTGATCAAGTAGCTGTTTATGATGGTGAGATGCCGTTTACAAAGATGGAGGGTTTTGATACCAATAGGCCGGAAGGTTACTACGCGGTTCAACCTTCAGGAAGTGGAACAAGGGTTGAGTGGTATTATAGGGTCGATGAGAAAACAACAAAAACTTTTAAGATTACGTATCTTATACCGGAAGTAGCAACAATCTATAATGATTGTGTGGACTATTTTCATAAATACGTCAGCAGCAGCAATGTGTACAAGATTAAGAATCTGTCAGTAACGGTTCATCTGCCTGAAGGGGCCAACGCGGATAACACAGAGATCTGGGCTCATGGGCCCAGTGGTGGTGATATATCTTTTGTAGATCATCGTAAGGTTCAGCTTCAGATGAAAAATGTACCACCTGGGGAATTTATTGAAGCACGTTTTCTAATGCCGGTAGGTATTATAAACGGCGAACATTTACGTGTAGATCAAAACCGTTACGAAGCCCTTCGCGATATGGAGAATGAGGCTGCAGAAAAAAGTACAAAAGAAAGAAGAATCAATGGCATTGTTAACCTTCTTGCTATTATAGTATCCGGTATAATCATTCTTCTACCTATAAGCACACTACTTAGATATCATAGCAAACTTAAGCGATACAAGCCTGAATTGGCACCGAGCTATTACAGGGATCTACCTTCGAACATCTATCCGGCAGAATTAGATCGACTGATGCATTATTATAGCGGCAAGGAAAATACTTCTAATCAGATATCAGCTACGTTGTTGGACTTGATCCATAAAAAGGCGATATATGCCACGATTACAGAAGAAGCATCTACTTTTGGTAACAAAAGAGATACGGTTTTCACCAATTTGCTGACCCAGTGGGATGGGTTAGCACCCCATGAAAAAACAGTGATGGAATTTATGTTCATCACTGTAGGTGGTGGAACAGGAACGGTCACGTTAAAAGGCATAAAAAAATATTGTTCGAATAAAAAGTTAAACAGCGAAGCTTTTGGTTTTTATCTGGATTTTGAAAGTAAGGTCAATAAGAAAATCAGTAGCAGAGGTTTTATTGAAACAAAACGTAATGTATTACCAAAGAGTGTAACGACCTATGTTTTGCTCTATATTGTCTTGATGATTGTACCCATGATTTTGGTGAGTCAGGTGAAGGCTTTAGAGCATTCACCTATATATCACATATCCATTGCCAGTGTTATTGGGTTTATGATTACGATTATATTTGGCGGTAAAACCAAAAAGCTCTTAACCCAAAAAGGAGAAAATGAGTTAGCCTTATGGCAGGCTTTTAAGGGTTTTCTCTCAGACTTTACGACCTTTGAGCAAAAAGAATTACCGGAATTGTTTATGTGGGAAAAATACCTCGTTTATGCAACCGTTCTTGGTGTAGCCGGCAAACTACTTAAGCAATTGTATGCCAGGTATCCTCAGCTTGCTGATGTGGGTTATGATTCAAGACTTCTATATTTAGCTTATTATAATAGAGATTATAATAACTTTGAAGGTTTTAATGATATTGGAAAGACCATGAGTGAAGCCATGAGAGATACAGTGAACATCGCTCAAAAAGCCGCATCCAAAGGTGGCGGTGGCGGCTTTTCCTCCGGTGGCAGTGATGCCGGTGGCGGTTCTGGTGGTTCAAGTGGTGGTGTGGATTAATTATTTTTAATATTGAAAAGTTTTACTTTTCAATATTAAAGAAAATGGGCTTTAGTCACTTTCTTTAATGTGACTAAGGCCCATTTCATATATGATTTGTACGTGTTCATCATTAATACTGTAATAAACCCATTTGCCCTCTTTTCTTGATTTAATAAGTCTTGCCCTTTTTAGTGTGCGCAACTGGTGTGATACTGAAGACTGGGTCATTTCGAGGACCTCTGTAATGGTTCCGACACACATCTCGCCTTCAAGGAGGGCACTGAGTATCTTAAGTCTTGTTGCATCCCCGAAAATCTTGAAAAAATCACCTAAGGCATCTAAGGTATCCGGCAATTCGAGGGCCTCTTTTACTTGGTCAACAAAGCCCTCATCGGCACAACATTTTGAATGATGCATGAATCTACCTCCTTGGTTTCTGATTGTTACTATTTCTTTAAACCTATCTTCTTAAGAAAATCATAGACTACATCTACATACTGCGCATTGTCTACAATAATTGAATCTGCATGATCACCGTTCTTTGATAAATAAAGTTCTCGAATACCCTCTAATTTGTGCGCATATAAATTCACAGAATGATCAAAAGGAATATAGTGATCTTTTTTACCGTGGATAAAAAGGATAGGCGTATGAACCTCTTCTATTTCAGAGACAGGAGACACATCATGATAAAAACCTTGCCCCATCAGTTTGTTGATAAGGGATGCACCATACAAACCTAACCAGACGGGCAACTTGTGCTCAACTTTCATTCGGTATTTTAAGATGGTAAATAAATCCTCGTAAGGGCAGTCAGCCACGACGAAATCAAGGTTATCATAAGTGGCTATGTGTTGTAATGCAATAGAAGCCCCCATAGATTCGCCATGAGTACCAATAATAGCATTAGAACCTACTTTTTGTCTAACCCAACAAACCACATCTTCAAGATCATGTTTCTCATAGTAGCCGTGGGTGGTGGTTGTACCACCGCTTTCACCGTGGTTCCTATGGTCGTATGCGAGAACGTTAAAGCCTAGATCATAATAGAGTTGGAAGTATTTAAGAGCCCCATAAATGTTAGAAGTCACACCATGTGTTAGGATCACCGTTTTGGTGGCACCTTTATAAGGAATCCAGTAGGCAAATAAATCGTAGCCAAAAGAGGAGGGAATAATGGTGGTTTCCTTTGGCATACTACGAATCAGCACCGCATTATAACTGCCTTGTTGTATGTCATAGTCATAGGCTTCTTCGTGGGTGAATATTTGTGGCTTGGTCACATTTTTATAGACATGATAGCTGAGTATACCATAGGCACCGGTTAGTGCCAAAGGTAATAATCCTAATCGCTTCATAATTAAATACCTCCATAATTTTCTCTACTTTCATTCTATAACAACCCTTCTCAAATCACAACCATTTAACCGATTATTTCACTATAATATGGTAATGAAATTTAAAAAATGATATGATGAACATAGATTGAATAAGTTTTGAATGAATGAAGATTTTATAGCACATATCTGGAGGGTTAAACAAAATGGATAAGGAAAAAATTCTGGAAGTGCACGATCTAACCAAAGAGTATCAAATGGGTGAAGTGGTGGTTCATGCTCTTAGAGGTGTGAACATGGAGCTATATGCTGGTGAGTTTGTGGTTATTTTAGGACCCAGTGGATCCGGAAAAAGTACCATATTAAATATCATCGGTGGTATCGACACCCCAACAAAGGGAAAAGTGAATTATAAAGGGACGGAAATTGGTGAACTCGATGAAAAAGCTTTGACCAAGTATCGACGTGAAGCCATAGGTTTTGTGTTTCAGTTTTATAATCTGGTACCGAATCTAACGGCGAGAGAAAATATACTTCTGGCATCGGAGCTATCGGATGAAGCCATTTCTGTAGATGATTTACTAAAAGAAATCGAACTTGAGGACCGTGGCAACCATTTTCCTTCTCAATTATCAGGTGGTCAGCAGCAAAGGGTAGCCATAGCAAGAGCTGTGGCAAAGAACCCTGCCATACTCTTATGTGATGAACCAACGGGTGCGCTTGACGTGACCACGGGTATCGGTGCCCTTAAGGTATTACGTTCCTTTAACCGAAACTATAAAAAGACAGTGGCCATTATCACTCATAATAAGTCTATTGGTGATATGGCGGACCGGGTTTTTTATGTTAAAGACGGTGTTATTGAAAAAGTTGTTGTGAACGCGCATCCGATGAATCCGGAGGAGGTGAACTGGTGATTCTTTTTAAGAAAGCCATTCGTTCCATGTTGCGGCATAAGAAAGCATATATCTCCTGTATTGTATTGATGG
>JAGXFY010000082.1:0-6174 GCA_024636985.1 Clostridiales bacterium | reverse complement strand
TGTCTCTGTTCCTGTTTCTGTTTCTGTCATTTCACCTGTCTCTGGGGTCTCTGTTTTCCCACAGCCGGCAAACAATGCTGTTACCATTGCAAGTACCATTATTATTGTTAACAATCTTTTCATTTTTGTTCCTCCCTATTAAATCTGGTGTCATACATGACGCATCAAAAGTTGGGCAACCGTTTGCTCTAATGAGAAATGCAAAAGACTTGCTTAGCTAAATCAGCGACCTGCTTTCATCTACTTGTTTAGTATAGTATTAATTATCTTTATATTCTTTTAAAAATCTGTTATAATTTACATAAATCCGATGTGAAATGAGGTTTAGTTGTGAAAAATTCCTTAATAAAAGAAAAACTCAAAAATCTTGATATACATTATAAACATCCCTCCTATGCTCTTGAGTGCAAATTATTGAAAGAAATCAGGCAAGGTTATTTGTCAAGTGCCACACAAACTCTTAAAGAAATAAACGCCCTTGAAAAACCCAGTTTGGCTAGGGATTCTATTCGGTCTACAAAAAACTCTCT
Organism: Clostridiales bacterium; assembly: GCA_024636985.1. Classification (GTDB taxonomy): domain Bacteria; phylum Bacillota; class Clostridia; order Lachnospirales; family Vallitaleaceae; genus Petrocella. The sequence continues at coordinate 5,644 of JAGXFY010000082.1, read as the reverse complement.
TATAGGTTCCTGTACATTGTTTACCCGTGCAGTCATAGAAGCCGGTGTTAATTCAGAAGACGCCTTCGATTTAAGTGATGTTTTTATCAAGCATATAGAAAGCTTAGATAAAAAAGAGGATCTTATTACCTTTGAATATGAGATGCTTGAAACATGTACCAAGCTTATTCAAAATGCTGTTATTTTCAATTACCCATTCCCAATCTCCAAGGTGGCTAAGCATATCTATGAAAATGCTACTTCAAAAATAACCGTATCCACCTTGGCCGATCTGACCCACTTGTCACCGGATTATCTTTCAAAGCTTTTTTATAAAGAAGTTGGCATGTCCATTACTGATTATATACAAAAGCATAAAGTAGAAGTTGCAAAAAACTTTTTAGAATTTTCACAGATGAAGGTGACAGATATTGCAACACTTCTTGAATTTTGCAATCCGGGTTACTTTTCCAATGTTTTCAAAAACCATACCGGGATGAGTCCCGCTCTCTATAGAAAATCAACCACTATAGATACTTAGATTGATTTTATTAAGATAGAACAAAGAGGCATGCCTCGCTTTGCAAAGCAAATTGTTCCGGCAGGAAAGATTTCCATGATAGTTTACATAGCATAGAATTTCCTAGAGACGCAAAAAACGCCCAAACATGTAGGCGTTTTTTATTCGTCTTAATTATGATTATGGCAGCTTCTTCTATATAAATATTTGCTCTTCTGAAACAATTTTTTCTACATCCATCATGATTTGATTCAAATCTGATTCATCCAGATTCAGAATCTTTACTGCATCTGTAAAAAATTCGTGACCAAGTGTATCTATACCTTCATGAATACCCATCATCATGACCAAACCATCCGATATATGTACAATAGACACCAATTCAATGTTATCTATGGATTGAAAAGGCTTATGGTGAAATTCAATAGCATCCACCAGTTCAGAGGCCAGATTCCATTTTTCAACAATACGTGCACCCACTTGACCATGATTAAAGCCTAGAATTTCTTCTTCTGCAGCTACGTAAGGCATAACCTCATTGCTAATCTTTGTTAGAATCTCTTGATAAGATTCATGAACGTATTCATCCAAAATGACTTTACCAACATCTTTAAGCAAACCGGCAGTGTATGCGATATCCGGATTGGCATACTTGGCTTTTTTTGCAATGGTTCTTGCCATAATCGCTGAGATCTGTGACTGTCGCCAAAGTGCATTACGCTCATAGGAGTAACCCTTTAGTTCTTTTTCCATGACTTTACCAACTGTAGATGCCAAAACAAGAGATTGAACTGTATCAAAACCTAAAAGAACAGTCGCATCTGCAACCGTTTTTATCTGACGTCTTCCACTATAAAATGCGGAATTAGCCATCTTTAATAACTTTGTTGTTAATCCTTGATCTTTCATGACTTCACGTTCTATATCCACCGCAGCAGACCTTGGCTCCTTGAGCAATGCCATGATGTTGATGACCGTCTGTGGAAATGCCGGTATATCATCTACTTTTTCTATTAATGCTTCTAATGTCATTTTTGCCACTTTTTTCACCTCGAAGTCATTCCTTGGTATATAGGTTACAACTATTATACACTATAAACTCCCATCTTTGAAACTATTAATATTATATTTTAAGGAAAGTTTGTCAATGCCAATATTTTCATGTTATAATCATGAAGTCAATTACATTCGATTTAGGAGGATAAACCATGGCAAATGTTGAATATATCAATCCTTTCATCGCCGCATCTAAGAGGGTCATGAAAGATTTTTGCAATATCGATACAGAGATGGGTAAGCCCTATCTGACAAAAACAGTTTTTGAAGGTGATAAGTTTGTTATCTTAGTGGGTATTACAGGACAACTCACAGGTCAAGTTATACTCAGTATGTCCAATGAGACAGCTTGTAATATTGCATCACACATGATGATGGGTATGCCCGTTACAGAACTGAATGATATGGCTGCAAGTGCTGTCAGTGAGCTGGCCAACATGATTCTTGGTAACACCGCAACCATTTTTTCGACACAGGGCATTATCATTGATATAACGCCACCATCCATTCTAGTCGGTAAAGATATGACAATTACGGTTAGTGACTCAAAAACCATCTGTGTCCCTTTGACTTATGAAAGTGATTATGCTTTAGAATTAAACATTGCCATCAAATCCAAAGAATAACATTCAGACGGCTTACATTTTACAAAAAATGAAGCCGTTTTTTTTGTGTCTTCTATATAAGCATCTATATGGTAGATGGTAGATGGTAGATGGTAGATTATATATAGCATAATGATGTCACGCTTCATCTATGCAAAATATTATTTTTATAGTACAATAAGACTATCGTGTCTATCTTGCTTAGGCTAAATTCCTCATTTAGTAGCCAAAAGCATATTAGATAACAGTCGAATTTTGCCATTGAGTTGCTATAAGGAGGCCCCAAGTTGGATATTTCTGTTGCGCGTCAGCCCATCTTTAATAAGAATCTTGCCGTGATAGCGTATGAACTCTTATACCGTGATAGTGATAAGAATTATTTTAATACAAGCATCGCATCTAATATCGCTACAGCCATACTTCTCATGAACAGCTACTTCCACTTTGGTATCGATCATTTAGTAGGTCAGTCGACGGCTTTTATTAATTTTGATGCCCGCTTAATCCACTCGGACATTCCCCAACTGTTGTCAACAAAAAATGTGGTCATCGAAATCTTAGAGGATGTCAAACCGGAACCACATACCTTAGAAAAACTGGAACGGCTTAGACGAGATGGCTATACAATCGCTATTGATGATTTTGTCTTGGACTATCCTTACCATGAAATCATCAATCTGTCTCAAATAATCAAAGTCGATTTTTTAAACAATTCAAGAGATGACATTCAAAAGATATGTTACAAATATAGAAAGCAAGGCAAATTGCTCTTAGCAGAAAAAGTTGAAACCCACGAAGATTTTGAATGGGCTAAAAAACTTGGTTTTGACTATTTTCAAGGCTATTTTTTTGCGCGTCCTCATATGATAAAGAGCAAAGACCTGACAGGAAGTTCATCTCAGTTTCTACGTCTTTTTGAAGCCCTACAAGAGTCTGAGCCGGATTTTAAGAAAATTACCCGTATCATAGAAATCGATGTTTTTTTAACTTATAAATTATTACGTATCGTTAACTCTAGCTTTTCACTGGGCACTCAAATTGCATCTGTTCATCAGGCCCTTTCCATACTTGGAATCAATGCTTTTAGCAAGTGGCTGTCTTTGGCTTCCTTGCAAACGCTAAGTAAATCTCATGCAACAGAATTGGTTAAGACGGCTATGATACGGTCTAAGTTTCTTGAGCATATGGCTTTTCATGCTACTTCCTTAGAAGGTCATGAAGACGAAATGGCTTTGATGGGTATCCTTTCTGTGATTGATGTTCTACTTCAAGAACCTATGAAAGAAGTTGTAAAAAACCTTCCACTCACGCCGGATGTTAAGAAAACCTTTCTTGGTGAAGAAAACCTCTATCTCTATCCATATCAATTATGCTTGGCCTATGAACAGGGTGATTTTTCTAATCTTGAAGCTTATGCGGATATGATTGAATATGATCTACACCAACTTTCTCTCGATTATATTGATGCTGTTAAATGGGCTGAAGGACTTTTCTCCTATATGAATGACCTAGATAGCGAATTTGTAACAAAATAATTGACATTCTCCTTCATACGTTATACCATCATTGAAGTAAGTATGTAGCTTATTCGCCCAAAAGGGCATTGAACTTTTATTAGAAAGGCTTTCTCATGTCAAATAAAAAATACAATTATAATGAAGAAATTCAAAGAAGGCGTACATTCGCCATCATATCTCACCCCGATGCGGGAAAAACAACATTAACTGAAAAATTCTTGCTTTATGGCGGTGCTATCCGTGAAGCAGGTTCTGTCAAGTCCAGACGTTCTAACAAACACGCTGTTTCAGACTGGATGGAGATTGAAAAGCAAAGAGGTATATCCGTCACCTCCTCTGTTCTCCAATTCAACTACCAGGACCATTGTATCAACATCTTGGATACTCCAGGACACCAGGACTTTAGTGAGGATACTTATCGTACGCTTATTGCTGCTGATAGTGCTGTCATGGTTATCGATAGCAACAAAGGTGTTGAGGCACAAACCAAAAAGCTTTTTCAGGTATGTAAAATGCGTGGCATTCCTATTTTTACTTTCATTAACAAAATGGACCGATTGGGTCGAGATCCTTTTGATTTGATTGATGATTTGGAAGAAGCCTTGGGCATTCGTTCTTACCCAGTAGATTGGCCCATCGGAAACGGTAAGGACTTTCGTGGTGTCTATAACCGTTTAGAAAAGCGTATTGAACTCTTTAATGAAGGTAATCATGGTCAGTCCATGGCTAACATCGTTACCGGGGAAGTTACTGATGATGCTTTCAGACTGCTTCTAGGCTCTGATCTACATGATAAATTACTCGAGGATATTGAATTGCTAGATATGGCTGGAGATGACTTTGATCTTCATAAGATTATTAATGGTGAATTGACGCCGGTTTATTTTGGAAGTGCTTTGACCAACTTTGGTGTAGAACCTTTTCTCCAAAGCTTCCTTGATATAACACCACCGCCTATGGCCAGAAAAAGTAATCTGGGCTACATTGACCCTGAAGATCGAAATTTTACCGGTTTTATCTTTAAGATTCAAGCCAACATGGACCCGAACCATAGAGATCGTATCGCTTTCCTAAGAATCTGTTCCGGTCAATATGAAAAAGGTATGACTGTTAATCATGTAAATATGGGTAAAAAAGTCAAACTGGCTCAACCTCAGCAGTTTATGGCACAAGACAGAGTTATTGTTGAATCTACGTATTCAGGAGATATTATCGGTTTACATGATCCGGGTATTTTCAACATTGGCGATACGCTAACCTTCGACAATATACCTCTTGAATACGAAGGTATTCCCCAATTTGCACCTGAGTTCTTCATGAAGATCTCAACCATCAACGCAATGAAGCGAAAGCAATTCTTAAAAGGCTTAACCCAATTGGCACAAGAAGGAACGATTCAGGTCTATCGCAGACCTTTTGCCGGGACTGAAGAGTTGATTGTAGGTGTTGTTGGGGTATTACAATTTGAAGTTTTAGAATACCGTCTCACCCATGAATATGGTGTAGAAATCAATACCCAACGTATGCCTTATCGATTTATTCGTTGGGTCAATGATGATTTTGATATGAACACCTTGAATCTGACTATGGACTCCTTAGTAGGACATGATAAAGATGACCGACCCGTCATCTTCTTCCAAAATGAATGGTCTATTAGAATGATTCAAGAGAGAAATAAAGGTTTGGTACTCAGAGAAACTTCTCTAGTGACTTTGTAAATCATAAGAAGTAAAAACTAGATATCGACTGACAGTAACTTTAGATCATAATCGTAGATGTAACACACAGCTTTTTCTTGCCTTACACTTCGTACGGTCAGCGAAAAAGCTGTGTATCACATCTACTCGGTAATAAGTCGTCATTTCGTCAATAAAAAGCACTGCTTAATCATCCTTCTTTTTTACATCCATGTAAAAAGGAAGGACGTTCTACATCCCTGTAGAACTGTGATTAATCAGTGCTTTTTC
>JAGXFY010000081.1:0-82288 GCA_024636985.1 Clostridiales bacterium | reverse complement strand
TAGTTACTAGACTATAGTTGAACTTCTATCTTCTGAGTATAGTTTCGAAAGCATCAACGAAATCTATAGGAAGAAGATAGAATAGAGAAACATAGTATAGGGACTATAATCATGATAGATTATAATCATAATTTATAAGTCTCTTAGTGAACTGAGCTAAGAGGCTTATTTTTGTATGTAGAAGAATAATAATGATAGAGTAATAAATGTTCTGGTGCTATAATGTAGCAGTATAAGAATGAATGAGACAGCAATAACAACAATAAAAGATAGGCATGGTAAGGTAATGATATTTAAAGATCTTGGGATTATACCCTCATTATTAAAAGCAATAGAAGAGCAAAAATATACAGATCCTACACCTATTCAAATAGGGGCAATTCCACCTCTCCTAGAGGGGCGGGATTTTTTGGGTTGCGCCAGAACAGGTACCGGTAAAACAGCAGCTTTTGCGATACCCATATTACAGCGTTTAGCGAAGCAGGACCATGATCCGGAAGCGTTTAATCGGATTCAGGCTCTAGTCTTGGCGCCCACGCGGGAGCTTGCCATACAAATCGGTGAGAGCTTTACAACTTACGGCAAATGCCTTGAAATACGTACGGGCGTTATTTATGGTGGTATTACACCAAAACGACATATAAAAGTGCTAAAGAGAGAACCACATATCCTAGTTGCAACACCCGGTCGACTTTTGGATTTGTTTGAACAAGGCTATGTGGATTTAAGCCATGTTGAGATGTTTGTTCTTGACGAAGCGGACCGGATGCTTGACTTAGGTATGGTTAAAGACGTGAAATCAATCCTATCTAAATTACCTAAAAAGCGACAGAATATGTTGTTTTCAGCAACCATGCCGGATGAAGTTATGAAGCTCGTTCATACCATATTAAAAAATCCTGTAAGTATCAAAGTTAAGAGTACACCTGTGAAAAAGCCGAAAATTAAACAGGTTCTTTATTATGTGGATGAACCGGACAAAACCTCCTTATTGCTGCATTTGCTTAAGGAAACTTCATTTGAATCGGTTTTGGTTTTTGTACGAACCAAAAAGAAAGCAGATAAGGTCAGTAAAGCAATAAATCAGCAAAACATAAGGTCAAAAGCAATTCATGGGGATAAAAACCAATCCGAACGGTTAAAAGCATTGGAGCTTTTTAAGAATAAAGAAGCAAGAGTTCTAGTTGCCACGGATGTAGCTGCAAGAGGCATAGATATAGACAGGTTAAGCCACGTTATTAATATGGATATTCCAAGTGTAGCAGAAAACTATATCCATAGAATCGGTCGAACAGGAAGAGCCGGATTATCCGGTACGGCCATTTCATTTTGTAGCAATCAGGAAATTCCTTACCTTAAAGCTATCGAAAAACTACAGCATCAAAAGATAAGCGTTGAAAAAGACAACCCCTATCCATTGATGCATTTGATCATCAAGGAAAATAGAAAAAGTCATTGATATATGGTTAAGGTGTCAAAACTATATAGTTGTACTTTCGCATACAATATATAGTTATGAATGTATCAACGTAATCTATGTATTGTATATGAATTTAGTGAAACTTAGTTTTGATCCTATAACCATATATGCGTTAATAAAACCATAGATTTTCCGATTTTGATTCCAAGGGTTTTCAAATCCTTGATAATAGGGTATTATATAGAGTAGTGTAGGTGTTTTGTTTGCTAATTGAACAAAAGACTAAGAAAGTAGGAAGGGGCACAAAATGGAAGATATGAATAAAGAGCAACCGGAGATTGAGGTTGACTCAGAAGCAAAAGAAAATGTAGAGACACCGGTAGAAGCTAATGAAGCACCAGCTTTAGCAGAAGAAGTAAAAAAAGAAGTAGAAGAAGCAAAAGAAGCAAAAGAAGAAGCAAAAGAAGTGACAGATGAAGTCGAGGCGGCACCTGAAACTGCCCAGGTACCGACTGAAAGCATGGATGATTATGCTAAAGAAATTGATGCATCTATGAAACGCGTTGCAACAGGTGACATTGTAGACTGTGTCATCATAAGTGTTAATGAGGATGAGATTATCGTCAATTTAGACTATGTGGCTGACGGTCTCATTGGTAGAGAAGACCTGCACCTTAAACCGGCTCAACCGATAGCTGAAGCTTATCAGGTAGGCGACGAACTTAAGGCGGAAGTGTTAAGTACCAATGATGGTGAAGGCAATGTAAGACTTTCACTGAAGAAAGCAGATCAAATTATCGTGTGGGATCGTTTAGAAGCGCATTTTACAGATAAAACCAGTTTCATGACAACCATTACTGAAGTGGTCAAAGGCGGCGTTTTATCAGATATTAAAGGTGTGAGAGCATTTATGCCTGCCTCCATGATTTCTGTAGCCTATGTTGCGGACTTAAGTGCATTTGTAGGTCAAGAATTAGAAGTACATGTGGTTGACTTTGATAGAGCAGATCGTAAAGTCATTATCTCTCACAAAATTATCGATCAAAAGGAACGAGAAATTGCAAAAGAAAATTTCTTTGAAAATCTAAAAAAAGATCAAGTATTCTCAGGAACGGTCAAAAAACTAATGAACTTTGGTGCATTCATTGACTTAGGTGGCGTGGATGGCTTATTACATATTAATGAGATGAGCTGGAAGCGTATCAAACATCCTTCAGAAGTAATGAAAGAGGGAGATGTTGTTGAGGTTTATGTGAACGAAGTGGATACCAAGAGTCGCAAGATTTCACTAGGACTAAAAAACATTGACAATAATCCATGGGATAATATATTTGATCATTATGGAATTGGAAAAGTTTACGAAGCAGAAGTGGTTAGGTTAATGAATTTCGGTGCCTTTGTGAAGTTGAACGACGGTATTGAAGGACTGGTACACATTTCTGAAATCAGTGAAGACCGTATCAATCAACCTCAAGATGTACTAGCGGTTGGTGACAAAGTTAAGGTCAAAGTGTTGAACATTGATAGTGACAAACAAAAGATTGCTCTTAGTATTAAAGAAGCGAAGAATGAACAAGCCGCAGTTGACTTGAAAGCATATTCAGACGATCAAGAAGCAACAACAAGTCTTGAAAGCGTATTTGCAAAATTCAAGGATAAATTCAAATAAATAGGGTTAAGGAATCAAACAAAAGCACCAAGTGTAGATTTATAGGAAAAAAATTAAAGCCATCAAGGCTAGAAATCTTGATGGCTTTTAATGACGGCTGCATACTCTTCTAGTGCTTTCTCTCCGGCAGGACTAATACAATATATACCACGTGCAACGTTTTCATACCAACCATGATGGTTTCTATATAGGATGGTTGTGGACTGCTTGACACTGGATAAGTGGCGAATATCTTTAGTAGTATGGGGTAATCCGTCTTCCAGTGTTTTTAAGATTCTTAAAGATGCCTCTTTATAGGCGGTGACGATTTTACCTCGACTTCCGCCGACATTATAATCTGTATGTCTTGCTTCAAGTTCTTTGAACAGTGTTTCTCTTTTCTTTTTAAAACGTTGTTGACTTCTTTTGATATCCAAGAGGGCCGGCTCAAAAGCCACAATAACTTCATTGGGTTTAAGAGACAGATCAACATAAAGAAGGCCAAGACCAAGACGCTTAATAAGATGAAGCTTATCTCTATAGGATTTGCCTCGAACCATGCGACCGGTTGGCTTTGGTATGGCTAAGAAGACATCGTCAGTTAACCGTTGTCGCTTAGAACCTTGTAGAATAAGTTCCAGATTCAGAGATGTTTTTAACTCAATAGCCACGATGTTATCACCGGATTTGGCGATGACATCAATATCTTTGACCTCGCCATAAACGTCATAAGATTGGGATTGGAAAAAAGCCTTTACAGCCGGATACAGTTCTTTTTCTTCCATGATATTACTCCATTCAAGGTAAGTAAGCCTGTCAGTCACTAGGGAAGGGTTATCTATTTCATCTAGATTATATCATAATTGTATGCTAATATATACCTTGATACACAACGAAAATTCAACAAAGGCGGTAGAAAATGAAGACTCTAGATACCTTAAAAAAATCACTAAAAAATCCTAAAGACCTTGAGAATACGCTAAGGACAATTGTCATAGAAGGACAGTCCCATTATTTAGAATTTTTAACAACCAATCTTGTCTTAGAATACCTTACATTTATTGAAGTTATTGGGGAAGAAGAGACTAGGAAACTGATAGAAAAGGACTTGAAGTTACAAGAAATCATCAGCAGTGTAGAGGCAATCATGGCAGAACCGGATAAATGGTTGCATCCATCTATGGAGAATAAAGAAGATGTATACAGGCAATTGGAGATTTTTAGAGAAACCCTATCCGATCAAGTGGCTGTTTTGGCTGGTTACGATGATCAGATTAAGCAATATGAATATGTCTTAAGAAGAAAATATCCGGACGTCGAAGCTCTGGAAGCCTACATTTCTGATGACCAATCGGTCATGGAAATAATGGCATATTTATTTGAATATGAGGATAATATGACCATCAACAATCGTATTAAGTCCGTCTATGGTCAACTACCGGTGCGTATGAGCAAAATCAAGTTTCATGAATGGATTGAACAAGCCTTATTAGGTCTAAAAGGCATTCACAAAAAAGATTTGGACAATTATGTGGCATATATGGAAGAAACGTATGCACCTGAATCGGTCCAAGGCTATGGTGTGGTTATGAAACCCGTCTATGAGGATATAAAGGTTTTTGAAAATCTTTATGAAGATCATCTAGAAGAATCAGAAGTGGGCGATCTATATGATAGAATGGAGGGTATAAAAAGGATCCTTGAATCATGTGTAAGTCTTTATACATATACAACAACTGTTATAAATAACATAATGGGGATTCTTAATTGTTTAAGTAGAGATAGCTTAAAACGCAAAGAAGCAATTCTAAATGATTTTATGGAAACCATTCAGTATATGCATAGCAGACGACATGAAGAACATGTGGTTGATACTTTTTTGGTAAACCAATTGGATACCCTTAGTGCCGGTTTTGAAGAAAAACGTATGGACAATAGTAGGTGGGCTAGCTTATTAAACGAGATCAAACAGGGATACCCGAATGAAATCATTGAACTTAAGCTTGCAGAGGCATTAGATGGTCTTTCAACCATATATACACTCACCTCATCCAGTTATTTTGCACCCCTAAAAAGTACATTAGAAGACCTAAGCATTGTAGACACACTGATGTTAATAACGCATATAGAAGCATTTATAGAACGGCTGGATACCATCAGTCAGAATGATGGCAGATGGCAAAAACGTGCCCGTATTGCCAATTTACTTAGTGTATTGAATGTTCACCATAAGAGTCCGGAAGCAATCGAAGCTTATATTCGGGATGTATTTGAAGGTTGCAGAGATCAGACAGAGAAAGTCGGATCTTTGGCAGTCATTAGAAGTATGATGGTTGAGTACGAATAGGGTAAGGCATCAGATGTTCCAAGTGCCATGTACTAGAATAAGTTATAGGTTGTATTAAGTCAGTATTTTGATATACTATTATTAGTGTGAATATCTGTATAATGGGGTGATAGAGTGGTTTATATCAACGATGTCTTAAAAGATGAAACATTAAGCTCTAAAAAAAGACGCAAAATACTGAAGAAAATGGTCGCAAACAAAAGCGTCCATAACTATGTTTTTATCATACGTATTCATCAAGATAACAATATGTTGGAGATGGTGAGTGATCGGGAGTTGAGAAGACTCAAAGAACGAGATAAAGAATTTGTTATAGCCGGCATAGGTAAAAGCCGTGAGCATGCTTTAGAACTAATAGAGAAACTCATGGCACATGTGTATAATCGTTATCAGATTATTGACAATCAGGTCATGGAAAAGGAGCTTCACATCTTATGGTAAACATTAAATATATACTTACATCTTTCTTGATATCTATTGCTATTATAGTGGTTTTGTTTATTGGATCTTTACAGCTAATCATTTTTAATGATGCCTTGTTCAAATGGCATTATGAGACCCATCAGGTAACAGAGACAACTCATATGACCATACCTGATTTAATGGATGTAACCCATCAACTCTTAGATTACATCAAGGATAAGGAAGACCATATGGTCATTGAGTCAAAGATCGACGGCATAAACCAAGAAATTTTTGGAGAACGGGAAAAAGCCCATATGATTGACGTCAAAAACCTGTATATTGGGGCCAGAAACCTGCAATGGTTGGCCTTATTGCTCTTAATTGCTTTTGTAGGGTATGGTCTGACAAGGTCAAAAATGATGTTATCTAAGACTTTAATACATATTAGGTATGTTATGCCCTTCCTATTGGCATCCATGATTGGAATTGGTATCTTATTTGCTACGGATTTCAATAAGTATTTCACTATATTTCATAAAATGTTTTTTTCTAATGATTTATGGTTGTTAGACCCAAAAACTGATATAATGATAAATATGGTACCGGAGGTATACTTCTATACGGTTGTCATGATGAGTCTGCTAATATTTTTGGTGGGTATGATCATAACGGTCATAAGTGTTACAGTTATCGGAAAGCGTTTAATTGCAGACATAAACCCGGTAGAGCAGATAAAGAGATAAAGTTGGTGATGGTATGTTAGGAATTGTTTTCATCATTTTGAAAAGCATATTGCTGGCACTCCTGGGATTGGTGCTATTGTTACTGCTATTGCTTAACATCATTCTGTGGGTACCGATTCGATATCAAGCATATGGCAGCAAATATGACGCCATTTTGGCATATGGTCAAGTGGACTACCTTTTTGGTTTGATACGTGTTCGTTTTAGATATGATGGTGATGGTATACATTATACGGTACACATTTTGTGGTTTAAAGTACATGATTCAAAAGCAATCCCGAAAAAGAAAAGTAAACATCCAAAAAAACAAACGGATGGAAAAATGACATATGTGAAAAATGTTGTCGTAGATGAAAAAACAGATGTCAAAAAAATAGAAGTCAAAGAAATTAAGATTGAAGAGAATAAACCCAAAACAGAGGAAAGTAATTCGAAGGAACCGGAAATAAGAGTCAAAGAAACCCAAACAGTAGAAGCCAAATTAAAAGAAGCCAAGTCAAAAAAAACCAAGCCACCAAAAGCACCCAAAGTTAAAAAACATAAAAAAACAAAGGATGAAAAATCCGAGACATCCACGTGGGAGCAAATCAAATCAGGTATAGAATTACTAAGAAGCGACAAGCATAAAGGTGTATTAAAATTTGTACTGGGCAAAGTCCATAAGATGATCAAATCAATATTACCCAGACGTATTGAAGCGGATATTATATTTGGTTTCGACGATCCGGCCACCACAGGACTAGTACTTGGTGGTATATCCATGTTCTATCCTTGTTATGGCAATGCAGTCGTCATCATACCTAATTTTGAAGAGGTCATGTTTGAAGGTGATATAAAAATCAGAGGTAAGATTGTAATCGGTGTCCTTGTGTATTATGGCCTTAGAGTCATCATTGATAAGAGAGTGAGAAGCATCATCAAAGCTGTTCGATAAGAAAAAGAGGAGGTAATTTTATGGAATCGAATTTTAGAAACACAGTAGAGTCATTGTTTAGTGGTATGGAGAATTTTATATCCAGTAAGACCGTTGTTGGAGAGCCAATCAGCATTGGGGATACGATTATATTACCCTTAGTGGATGTGTCATTTGGTGTTGGTGCCGGTGCATCAGAAGCCAAAAAAGCAGACGGCCCACAAGGTGGCGGCGGTGGTGGTCTAGGTGCCAAAATAAGTCCAAGTGCCGTTCTAGTCATTCAAGGTGGCCATACAAAACTTGTCAACGTTAAAAATCAAGACAGCTTAACCAAGATCATAGACATGGTCCCAGACATCATGGACAAATTCGCTGCCAAAGATCGCAAAAAAGAAGACAAAGTCAAGGACATATTATAGAAGAAAAACACCCTAATTGTATAATCAAAAGCACCTTATAATCAGACAATCCGTCTAATCATAAGGTGCTTTTATTATATCTATATTCACTTTCTTTTTATAAGCTAGAGCGACAGCTATATCACTATGAGCCAACATCGACCATGAAGTTCCTGGAAGCAGAGTGTGTAACTTAAGCAAGACAGCAGGAAGCTGTCCGCCGACTTTTGGTGCAGGACGCACCAACCGGAGGCCGTAGTTACACACTCTGTGGAAGGGTTTTCATGGGACCTACTTCAACATTATTGCTTAAACCCTCAAAACGAAGTTTCACTAATTAAATAGAACCTATAGATTTCGTTGAAGCATTCGAAACTATACGTTCTATCTAAAGTTCAACTATACAGTTTTGATGCTTTAATCATACATTGAACCTAAATAAAATAACATCACCATCTTTAACAACATACTCTTTACCTTCAATCCGTACAAGTCCTTTTTCCTTAGCAGCAACCAAACTGCCGGTAGCAACAAGAGATTCATAAGCGATGATCTCCGCCTTGATAAACCCTCTTTCAAAATCCGTATGAATCTTGCCGGCTGCACCAGGTGCTTTTGTACCACGGGTGATGGTCCAAGCTCTGGTTTCTTGTTCGCCTGCAGTAAGATAACTGATTAAGCCAAGCAATTCATAACTTGCAGCGACTAATTTATCAAGACCCGACTCATGAACGCCTAAGTCATCTAAGAATTCTTTTTTCTCATCTTCATCTAATTCAGCAATCTCTTCTTCGATTTTGGCACACAAAACAAAGATACTGGAACCTTCTTCTATTGCCCAATCCTTTACGGTTTTGACATAGGGGTTACTGACACCATCATCTATTAGGTCGTCTTCGCTTACATTAGCAGCATAAATGACCGGCTTATTGGTTAATAGATTCAGACTGGCAACAAATGCAAAATCATCATCATGATCAAACTCGATGGCTCTAACTGAGATTCCTTCTTCAAGCTTTTCTTTAATAATGTTTAAGACTTCCAGTTCTTTAGCAACTGTTTTGTCCATTTTAGCAAGTTTAGCGGACTTGGCGATACGTCGGTCCACCATTTCCATATCAGAAAAAATCAATTCCAGATTAATGGTCTCGATATCTCTAACGGGGTTCACTTCGCCATCCACATGAACCACATTGGTATCTTCAAAACATCGAACCACATGGACGATAGCATCTACTTCACGAATGTTTGATAAAAACTTATTGCCAAGACCTTCACCTTTGCTAGCGCCTTTAACAAGACCTGCAATATCTACGAATTCAATAACGGCAGGCACGATTTTTTTTGAGCTATATAAGTCCGAAAGCACTTTAAGTCTGGGATCGGGGACAGTAACAATACCCACATTGGGGTCGATAGTACAAAAAGGGTAATTGGCAGATTCAGCACCTGCTTGAGTTAAAGAGTTGAACAATGTACTTTTACCGACATTGGGCAACCCAACGATTCCTAATTTCATGAGGGGTTTCCTTCCTTGTAACAAAAAATTGGCCATATCCTTGGTCAATTATATCATAAAAAGATGTTTTGTCTACTCCTATGGCAATCATTGGTCTTGCATTCTGAGAAAAATTCCTTTATAGTGATGGTTAAGGTGTCGTAACTTTGAGAAACTTAGTTTTGACCCTTTAATTATTGATGGAACATAGATATGACAGAGAAGGAGACAATTATGAATCAACCAGATATCATATTTTCGAAATTAGGATTGGAATTTACACGTATTGAGCCTGTGGCTTTTGAAGTTTTCGGTGTAGCCATTTACTGGTATGCCTTATTAATATGTATGGGTTTTATAGGTGGTCTACTCATACCTATGGCAATTGCAAAGAAAACCGGTCAGAACACAGAGGATTATGTAGATTTTTTCATGTACGCTTTAATCGCTGCAATTATTGGAGCAAGATTGTATTATGTGGCTTTTGAGTGGGATTCTTATAAGAACGATCTTATTAGTATCTTGAACATAAGAGAAGGTGGATTGGCCATTTATGGTGGTGTTATAGCCGGCATCCTGACTTTGTATGTTTTTGCCAGAGTCAAAAAACTGGATTTTAAAGTCATGTGCGATACAGCGGCACCGGGTCTAATCTTCGGACAAGTCATCGGAAGGTTTGGAAATTTCATGAACATGGAGGCTTTTGGTGGCTATACAGATAATATATTTGCCATGAGTTTGAACGTTGCCAAGACAAAATATATACCGGACGTATTAGTGGATAAAATGATCACCATAAATGGTGCAGAGTATATTCAGGTTCATCCTACGTTTTTATATGAGTCTATGTGGAATTTAGTCCTCTTAATTCTTATTTTATTATATTTTAAACATCGCAAATACAAAGGCGAGATTGCCTTGTTGTATCTTTTTGGCTATGGTCTGGGTAGAGCATGGATTGAAGGTCTAAGAACCGACCAGTTAATCATAGGTAATACAGGCATACCGGCATCACAAGCCCTTGCAATTCTTCTTGTAATTGGATCACTAGGTATTATGGTCTATACCCGTATTAAGCTCCGTAAATCGCTCGAATAAAGCATAATACAAGATGTAGTGGTTCATTTCAAAAAGTGGGTGACTATACCCCAATTTGTAGTGTACTTCAAGCCACAACTTGTGGCTTCTTCCTAATAAAAACGACGAGATTTAGGTGTTTGTGTGATAGAATTATAGGAGAATGACTATTAACTAACATAGACATGTACAAAATGCATAAAAAAATAAAATAGTTTTATATAAAATGACAAATTCTAAAAAGAATTCGTCATTTTTTTTATATGAAAGGCTTGTAATTCCGATAAAATTACTATATTATTACATTAAGTGGTTATTTGTGGATGAAAGTGGCGACAAGTGGCTGGTGAATTATAAATAGGTAAGCAGGTGGAATGATGTTCATTGGTGAATATAACCATTCAATTGATGAAAAAGGTCGTGTAAGAATACCTAAGAATTTTAGAGATGAACTTGGTGAGACTTTTTATTTGACAAAAGGTTTTGACAAGTGTTTATTTGTATTCTCAGAAGATCAATGGCATGCATTTCAAAGTAAACTCGGTGAAAACCAATTAAAAAGTAAAGACTTTAGAAAAATACATAGATTTTTCACAGGTTCAGCAATGGCTTGTGTCCTGGATGGTCAAGGAAGAGCTATGGTAAGCCCTTCACTTAGAACGTTTGGTGAGTTAGATAAAGAAGTGGTGGTTATAGGCGTTGGATCCAGAATAGAAATCTGGTCAAAAGAGATATGGGATAAATACAAAGATGATGAGCTGGATGATGTTAGTGATTTAGCAGATTCCTTAGAAGGCTTAAACCTATAGAGAGTAATTGAGTATTGTAGTGAGAGAGGGTGACGTATATGGCATTTAATCACAAATCCGTTTTGTTAGACGAATGTATTGAAGCCTTACATATTAAGCCGGATGGCATCTATGTAGATGGTACTTTAGGTGGTGCAGGTCATGCCAGCGTCATTTGTAGTAAGTTAAGTGAACAGGGTAGGCTTATTGGTATTGATCAGGATGAGGCAGCCATAGCGTATAGTCAAGATCGGTTGAGACATGTGACCAATCAGGTTAATATCGTTAGAAGCAATTACAATAACTTTAACACAATTATAAAAGACCTAGGTATCGAGGGTGTCGACGGTATTCTTCTTGATTTGGGTGTGTCATCATTTCAACTGGACACAGCTGACCGTGGTTTTTCTTATATGCAAGATGCACCTCTTGATATGCGTATGGATCAAAGACAGAAAAAAACAGCAAAAACCATAGTCAACGAGTATTCATATCAGGCGCTGACAAAGATACTCAGAGTCTACGGAGAAGAAAAGTTTGCAAATAACATAACCAAACATATTCTAGAAGCCAGAGCGATAAAACCAATCGAAACAACCTATGAATTGGTGGAAATCATTAGAAAATCCATACCAATGAAATTTCAAAAAACAAGTGGCCACCCTGGAAAAAGAACATTCCAAGCCATTCGAATTGAACTTAATGAGGAATTAGCAGTGCTTGAGAATACCATACAAGATATGATTGACGCACTTAATCCGGAAGGCAAGCTTTGTATTATAACCTTTCATTCTCTGGAAGACCGAATTGTAAAGCAAATCTTTAGAGAAAATGAAAATCCATGTACGTGCCCAAGCAGTTTTCCTATATGCATTTGTGGTAAAAAACCTACGGGAAAAGCAACACCCAAAAAACCAATTCTTCCTTCAGATATAGAAATGGAAGAAAATTCTAGAAGCAAAAGTGCAAAATTGAGGGTATTTGAAAAAAGTGGAGGTGACCACAATGGGTAAGAGGTATCAAAGAAACAGAGAGACTTATGTTGTTGGTAGCAATGCGGTTGCGTATAAGCAATCCATAAATCACCAAGAAATAGCCCCAGTGGCGCCTGTTGAAACAAGACAAAGAAAAAAGAAAGTTGCAAGCATCAATCCGGCGTGTACATTTATTTTAGCTTCTGTTATAATAGCTGTGTCTATTGTTTGTGTATTTATGTTGAAAGCACAATTTTCAGTTGTTGATACATCCAAGCAAATCATGACACTTAAGAATGAACTCAATGAAATCAGAAGAACAAATGCGAATATTACAGCTGAAATCAATGAGACAATGAACTTAAATGAAATAAAGCGTATAGCAATGGATGAATATGGTATGGTCTACCCCAAAGGTGTAGATGTTATTGATCTTGAACCGGAACCAACCAGCTATACAGTTCAATATAGTTCCATTGAATTACCAAAGGATGAAAAAGTAACTTTTGGCAATATGTTGGCATTTATAACAAGGGGTTGGTAATATGAAAAAGCAACGTTCAATTCAATATCTAATGAAAAGCAGAAGCATACTGCTTTTCATTATTTTTATTTTGTTATTTATTTTTCTAGGCTACCGCATAGTGTATATTAATATTATTGATGACCAACAATACAAGCAATCAGTTTTGGCACAACAGATTAATAATCTGACAAATACAAACAATCAGATTATACCTAAAAGAGGGTCAATACTGGATAACAAAGGTATTCCTTTAGCGGAAAGCCATAAGATTTATAATGTTATATTTGATCCGGCTGTCATCATTCAACACAAACAAGAGATTATTGATGATACCTTAAAGCTTCTGGGTGACACACTTGCGGATGTAACGGTAGAAGAACTATCTAAGCTCTTAGTGGACCGTAAGGGAAGTCATTACGAACTGATTGCAAAAGAGCTTACATTTACAGACATTCAACCTATTGAAGAGGCGCTTGCAAAAGGTCTTATTAAAGGCGTAGCTTTTGAAGAACAGTATCAGAGGACCTATCCTTATAATACACTGGCTTCTGATGTTATTGGTTTTTTAAGATCGGATGGTGAAGGTTTGTGGGGCATAGAAAAAACCTATAACACATATCTATCCGGGACAATCGGTAGGCGTTTTGGTTCTGTTGACGGTCAAAATAGATTTAATCAAGAGGATATTGTTGCAACAACAGGTTACAATGTAGAATTGAATCTAGATTTTACCATTCAGACATATATAGAAGAAGCGATTCGTAGATTTTATGAGACAGAAGAAGCTCTATCTGTTAGAGTGGTCGTCATGAATCCTCAAAATGGAAAGATTCTAGGCATGGCTTCTTATCCCAACTTTGACTTGAATAACCCTTATGACATGGGTCACTTATTAGATGAAGAAGCATTAAATGCAATGACCACACAAGAAAAAAGTGACTTTTTAAATACTTTATGGCGCAATGGTTCCATATCCAAGTCCTATGAACCGGGTTCCACGTTTAAGCCGTTCACCTTTGCAATGACGCTTGAAGAATATATCCTAGATCCAAATGAGCATAAATTTTTGTGTAATGGTTATAAAATACCTTATCAAGGGCAAGCACCAATATACTGTTGGAAGCGAACAGGACACGGGAATCAAACCATTTATGAAGCATTAAGTAATTCTTGTAATGTGGCCTTTATGGATATGGGTGAAGCCATCGGAAGAGAATTTTTCTATAACTATCAGCGTATGTTTGGTTTTGGTGCAGTGACCAATATTGATTTATTTGGTGAAGAGAGCTTTCGAGATTTGGTGTACAGTTATGATCAATTGAACCCGGTTGAAATACAGACCAGTGCCTTTGGACAAGGCTTTCAGGTGACACCCATACAGTTGATTGCAGGTTTTTCTTCTTTGATCAATGGTGGGTACTTATATGAACCCCAATTAATGCGTCGTATTGTTTCAGAAGAAGGTTTATTAATTGTAGAAAACAAACCCAAGCTTCAAAGAAAAGTCATATCAGAAGAGGTCTCCTTTGAGACAAGTACAGCGCTTAGGCATGTTGTGGATGAAGGAACAGGTCAAGGTGCTAGGGTTGAAGGTTATTCTATAGGTGGAAAAACAGGAACAGCAGAGAAAGGCAATAGAGAGACCAAAGACTATATTGTTTCATTCATTGGTTTTAGTCCTGTGGTATCACCGGAAATCATTACCCTCGTAGTCGTAGACGATCCTGTAGGTGTGGATGTTAACAGTCGTTATGCTGCCAGAATTTTCAAAGACATCATGAGCAATGTTCTGCCTTATTTGAGGGTGACGAAGGAATATGAAGCAGAAGTACCGGAGGTCGTAGTCGAATCGGTAGAAAATCCAAATGAAGAAGCAGTTGAAGAAAATACTGGAGAAGAAATTATAGAAGAAGCAACAGAAGAAGCAACAGAAGAAGCAACAGAAGAAGATGTGGAAACACCAAATGAATAAAATACGGAAGCATTTGAACATAGAAAAGTATCGGAGGAAATTATGAAACTGGCTGGATTATTAGAAAATCATACTTATGAAATCATTCAAGGGACATTAAATGTTAATATTAAGTCCATTCACCACGACTCAAGATGTGTTGAAGAAGGCGCATTATTTATTTGTATAGAAGGCTATGAATCGGATGGTCATCACTATATCCATAGTGCCGTTAAGCAAGGCGCCGTCGCAATTATTGTCACGAAAGAAATAACGATTGAAGATCCTGATATATTGGTTGTTAAGGTGAAGGATGCTAGAGAGACTTTGGCCCATTTGGCAACGCGTTATTATAACCGACCAACCAGTCAATTTGGGTTAATTGGCGTAACAGGTACTAACGGAAAAACATCCACCGTTAACCTGATAGAAAGAATTTTGCGCTATAGTAATAAGAAAACAGGCTTAATTGGTACAATAGAAAACAAGATTGATGACATAGTTATACCGACGGAACATACAACACCAGATGCCCTAGAGCTTCAACAACTTTTTGCCAAAATGGTAGAAGCTAATGTGAATGATGTTGTTATGGAAGTATCCTCTCATGCTTTAGATCTTAAACGCGTATGGGGAGCAGAATTTGATATTGCCGTTTTCACCAATCTTACTTTAGACCACTTAGATTATCACAAGACGATGGAAGCTTATAGAGAGGCAAAATTAAAACTCTTTATGATGGCAGATGATGCGGTGATCAATATAGACGACCCAGTAGGTGCTTACATAATAGAAAAAACCACCTCAGAGCGGTTATTAACCTATAGCTGTTTGAATCATGAAGCTGATTTATATGCAGGGGATATCCATATTGATATTAGAGGTACACACTTTTTATTGAATTATGAAGGTAAGACTTATAAAGTTGATATACAAACGCCTGGTCGATTTAGTGTCTATAATGCGCTGGCAGCCATAGGTGCCACGCTGCTTAGGGGTGTGGAAATAGAAAAGATCGTTGAAGCTTTAGGGAAAGACAGTATTATTGAAGGCAGATTTGAAGTCATTAAGAGCGAATCAGGGTACTATGCCATCGTAGATTATGCCCATGCCCCAGACGGACTTGAAAATGTGCTCAAAACAATTCAAGAATTTGCAAAAGGCAGAGTCATCACCGTATTTGGATGTGGTGGTGATAGAGATAAATCAAAAAGACCAATTATGGGCCGCATCGCTGCAAGCTATTCAGATTATACAGTTATAACTTCGGACAATCCCAGAACGGAAAATCCTCAAACCATAATGGATGAAGTTGAAGCCGGCGTGATATCCTTGAAAAAGCCTTATGTCCGTATTGAGAATCGTATAGACGCCATAAAACATGGACTGGACAGCGCTCACAAGGATGATATAGTTCTTGTAGCCGGAAAAGGTCATGAAGATTATCAAATCATTGGTAAAACGAAGATCCATATGGATGACAAGGAGATTATAAGGTCTCATATTCAGGAGGCCTAAATTGAAAAGAATATCCATTGAACAGATTACTAATGCGGTTGAAGGTACTTTTATTAATAAAGAATCTTTAACAGAAAAATACATTAATCGTGTCATTATAGATAGCCGAGAAGTACAAAAAAATGATTTATATATACCCATTATCGGAGAGCGTTTTGATGGTCATGATTTTATTAAAGAAGCTATTTCGGCAGGCGCCTTATGTGTTTTTTCAGTATCAATTGAACATGTACCGGAAGGGTTTCCGGCCATCATTGTGAAGGATACAAAAAAGGCACTGGGACGTTTGGCAGCCTTTTATAGACAACAATTTACCATCCCGTTTATTGGCATTACAGGTAGTGTGGGTAAAACCAGTACCAAAGAAATGTTAGCAAGTATATTAGAAACAAAGTTCAAAGTACATAAAACCGACGGCAATTATAATAATGACATTGGCCTTCCTTTATCTATATTATCACTTGAAATTGACGCAGAAGTAGCCGTCATAGAACTTGGTATGAATCATTTTGGTGAAATTGATTATTTAGCGAATATATTAAAACCTGAGATTGGCATGATTACAAATATTGGGGTATCTCATATAGAGTTTCTAGGATCTCAAGAAGGTATATTAAAAGCGAAATCAGAAATGTTGCCCCATATACAACAAGAAGGACTGATCGTATTGAATGGAGATGATCCTTATTTGAAGCCGCTGAGACTTCAATATGGACGTCGAGTGAAGACCTACGGTTATACTGAAGGCAACGATTGTTGTGTGGTCAATTATCAAGTGCTGGATAAAGGCAGACAAAAAATGACAGTGGCTACAGACCGGGGTATTTACAGTATGATGGTCAATTATCCAGGTGAGCACATCTTATTAAACGCTTTAGGTGGCATATTAATCGGTGAACACTTAGGTATAGAGAAGGAAAATATTATTAAAGGTATTTTACAATATGAACCGGCTAAAATGCGCTTAAACGAATACAAGATTGGTGACCGATTAAGAATTATTGACGATGCCTACAATGCCAGTGTAGATTCCATGAGCGGCGCTCTAAAGACTTTAAGTGTTCTTAAGGAAGCCTCAGAGAGAAGTGTAGCGATACTGGGTAGTATGTTTGAAATGGGATCCTACTCAAAAAAAGGACATGAGCAAGTCGGACATCAAGTCATTAAGAGTAGACCGGATGTATGTATATTAATTGGAAAAGAAGCCAAATGGACCTATGATGTTATCAAGCGTTTTGAACCTGAAGCCATTAAGAGCCATTACTATGAATGCGTAGAAGATTTTCTAGTATCTATGGAAAGTCACATTATAGATCATGACATCGTATTGTTAAAAGCATCAAGAGGGATGGCTTTTGAAAAAATTCGAGAAGCGTTGATGAGAAAGTTTGAGGTGGAATGATGGAACTGATTGCAGTTATCCTTGGGGCAACGCTATTGACAGCAGTGCTGGTTCCTATATGTTTGCCCTATTTAAGAAAATTGAAATTCGGTCAATTTGTAAGAGATGATGGGCCACAGAGCCACCTAATAAAAACAGGTACACCCACTATGGGTGGGTTGATTTTTATGTTGGTAATCTTACTTATTGGCGGTATCATGGCAATCAGAACACCGGTCATTCTTCCGGTATTACTTGTTAGTGTCGGTTTTGCAGTCATCGGATTTATAGATGATTATATCAAAGTGGTCAAAAAACGATCTCTTGGTTTGAAGGCATATCAAAAACTAATGGCCCAGTTTATGATTACCGCTGGTTTTCTAGCCTACTTGTATACCAATGTAGCAGAAGTGACAACCTTGATCGTACCCTTTATACAAGGCGGTATTTTAGACCTTGGCTGGCTTTATATCCCATTTATCGTGGTATTTATGCTTGGTACTGTAAATGGTGTTAATTTGACAGATGGTATCGATGGTCTAGCCACTTCTGTAACAATCGCGGTATTAACCTTTTTTCTAGTTGTAGATAGTATGGTCGGTTCCAATTTAGCACCGCTACTGGGTGTAGCCATTGGTGCACTACTCGGTTTTCTGATCTATAACGGCCATCCTGCCGCATTATTTATGGGCGATACCGGTTCCCTTGCACTTGGAGGACTCGTCGCAGCCACGGCCATATATATGAAATTACCTATTATAATCCTATTCATAGGTATAATTTATTTAATCGAAGTCATATCGGTCATGCTACAAGTGGCCTATTATAAAAAAACAAAAAAAAGACTGTTTAAGATGGCACCCATTCATCATCATTTCGAACTGATGGGTTGGAAAGAAACTAAGATAGTCTATGTATTTACCATTATTACCATCATTATGTGTCTCATAAGTTTTATTGGAATCATTGTCCATTTTGGACTGTGACATTAGGCATGCTAATAGGGAGTTTACGATGGAACATAAGGAACATAAGAAAGCAAAATCAAATTCAACATCACTCATAACAAAAGGTAGAACAGATATAACCTTAGTATTTGTTGTTCTTCTTCTCATGGTTTTTGGTATCGTTATGATCTATAGCTCGAGCTATTATTCCGCATACGCCCACTATGGCAACCATAACCATTTCTTTATACGACAAGTCGTATGGGTTGGTATCGGTGCAGTTGTTATGTTCATAGTTTCACGTATTAACTATAGGTTATTTCTTAAGTTTTCAGGATACTTTTATGTCATCATGCTCATTATGCTCATATTGGTTTTGCTTCAACCTGAGGATATCAACGGATCAAAAAGATGGTTAACTTTATTTGGAGATATAAGCATTCAGCCTTCCGAGTTGGCAAAAGTTGTGTTGATTATGGCTATGAGCAGTTTAATGGCCGGTTTTGAAAAACATATAAACAACTTTAAGGCACTTGGCTTTGTTCTTGGTGCGACGGCCTTACCCATCCTCTTAATTGGTCTTGAGAACCTAAGTACGGCCATTGTCATCACAGCAATTATTGGTGGTATGATATTTGTAATGTATAAGAACGTACCAAAGCTAATCTTGATTGCTTTACCGCCACTTGTTCTACTTGGTTTTATATTCTTTCAAGTGGCCGGATATCGAAGCTCTAGGATTGACATATGGCTCAACGGTCCTTTTTCTGATCCCTTAGGAAAAGGATTTCAAACCATTCAATCCTTATATGCCATTGGATCTGGTGGTTTCTTTGGTGTAGGACTTGGAAAAAGCATACAAAAGATTGACTTCATACCGGAAGCCCACAATGACATTATCTTCTCGATCATTTGCGAAGAATTAGGGCTATTTGGAGCCATTGCAATTATCATGCTATTTGCTTTGTTGTTATGGCGTTGTTTGGAGATTATCCGTTCATCAAGTGCAGTTGTCGAGATTTTGATTGTAACAGCGGTTATGATTCATATTGGGTTACAAGTATTCATAAATATTGGTGTTGTAACCAATACAATTCCGGCGACAGGTATACCCTTACCCTTTATTAGTTACGGTGGATCCTCTTTGATTTTTTTGCTTGTAGAATTAGGTCTAGTGCTAAACATTGCTAGACAAAATGCGAGTAGATTGGATCATTTATAATGATGAGAGAGAAAGTTGTTGCCATGAAAAAAAGAAAAAAAGAAAAACATGAAGGTCATTCCAGTCGATTTCTAATCGGCTTGGTGATTGTTACCATTATATTGGTTGCTTCACTCTATATCCTTCTTGAGCTGGCAAGTATTAAAAACATCGTCGTAAGCGGCAATTTCCAATATACTAAAGAAGAGATTATCGAGATGGTACAGATTGAAAAAAATTCCAATGTTATTGAAGTGTTTTTTAATAAAGAAAAAGACTATTCAAAATACCCATATATCAAAGAGGTAGAGATTCAGTATAATGGGTATAATAAGTTACACATCATAGTAAAGGAAAAAGAGGTGATCAACTACATAAGGTATCAAGATCAGTTTCTTGCTTTGGATAAGAATGGGTATATTATCGCTTATCAGAAGAAACAGAAGTCAGGTATTCCGATTGTAGAAGGACTATACGTTGGTAGCGCAGTTATTGGTAATAAGTTGGATATTCAAGAAGAGGTACTAACCACACTTCTGGAGCTGCACCACTTAAAATCAAAATATCAAGTACCGATAACCCATATTGAGTTTCCTACAAATGACTTAAAAGCGTTGAATCTTTATGTTAACAACATCAAAATAGAACTGGGAGAAGCAACCCAATTGGATATGAAGATGAGAAATGCCGGTGATGTCATGAAAAAATTGCCTTCTGATTTATCAGGAACCCTTAACTTAGAACAAGATGGTCAGCAATTCATCTTTAAAAAAAATACGGAATAAATGAAATACTTGTTGATTAATGAGATGAAAAACTATATTATAGACATAAGAAAAGTACCTTATTCGTGATAATTGGCCTAGTGCTACAGATATATGAAAAATGACATGGCTTAGCTGTGAGGAGGATATGAATTGTTGGAGATTAATATGAGCGATCGAAGTAATATTGCAAAAATAGTAGTTATTGGTGTAGGCGGTGGTGGTAACAATGCCGTTAATAGAATGGTTGAGGATGCGGTTACAGGCGTAGAATTTGTTGCGGTTAATACAGATGTTCAAGCACTCAATGGATCAAAAGCAAAAAACAAAGTGCAAATTGGAGAAAAATTGACCAGAGGATTGGGTGCAGGTGCCAAACCGGAGATTGGTCTTAAAGCAGCAGAAGAAAGTCATGATGAATTGGCCCAGATAATAAAAGGTTATGACATGGTATTCATAACCGCTGGTATGGGTGGTGGAACAGGTACAGGAGCTGCACCTGTTATTGCGAACATAGCCAAACAACAAGGTATTTTAACCGTAGGTGTTGTGACCAAGCCTTTTGAATTTGAAGGCCGTGGTCGTATGCAGAACGCCGATCAAGGGATTATTGAGCTTAAAAAGAATGTGGATACTTTAATCGTTATACCGAATCAGAAACTCTTATCTGTTGTTGATCGTAGAACAACCATGAGAGATGCATTCAAAAAAGCAGATGAAGTATTACAACAAGGTGTACAAGGTATATCAGATTTGATTTACACACCGGGTATTATCAATTTGGACTTTGCTGACGTAGCGACGGTTATGAGCGATAAAGGTGTGGCTCATATTGGTATTGGACGAGCAAAAGGTGATAACAAGGCGGAAGAAGCAGCACGACTTGCTATTTCCAGTCCATTACTTGAAACAACCATAGACGGAGCTAAGCATATGCTGATTAACATCAGTGGTGATTTAAATATGTCCATGTTTGATGCCAATGACGCGATTCAATTAATACAAGAAGCTGCAGGCTATGATGCCAACGTAATCTATGGACAAAGTATAGATGAGAATCTAGATGATGAACTGGTGGTTACCGTAATTGCTACCGGATTTGAAGCAAAAGCCGTAGATCCTTATCCAACGACCACATACAAAGAACGTATGGAAACATCTAATACAAAATACGGACAGAATAAAGAAGAAAAAAGAGATGCAGCAGTGGAGCCACAAACGGAAGCGGATAGGGAAAAGACAGTGACACAGGAAAGAGAAGTGGCGGTAAAAACAGAAAAGTATGTTTCAACCGATGATCAGCCTATTGATATACCACCATTCCTGCAAAGACGAAAAAATAAATAGTATTGTATAAAATACCCCAAAGCATGGTTACATTGGTGACCATGCTTTGGCTTGAAGAAGGGGATCGAGTATGAAATGTCCTTATTGTGGTACTGAAAGTATCAAAGTAATAGATTCAAGGCCGTCTGAAGAGAACAACGCCATTAGGCGAAGAAGGCAATGTGAGAATTGTGAGAAAAGGTTTACAACTTATGAAACAGTAGAAAGTATGCCGCTCATCATTGTTAAGAAAGATAACTCTAGAGAGCCATACTCTAGAGATAAACTCATGTCTGGGTTGGTGAGATCCTGTCACAAACGACCGGTAGCGATGAAGAGCATCGATGCTCTGGTGGATGATATCGAAAATCAACTCTACAATGCTATGAAGAAGGAAGTTGATTCCAGTCAGATTGGTGAAATAGCCATGGAAGGTCTCAAATCCTTAGATGAAGTCGCTTATGTGAGATTTGCTTCCATATATAGAGAGTTTAGAGACATAAATACCTTTATGGACGAACTGAAAAAAATTCTCAAAGAAAAATAAAATTACATCAACAACATGATATAAAAAGCTTTTTGTCTGCTTTCGGCGGACCAAAAGCTTTTATTTTTTTGCGATAATGGTAAAAGCGTCAAAATAAAAATAAGGAGGCGTCAAGATGTACAACCATGTATTAAGTGCTGCTTTACAAGGGGTGGAAGGTCATGTGGTTCAAGTAGAGGTGGATATATCCAATGGCTTTCCAAGATTTGATATTGTGGGTATGCCCGATTCTGCGGTCAAAGAATCCGTAGATCGTGTTCGAACAGCCCTTAAAAATTCTGGATTTGATTTTCCGACAGAGCGAATCACCATTAATTTAGCGCCGGCGGAGTTGAGAAAAGAAGGGGCAGGCTACGACCTCTCCATAGCCCTTGGCATATTAACCTGTAAACAGAATGAGCTATTAGAAGCTTGTAGAGGTGTACTTATATTAGGAGAATTATCATTAAGTGGTGACGTCAAACCGGTAAGTGGCGTTTTACCCATGGTACATTCAGCTTTCAAATCAGGCATAACTCATTGTATGGTGCCAAGTGCCAACAAAAAAGAAGCTGGCGTCATTTCAGGGATGAACGTTATAGGGGTCAATGATTTAAAACAAGCAGTTGCACATTTGTTGGGGGTTCACATCATTAAACCTACCTCTGTGGATGTTAATGCCTTGTTTTGCAAAGACAAGACAGCCTATCATTATAATTTTTCAGATGTCAAAGGCCAGGAAAATGTAAGAAGAGCCTTAGAAGTATCGGCTGCCGGTATGCACAACGTCATAATGATCGGTCCACCTGGGGCCGGCAAGACCATGATGGCAAAAAGACTGCCCTCCATATTGCCGGGTCTAAGCTTTGAAGAAAGCATTGATATTACCAAAATCTATAGTGTATCCGGGAAAATCAAAGAAGGAGAGTCCTTAATTGTCAAACGTCCTTTCAGATCACCCCATCATACGATATCTAATGCAGCACTGATTGGTGGCGGCGCCTTGCCAAAACCGGGGGAAATATCATTGGCGCACCAAGGTGTCCTTTTTCTTGATGAATTACCGGAATTTCAGAAAAATGTAATTGAAGTCCTTAGACAGCCTATTGAAGAAGGTGAAGTGACGATATCAAGGGTTAATAGAACTGTAGATTTTCCGGCGAAATTCATGATGGTTTGCTCTATGAACCCATGTCCATGTGGCTATTATCCGGATGTTGAAAAGTGCAGCTGTACGCCTTTACAGATTAAGAGGTATCTAAATAAAATAAGCGGTCCCTTATTAGATCGTATTGATTTACACGTGGAGGCCTCTACAATTGATTTTGAGGCATTAAGCAACCATGACCTATCTGAGAGTTCAGAAGTCATCATGGAAAGGGTTTTAAGGTCTCAGCACATCCAAGAAGAACGACATAAACATCTAAGCGTTATATATAATGCCCACTTAGGTGCATCGGACATCGATAAAATATGTAATTTGGATCAGGAAAGTAAGAAAATGGTTAAGTTTGCCTTTGAGAAAATGGGTTTAAGTGCACGTGCTTACCATAGAATTCTTAAAGTGGCAAGAACCATAGCTGATCTTGAAGCATCAGATATCATCAGAGAAAACCATGTAGCAGAAGCCATACAATACAGAACTTTAGATAGAAAATATTGGAATAGGTAGGTGCCCGTTATGAGTCATAGAAAATATTGGTTATGGATAACAAGATTACCAGGAATTGGCTATAAAAAATTAAAGATTCTTCTAAATACATTCAAAACACCTTATACACTTTATTATGCCAAAGCAGAAGCCATTGCTCTTTGTATGCAGCATCCTGTATTTGATAAGAAAGACTTAAAAACTATATTAGATGCACGGGACCTTAAGTCTTTGATTGCCTATGAGAAACGTTTAGAAGCCTTGAACATTCAATATGTGACCATAAGGGATGAGGCGTATCCAACACAACTTTTTAGTCTTTTTGATCCGCCTTATGTTCTATATTACCGAGGTAAACTTATTGAACATCCATTATCCATCGGTATGGTCGGGTCTAGAAACTGTACCCCTTATGGTAGGAAGGTGGCAGAGTATTATGCTGAGCAACTGGCCATCAATAAAGTGAATATTATTAGTGGTATGGCTAGGGGTATTGACAGTTATAGTCATATAGGGGCAATGAGGGGTAACGGATTTACGACGGCCATATTAGGATGTGGTATTAATATTTGTTACCCTAAAGAGAATGAGACGCTAATGACAAACATTATAAAGAACGGATGTGTGATATCAGAATATGGACTTGATGTTGTTCCAAGGCCTGGTTTATTTCCTATGCGCAATCGTTTGATTAGCGCTTTAAGTGATGGTATTCTTTTAGTTGAAGCCCGTGAGAAAAGCGGTTCCCTGATAACCGTTGATTTTGCTTTGGAATATGGAAAAGATATTTTTGCCATACCTGGTGATGTATTAGGCGGAACCAATAGAGGCTCCAATAACATTGTTAGAATGGGTGGTAAACCGGTATTTTCAATAGAGGATATACTTGAAGAATATTCAATTTTTTCGACAAATAAACACACAATTATTGACGAAATTGAAAAAACACTTGAAGAAAAGGAAAAAATGGTATATTCTTGTATAAGTCTTGCCCCGGTATTTATTGACGAGATTGCAAGACAAATTGAGATGTCCATGAACGAGTTACAATTTATACTTACCAAACTTGAGATAAAAGGCGCTGTTATACAGTTGCCAAACAAATACTATATACGAGATCATCCAAGAGGCAGTAAAGTAAACGCAGTCATAAGTGAAGGCATCTAGCTTGGCAGTTTACCGCTTAGAGGACTAAGAGATCTATAGGAGGATAACTATGGCCAAGAACCTTGTCATTGTTGAATCGCCTGCAAAGGCTAAAACAATTAAAAAATTTTTAGGACCTAATTATAAAATAGAAGCTTCTATGGGTCATGTCCGTGATTTGCCAAAAAGCCAATTAGGTATTGATATTGAAAATGACTTCGAACCCAAATATATCACCATAAGAGGCAAAGGTGAATTGCTTGCCAAATTGCGTAAAGAAGTCAAAAAAGCAACAAAAGTCTATCTTGCAACTGACCCTGACCGAGAGGGAGAAGCCATATCTTGGCATTTACTCCATTCCCTTAAGCTTGAAGATAAGAGTACCTTTAGAATCACCTTTAATGAAATCACAAAAAATGCCGTCAAAGATTCTATAAAAAATGCAAGAGAAATTGATATGAATCTTGTGGATGCACAGCAAGCAAGAAGATTGCTGGACCGGGTTGTGGGTTATAAAATGAGTCCGGTCTTATGGAAAAAAGTAAGAAAAGGTCTGAGTGCAGGGCGGGTTCAATCCATCACTCTAAAATTGATATGTGATAGAGAACATGAGATTAACGATTTTATACCGGAAGAGTACTGGAGTCTGGATGCTAAGCTAGAGATAAAAGAAACTAAGGATATCTTCACGGCTAAGTTTTATGGAACTTTAGATGAAAAAATAGAGTTAAAAAATCAAAAACAAGTTCAAGAGATTTTGGAAGAACTTAAAGGTAAAACGTTTAAGATTTCTCAGATACAAGAAAAAGAAAGAAAAAAGAAAACTGTATTGCCGTTTACGACGAGTACTTTACAACAAGAAGCATCAAAAAAATTGAATTTTACTGCGATTAAGACCATGAGAATTGCACAGCAGTTATATGAAGGTATTGAAGTCAAAGACGAAGGCACCATAGGTTTGATCACATATCTGAGAACGGATTCAACAAGAATTTCAGATGAAGCGCATAACAATGTTATTGAATATATCACGAATAACTATGGTGAGGCATATGCCAATAAGACGCATAGTCAAGAGAAGAAGAAGGAAGGTGTCCAAGATGCACATGAGGCCATTAGACCTTCTTATGTTCATCTTAACCCGGATGAGATAAAAGCATCTTTAAGTCGTGATCAGTACAAGTTGTATAATCTTATCTGGAGACGTTTTGTATCCAGTAGAATGATGCCGGCAATCAACATTATAAAATCCGTAAAAATTGACTCCGGTAATTATAGATTTACGACAGCTTTATCCACCCAATTATTTGATGGGTTCTTAAAAGTATATAAAGAAGATGAAGAAAAAGAAGACAAGCAATCCATATCCAAACTCAATGAGACCTCCAAATTAAAAAAACTAGAGATGCTGGATGAACAACACTTCACCCAACATCCACCTAGATATACAGAAGCAAGTCTCGTTAAGACTTTAGAGGAAAATGGTGTTGGTAGACCCAGTACTTATGCACCGACGATAGCTACAGTCATGGCAAGAGGTTATGTATCAAAAGAGAATAAACAACTTTTCCCATCAGAACTGGGTGAGATTGTGAATGAGATGATCAGCAGTTACTTTGATGGTGTTATTGATGTAAACTTTACAGCCAGTATGGAAAAGCAACTGGATGATGTAGAAGTTGGGGCAATGGAATGGAAAGATGTACTTAGAAACTTTTTCCCTAATTTCGAGAAAAAGGTAAAAATTGCAGAAGAAGAAATAGAAAAAATTGAACTAAAAGATGAAGAAACAGATATCATATGTGAAAAATGTGGACGTAATATGGTTATCAAAATGGGCAGATATGGTAAATTTCTTGCGTGCCCCGGTTTTCCTGATTGTAGAAATGCCAAACCGATTTTAGAAAAAGTAGAAGATGTTCTGTGTCACAAATGTGGTGGCGAAATCTTGGTGAAAAAAACCAAAAAAGGTCGACGTTACTATGGCTGTGAACATAATCCTGAATGTGATTTTATGACATGGAATCTTCCGACGACCGTTAAATGTGATAAATGTAGCGCAATAATGGTTGATAAAGGCAAAAAATTGATGTGTAGCAATGATGAATGTAAGAATGTTGTGTCAAAAGAATAAAATGTTGAAATAGTTAAATAAGACCTTGAATTTGTGTGCAATTTGTACTATAATTTATACAGGCTATAACCAGGAGGTAGAACTTTGAGCGTTCAATTGTTAGATAAAACAAGAAAGATTAATAAGCTACTACAGAAAACAGGGACACAGAGAGTCATTTTCACAGATATCTGCGAGGTAATGAGTGATATACTAAACGCTAATGGTCTTGTTCTTAGTAAGAAAGGCAAACTATTGGCTTCTTATTCCAAAGATGGCATCCATGACATTGAAGAGCTTTTAACAGATGAACTTGGAGAACTGGTAGATGAACAGTTAAACGAACGTTTGCTGAATATTTTGTCTACAAAAGAAAATGTCAACATGGCAACACTTGGATTCAGTGAGCGTATCAGTGCCTCCAAATTCGTGGGTATGATTGTACCGATTGATATTGCGAATGAACGACTTGGAACATTTTTCATTTATAGAAATGAAGATATGTTTGATATAGAAGATATTATACTTGGCGAGTACGGTGCAACAGTTGTAGGGCTAGAAATAATGCGCTCCGTCAACGACGAGAATTCAGAAGCCATTCGAAAAACCAGTATTGTAAAATCAGCGATAGGAACCCTATCCTTTTCAGAACAAGAAGCCATTAAACATATATTCAATGAGCTTGAAGGCAATGAAGGTATCCTAGTAGCAAGTAAAATAGCGGACCGTGTTGGCATTACCAGATCAGTCATTGTTAATGCACTCAGAAAATTCGAAAGTGCCGGAGTGATAGAGTCAAGGTCACTTGGTATGAAGGGCACATATATAAAAGTACTAAACGACTTATTATTGGACGAAATCGGAAAAATATAACCATTATGGAGGGGGAGGTTGCGTGCAGCCTCCTTTTTTGCACTTATAGAAACATTCTTGTTCATAATCAGACGGCAAATCAGAGAACTATAGATTGTATATTTGATTATAAACTGATACAATATATAGTGTGTGCCGATAATAAATATAAGGCCATATAAGGCTATATACCGTAATCCTAATAATGGTTAGAGGGTCAAAACTAAGTTTCACTAAGTTCACATACAAGTTATGCGAAAGTTCAACTATATAGTTTTGACACCTTAACCAATAATAAATCAAAATGGATTTGGAGATGAAACGATGATTAATAATCGACTTTATCAAACAACCGACATAATTAATAAAGCTTTACAAGGTAGTTGGGCAAGAAATGAAGCTATAACTGCCAACATTGCAAATGTAGATACACCGGGCTATAAGAGGCAAGATGTGGTTTTTGAGACTTACTTAAGAGAGGCCATGAAAGGTACCGGAAAAATCAGTCAAGAAGATTTATCAAGAATAACACCGAAAAAGATTCAAGATATGAGCTCTGCCAGTTATAGACTGGATGGAAACACGGTGGATATTGACACCGAGATGGGTTATCTTGCCGAAAATCAATTACGTTATAATGCTCTCATTAGCCAAGTGAATTATAATTTCAGTCGAATAAAAAGCGTTCTAAACGGCTAGGCAGTTATTAAGGAGGAGATCAAATGTCATTTTTTAGTTCAATGAATGTCAGCGCTTCAGGGATGACCGCTCAGAGACTTCGTATGGATACGATTTCACAGAACATTGCCAACGTTAATACAACCAGAGGCGAAGATGGCGGACCCTATCGTCGTAAAACTGTTGTATTTGAAGAAATTCAAAGCAGAAACAATTTTAAAGGCATGTTAAATGAATATTTAAATGATCAATCTGTTAATGGTGGCGTCAAGGTTTCAAAGATTATAGAAGACAATAAACCACCAATTAGAGCTTATGATCCAACACATCCGGATGCAGATGAAGAAGGTTATGTTTCTATGCCTAATGTTAATACAATTGAAGAGATGACCAACCTCATATCTGCCAACCGCTCTTATGAAGCGAATATAACAGCATTTAATGCATCCAAGGGCATGATATCCAGTGCACTTAATATCGGAAGGTAAGGTGACATAGATGAACATACAGCCGGTTAATCAGATTCAATCCATGATGGCACCAGGCAAGACGGAAGTGGACTTTAAAGAACAATCCCCATTTAAGGCATTGTTTGATGCAGCCATGGGAAACCTTGAAGATACAAACAATTTAACAAAAAAAGCAGATCAGATGAGTGTGGATTTTGCAGTTGGTAAGATAGATAATATTGCAGATGTTATGGTTGCTCAAGAAAAAGCAAGCATAGCCCTTCAATATACGGTTCAATTAAGAAATAAGCTTTTAGATGCCTATAATGAAATTATGAGGATTCAATTATAAGCTTAAGGCGTTTGTTAAAGATGTTTTAGGATAAGGAGTGGCACGATGCCTGAATTTATAACGAATTTTTCTAATCAGATTACAGAATATTGGAACAAATTCACACGGACTCAAAAATTACAGATCATTGGTATTTTTTTAGCAAGTGTAGCTGCTTTGGTTGTCTTGGCAGTTGTTTTAAGTCGACCGAATATGATTATTTACGCTGAAAATGTAACACCGGACCAGATGACAGCGATGGTTGAGATCTTATCAGCCAATGAAATTGCTCATAGATATGAAGATGGCGCATCGACCTTATATGTTGATAGCCGTAAATTCCAAGATGCGAAGCTATTGCTGTTTGAACAAGGCATTTTGTCAGCAACGACTTTTCAGTGGAAAGAGGCGTTTAATACATCTTTAACCACAAGCAGTGATGACCGAGCCATGATGCAGCAGTTAGCCTTTGAAAATGAATTAGGCGGTTTAATTGAATTAATAGATAAAGTTAAGTCGGCTAGGGTAAAGATAGTACTTCCAGATACCGAGCGCTTTGTACTGCAACAAGATAAAGTAGCATCGGCATCTGTTATATTAACAACTAATGGAGAATTAACAGAGGATCAAGTTTATGGTATTGCATCTTTTGTGGAAACCGCCGTGGACAACTTGTCTATAGGCAATATAAAAATACTGGATTCCAATGCAAAGTTATTGTTTAACGGTAGCAACGATAGCAGCATATTTGGAAGCCTTAATTCTCATATGGATTATAGGGATGCATACGAGGCCAAATACGAAAGAACCATTGAAAGCCTATTATTAGCCCGTGGAGAATTTGATGACGCTGTTGTAGGTGTTAATCTAAAAATTGATTTTGATAGTGTCAGTAGTGAGTCTGAAGTGTACAGTATTGCTGAAGGAGAGACTGAACCATATCCAACAAGGGTTTATATTTATGAGTCGACCGGTACTTCCACGGATGCAGGTGGTATACCTGGAACAGACACCAATGCGGACACACCCACGTACCCCATTGATGGTGGGGGTGGATCTGAAAGTGAAGTGTTTATTTCAGATAAAGATCTCGTACCGAATTCAACCATAACAAAAACAGTTAGAAGTATCGGTAGTATTATACCAGAAGACTCAACAGTAACCGTTACTTTGAATAAGTATATTTACCATAGACAGGCTTTATTAGAGGAACAAGGTGTCTTAGAAGAGACAACATGGGAACAATACCAAGAGGATAATAATGTCAGAAACAGTGTAGAAGTGGATCCGAATATTGTTCAGTTGATTGCCAATGCTTCTAATATAGATGAGGTGTTTGTAATGGCATATGAAGTACCTGTTTTTGTCGATACACCAATCGTAGAAAGTAGGGTGGCAGACTATATACCTGTCATCATCATTATACTTATGATTGCATTACTCGGCTATGCGGTTTATAAGGGAACTGAACCGGTTGAGATCACAGAAGTAGAGCCGGAACTATCGGTTGAAGATATGTTGGCGACAACGAAAAGTTCAGATGAGCTAGAAGCCATAGAGTATGATGGGAAATCAGAAGCAAGGGTTCAGATTGAACGATTTGTAGATGAAAACCCGGATGCGGTAGCTCAGCTTTTAAGAAATTGGCTAAATGAGGATTGGGAGTGATAGAATGGCAAGTCAACAGCAGCGTGGTATTGAAAAGGCAGCAATATTGCTCATAGCTCTCGGTCCGGAGAAGTCTTCTATGATTTTCAAGCACTTGAAAGAAGAAGAGATTGAAGAATTAACGTTACAGATTGCGAATACAAGAGCAATATCGCCAAAAGATAAAGAAAATATTATTAATGAATTTTACCAAATATGTCTGGCTCAGTCCTACATAGCGGAAGGTGGTATTGGCTATGCCAAAGAGCTTCTTGAAAAAGCCCTTGGAACAGATCGGGCGATGGAAGTAATTGGTAGGCTTACCTCTTCCCTTCAAGTTAGACCTTTTGAGTTTGTCAGAAAAACGGATCCGGGACAGTTACTGAATTATATTCAAGATGAGCATAATCAGACCATAGCATTGATATTATCCTATCTTAATCCACAGCAAGCATCCATGGTTCTGGCAGCACTACCACAGGAAAAGCAAGCAGATGTAGCTAGAAGAATTGCACAGATGGATAGGACATCACCGGATGTCATTAAAGATGTAGAAGATGTATTAGAAAGAAAACTATCTTCACTTATGACCCAGGACTTTACCATTGTTGGTGGTGTAGATGCCATTGTACAGATACTCAACTCTGTAGATAGAAGTACTGAAAAACACATTATGGAAACGCTTGAGATTGAAGATACGGAGTTAGCTGAAGAGATTCGTAAGAAAATGTTTGTCTTTGAAGATATTCTGTCATTAGATGACCGCTCGATTCAACGTATTCTACGTGAAGTCGACAATAATGAACTTGGTATAGCCCTAAAAGGTTCAGGTGAAGAAGTGCAAAAGGTTATATTCAATAATCTTTCTAAACGCTTAGCCGCTATGATTAAAGAAGAAATGGAATTTATGGGTCCGATTCGTTTAAAAGATGTTGAAGAAGCCCAGCAAAAGATTGTTAACATCATTAGAAAACTTGAAGATGCAGGTGAAATCGTAATATCACGTGGTGGAGGGGATGAGATCATTGTCTAAGATTATTAAAGCACCCTTTGTGTCCATGTCGGAAATACGTAAGGAAATTCAAACAATAGATCCACATAATCCACATATCATTCATCCTGTTCAAAAAGAAGTAGGAGAAAATGATTTTGATGTAGAGGGTGGATTACAGCATAACGAATATGAAGGAGAAGCCATTGATGACGATGTGATTGATGGCTCTCATACTATTGCCGTAGAGGAAACAGAGCTTTTAGTTAAGGAAATGCTGGATGAAGCTCACAGTAAGGGTGAACAAATTAAAGAGCAAGCGAGAGAAGAAGGCTTTGAGGCCGGTTATGAAGAAGGTATTGTAGCAGCTAAGTCGGCCATAGAACTTAAAATGAATCAGCTTGAGCAAGAACATGAAGCTATGTTGGCTCAGAATAAAGCATATATTCATGATTTCGAACCTAAAGTAGCTGAGATTATCAGTCAGTTGCTTTATAAAATGATTGGTCGTTATGCGGACGACCCGGACATAATTCTATATCTGGTACGACTTGCTTTTGAAGAAATTAATATTTATGGCAGTATTGTTATAAAATGTTCATCGGAGGATTTTGATCATCTTGTAGCGCATAAAGACGAATTGAGTGAGAATTTAAGTGAAAAAGTGAACTTAGAAATACTGAAAGAAATTACCTTGGAGAAGAACCAGTGTTTTATTGAAACGGACATGGGAAACATTGATTGCAGTTTACAAGTTAGGCTTGAAAGTCTGCAAAAAGAACTTAAATTAATAAAAGAAAGTCTGGGAAGTATGACTTCAGGCCATTAGAGAGGGTACATATGATCAGCATGGACAAGTATAAGGCCTTGGTCGAAAAATCATATATCAAACATTTGGGTAGAGTCAGCAAAATCATAGGATTAACCATTGAATCCTTAGGGCCCAGTGTTAACCTAGGGGAGCTATGCACCATCAGCTCTCCTACAAGTGGTGCAAAAGTTCTTGCTGAGGTGGTCGGTTTTAAAGAAAATAAGATTCTTTTAATGCCATTAGATGACTTGGCCGGTATCGGCCCCGGATGTATTGTTGAAGCCATCGGTCACGAACTTAGAATATCGGTTGGTAGTCGACTGTTAGGACGTATTGTGGACGGTCTGGGCAAACCCATTGATGAGCTTGAGCCTGTATACTCAAAGGATATGTACCCAATAGAGCAAGGTGCGCCGGATCCTTTGAAGAGAAGAAGGATTACAGAGGTATTGCCTATGGGTGTCAAAGCGATAGATGGTATCTTAACCATAGGTAAAGGTCAAAGGGTAGGCATATTTGCAGGTAGTGGTGTTGGAAAAAGTACGTTGTTAGGTATGATTGCAAGAAATACCCATGCAGATGTGAACGTCATAGCCCTTATAGGAGAGCGTGGACGTGAGGTGCGTGAGTTTATAGAAAAAGACTTAGGAGAAGAAGGTTTGAAGCGTTCCGTTGTCGTTGTGGCAACATCAGATAAACCGGCACTCATAAGGCAAAAAGCGGCAAAAACGGCAACAGCTATAGCAGAATACTTCAGAGATCAAGGTAAAGATGTGATGCTGATGATGGATTCCTTAACGCGTTTTTCTATGGCTCAACGAGAAATAGGGCTTGCTATAGGCGAACCGCCGGTTAGTAGAGGCTATACCCCATCGGTCTTTGCAGTCATGCCCAAGCTATTAGAACGAGCAGGGAACTCGGATATGGGTTCAATAACAGCCCTGTATACAGTCTTGGTTGACGGGGATGATATGAATGAACCCATTACGGATGCAGCAAGAGGGATATTGGATGGCCATATTGTCTTATCAAGAAAAATGGCCAATAGAAACCATTATCCTGCAATTGACATATTACAAAGTATTTCAAGGGTTATGACGGATATTGCTACAACGGAGCATCTTGCGTTAGCCAATAAACTCAAATCAAGTTTGTCCGTATACAACGATGCAGAAGATTTGATTAATATAGGAGCATATGCAAAAGGTAGTAATCCGGAGAT
Source organism: Clostridiales bacterium (assembly GCA_024636985.1). Lineage (GTDB taxonomy): Bacteria > Bacillota > Clostridia > Lachnospirales > Vallitaleaceae > Petrocella. The sequence goes on along the minus strand of JAGXFY010000081.1, from coordinate 48,046 downwards.
TGACGATGCTATCAAAAAATATCAACAGATTAAAGCGTTTTTAACACAATACACCCACGAAAACTATGATTTTGATGAAGTGGTTGACAAATTAGGAAAAATATTTGAATAGGGTTGATACGTATGGCAAAATTCCATTATTCTATGGAAAACATTTTGAATGTAAAAACAAAAATTGAAGAACAGAAAAAAATGGAGCTAGCAAAAGCCATGATGGACCACAAGGTGGAGATGGATAGGCAAGAAGCAATCAAAGCAGAGCTTGATGCCACTATTGAGGATTTTAGGGAACGTCAAAAACAATCCCAATCTGTTTCCGAGTTTCAGAGGCAAAATCATAACGTTAATTATTACGAGAAAGCCTATAAAGCTCAAAAGCAAGTGGTTGTAAAAGCCAAAGATAAAGTGGAATCAAAAAGAAAGGCTTTACAAAAGGCCCTAGAGGAGAAAAAGATACAAGAAAAACTAAAAGAAAAGGCTCTGAATGTATTCTTAGAAGAAGAGAAATATAAAGAAATAAAAATATTGGATGAGATCGTCGGATTTCGCTACTCAACTAAATCCGGTGAAGAATAAAAGGAGGCAAAAATGGCAAGAGATAATTCAGAAGATCGGGAAAACAATATAATGAAAATAGTTGGGGGTATTTTGGTCGGTTTATTGGTGTTGGCCATTGCATTAGCCGCTTTGATTAAGTTTGATGTCGGTGGTTTAGGAACTACGGTCATAGGACCTGTCATAAAAGATGTACCTGTACTTAATATGATTTTACCTGAAATGCCGGAAATAAGTGAAGAAGACGTAGAAGCCTATAACTTTGAAACAGTGGAAGAAGCCGTAGAAATATTGAAAATAACTGAAAAAATGCTAATGGAAAAGAGCGAAGAAGCCGAAAATATAGGTGAGCAATTATCTGATTTGATAGCCGAAGTTGAGCGATTAAGGATATTCGAAGCCAACCAAGTCCAGTTTCAAGAGGACAAGGCCCAATTTGACGAACTATTAGCAACAACGCCGGCGGCTATTGTCTATACGGAATGGTTCGAAAAAATGTATCCTGAAAATGCCGTTGCCTTGTATGAAAGTATGATTGGCGAGGTTGTTTTCGATGAAACGCTTAAAGAGACAGTAGACATCTATCAAAACATGAAGCCTGCTCAAGCAGCACCGGTTTTAGAGAGCATGAGTGTAACCCAGATGGATCAAGTGGCAGCCATTATAAAAGGTGTATCACCGGATCAAGCAGCAAAGATTATGGGTTTAATGGAACCTAGAACCGCAGCAAGAATCACATCGTATATCTATCCAGAATAAAGTAAGAAAGGAGACACTTATGAATTCAGTTGCAAATCAAAACGTTGCAACATTGATGAATTCGAATTTTGGAACTCACAAGAGCAATACCAACTTAAACAATGCCTCAAACAAAGAATTCTCGAAGGTTTACAGTCGTGAAAAAGACATTCAGCAACTTGATAAAAAAGAATTTGAAGCATTAAGCAAAGAAAAAATGAAGAAGCCTTCAAATGTCGAAGTGGATAAAGCCGCAGTCAGTAAAAATAGCGACCAATCCGAAGACCAAAAAGAAAAAATCAAGCCAATGAATGAGACGGTAACAAAGACACCGAATGCAACAACCAAAGAGAAAACTGTTGAGGAAACATCAGAACTTGAGACTGTTACAGAAGACATGATTATGGTCGACTATAGTGCACTTGAGCAGATGGCATTAACCATCGTCAGTGAATTATTAGGCATACCAGAGGAAACGCTACAAATGAATCTGGAGACTATGGATATGAATGTTTTTGATTTATTGAACATGAACAGTCTATCAAAACTTCTTGGCGAAGTGTTTCAGTTAGAAGAGACTTCTTTATTAACCCATGGTGAGGCTTTTGAAAGCTTTAAAGCGATACAGACGGAATTAAAAGCATTACTTGAATCCGTTAACATGAGTGAAGAAGAGGTTGTAGCTGCAATGAATCATCTAGCAGAAGGTAAAATGCCAATGGCAGATAATCAAGTGGTAGCCATGAACGGAGAAATCCCTTCAAGTGTTAAAAGCACTGAAATGGAAGACAGCCAAGGCAGTAAGCAAGAGGTTAAGTTGGAAGTCCATGATATGAGAAGCCAAAAAGTCACAACTGAATATGATCAAAAGGAAACAGGTAAACAAAAAGGTGATCAATCTTTTAATACATTGTTTTCTCAGAACACAACAGATCTTAAAGAAGTAGTTGTGGTGAATAAGGCTGGTGAAGTCAAATATCAGCAAGTGAGTACAAACGATATCATCAATCAGATTGTAACAAAAGCCATAGTTAATCTCTCTGACACAAGAACCTCCATGAATCTGCAATTAAACCCCGGAAACCTAGGGAAAATAGCTGTATCGGTAGTTGCCGAGCAAGGTTTGGTAAAAGGGCAATTCGTGGCAGAAAATGAAGTGGTGAAACAAATGATTGAAAGTAACATCGGGCAGTTAAAAAGTCAGCTCGAACAACAAGGTATCAAAGTGGATAAGATTGAAGTAACGCTCGGCAATGCAAATTTGCATTATCATCAAAAAGAGCAAAGTGATCAACGTCAATCTTTTAATAAAACAAGACAAGACAGAATCAACCGTTTGAACAGACTTCATAATATAGAAGTAGCTCAACCGGAAATCAAGTCAACAGAGACTCCAAAAGATATGGATGGCAATATGGAACATACGGTGGAGTACTCAGCGTAAGGTGGTGACAAAATGTCAACAGTAGATTCAGTACAAGATATCATGGCCAAATATGGTATGGACGCAACAAAAGATAAAGGTAAGTCGGATAATCTGAACAAAGATGCTTTTCTTCAACTACTAGTGACTCAAATGCGTTATCAAGACCCTTTGGAACCGGCAAAAAATGAGGACTTCTTAGCACAGATGGCTCAATTTTCATCTTTAGAACAGATGCAGAACCTAAACACAAGTTCAACCATGCAACAAGCCTATAGCTTAATTGGGAAAACAGTACTAGGTTCCTCATACAATGAAGTTACCGGCGCAAGTGAATTTGTACAAGGTATTGTACAGAGTGTTACTTTAAAAGGTGGAAAAGCATTTCTAAACGTAGATGGTGTGGATGTAGCACTAGCAAAAGTTGAAGCCGTGCTTAATGACAAGGAAACAAGCAATGAAGCGATGATTGATGCAATCAACAAGATGAATGAAGCTCTGATATCCATCAATGAAAAAATCGACCGTTTAACAGCAGATGAGACAGAAGAAGAACCGGTTGAAAATGTAGAAGAAGGACAGTAAGGAGGCGGAATAAAATGATTATACAAAATAGACCCATACCGCCGATCAGACAGGTTCAAGGAGAACAACTAAGAACCAAATCCATAGAAAACAAGAACATAGACACCAATAAGTTTGCTAATATTTTGCAACAACAGATTCAAAGTCAAGATAAGCTGAAATTCTCAAAACATGCCAGTATGCGCTTGGATGTAAGACAGATTGAATTGTCAGATGACCAAATGACCAGACTAGAGGCAGGCGTTAACAAAGCAGAAGCTAAGGGTATTAAAGAATCACTCGTCTTAATGGATAACGTAGCGTTAGTCGTCAATATTGAGAATAAAACAGTTGTAACCGCTCTAGATCAATCAGAAGCTAGAGAACATGTATTTACAAACATAGATGGTGCTGTATTGATATAGCCGGACCTCATGAAGGAAGCTATGAAACTTTAAATGACAGAGAAGTTTCGATACAGTATAGACATAAGGAGGTTGTACATTATGATGCGTTCAATGTACTCAGGTGTTTCAGGTCTTAGGATTCACCAAACAAAAATGGATGTTATAGGTAATAACATCGCGAATGTTAACACAGTTGGGTTTAAAAGTAGCCGTGTTACCTTCAGTGAAGTATTTAGTCAAACCATACAAGGTGCTAGTGGCGCAAGTGAAAATACCGGTGGTAGAAATCCAATGCAAATAGGTCTTGGTTCTTCTATATCTTCAGTGGATATTGACATGGGCGAAGGTGCGGCACAACGTACAGACAATCCCCTAGATCTTAAAATCGAAGGCGACGGTTTCTTTGTTGTCAGTGATATAACAGGTAACAAATTTACAAGAGCCGGCGCATTTAGAATCGATGAAGCCGGCAATCTGGTTACACCTGAAGGTCTAAACGTTATGGGTTGGAAAGCCGATCAGGCTACTGGCGAAGTACAAAAAGGTCAAGTTGAGCCGATTCAGATCCTGAATCCGGTTAACCTTTATTCTGAACCTACTGCAACAAGCAATATAACTTTATCAGGTAATATTAACATTAATGATACCCAATTGTCAGATCCAAATGGTGTGCCTTTTACTGCTAACTTCTATGATAGTTTAGGTTATAGATATACTGCAGAGTATCGTATTACCAACTTGCCTTTAGCCAATGAGAACCAGTTTACCATCACATTAACAGATGCTGGTATTACCGATGCAGACGGGAATGTAGGCGTGGCTACAGGGTTGGCACCGATTGCTCAGATTATAGAGTTTGATCCTGCTACAGGTAAGATTATTGCAGGTCCTGATACGTTTGATATGACCAACTTGGTGACACCATTTTCAACTTTTAGCACCATGTCTGTTGACTTTGGAGACTTAACCCTTTTTGCCGGTAATACAACACTTGAGGCAATCTCAGGTGACATCAATGGCATCGGTTCAGGGAATCAAGCCGGTAGTATATCCGGATTCGAAGTTGGCGGCGATGGTAAAGTTATCGGTAGATACACCAACGGACAAACCAAATTACTTGGACAGATTGTCGTTGCAGCATTCCAAAACCCTGCAGGACTTCAAAAAGTGGGGAGCAATCTGTTTGTAGCAACAACCAACTCAGGCGACTTTGACGGACTCGGTCAAGACATTACATCAAGAGGTGGAAGTTTCAATTCCGGCGTGCTTGAGATGTCGAATGTAGACCTATCAAGAGAGTTTACAGAAATGATTACAACCCAGAGAGGTTTCCAAGCCAATTCCAGAATCATAACTTCTTCAGACGAACTGTTACAAGAACTTGTAAATCTTAAGAGATAATGGTAGAATTTAATAAATTGTGGTGTTTGTTCGGTTGCGAGATGCAACCGACAACCCCTTAAAGGTGTGATGAAATGATTTTTGTAACAAGATTGAATGGTCAAAGTTACTTGCTTAACAGTCGACTTATTGAATCGGCTGAAGAAAAGCCAGACACGACTTTGGTTCTAACCAACGGCAAAATAATTATTATCAGTGAAAGTCTAGAAGAGCTTCAGGAAAAAATCATTAATTATGAAGCCAAAATACTCAATTATAAGACAGATTAGAGTGAATGAATAAGATCGAGGTGGACATATGGATATTGCAACGGTTATAGGTTTGGTGGCAGGTTTTTTCTTTTTTGCTATGTCAATAATACTGGATAAAGGACTTACAGGTCTATTGGCATTTTGGAATGCACCTTCTGTTATGATTACCTTTGGTGGTGCTTTTGCCTCTGTTTTAATCATCCATCCCATGGACAAGTTTATTAACGCATTAAAATCAGTTACAAAAGCCTTTAAAAATACAATCATGGATGAAGCCGGCGTTATAAGAAACATCATTGAATTGTCAAATGTCGCACGTAAAGAAGGGCTCCTAGCTCTTGAAGAAGCGGCTGATAATATCGATGATGATTTTTTGAAAAAAGGTATCATGCTGGTAGTCGACGGTACAGATCCGGAGCTTGTAAGAAACATACTGGAAACGGAGCTAATTTTCATTGGAGGTCGACATAAAGAAGTGGCTACATTTTGGGAAAAAGTTGCAGAAATGGGACCGGCTTGGGGTATGATTGGTACTCTGATTGGTCTAATCAATATGCTGGGAAGTTTGGATGATCCATCGGCGATTGGTCCTGCTATGGCGGTTGCCTTGCTGACAACCATGTATGGCTCCCTATTGGCTAACCTCGTAGCAACGCCCTTTGCAGAGAAGCTTAAGATCAAAAGCGGACAGGAAATGCTATTAAAAGAGGTTATGATTGAAGGTTTATTGTCCATACAAGCTGGAGAAAACCCAAGAGTTATTGAAGAAAAGTTAAAAGCTTTCTTAGCACCGATTCTTAGAGCTTCACTCAATCCTAATGAAAAAGAGGGTGAGTAAAGATGAAAAAAAGAGAAGAAGAAGCAAAAAAAGGAGCGCCCGCTTGGATGGCAACATATGGCGATATGGTAACGCTCTTACTTTGCTTTTTTGTATTATTATTTTCTATGTCCAGTGTGGATATAAGGAAGTTTAAGGAAGCTATAGCATCCTTTAATGATCAGATTGATATTATGCCTGGTGGAGAAGCCCTTGTTGATGCAGATTTGATTACCAATGGTGTAAATCAACTCAGTGACATCCAGATTATAGTTGAGAATAGTCTTTCTCAAGGTTCAGAGGGTACAACAGAGTCTGATGAAGAACTGTCAGATGAGCAGAAAAAGGCAATTGCCTTAGATGAAGCACGGGAAGTTTATGAACGGGTGAATGCATATCTGACAGATCAAGGCATACGGGAAGAAGTGGATGTGAGCTATGCACTTAACTTCGTCAAGATTACGATACCGGGTGAAGCCCTATTTGATAGTGGTCAAGCAATTATCAAACCCGAAGCCTTAAATGTTATATCGATTCTGGGTGAAATGATTCAAGGTCAAAGTTATGAGGCCTATAATATTCAAATTGAAGGCCACACAGATAATGTACCGATCCGTACTTCAAATTTCCCTAGTAACTGGGAGCTGTCGGCAAGTAGAGCCATAGCAGTTGGTAAATATCTTATTGATAATATGGGCTTTAGTGAAGAAAAGATTGCATGTACCGGTTATGGTGAATATCGACCGATTGTGAGCAATGACAGCATTGTGAATCGAGCCAAGAACAGAAGGGTCGAGATGAAGATTGTACTTCAAAGTGAAGAAGTACAAGCAGAAGAGTATAATACAATCAATGCAGAGTAGTGAGTCCAAAGACATTGATGGAATAAAGGAGCAATTATGGCTAAGAAGAAACAAGCAGAACTAGACGAGGATGGCGTAGAAAAGGTAGCAAAAAAACCACAAGACAAGAGTAAGATTGTCATGATGATTGGTGTTGTATTAATTATCGTATCTTTGATTTTTTCAATGGTTTCACTAATCACGATTATGGGTATCAGTAAGGCACTTAGGGGTGAAGAAGAGGCTGCAGAGCTAGAAGAAAACGGTCCGCCACAGATATCTGTTAATGATATTGAGCCTTTCACTTTCTCGGAAAAGTTTATTTTTATTTATAACGATACTGGGGATTCAGGCAAAGTCCATAATGTGGTTGTGGAAATAGGTGTTGGCATCTTGGCTACGGAAAAAGATGCAGCAAAAGTATTAGAAAGCATGACAACCAGGGAGACCATTTTAAGAGATGGTATCGAAACCCTAATGAAATCCAAAACCTATGAGGATTTTGCCAGCGCTGAATCGACAGAAGCTATCAAAAAAGAGATTCTTCTGTATTTACAAGGTCGACTTGAATCAGAGTCCATCGTAGACGTTTATTTTAATAATTTATTAACATCATCAAAATAATAAAAGGCAGGATGACATAACGAAAAAGGTGGTGAAGTGATGGGTGAGGTATTATCTCAAAATGAAATAGATGATCTGTTGAATGCGCTAAATACGGGTGAACTAGATGTAGAGGAATACAAGCATAACGCATCCGCCAAACATGTCAAAGAGTACGATTTTGCAAGACCTTCCAAATTTGCCAAAGAGCATCTTAGAACACTTGAGATTATCTTTGAGCATTATGCAAGACTCGTCTCGACAGCATTACCTGCCTACATGCGAACTTCCTGTCAAGTAGAAGTTATCAATTCAGAGGCTGTATCATTTTCGGAATTTTCAAACGCTTTGTCCAACCCTATACTGCTTGGTATCATGGATTTATATCCGTTAAAAGGCAATGTATTGATGGACTTTTCCGTAAAAATAGGATTTTCCATTATTGATCGACTATTGGGTGGAAAAGGAGAAACCTTAGATAAAGAAAGAGACTTTTCGGAAATCGAGCTTGCCATTATTGAAAAAATTATGGCGATTTGTGTGGATCTTTTAGTTGAACCCTGGGAGAATGTGGTCAGTTTAGAACCTAGACTTGAGAAGATAGAAACCAATTCACAATTTGCCCAAGTTATTTCACCAACAGAAATCATCGCCCTTTTAACGTTGAACCTAAGAATCGGTAATGTTGAAGGATTGATCAATATTTGTATACCTTATACATGTATTGAACCTATAATAGACAAGCTCAACACAAAGTTCTGGTTCTCATCTATGACAGAATCCAATGAAGAAGTCTATAGGGATATTATAGAAAAAAGGATTGCTCAAGCCCAAATCCCCGTCAAGGCGATTTTAGGTAAAAGCATTATAACCGTCAATGATTTTATTAATCTTCAGGTTGGCGATATTATTAAGTTAGATAAGAAAATTACCGAAGATATAGAAGTAAAGGTTGGAGACTTAGAAAAATTTACAGCCAAAGCAGGATTGTTTGAAAAGAAAAATGCGGTCCAAATCGTTTCGATTATACGGAAGGAGGAATAATTTATGGGAGAAATGTTATCTCAAGAGGAAATAAATGCTCTACTTAGAGGTTTAGATGATGATGAAGATACAACTAAGACAGAGACGTCCAGTAACGTACTTAGTGATGTAGATAAAGATGCCATCGGTGAGGTTTCTAACATCAGCATGGGTACAGCGGCAACCACTTTGTTTAGTTTGGTCAATCAAAAGGTGGTTATAACAACACCAACCGTATCTCTTGTACACTGGGATGATATCGTAAAAGAGTATTCAAGTCCCTGTGTTGCCATACAAATCGTTTATAAGGAAGGTCTAGAGGGGACCAATCTGCTCATTCTAAAAGAAGAGGATGTTAAAGTTATTACAGACTTAATGATGGGTGGAGATGGAAGTAGTCCGGATGGAGAATTATCTGACCTACATCTAAGCGCAATCAGTGAAGCCATGAATCAAATGATTGGATCAGCGGCAACATCGATGTCCTCCATGTTTAACAAGAGAATCGATATAGCACCTCCCATATCGAATCAACTTGACCTAACAGAATCCTTTGATCAAACAGAGGTAGCTGAGTTTCTAGGCGGAGAATTTATTCGCGTTTCCTTTAGATTGCAAATTGGTGATTTAGTTGATAGTGAAATGATGCAACTCTACCCAATTGAATTTGCTCAAAAGATTACCGATAATTTTTCAAACACAAAAGAGAAAGAAGAACAAAAACAAGAACAAAAACAAGAAAAACCTGTGGCGAATCAGAATCAACAAAATCAGCAAACAAGCACGCCACAACCGCAACCACAGATGCAGTATCAACAACCTGACATGAATCAAGGCATGAATCAAGGTATGATGCCGCCGGGCTACAATCAAAATGGTATGAGTCCTTCCCATCAAAGAAATGTTGAAGTCCAACAGGCACAATTCCAAAGCTTTGATATGGGCTCTTTTGTTCAACAAAAAGAGAACATTGATTTGATTATGGATGTACCTCTTGAGGTGACGGTAGAACTGGGTAGAACCCATAAGTCGATTCATGACATATTGGAATTTGCTCCGGGTACGATTATTGAACTTAATAAGCTGGCAGGAGAACCTATTGATGTATTGGTTAATGGTAAGATTGTAGCTAAAGGAGAAGTTGTTGTTATCGATGAGAACTTCAGCATACGTATAACAGATATCATCAAGCAAGCCGGACAAATTTTATGATATACATTTTAATGAAGTATGTTATAATGAAATAGATGCATTTGTAATATATCGAAGGAGAGAAAAAAATGGCTGGAAAAAATATATTAATAGTGGACGATGCAGCATTTATGAGAATGATGATTAAAGACATTCTATCCAAGAATGGTTATAACGTAGTAGGTGAAGCTGAGAATGGTTTAAAGGCAGTTGAGAAATTTACAGAGTTGAATCCGGACCTAGTGATTATGGATATTACCATGCCGGAGATGGATGGTATTGAAGCGGTAAAAGCCATAAGAGGCATAAAAGGTGACGCTAATATCATTATGTGTTCAGCGATGGGTCAGCAAGCTATGGTTATTGAATCCATTCAGGCAGGCGCAAAAGATTTCATTGTTAAGCCATTTCAAGCCGAACGTGTTATTGAGGCGGTTTCAAAAGTTACGGGCTAATGGTTAGGAGCTCAAGATGGATCTAAAGGATTATTTACAGTTTATTACGGTCATCATACTTTTTTTTGTGATTCTATGGGCAGCCTATTTTGCTACAAAATTCCTCGGTAATCTTCAAATGAATAAAAGCAATGGTAGTAATTTGAAGATTATTGAAGTGATTCCTGTAGGGCCCCAAAAAACATTGCAGTTGATACGTATTGGTAGTGAATACATGGTCATTGGTGTCTCAAAAGACCATATCACCTTTGTTCAGTCAGTGGAAGAATCTAAGCTGACATTTTCAGAAGATAATAAGGTCCCCTTTAGTGCATATATGAAAAAATTCGCTTCTAAACATCATGATAGCAATAATAAAATAGGGGAAGATATAGATGAAAGCAAACAATAAAAAGCGTGCCTTAACCATAATGATGGTGCTGGCTATGTTCCTTTTGTTTTTTGGTAACACCACAATGAGGTCTCATGCTACAGAAACAAACAATGCACCAATCCCCTTTTCTTTTGATTTGAGTGTTGGTGCTGCAGAAGATGGACAAGATGTAGTGAGTAGTATTCAAATTCTCGTAATTTTGACACTCATATCTCTTGCGCCATCTATTCTTATAATGATGACTTCTTTTACTAGAATCATCGTTGTACTGCATTTTGTAAGAAGTGCCTTATCAACACAACAGACACCACCGAATCAACTTTTGGTTGGTTTGACTTTATTTTTGACCTTGTTTATCATGAGCCCGGTTATTAGTCAGATTAATGTGGATGCTATGCAGCCTTATGCTGCCGGAGAAATATCACAAGAAGTTGCAATTGAACGGGGTCTTGCGCCTATAAGAGAATTTATGTTGGGGGAGGTAAATCCTAAGGATTTAGCTCTTTTTATGGATATTGCAAAGATAGAGGCAGTAGAAACATATGAAGAAATACCAACAGAAGTCATTATCCCTGCCTTTATTATCAGTGAGCTTAGAGCGGCCTTTATCATCGGCTTTTTGATATACATTCCTTTTATTGTCATTGACATGGTCGTAGCTTCTGTATTGATGTCTATGGGTATGATGATGTTACCACCGGTTATGATATCAATGCCCTTTAAGTTATTGCTTTTTTTAATGGCGGACGGATGGGGACTCATCATTGGCAGATTAGTAGAGACGTTTTATGATTAAGAGGTGGTAATATGAGTGAAGATATGGTCATTGATTTGATGCAACAAGCTGTCATGACGGTTATCATTGTGTCTGGACCATTACTAATGTTGGCTCTGGTAGTAGGATTGCTCATCAGTGTCTTTCAAACCATAACATCTATTCAGGAGCAAACTTTGGCATTTGTACCCAAAATATTTGCCGTTTTCTTGGGTGTTTATTTTTTTGGACCTTGGATGATGGGGAGAATGGTTGAACTTTTTGTTCGGGTTGTTGATAATTTCGGTCAATATATTATAAGATAGGGGATGGGATATGCAGCTATTATTATCTGATCCTTATATGTTTCTGGATGCTTTATTGTTGGTATTTGTTCGTGCCTTAGGGTTGTTGCTGATTGTACCGGTGTTTGGTAATCGAAGTGTCCCTTATATGGCCAAAATTGCCGTCACTTTTTTCCTTAGTGTTATTCTTATGGCCACGATTCCATTTGAGCTGACTGTATCCAGTAGGGACGTGGTCAATTTTGCGGTCATTGTGATCAAAGAATTTTTTGTGGGATGGCTCATTGGTTTTGGCGCTTATATCGTGTTTTCAATTGTCACTTTGTCCGGTCAGTTCATTGATGCACAGATTGGCTTCTCCATGGTGAATGTATTTGACCCTACAAGTCAGATTCAATTAACCATTACCGGTAATCTATATTACTACCTATTAATTATGATTACCTTAGTTACCGATGCTCATCATATGTTTCTAAGAGCACTAATTAACAGTTATTATTTGATTCCCTTAGGAAAGATCTCTCTATCTAATCAACTTTATTCAAGTATTGTTGAATATTTAGAAACATACTTTGTATTAGCACTCCAAATAGCAGCCCCCATATTCTTTGTTATGATTATTACCAATGTCGTGCTTGGTGTCCTAGCAAGAGCTGTACCTCAATTGAATATGTTTGTTATCGGGTTTCCGATTAAGATATTATTAGGAGTCATTACAATCTATTTGACATTAGCTCTATTCTCAATCATTAGTGACGTAATCATCAGCGATACAGAAAAGTTGATGCAAGATATTATAGAAGGTATGATGCCAAGATGATGAACGATAAAAACAGATGCACAAGTCTTCCAATGAATCTTCAGCTTTTTGCTGAGGGTGGTGGTGGCGAAAAGACAGAACAAGCAACGCCAAGAAAAAAGGAAAAGGCGAGAGAAGAAGGTCAAGTTGCTAAAAGCAATGAGATTACGACCACTTTTATGTTGGTCATTATGTTTGCATCTATTAAAATATTAGGGCCGAACATCATTGAACGCACAATCAAACTTACGGAAGAACTTACTAATCTCTTTGGGACAAGGGAAATAACACCTAATTTTGCAAAAAGTTTGATGCAACATATTTTGATTGAGGGTGCATTTATGATTGTCCCTTTGTGCATGATTTCATTTCTTGTAGCCTTTCTTGCCAATCTATTTCAGGTGGGTTGGAAACCTAATATGAAACCGATGCAACCCAAACTTAGCAATATTAGTCCAATAAGTGGTTTGAAGCGGATGTTCTCATTAAAAACATTGGTAGAATTGATTAAGTCAATTATAAAAATAGGCATCATTCTGACGATTGTGTATTTTTCTCTTAGGGAATATGAGAATCTGATCTATTTATTTTATGAGTTACCGGTGCTTGAGACTTATGCGCTGATTATGGATATAGCCCTTGATATGGGGATTCGTATTGGTATGTTTTTTATGATTGTAGCCGTTATTGATTTTATATACCAAAAATTTAGCTTGGCTAAGAAGTTGAAAATGTCAAAACAAGAGATAAAAGATGAGTATAAACTATCAGAAGGTAATCCGGAGATCAAATCCAAAATCAAACAAAGGATGAGAGAAGCTTCCATGCGCCGTATGATGCAGGATTTGCCGAAAGCAGATGTTGTTATCACCAATCCAACTCATTTTGCGGTTGCTATTAAGTATGATGAAGATACATTTGGGGCGCCTTATGTGCTTGCAAAAGGTGCTGATATTATGGCAGGTAGAATCAAAGCAAAAGCAAGTGAACTTAACATTCAGATAGTTGAGAACAAGCCTTTGGCCAGAACATTATATTATACAGTAGAGATTGGGGACGAGGTCCCACCGGAACTTTATCAGACTGTTGCCGAAGTTTTGGCATTTGTATATAACTTGAAGAATAGTCAGAAAGAAGGTGCTAGAGTATGAAGATGAAAGCTGGGGATATCATTATTGGTATGTTTCTTATCATGGCCATAATCATCATGATATTACCTATACCTTCTATCTTCTTGGATTTATTCATCACCTTAAATATTGCATTAGCGCTCATAATATTGTTCAATGCACTTTTTGCGAGAGAAGCACTTGAAATGTCTTCTTTCCCATCCATATTACTTTTTGTAACCGTCTATCGTTTGGCTCTAAACGTTTCCTCTACCAGATTAATATTGACAACAGGTGAAGCCGGTAACGTCATTGAGACCTTTGGAGGTTTTGTAGGTGGTAGTGACCTGGTTGTCGGTATCGTCATCTTCATCATCTTGGTCATCATCAACTTTATGGTTATTACAAAAGGATCAGAGAGAGTTGCAGAAGTAGCAGCAAGGTTTACACTAGATGCTATGCCCGGTAAACAGATGGCCATTGACGCGGATTTGAACTCCGGACTTATAGATGAACTTCAAGCCAGGGAAAGACGACAAAAAATCCAAGATGAAGCCAGTTTCTACGGTTCCATGGATGGTGCAAGTAAGTTCGTAAAAGGGGATGCCATAGCCGGATTGATCATAACCATGATCAACATTACTGGCGGTATATTAATTGGTATTTTTAACAAGGGTATGGAAGTCAGTGAAGCCCTTAGTGTTTATACCATACTTACTATTGGTGACGGTCTGGTCAGTCAGATTCCTGCACTATTGATTTCTCTTGCAACCGGTATTTTGGTAACCAAAGTATCAAAAGAAGCCGATGTTAGTGATACATTGTTAAAAGAGTTAGGTTCAATGCCAAAAGTACTCTATTTAGCAGGAAGTGTGTTGATTTTTCTTGGCATCGTTACCCCACTGAATCCGATTATCGTCAGTGGATTCGGACTTGGTATCGTTTTAGTAGGTAGAAGGATGCAAACTGAAATGCAGGTTCAAGCAATTGAAGAAGAAATCTCGTCAGAAGATGTTGAAGCAGAGGCGGTTAGGAAGCCGGAAAATGTCGTATCCTTATTGCAAGTGGATCCGATTGAATTGGAATTTGGTTATGGTATCATTCCACTTGCAGATGTCAGCCAAGGCGGTGATCTACTGGATAGGGTGGTCATGATTCGTAGGCAGATTGCTTTAGAATTAGGAACAATAGTTCCTATTATAAGACTTAGGGATAACATTCAACTGAACCCTAACCAGTATATTATCAAAATCAAAGGTACGCAGATAGCAGAAGGTGAGATTCTTTTTGACCATTATATGGCCATGAACCCCGGTTATGTAGAAGAGGAGATTGATGGTATAGAGACGATTGAACCAGCCTTCAAACTCCCGGCATTATGGATAACCGAAGGACAGAGAGAAAGAGCCGAGACCCTTGGTTATACTGTTGTAGATCCACCTTCAATTATCGCAACCCATTTGACTGAGATTGTAAAAGAGCATCTACATGAACTTCTAACACGACAAGATGTCAAGATTTTAATCAATAACGTAAGTGAAAATCATCCGACACTGGTAGAAGAATTAGTACCCAAGCTATTGTCCGTTGGTGAGATTCAAAAAGTGCTTATGAACATGTTAAAAGAAGGTATCTCCATTCGAGACTTGGTAACGGTCTTTGAGATCCTAGCGGATAATGCAAGTGTATCTAGGGACCCGGACTTATTGACTGAATATGTAAGACAAGCATTAAAACGTTCAATAAGTGCAAAATTCTTTGATGGTGAAACCAATCAAGTCATCACCTTAGATCCGACGATAGAACAGTTGATTATGGACCATGTCAAACAATCCGAGCAAGGGACCTATCTCACTTTAGATCCAGAATCTATGGAAAAGGTATTAAAAGCTACAGGATCAGAAGCTGAGAAATTAGTTGCATCAGGTCGAGTGCCAATTATCTTGACGTCACCTATCGTTAGAATATATTATAAAAGAATGATTGAGGAACGTTATCCGGATATTATTGTCATATCCTATAGTGAACTTGATCCAACTATCGAATTACAATCAGTGGGGATGGTGACCATATAATGAAGATCAGAAAATATGAAGGCGCCAATGAAAAGGACGCCATGCTCAAAGTGAAAGAAGAGCTGGGAAAAGAAGCCTTAATCGTTAGTGTTAAGAATATAAAGCCAAGAGGTTTCTACAAGCTCTTCAAAAAGCCTTATGTGGAAGTGACGGCAGCCCTTGATGACCATAGTCTTTTGGATGATGGTGATAGGGAGCCTAACTTTTTAAGAAAAAGGCAGACACAAAAAACCTTCCAACAACCGGTTGGGCAAGAACGGATGCAAGAGGAAGAAAATGAAGCAAAGGCTTATCTGGAGAAGTTTAAATCTCTAATCGACAAATTACCGGATGAAAACAGAAGAGATAAGATGGAGACACAAGAAGTTGATAGTAGCCATGAAGTTGTGAATGCATCTGTCATCAAAGTGGTTTATGAACAACTCATCGACCATGAGGTCCGAGAAGAGATTGTAAACCAACTGACAGCCGGCATTTCAGGATTAAATAGTGATGATCAAGAAGAGGTCACAGATGTTATTGCTGTCGTTTATAAACGTATCATCAAACTGTTATCCGATCATGCGACGATTAATGAGGACAAAAAAAATACGGTCTTTTTTGTTGGGCCAACAGGTGTAGGTAAGACAACGACAATAGCCAAAATTGCATCCTTCTTCACGCTGAATATGGGTAAGGATGTAGCACTCATCACTTCGGATACTTACAGAATTGCTGCAGTAGAACAACTAAGAACCTATGCGAATATCTTAAACATTCCCATTAAAGTCGTTTATACAAAAGAAGAATTAACAGAAGCGGTCAATGACTTCAAAGACAAAGACTTAATACTGATTGACACTGCAGGTCGATCACATAAGAACGTAGAACATCAGAATGAATTAAAAGGGCTATTAAATGCTGTAGATGAAAAAGAGGTTTATCTTGTACTTAGTGTTGCAACGGGTTATAAAGACCTGATGAACATTACCAGTGTGTATGATACAATGACAGATTACAAGATAATATTCACCAAACTGGATGAGACCACTTGTTATGGTAATGTATTGAATGTGAAACTAGCGACTGGGGCTAAGCTATCTTATGTGACATTTGGACAAAACGTTCCTGATGATATCAGTGACATTAATCCACATGAAATTGCTAGACAAGTATTAGGGGGCAATGAATGATATGGATCAAGCGGCTAATCTAAGAAATATTGTAAAAAGAGCTGATGCAAGTATAAGACCTATTGGCGCCCGTGTCATCACCGTGACAAGTGGTAAAGGTGGCGTCGGAAAATCGAATGTATCTGTGAATCTGGCTATTCAGTTTAAAAAACTTGGAAAAAGAGTCATTATTTTTGATGCAGATTTTGGACTGGCCAATGTAGAGGTTATATTTGGCATTGTTCCTAAATATAATATGTTTGATATGATCTATAATAACAAGGATATTACAGAGGTTCTTACATCAGGTCCACTTGGCATTGAATTCATTTCAGGCGGTTCTGGTGTTCAAGAACTATTGCGTTTGGATAAAAACCAGTTGGCATTTATGATTGAAAAACTATATGAACTGGACCGTTTAGCTGATATAATAATTATTGATACGGGTGCGGGCATATCGGATTCAGTTTTAGATTTTGTAGCAGCTTCAAGTGAAGTGCTTTTAGTAACAACACCTGAGCCAACGTCCATAACAGATGCCTATGCGGTTTTAAAAGCCATTAAGCGTCGTCATAACAATGTTGACCAAAAACTCATCAACCTATTGGTAAACAGAACAGATACCGTAGCAGAAGGCAAAGAGATTTTTAACAAGTTAAATAAGGTTACCAATAAATACCTTGACTTAGACTTAACGAATATAGGGTATTTGCCGAACGACAAGCACTTGGTTAAAGCTGTCGTTGAACAAAAGCCTGTCTCCATCCTTTTCCCAAAATCCATCATCACGAAGGGGTTTGAAGAATTGGCGGACAGGATGATTAACGGAACAACACAACCGGAACAAGAGCGAGGACTTGGCAACCTTTTCAACACTATATTAAGATTGAAAAAATTCACATAAGGATGGTGACTATGTATAAAGGTATTGAGGTAGGGGATAAGATTGAACTTGAAGTTCAACAACTCATGGGAGAAAAACAAGAAAAGTATATAAGTAAGATACAGGAAGTCTCAGAAGAGGGAGAAATCATTATACTGGCACCTATGGAAAGCGGTAGGATTATTTCCTTAGAGCTCAACCAGAATTATGGTATGTGTGTTTATACAAGTAATGGCTTATATAGATGTGAAGTAGCGGTGACCGAACGTATAAGAGATGATAACCTATACCTCATTAAACTTGAGGTTCAAAGTGCACTTCAAAAATATCAACGCAGGCAATACTATCGTTTGGATTGTATGTTGACGTTTCACTACAAAGATGATGATAATGGAGAATGGGAAGAAGGCATTATTCTTGACATTAGTGGTGGAGGTATACGCTTTACTTCCAAGAAAAAATTATTGGATAAGAAAGGCGTCATTAATCACTTACAATTGAACTATGAACAGGAAGAATGCCATCTCTATCTTTCAGGTGTCATAGTAGAATCATCCAATTTGAGAGCACAAGATAACATCTATGAAAATCGCGTTGTCTTTGATGAAATAACAATAGAGGAAAGAGAAATAATCATAAAATTTATTTTTGAAGAGGAAAGACGCCGTAGAAAAAACAAAAAAGGATTGTGATGAAGATGGAAAAAACAAAAAAAGTTCTCATAATTGATGACTCTGCATTCATGAGAAGGGTAATTAGTGATATAATTAGTTCTGACAGTAGATTTGAAGTTGTCGGAACTGCATCTAACGGTAAAGAAGGTCTTGAACAGGTTAAAGCGCTAAACCCGGACGTCATATCATTAGATGTTCAAATGCCAGTCATGGACGGACTAACCATGTTAAAAAGGCTTCAATCAACAATGCCAACACCGGTTGTTATGATGAGCACCCTCACAAAGGAAGGTGCAAAAGAGACGATAGAAGCATTGGAGTTTGGTGCCATAGATTTTTTAGGCAAGCCAAGTAACATATTCAAGGTTAATTCAGAAGAAGTCAAAGTAGAGTTGTTGGAGAAACTCTTTTTAGCGGCCAATGTTGGTATACGTGCGGCTGTAGAAATGAAACCGCCAACGACCAGTACAATTATGTCGAGTCAAAAAACAGCAAAAGTGCCAACGAAGCAAGGTGTGAGTAATAATCTTGTTGCAATTGGAACATCAACGGGTGGTCCTAGAGCACTCCAATATGTGTTGCCTTATCTACCTTCCAATATTGATGCCGGTATTGTAGTTGTACAACATATGCCACCTGGATTCACGAAATCATTGGCAAATAGGTTGGATCAACTTAGCAGTATTAACGTCAAAGAAGCAGAGCATGGTGATGTCATCAAGAACGGTTGGGCTTATATAGCGCCGGGAGATCGTCATTTGATTGTGAGTGAGAAAAGTGATGGTACTTTATTCATAGAGCTATCGAATGAAGAACCAGTTGGTGGTCATAAACCGGCTGTAAATGTTATGATGCGCTCACTAGCCAAGCTCAGGCAGAGACAATATGTTGGTGTTATCATGACGGGTATGGGAGCAGATGGTACGTTGGGACTAAAAGAACTATGTGGTAAGAGAAACATTCATATCGTTGCTCAAGATGAAGCTTCATGTGTCGTATACGGCATGCCAAAGTCAGTGGTAGAGGCCGGTCTTGCCAACGAAATTGTGTCACTAAATAAAATATCAGAAACGATTACCAAGAAATTGGGGGTGCTTTAATGGACGTAAGTCAATATCTAGAAATCTTTATTGATGAGTCAAAAGAACATTTACAAAGCCTAAACACATGCTTATTGGCCCTGGAAAGTAAGCCTAGTGATAAGGATTTAATTAACGAAGTATTTAGATCAGCCCATACTTTAAAAGGTATGGCGGCAACCATGGGCTTTAAGCGGATGAACCAACTGACCCATGACATGGAAAACGTGTTATCGGAGATCAGACTGGGAAATATGGCAATTGATGCCAATTTATTAGACACAATGTTCAAATGTCTGGATGCTTTAGAGCAATATGTAGAATCCATTGTTCAAACCGGTAACGAAGGTGAGAAAGAATATAAAGCAATCATCGATGCACTTAATGCTGCCCTAAATGGTGAAAAAAAATCAGCCGAAGCAACCACAAAAACGGAAGCAAGGGTAAGTCAAGATACAAAGACAGATGAAATCGTAAACGAACGAAAACATCAAGCTCTTGTGTTTACTGATTTTGAACGACATGCTGTTGTTCAGGCAAAAAAAGAGAACCTAAAAAGTTTTGGCATAACCATCTATTTATCAGAAGGTTGTGTACTCAAATCAGCAAGAGCTTTCATTATATTTAGAACACTGGAAAAACTTGGATCAATCATAAAATCAGATCCAGCTGTTCAAGACATAGAAGATGAAAAATTTGACTTCGATTTTTCAGTTGTGGTGGTGTCCTCAGAAGGTGAAGATAAGTTTATACATGATTTGGGGAATATTGCTGAAGTGGAAAAAGTTTTAATTGATGAAGTTGATCTTGAAACAGCGATTACTGCGCCAGTAAGTGAAGAAGATGACTTAAAGGATGAAGAGGACGATCAACAAAAAGGAAGAACAAAAGACTCGGATTCTAAGTCTGCCAATAAACCTGTAACCAATAGAACGGTAAGAGTCGACATAGAAAGACTAGATACTTTAATGAATCTAGTAAGCGAGCTCATCATTATTAAGAACGGATTACTCACCGTTGAGAATACAAACACCAATTTTTCTGAACAAATTGAATACTTAGAAAGAATCACAACCAATCTGCACGATGCTGTTATGAAAGTCAGAATGGTACCGATTGAAAGAGTATTTAATAGATTCCCAAGACTCATAAGGGATTTGTCCAGAAAACTGAACAAACAAATGGTCTTACATATGTCAGGTGAAGAGACAGAGCTTGACAGAACAGTTATAGATGAAATAGGAGACCCATTGGTACACCTTATTCGTAATGCAGGGGATCATGGCCTTGAGACACCGGATACTCGTGTAAGAAGTGGTAAAGATGCAACAGGCAACGTATATCTTAAGGCATATCAAGACGGCAACAATGTTGTTATTGAAGTCGGTGAAGATGGCGCGGGTATTGATGTAACTAAAGTGAAAAACAAAGCCATTAATAGTGGTGCGATTAGCTATGATCAAGCGAACACGATGAGCGATCAAGAAATCATAGAATTGTTGTTTAGACCAAGTTTTTCAACAGCGGATAAGATTTCAGATGTATCCGGTCGTGGCGTTGGTCTAGATGTTGTTAAGACTAAGATAGAAGCCCTTGGCGGTGACATTGAAGTTAAGACTGCACTTGGTAAAGGTAGTACTTTCATCATTAGATTACCACTAACCTTAGCGATTATACAGGCATTGATGGTACAATTGAATGAAGAAAAATACGCAATACCACTTAACTCCATTCAAAACATCGAAGATGTCAAAATCTCGGATATCAAATATATTCAGGGTTCAGAAGTCATCAACCTTAGAGGACGTGTCATTCCTATCATCAGATTACATGATAAATTAGACCTACAGGCACAAAATGAGAATAAAACATCCATAACAGTGGTTATAGTAAACAAAGGTGACAAGTTGGCTGGTTTTGTTGTAGATTCACTCATTGGACAACAGGAAATCGTTATCAAGACACTAGGAAAATACTTAACGAACTTGAAGATGATTGCCGGTGCAACGATACTTGGTGACGGTGAAGTAGCTCTGATACTTGACGTTAATTCACTGGTATAATGGAGGGTATTAAGATGGATAATAATGAAAATGCACAAAAAATGGAATTATCTCAATTTATTGTAGTAAAATTAGGTGTTGAGCAATACGGCATCAACATTCAATTTGTACAAAATATTGTAAGAATGATTAATATCACCCGTGTACCAAAAGCCCCTTATTATATAAAAGGCGTCGTTAATCTACGTGGTGATATTATACCGGTCATGAGCATAAGATTAAAATTTGATATGGAAGAAGATGTCTTAACGGACAATACACGTATCATATTTGTCAAGTTAGAGGGCAATGAGATTGGCTTAATCGTAGATGAAGTCAAAGAAG
This sequence comes from Clostridiales bacterium, assembly GCA_024636985.1. Taxonomy (GTDB): domain Bacteria; phylum Bacillota; class Clostridia; order Lachnospirales; family Vallitaleaceae; genus Petrocella. The sequence continues at coordinate 26,187 of JAGXFY010000081.1, read as the reverse complement.
TTATCCAGTTATCAGAAGCTGACATCGACAACATCAGTAGAGAATCACATGAAGAAAAAGATGCCTATGTTTTTGGAGTGGGAAAAGTAGGAGAGTCTCTTGTGACGCTATTAAACATTGAAGAGCTCATCAAGGTGAATGACCCTTTGAAAGCATAGAAAGGATTAGGTGATGATGGATAATTTTGATAACATTGATAGTGTACAACTGGATATTTTAAAAGAAATCGGAAACATCGGAGCCGGGAATGCGACAACAGCTTTATCACAATTGATTAATAGGCGCATTGATATGGGTATACCGGTAGTAAAAGTATTAGAGTTTAAGGATTTATCAGAAGTTCTAGGCGGTGCGGAAAACCCAATTGTTGGTATCCTGCTGGGTCTAGAAGGCGAGATTAGCGGTATGATTATGTTTGTTCTTGAACAGTCAGCAGCCCATATACTGATTAATATGCTCATGGGGAAGAATATTGATAACTTTGAGGACTTTGATGAAATGGATTTATCAGCATTAAAAGAGATTGGCAACATCATATCAGGTGCTTATTTATCCTCATTGTCCTCCTTGACCAATCTGAAAATTCTTGCAACGATACCCTATATGGCAATTGATATGGCAGGTGCCATACTCAGTGTACCTGCTATTGAGTTTGGTAAGGTAGGTGACAAAGCACTGCTGATTCAAACAGATTTTGGTGGTGACCGTGAAAATGTTTTCGGGTATTTTATTCTAATACCGGACATGCCTTCATATGGCATAATATTAAGAAGTTTGGGGATTGATACTTAATGGCTGCAAATATGATTAAAGTGGGGATGGCGGATTTAAACACTTGTAAATCGCCAGATGTTCTGACAACGCTTGGATTGGGTTCTTGTGTCGGCATCATATTATATGATCCTATCACAAAAGTCAGCGGTTTAGCCCATGTAATGCTACCGGATAGTACGCAAATTAGAAATAACAGCAATGTAGCAAAATTTGCAGATACAGCGATTGATCAGCTCATCAAAGATATGGAAGTATTAGGTGCCAAAAGAAATAGACTTGTGTCCAAGATAGCCGGAGGTGCTCAAATGTTTTCATTTGGTAGCACCAATGACTTAATGAGAATCGGAGAGAGAAACGCAATTGCTTCAAAAAAGAAGCTCGATGCATTAAGGATTAGGTTATTATCTGAAGATATAGGTGAAAACTATGGTAGGACCATAGAGTTCTACTCAGAAACTGGAGATTTACTCATTAAGACAATAGGTAAACCGCCAAAAACAATATAGTGAGGTCATTATGCCATTTAAAAATCTGAACATCATTATAATGCTGATAGCTGGCATTATTGTTACAGTTATAAGCATGATTTCCAAATACGCCTTGAATCATCTTGTGTATACTTTGATGATTGTTTTGATTATCTTTTTTATCTTGGGTACGGTAATACAGATGATGTTAAATAGAATTACCGAAAAAGCAGATCAAACGGCCAGAGAAAAGGAAAAACAATTATTAGACAGGGAAGTTAAGAGCCTTGAAGAAGGAAAAGAAGCGTCTAAAGACATAGATGATGAATCCTAATTATATGGAGGCACACAATGGAAAAGCAAAGCACAGATAAGCTATGGGAGATATATAGCCAAACCAAAGACAAAAAAATCAAAGAACAGTTGATCATAGAATACGCTCAAGTGGTCAAGTATGTGGCCGGCAGATTAAGTATGTATTTAGGCAATAATGTTGAATTTGATGACTTAGTAGGTTATGGGGTATTTGGACTTATAGATGCCATTGACAAATTTGACTATGACAAAGGCATTAAGTTTGAGACCTATGCTTCCCTTCGAATTAGAGGTGCCATTCTAGATAACATAAGAAAAATGGACTGGATTCCAAGATCCGTAAGGAAAAAGCAGAAGGACATCGAACGCACATATCAGAAGTTAGAATCAGAGCTGAACAGACCTGTTACAGATATGGATATGGCTGAGGAAATGAATATTTCAGTCGATGAGTATTTAAAATGGCAAGATCAGACAAAAGCATTAAAACTCACTTCTTTGGAAGATTATGTTGAAAAAGGTGGAGAAAGTAACGTAGAACCCCTTAACAAATCAAGGTTCATGTTGCCGGAAGCGAATCTAGAAAAAAAAGAATTGAAAAAAATGTTGGTTGATGCCATAAGCAGCTTATCAGAAAAAGAATGTAAGGTCATCACCTTGTATTATTATGAAGAATTAACATTAAAAGAAATTAGCCATATCATGGAGGTATCAGAATCAAGAATCAGTCAGTTACACACAAAGGCACTTGGGAAAATGAAGCAATTATTGGGGAATAATATTGAATTGCTATCATCACTATAAAGGATGGTGTTTATGGGAGCGAATATTAACGACGGCTACTTTGAGATTAAAACAAACAATGATGGGTTTTATTTAGAAGTTTTTGAAGCAAAAGATGGCGGAAAGAACGTAGAAATTCAAGAAATAAAGAATGAACTAAAAAATATGAATATTGAAATGTATGACCTTGCATCATTAGAAGAACTATTAATGATGGAGGGCTTTGAGCGCATAGAGATGAAAATAGCAGAACCAATTGAAGTGTCAGATGAAGATGAAGAATATTTTAGAATTGAGATATCTGAAAATAAAATGTCAGCATATATAACCTTCTATAAGTCAAGCAGACCCTTTAACAAAGAAGAAATCATTAAAGACTTGGGTTCAAGAGGCGTCAAACATGGTGTCGACATTGAGATGTTAGAAGTACTTGAAATAGAAAGAGAAGTCAACAGTGCTTATCTAATTGCCAAAGGAACACCACCAACTCACGAAACAGAAGCCGTAATTGAACATTATTTTAAGACAGAAAATGATGTACGACCTACGATGGATGCGGATGGGAATGTTAATTATCATAAGCTGAATGTTATTGCCCATGTAAAAACTGACCAACTTTTATCCAGGTTGATACCAGGTGTCAAAGGCGTTGATGGTATCGATCTTCATGGGAATTTACTTACACCCAAAAAGGCAAAGTTGGTCAAATTAAAGTATGGTAAGAATATCACGATTAATGAAGATAAGACAGAGCTCTATGCCGCATGTGATGGTCTTGTTAAGATTGTAGATGATAAAGTTGTTGTCAATGATGCCTATGATGTACCAAACAATGTGGGAAACTCTACAGGGGACATTGATTTTGACGGTACGGTCATCGTACACGGTAACGTGATTACTGGCTTCAAGGTCAAAGCCAGAGGCGATATTGAGGTACTTGGTGTTGTAGAAGGTGCAGAGATTATTTCGGGTGGTAGTATCATACTTCATAAAGGTATACAGGGCATGGGAAAAAGCAATATACAGGCGGCCAATAATATTAAGGCCAAATATATTGAAAACGCCAATGTGACTGCCGGAGGTGATATTCATAGTGAAGCCATATTACATAGTATCGTAACCTGTAAAGGCACCATCACTGTAGAAGGTAAAAAAGGTATGATTTCAGGTGGTACAGTACGCGCCGGACAAGGCGTAACCACAAGGATTCTTGGTTCCCATATGGGTACCATTACCAATGTGGAAGTTGGTATTGATCCCATAATGCTATCCGAATATGGAGAACTAAAAAGAGAAATCCCCAAAATGGAAAGCGAGCTATCAAAAATAGAACAAGTCATTCAACTCCTCAACAAAAGAAAAGAAATGTCAGGAAAATTGGATGATGATAAGCAGGAAATGTATATGTCAGCTGTAAGAAACAAGATTTTCCTAACCAACAAGTTGACGCAAAGCAAAAAGAAATATGAAACCATGCAAACAGAAGTAGAAAACAAAAATGCCGGCGTTGTAAAAGTAAGCCACGAACTTTATACCGGTGTTAAGATATCGATTGGAAATATAAGCACACATATCAGGGATGAGATTAAAGGCGTTATCATTACTAAAAAAGGTGCCGATATAAAAGTATCATCACTTTAGGCTTTATGCATAGCATTTGTGTTCAAACCAGACGGATCTGGATTAAGGAGGTGTGCTTATGCCTATTAGACCCATTGATTTGCAAGTTGCCATACCAAAGATGTCAGAAGTTTCAAGAATCAGTCATTTAGATCAACAAAAATCAGGATTGTTACAGGATCAGGGTTCTGTAGCTACGGATAGAGGACGGCACAAAGAAGGGCAAACTGTCTTCGCATCACAAAAGGATGCCAAAGCAGGTACAGATGCGGATGCTCGTAAAAAAGGACGTAATGACTATCAGAACAATCGAAAAAAAGGCAATAAAAAAGGTTTTCAGGAACCGGTACAACCACCAAAATCTGACCATAAAATTGATATAAGAATTTAGGAGCATGATGTGACAATATATGATGGGTTAACACTAAGTTTTATTGCAATAGGTATATTGTTTATTGTATTAAGTTTCCTATATGATAGGACTAAAAAGACACTAGATCAAGATGAAGCAGCCCTTGATGACGAAACTTTTCGAAAACAAATCAGCATTATTAATGAAAAAATTGTGGAAATGAACGAATACCATGACTATGTTCAAAAAGAGATGGAAAAAAAACATAAAGAACTCTTATTCCTTTATCAAATGATTTCTGAGAAAGAGAAATTGGTACGTCAAATTCAGACGACACGATTTGATGATACCTTGATACGTGTGGACTCAAAAGAGCCAACAAGGATAAAAACAGAAGAAAAAACAGAAGAAAAAACGGAAGAAAAAACATTACAAGCAGCCACCACCAATACCAATATAAAGATATTGGAAATGAAACGTCAAGGTTATCAAGCAGCTGAAATAGCCAAAATCTTAAACATCGGCCAAGGTGAAGTGCAGTTGGTCATCAATTTATTTGAATGAGGTTCATATGGAAAAAATGGAAGTAAAAGGTTTTTTAAAAGGCGTTGGGACAACCTTGATCATCATGTCCATCGTTTTTTATGGTCTCATCGTCAGTCTACAAACGAATCAAAATGAAGCAACGCCAACCACAGAAGAAATTGTAGAAATGGCCAGAGACTTAGGCATGATCTATATAACAGAAATCAAAGATGTTGATTTACTAACAAAGGATTATATTATAAAGATGGCGAAAAGCTATGGCATGGATTATAAGGAAGGAACTTCAAATGAGTAGAAGTTACTTCCTTTATTTTTCTCTAGGCTTTTTTGGCTTATAAATTGTGCTTATCATGGACAAAATTGAATGAATAATGCTTGCTAATGTGACTTTGATATGATACAATAGCAGACGTGAAAATAGCACGCATTTGGATTTTTGACAAGGTGCCACCAAAGGGTGGTCTGTGAAAAAGATGAAAAATGCGGAAGAAATCAACCAAAACGGAGGTACTAAAATGGGCGTTATTTCAATGAAACAATTACTAGAAGCAGGAGTTCACTTCGGACATCAAACAAGAAGATGGAACCCTAAAATGAAAGAGTATATCTACACTGAAAGAAACGGGATATACATCATTGACTTACAAAAGACAACCGGACTTGTTGACAAAGCATACTACGCAATCAAAGATGTAGTAGCAGACGGTGGTACTGTATTGTTTGTCGGTACGAAAAAGCAAGCACAAGAATCCATCAAATCAGAAGCAGAGCGTTGTGGCATGTTCTACATCAACCAAAGATGGTTGGGTGGTATGTTAACAAACTTCAAGACCATTCAAGGCCGTGTAAAACGATTGAAAGAGCTTGAAAGAATGCAAGAAGATGGTTCATTTGATCTATACACAAAAAAAGAAGTGATCGGTATGAAACATGAAATGGAAAAACTCGAGAAAAACCTTGGTGGTATCAAGGAAATGAAGAAGATTCCTGACATTATTTTCATCGTTGATCCAAGAAAAGAAAGAATTGCAATACAAGAAGCACATATTTTAAATATTCCTCTTGTATCCATCGTAGACACAAACTGTGATCCAGACGAAATCGATTACGTTATTCCAGGTAACGATGATGCCATCAGAGCCGTAAAATTATTAACAGGCAAAATGGCAGATGCAGTTATTGAAGCAAATCAAGGATTACAAAACCATCCAGCAGAAGAAGTAGCAGCTGAATAAAACCATTGATGCTTCAACCCTTAATGGTTGAAGCATTTTTTCGCAAGAAAAGAAGCTTCGCTTCGTCAACAAAAAATAAGATAACATTATGGAGGTAAGATCATGGCAGTAACAGCAGCAATGGTAAAAGAACTAAGAGAGAGCACCGGCGCAGGCATGATGGATTGTAAAAACGCATTGACTGAAGCAAATGGTGATATGGAAAAAGCAGTAGAGGTACTTAGAGAAAAAGGTCTCGCAAAAGCAGCTAAAAAAGCAGGTAGAATAGCAGCAGAAGGACTTGTAGATACATTTGTTGATGGCAACATTGCTTCAATTGTTGAAGTGAATTCAGAGACGGATTTTGTGGCAAAGAATGACTTATTCAAGAACTATGTTCAAGAAGTGGCCAAACAAGCTGCAAAAACGACAGCAGAAGATATAGACAGCTTCTTAGGAGAAGAAAGTCTTTTTGTTTCCGGTTCAACTGTGAACGAAGTTTTAACCAGTAAGATTTCTGTTATTGGAGAAAACCTAAAAATTAGACGTTTCAAAAAAGTAGTAGTAGAAAACGGTGTTGTAGCGTCCTATATCCATATGGGTGGTAAGATTGGCGTACTTGTAGAACTAGAGTCAGATGTTGTAAACGAAGCTGTTGTTGAATGTGGACGTAATCTTGCGATGCAGATTGCTGCAGTAAGCCCACTTCATGTTGACCGTTCAGAAGTATCAGAAGACTATATAGAAAAAGAACGTGCAATTCTAAAAGAACAAGCAAAAAATGAAAACCCAGATAAACCGGACAGCATCATTGATAAAATGATTATCGGCCGTTTGAATAAGCAACTCAAAGAAATCTGTTTATTGGATCAACCCTATGTAAAAGACGGTGACCTTACAGTAGCGAAGTATGTTGAGCAAGTAGCTAAAGAACAAAGCGCTAACATTAAAGTCAAGGCATTTACTCGTTTTGAAACAGGCGAAGGTATTGAGAAGAAATCAGAAAACTTTGCTGAAGAAGTTGCACGACAAATGCAAGGCTAAAAGGATAAATGAAGAAGCACGTTGGTGCTTCTTTTTTTTAGACTGGTAAATAATCCAAACTTATGTTAAATTAATTATTAGAGGTGTTGAGATGTCTAATTATAAAAGAGTATTGTTAAAACTAAGTGGTGAAGCACTGGCAGGCGACAAGTCTGTAGGATTTGATGAAACTAATGTAATGGTTGTAGCAAACCAAGTGAAAAAACTGATTGATAAAGGTGTTGAAATCGGTGTGGTTATTGGTGGCGGTAACTTCTGGCGTGGCAGAAGCAATAAAATCATGGATCGTACCAAAGCAGATGAGATTGGCATGATGGCGACCATAATGAATGCCCTATACACATCAGCTATGTTTAGAACCATTGGTATTGATACCGTTGTACAAACCCCCTTTGAGGTAGGTATGATGACAGAACGCTTCTCCAAGGATTCAGCCTTAAACCACTTGAAAAACGGCTGTGTGGTTTTTTTTGCCGGCGGTACAGGGCATCCTTACTTTTCGACCGACACAGGCGCTGCACTTAGAGCAATCGAGATTGAGGCGGAGATTATATTACTGGCCAAAAACATCGATGGCGTCTATGACTCAGATCCAAAGACCAATGATCAAGCGATTAAGTTTGATTCCATCAGTTTATCGGAAGTTATAACAAAGAATCTCAAAGTCATGGACCATACGGCAGCGATTATGTGTTTAGAGCACAAGATGCCCATGTCTGTATTTTACTTGAATGATGAGGACAGTATTGTCAACGCTATCAGTGACAAAATAAATGGAACCGTTGTAACGGTATAGGAGGACTTAGTATGTTTGATGAATTAAAGAAATACGAGGACAAGATGGAAAAAACTGTCCAAGTACTTGAAGGTGAGTTTCTCAGTATTCGTGCAGGGCGCGCTAACCCTCATGTTCTTGACAAGGTAACAGTTGATTATTATGGTCAACCGACACCTCTTAACCAAGTCGGTAATATAACAGTACCGGAAGCACGTGTGCTTATGATTCAACCTTGGGATGTTAAGATTGTAAAGGATATTGAAAGAGCCCTACATGCTTCTGACATCGGTATAACACCAAATAGTGATGGTAAGATCATCCGTTTGATTTTTCCGGAGCTAACGGAAGAAAGACGTATGGAACTTACAAAAGATATCAAGAAAAAAGGCGAAGATTCTAAAATAGCCATAAGAAACATACGACGTGATGCCATTGATCATTTCAAAAGAGCTGAAAAAGCCCGTGAAATCACAGAAGATGACTTGAAGGACTTGGAAGATCAGACTCAAAAATTAACAGATCGATTTATCTTGGATATAGATAACCATGTTACCAACAAGACAAAAGAAATCATGACCGTATAAGTAAACCAATAGATACAGAGACTGCCCCTCGTTGGAGGGGCGTTTTAGTAGATGCATGAATATGATTAAAGTGTCAAAACTATTTTATATTGAGGTGGCTATGGCCGATATGACAACAACAGATCAATTAAATATACCAAAACATGTCGCTATTATCATGGACGGTAATGGTAGATGGGCAAAAAAACAAGGTAAGAATAGAACCTATGGGCATAAAAGCGGGAGTGATAACCTGAAAGTCATTGCACGTGCTGCCAGTGATATGGGTATCAAGTACCTTACAGTTTATGCATTTTCAACTGAAAATTGGAAGCGACCTTCTACGGAAGTTTCTTTCTTGATGGGGTTATTGCGCCAGTATTTAAAAGATAGCATTAAAAATGCCAAAAAAGACAATATGCGGGTGGTTGTAATCGGAAGAAGATCGGACCTGGATCCTGACATCAGGGAAGCCATTGAAAGCTTAGAGGTTGCATCAAAAAACCATACAGGCTTGACCTTGCAGATTGCCATTAATTATGGCGGCCGAGACGAGATTATTAGAGCGATTAAAGCTTATGAAATAGAAAAAGAAAAGAATCCTGATATAGAATTGGATGAAAAACTATTTGGAGACTTTTTGGATACCAAGGATATTCCGGATCCGGAACTCATGATAAGGACCAGTGGTGAAGTCAGATCCAGTAACTTCTTGATTTGGCAATTGGCGTATAGTGAATTTTTCTTTGTGAAAAAGCATTGGCCGGAATTCACCAGTGATGACCTAATGGAGGCGATAATAGCCTACAACAAAGTAAACAGAAGATTTGGAGGCCTAAAAGATGAAAGCTAGAATCATAACATCGGTTATATTATTGCCGTTAATCATTTTTTTATTATGGTATGGTAAACTACCTTTAATCATCGTTTTATGTGGTGCGACCATCATCGGTCTCCATGAATTTTTTAACGCTGTGAAGCTAGAAGATCAAGGCCTTCGGGGCATGGCATTTTTATTGGTTGTGTTGACCTATGGCCTCTTCTGGATGGGTGATTATACTTATTTAAATCTATCTGTATTGATATTTATTGCTTTATCTCTGGGTGTATATGTTTTTAAGTACCCTAAGATTACGTTGGAACAATTAGGCTTCCTAGCCTTTGGTATGATATACATCCTCTATCTGTTACTGCATATTGCTTTAGTAAGAGAGACGACACCGGATGGTATATGGTCCGTATGGCTAATATTCATCATAGCTTTTGGAAGTGATAGTGCTGCCTACTTTGTAGGAGTGAATTTCGGAAAGCACAAGATGGTACCAAAATTAAGTCCCAAAAAAACCATAGAAGGTGCCGTTGGTGGTGTTCTAGGTGCAGGCATTTTATGTACGGCTTTTGGTGTGGCGATGCAACAATATGGATTTGTGGACACATGGGTGACATTACCCATGTATTTTGTAATCGGTATTTTCGGATCAGTAGCATCTCAGATTGGTGACTTAGTCGGATCAGCTATGAAGCGCCAGACACAGATCAAAGATTTTGGAACAATCATACCGGGACACGGTGGTATTTTGGACCGACTGGACAGCATACTTTTCACTGCACCATATGTCTATATCATTGTAACTATGCTATACTAAGTACTTAGAGAAACTATATAGTTGAACACTAAAAAGAGGGTACATATGCGTAAAATAACAATACTAGGCTCAACAGGATCGATAGGAAAACAGACCCTGGAAGTCATCAGAGAGCAGAAAAACATTGAGGTTGTCGCATTGACAGCCAATCAGAATATAGATTTACTCGAACAACAGATTCTAGAATTTAACCCCAAATGTGTTGTGGTCATGGATGAAAAAAAAGCCCAACAACTACAGAAGAAAATAGGTCATAAGACAGAGGTCTTGTGGGGTATGGACGGATTGATAACGGTAGCAACACTTAGCGAGATCAACCTAGTTGTAACAGCTGTTGTAGGCATGATAGGACTTAGACCGACCATTGCAGCCATCAAATCAGGTAAAGACATTGCCTTGGCCAACAAAGAGACACTGGTCACAGCCGGTGCTATTATTATGGACTTAGTCAAGAAGCATAAGGTGCAATTGTTACCTGTAGACAGTGAACACTCAGCCATCTTTCAATGCCTAAATGGTGCAAAAGCATCAACGGTTGCGTCCATTATTCTAACAGCTTCTGGTGGACCTTTTCGGGGCTATACCAAGGAACGTTTAGAAGAAGTCACTTTAGAACAAGCACTCAAACATCCGAATTGGTCCATGGGTGCCAAGATTACCATAGACTCATCTACCTTAGTGAACAAAGGACTTGAAGTGATAGAAGCCAAATGGTTGTTTGATTTAAGAAGCGAACAGATACAAGTGGTTGTTCACCCTCAAAGTATTGTACATTCCATGGTAGAATTCATTGATGGGTCCATCATCGCTCAAATGGGATTGCCGGACATGAAGTTGCCCATACAATATGCCTTGGCATATCCGAATCGGGTAAGCAATTCATATCCAAGATTGAAATTGAGTGAAATAGGGACCTTAACCTTTGAAGAACCGGATTTACAGGTCTTTAGGGGATTGGGGTTGGCATATGATGCTTTAAAAGAAGGCGGTTCTATGCCAATCGTCTATAATGCTGCCAATGAATCAGCAGTAGACATGTTATTAAAACGAGAAATACACTACAATGATATAGTCAAAATTATAGAAAACGCCATGTTAAAGCATAATGTGACACAATGTAAAGATGAAACCGACGTAATAGAAATAGAGAGCTGGACAAGGAATATTGTCAGAAATAGGTGATAAGTATGAGCATTTTAATATCCGTATTGATATTCGGATTAATTGTATTGATACATGAATTAGGACATTTTTTATTTGCTAGAAAAGCAGGAATATTGGTAGAAGAATTTGCCATCGGTATGGGTCCAAAGATTGTAGGGAAAAAAGTGGGCGATACCTTATATTCTATAAGAGCCATACCTTTTGGTGGTTTTTGCAGAATGCTGGGTGAAGATCAAGAAGTAGAAAATGACCCCAGAGCGTATTCGAGTAAGTCGCCTTGGGCCAGATTTCAAGTCATTTTTGCCGGTCCCTTGTTTAATTTTATACTGGCATTTTTATTTTCAATCGTTTATATCAGTCTGATTGGTGGTACAACCTCTACCATCACTGAAGTTGTTGAAGGTTATCCGGCATATGAGTCCGGCATACAACCAGGTGACCGAATTGTCGGTTATAACGGTAGAACAGTCTTAACCTCCAAGGAAGTTAAAATCTATCTTAATTCAGAAAAACCAACTCAAATGGAGTTGACCGTTAAGCGTGGTAGTGAGAAAATAAGCTATGTGATGGAACCGAATGTAGGCGAAGACGGTATTTATCGTATTGGCGTTAATTTCGCTCTAATAGACATCAAGAATCCAATAGAAATACTAAAAAATGCAGCTATAGAAATCATTTTTTGGATAAGGATTGTCATCTTTTCACTGGGTCTATTGGTGACGGGTGGCATATCAGGGAATGATATTGCAGGTCCTGTAGGCATCGTTGGTGAGATCAGTAGCGGTTATCAAGAGAGTATTCAGTATGGTATAAAATCAGTTATAGCCACTGTGTCTTTTTATATTGTACTCTTGAGTGCGAACTTAGGTGTAATGAACTTACTCCCTATTCCGGCGCTTGACGGCGGCCGTATCGTTTTCATAGCGATTGAAGCCCTAAGAGGCAAACCCATAGATCCTAACAAAGAAGGTTTCATTCATTTTGTCGGTTATGTCTTGCTCATGATTTTGATGGTACTCATATTATTTAATGATATTGTCAAAGCCGCTTTTTCGTAGAAAGTGAAACCCCTAGTGTAGAACAAAGAGGCTACGCCTCGCTTTGCAAAGCAAATTGTTACGGCAGGAAAGATTTCCTTGATAGTTAATGCGACGATTCAACGCATTAACATAGCATAGACTTTCCTAAAGTAGAATGAAGGAGATTAAATTATGTTAAATTTTGAATTTGAGAATAGAACAAAGATCATATTTGGTAAAAAAGTAGAAGAACAAGTGGGTGCATTGGTAAGTGCCAATGCCAAGAAAGTACTACTACATTATGGTGGTGGTAGCATCAAAAAAAGTGGTCTGTATGACCGTGTGATTAACAGCTTACAAGAAGCTGGTGTAGAATATGTTGAACTCGGTGACGTTGTAGCCAACCCTAGGGTAAGCTTAGTCCGAGAAGGTATAAAGTTGTGCCGTGAGGAAGAAGTCGACTTCATCTTGGCAGTTGGTGGCGGTAGTGTTATAGACTCTGCAAAAGGTATAGCAGCCGGATTCTATTACCAAGGCGATGTTTGGGAATTATACATGAGAGAAGGTACATTCGATGAATGTCTACCAATTGGTGTTGTCTTAACAATCCCTGCAGCGGGCAGTGAATCCAGTGGTGGATCGGTGGTTACTAATGAAGATGGATTATGGAAGAGAGACATCGGAAGCTTGAATCTAAGACCGGTCTTTGCCCTTCTTAATCCGGAGTTGACCTATACATTGCCGAATTATCAAACAGCATGTGGTATATCTGACATGTTGGCGCATGTAATGGAGCGGTATTTTACCAGAGTCATCAAAGTAGACCTAACGGATCGATTAGCCGAAGCAATTATGAAAAGTGTCATCAAGCAAGCCTATATAATAAACCAATCACCGGACGACTACGATGCCAGAGCAGAGATTATGTGGGCCGGTACATTAGCCCACAATGATTTGGTTGGAACAGGACGACAAGGCGATTGGGCATCCCATGGTATAGAACATGAACTCAGCGGTATTTATGATATTGCCCATGGTGCAGGCCTTAGCATTGTTTTTCCGGCATGGATGAAACATGTCTACAAGTCGGATATACCTCGATTTGCCCAATTTGCTAACCGAGTTTTTGACATTGAAATCAATACCATGAACTTAGAAGAAACAGCGATAAAAGGTATTGAGGCTATGGAAAGTTTTTATGGTCTTATAGGCATGCCTACAAGATTATCACAAGTGAATATTGATGAAACACGCTTTAATGAAATGGCCAACAAAGCCACCAATGATGGTACAACCACCATGGGTTCTTTTGTACCGTTAACCAAAGCGGATATTATGGCAATATTTGAACTTGCAAAATAGAAACAGGCATAGGATACAAAATAGCATTTGTTGCATTTATTACTTTTAATGGAGATTCCGTCTTATTGACGATGGACCTGTTTTGTGATAAAGTATCAAGTGTGTTAAATACATAACAACTTTAACTAACATTTTATAAACAAAACATTATTATGGAAAAGAGGGATTAAGATGAAACCATCATTTTCAAATCTAGAAGTCATTAAATTTGCAGTTGGCATGGAAGATATGGGTATTGTATTTTATGAAAAATATGCTAAAAAGTCCGATGGTGAGATTAGAACATTGTTCTTAAGATTGGCTGACGATGAACGACGCCACAAAGCATTTTTTCAAAATCTATTAGATGAAACGACAAAAGAAGCAGGCGCTTTTGACTATATGTTTGATGAATCCGTAACCAGCTTTTTTGAAGCATTTGCACAAAGTGCAGGATTCTCAAGAGAAATCAAAGACATAGAAACCAATAGAGAAGCCATCTTAGAAGGTATAACCACAGAAACCTTAACCATCGATTATTATAAAGAATTACTCACCTATTCAAAAGAAAAAACCAAAGAAACACTTGAGATTATCATCAAAGAAGAAGAAGGACATTTAGCACTGCTTAATGGATTACTCAAATAGTATTAAAGGTTAAAATGTTTAAAGCAACATCGACCATGAAGTTCCTGGGACCCACTTTGAAAATATTACAGGACTTTCATAGATAAAAAAAGAACTGACTCAGATTATATTCTGAGTCAGTTCTTTTTTACAGATGATTAAAGGTTCAAAACTAAGTTTCACTAAATTCACCATTGATTAATACCTTCTCTACCTTTACAATAAAGAATGTACAATATAACAAGAGAAGATCAAATAGAAGTCACAAAGACATAACATATAGGAGTGCATATGAACAGAACACAAACCAGAACCATCCAAATAGGTGATGTCACAATTGGTGGCGGCAATAAGATTGCCATTCAATCCATGACCAATACCAAAACAGAAAACATAGAAGCCACCGTTAATCAGATCCTTGAATTGGAGCAAGCTGGATGCGACATCATTCGTGTAGCTGTCCCTACCATGGAAGCTGCTCTAGCGATCAAGACAATAAAGCAACAGATACATATACCCTTGGTCGCTGACATTCATTTTGATTATAGACTGGCATTGGCCGCTATCGATAACGGTGCTGACAAGATAAGAATCAATCCCGGAAATATTGGTTCTATTGAACGACTAGGAAAAGTGGTAGATGCCTGCAAAGCAAAAAATATCCCCATACGTGTAGGCGTTAATAGTGGTTCCTTGGAGAAGGAGATTCTAGCCAAATATGGGCATCCTACGGCGGAAGCCTTAGTAGAGAGTGCCCTCAATCAGTGTAGAGCCATAGAAGACTTAGGCTATGATCAGCTGGTCGTATCCATCAAATCCTCTGACGTGATTAAGTCTATAGAAGCTTATAGACTGATTACAAAAGAAATTGATTACCCCCTCCATCTTGGCATAACAGAATCCGGGACGGCATGGGCAGGCACCATTAAGTCGGCTGTTGGACTTGGCGCCATGTTGGCTGAAGGTTTTGGTGATACCATACGCGTATCCTTAACAGATAAGCCCATAGAAGAAATCAAAGTAGGAAAACAAATACTTAAGGCACTGGGATATGAGAATCAGGGCATCGAGATTATATCTTGTCCGACGTGTGGTCGCACAGACATTGATCTAATTGCTATTGCCAATGAAGTGGAGAAAAGATGTGCAGATTTGGACCTCAATATTAAAGTCGCAGTGATGGGCTGTATCGTCAATGGACCGGGTGAAGCCAGAGAAGCAGATATCGGTCTAGCCGGGGGCAAAGGTGTTGGCATAATCTTTAAAAAAGGTGTCATCATCAAAAAAGTTAAAGAAGAAGAGTTGGTAGAAGCCTTGATGACAGAAATAATGACCACGAATAAGGTGATAAATCCGTGAGTAAAAAATTAGATGAAGTATTTCGAGGTATCCCATTAACCGGTCAGTTGAACCGGGTTTTTGATGATGCCATTATAGAGAATGTATACTTCAATAAAGAACAGAACAAACTCTATATACAGATGTTGCTAAAGCAGGTCATTCATCCTCAGATTATCCAGTTATTAAGAGATAAAATCATGGAATTCTTAGATGAAGAGGGCCTATTTGTGCGTATTGAGGAACGTTACGCAGCCAACCATGGCTTAGACATAAAAGAGCTGTATACATATTATCAACCCAGTCTCATGTACCTCATTAAAGAGGAAAGCCCATTTGTAGCAGCCAAGTTAGGTCTATTAGAACCACAGTGGGAAGCCGAACAACTGACCTACGCTTTGGAAGAATTTGATTATGATTATATGAAACAATACACCATCGATGAATTTATTCAATTGACCTTTAAGATGAAATTCGATGTAGATCTCAAAGTTGCTTTTATTAGAAAAGAAAAACACCATAGCGTTTTTGAAGAGTTTGTAGAGAACCGTAAAAGAGAAGAGAAGAAACTCATCAAAGACATGATGATATCCGGAAACAACGCATCTCAATCAGCTGTAAAAGAAGTCAAAGCACCTGAAATGCCAAAAGGAAAAGGCAAGCCCCTACCCGAGAATCTAGTCATCGGGCGTAAGGGCATCAGTGGCATCATAACCAAGATTAAAGACTTAAACGGTGACTATGATAGCATTATTATAGAAGGTTATGTCTTAAGTCAGGAGATCCGAATCACAAAAACAGGTAAAGTCTTGCTGATTATGGACATCACGGACTTTACGGATTCCATCACCTGTAAAGCCTTTTTGAAAAAAGAAGAATTTGACGATCGTATTGCCGCTATGTTGTCTAAGAATATGTTTGTACGACTGGAAGGCCGTGTCGCCTTTGATACATTTTCTAATGAACTGGGTATTATGATCAGCACCATGGAAAAAATCGAAGACTTCAGGCTGAAAAAGATGGACAACTCAGAAATGAAAAGAGTCGAATTGCATGTGCACACGCAGATGAGTGATATGGACGGGATGACCAGTGCCAAAGCACTTATTAAGCGAGCCAAAGAATGGGGTCACAAAGCAATGGCCATAACAGACCATGGTGTTGTTCAAGCTTTTCCCGAAGCGTTTCATGCCATTGAAGCGTCAGATGACTTTAAGATTCTTTATGGTGTTGAAGCCTATCTGGTGGACGATCTAAAAGACATCATAAGACATCCGAGGGGTCAGAATCTGAACAGTGAATATGTGGTCTTTGATATTGAAACAACAGGCTTTTATGCCGGCAAAGACAAGATTACGGAAATCGGTGCCGTTAAGATCATAGAAGGCAAGATTGTAGAACGCTATGGCACTTTCATAAACCCGGAGCGGAGCATACCCATTAAAGTACAACAGTTAACCGGCATCGATATCACCATGGTCAAAGATGCCCCTACCATTCAGGAAGAATTGACGAACTTTCTTGCATTTTGTGGGGATAGTATTTTGGTTGCTCATAATGCCGATTTTGACCTGGGTTTCATAGAGTGTTTTGCCAAGGAATTGGGCATAGAAGTGAAAAATACCACCCTTGACACATTAGAGCTTGCTAGAATTTTTTTACCGAATTTACACAACCATAAACTGCAAACCATTGCCAAGCACTATAATGTGCCCCTTATCCATGCCCATCGCGCGGTCGATGATGCAGAGGCAACCGCTCATATACTGCTTAAGATGTTTGAACATATGAATCAGATCAACATCCATACCATAGAAGGCATCTTAACCTACGCCAATCAATCTAGCCGGGATGTAAAAAGACTTCGAGCGGCCCATGCCATCATATTGGTTAAGAACCTCGTCGGTCTTAGGAACCTGTATGAATTGATCTCAAAATCCCATTTGGATTATTTTTACAGACAACCGAAGATACCCAAAAGTGTATTTAACACATTAAGAGAAGGTCTTTTAATAGGGACGGCTTGCGAAGCCGGAGAACTCTACAAAGCTGTACTTGAAGACAAGCCCAAAGAAGAAATGGACCGACTTTGTGATTTTTATGATTATTTTGAGATACAGCCCTTAGCCAATAATGAATTCTTAATCCGAAATGAAGCTGTTGACGACTGGGATGCTTTAAGAGAGATTAACAAGAAGATTGTTGCCCTTGGAGAAGAACATCGGAAAATGGTGGTCGCAACCTGTGACGTCCACTTTATTGATCCGGAAGATGAGGTCTATAGACGTATCCTAATGGCGGGCAAAGGCTTTGGAGATGCAGACCAACAAGCACCCCTTTATTTTAGAACGACAGAAGAGATGCTAGAAGAGTTTGCCTATCTGGGTCGTGATAAAGCCTATGAAGTGGTGGTAACCAACACCAACAGAATCATGGACAGCATAGAGAAAATAGATCCAGTACCACCAGACAAGTACCCACCAGTTATAGAAGGCTCCGATGAGACATTGACAGGCATATGTCACGAAAAAGCCATGTCCATTTATGGAAAAGAATTACCAAATCAAGTCAAAGAAAGACTGGATCGGGAACTTAATTCTATCATTACCAATGGTTTTGCAGTGATGTACATCATCGCTCAGAAACTGGTATGGAAATCTATGGAAGATGGGTACCTCGTTGGTTCAAGAGGTTCGGTGGGATCCTCTTTTGCAGCTACCATGGCTGGCATTACAGAGGTTAACCCACTACCTGCCCATTATATATGCTCGAATTGTCATTATACCGACTTTGAATCTGACGTGATCAAGGCCCATTCCGGTAACTCCGGCTGTGACTTGCCGGATGCCCATTGTCCCAATTGTGATACTCTGTTAATCAAAGAAGGTCACGATATACCTTTTGAGACTTTTTTAGGTTTCTATGGCGACAAAGAACCGGATATTGACTTGAATTTTTCCGGTGAATATCAAGCCATAGCCCATCAATATACAGAGGAGCTTTTTGGTGTTGGTCATGTATTTAGAGCAGGTACCATTGGTACACTCGCAGAAAAAACAGCCTTTGGTTTTGTGAAGAAATACTTTGATGAACACCATCAAAGTGCCAGAACCGCAGAGATTAATCGACTGGTACAAGGTTGTACCGGCGTTAGAAGAACCACCGGTCAACATCCGGGTGGTATCATCGTTGTACCCAAAGATCAGTCTATATACAAATTTACCCCGGTACAGCGCCCGGCGAATGATCAAAGCACCGCCATTATCACCACCCACTTTGATTATCATTCTATTGACCATAATCTATTGAAGTTGGATATACTCGGACATGATGATCCAACCATGATTCGTATGATGGAGGATTTGACAGGGATTGATGCGACGACGATACCTCTAGATGAACCGAAAGTCATGTCCCTATTTTTAGGACTGGATGCTCTTGGCATTACAGCGGACCAGATCGGCGGAACCAATCTAGGGTGTCTTGGGGTGCCAGAGTTTGGAACAGAATTCGTTATCCAGATGCTTCAAGATACGAAGCCGAGAAGTTTTTCGGATTTGTGTCGAATATCCGGCCTTTCCCATGGTGAGAATGTATGGCTTAACAATGCACAAGAATTAATCCGGGACAAAAAAGCCAACATCAAAGAAATCATATCCACCCGTGACGACATCATGACCTATCTCATTCATATGGGTGTAGATAAGGGCCTTTCCTTTAAGATCATGGAAAATGTTAGAAAAGGTAAAGGCTTGGTACCGGATATGGAAACCGCTATGAAAGAGGCAAATGTACCTGAGTGGTACATCTGGTCCTGTAAACAAATCCGGTACATGTTTCCTAAGGCTCATGCTGTGGCTTATGTTATGATGGCTTACCGTATTGCTTATTACAAGGTTTATCATAAGGAAGCTTATTATGCGACGTATTTTAGCATCAGGGCGACGGATTTTGATTATGGTACCATGTGCCATGGTAAGCATCATCTAGAACAACATATGCAACTCTTAAAAGCCAAAGAATCACGAGCAAAAAGTCGAGAGTTGGACCCGGACGAAGGTGGTATACAGAAGTTTACCAAAAAAGAAAAAGACACGATCAAGGACATGAAAATCGTTCAGGAAATGTATGCCAGAGGTATCGAGTTTCTGCCTTTAGATCTATACACAGTGGATGCTAAGAAGTTTCAGATCATAGACGGCAAGATTATGCCTGCACTCAGTGCCCTTCAAGGTCTAGGTGAAAAGGCAGCAGAAAACATCGTTCTTGAACGTGAGAAGGGACCTTTTATATCCATAGAAGATCTAAGAGTCAGAACCAAAATCAGTAAGACGGTTATTGAGATCATGAAAGACAATGGTATCTTAGATGGTATGCAAGAATCCAACCAACTAAGTTTTCTATAAGGTTGAAGTATCTAAACTGTATAAAATAAAAACATTAAAATTATTCGATTGTGTAAGATTAAGGATGTTTTTTTAATTTAGAATGTGTTATAATGTCAAAGTACATTGTATACAATGTATGTTATAAATATAACTAACTTTAGTAAGAACAGCAGCATAAAAGCGTATTAATTGTACTAATAAAATACATGACTAATTCATTAGTGTATGGTGTTTTTATGTATGATATAATATAAAATAGCGTAAACCATATTGTTTATACTTATCATTAAGAACTTCAGGCATAAAAATTATTGTTATTTGCTTCAACAAATAATATTAATTTGTGTTGTTTTGTGGTTTTTAATGGCTGGTGTAAACATTATGGTAAGGCTAACAAGGTTAAAGTGTCACTTTAACCAACCGTCAATCTTTAAAAAATATATGGAGGTAATCAAAACATGGCTAACAAAGTATTTAAGTCAATGGATGGAAACATGGCTGCAGCATATGTTGCATATGCATTTACAGATGTAGCAGCAATCTATCCAATTACCCCATCGTCAAACATGGCAGAATATACTGACGAATGGGCAGCAAGTGGAAAGAAAAACATTTTTGGTCAAAGCGTTTCTGTAACAGAGTTACAATCAGAAGGTGGCGCATCCGGTGCCGTACACGGTTCACTTCAAGCAGGTGCTTTAACAACGACCTATACAGCGTCACAAGGTTTATTGCTTATGATTCCGAATATGTACAAAATGGCAGGTGAACTTTTACCGGCTGTATTCCATGTAAGTGCACGTGCTTTAGCTGCTCACGCACTTTCAATCTATGGAGACCATTCAGATATTATGGCAGCTAGACAAACAGGTTTTGCGATGTTAGCATCAGGATCTGTTCAAGAAGTTATGGACTTAGGCGGTATAGCTCACTTAGCAGCTATCAAGTCAAGAGTGCCATTTGTACATTTCTTTGATGGTTTTAGAACATCTCATGAAGTACAAAAAATAGAAACCATTGATTACAGTGTATTTAGTGACTTAGTAGATATGGACGCAGTTGATGCTTTCAGAAATAGAGCTCTTAATCCTGAGCACCCAGTTACTAGAGGTACAGCACAGAATCCTGACATATTCTTCCAAGCAAAAGAAGCTTCTAATAGTTTCTACACAGCGGTTCCGGATATTGTTAACGATTACATGGCTGAGATTTCTAAGATTGTTGGTAGAGAATACAAGCCTTTTAACTACTATGGTGCACCGGACGCAGAGAACATTGTTATTGCAATGGGATCTGTAACAGAAGCACTTGAAGAACTCGTTGATTATTTAAACGCTGGTGGCAAAAAAGTTGGTCTATTAAAGATTCATTTATACAGACCATTTTCAGCAAAATACTTCTTTGATGTATTCCCAGCAAGTGTTAAGAAGATTGCTGTACTGGACAGATCTAAAGAGCCTGGATCACTAGGTGAAGCATTATATGAAGAAATCAGAACTTTATTCTACGATGTAGAAAACAGACCAGTTATCGTTGGTGGTCGTTATGGACTTGGATCCAAAGACGTAACACCTACTGTATTAAAAGCAGTATATGACAACCTTGAATTAGATCAACCGAAAAACGGATTCACCATCGGTATCGTTGATGATGTAACTGGATTATCCTTACCAATCGGTGAAGATATTGTTACAGAAAACGAATCTGCAATTCGTTGTAAGTTCTGGGGACTTGGTTCAGACGGTACAGTTGGTGCTAACAAGTCAGCCATCAAGATTATTGGTGACAAAACAGACATGTATGCTCAAGGTTACTTCTCCTATGACTCCAAAAAATCAGGTGGTATTACAGTATCTCACTTAAGATTCGGTAAAGAGAAGATTCGTTCAACATACTTAATCAATGAAGCGGACTATATCGCTTGTCATAACCAATCCTATGTGGACAAATATGATTTATTAAAAGGCCTTAAAAAAGGTGGTAGATTCGTACTTAACACACATTGGACAACAGAAGAGTTAGATGCACATTTACCAGCATCTTTAAAAAGAGACATTGCAAATAAAAATGCTGAATTCTATACAGTGAACGCAACCGATCTTGCAGAAGAAATCGGTCTAGGTAACAGAATCAACATGATCATGCAAGCCGCTTTCTTCAAATTGGCAGATGTACTTCCAATCGAAAAAGCTGTTGAATACCTTAAAGAAGCCGTTGTAAAATCATACGGTTCAAAAGGTGAGAAGATCGTTAGCATGAACAACGCTGCAATCGACCAAGGTATTAATGCCCTTATTAAAATCGATGTACCTGCAGCTTGGGCAGATGCAACTGACGTAGCCCAAGAAGAAACAACAGTTCCGGACTTCATCAAAAACGTAGCCTTTGTTATGAACGCTCAAAATGGTGATTCATTGCCAGTTAGTGCTTTTGAAGGCAGAGAAGACGGTACCTTCCCAATGGGTATCTCAGCATACGAAAAACGTGGAATCGCAGTGAACGTGCCTGAGTGGCAAGTAGATAACTGTATCCAATGTAATCAATGTTCATTCGTATGTCCACATGCTGTTATTCGTCCATTCTTATTAGACGAGAATGAAGTAGCGAATGCGCCTGAAGGCTTTACAACTAAGAAAGCTGTCGGCAAACAATTCGATGGTTTACAATACAAGATTCAAGTAAGCCCACTTGACTGTACAGGTTGCGGTAACTGTGCCGACATCTGTCCATCCAAAGAGAAATCATTAATCATGAAGCCTCTTGAAGATCAAATGGCAGAAGTAGCTAACTGGGATTATGCCCATAACCAAGTGACTTACAAGTCAGACCTTATGGATGTAAATACATTAAAAGGTAGCCAATTTGCACAACCATTGTTTGAATTCTCAGGCGCTTGTGCAGGATGTGGTGAAACACCATATCTAAAAGTCATCACACAACTTTATGGTGAAAGAATGATGATTGCTAATGCTACCGGATGTTCTTCAATCTGGGGTGGTTCAGCACCAGCAACCGTATTTACTCAAAATGCAGAAGGCAATGGACCTGCATGGGCGAACTCCTTGTTTGAGGACAATGCTGAGTATGGTTATGGTATGACCATGGGTATCAAGCAAATCAGAAGCTCTTTAGAAATGAACTTAAATACTTTGATCGGATCAGATGTACCTGCAGAAGCTAAAGCAGCATTCCAAGCATGGATAGAAGCTAAAGAAGATGCAAAAGCTTCAAAAGATGCAGCAAAAGCAGTTAAAGATGCGCTTGCAACCATCACTTCCGAAGATGCAGCAACCAAGAAAATCGTTGCAGATGTAGTATCTAAAAAAGATTACTTGGCGAAAAAATCTATGTGGATCGTTGGTGGTGACGGATGGGCTTATGACATCGGTTACGGTGGACTTGACCATGTACTTGCATCCGGTGAGAACGTAAACGTACTTGTATTTGATACAGAAGTTTACTCAAACACAGGTGGACAAGCGTCCAAATCAACACCAACTGCAGCAGTTGCAAAATTCGCAGCAAGTGGTAAAGAAGTTAAGAAAAAAGACCTAGGTATGATTGCAGCAACTTACGGTTACGTATATGTTGCACAAGTAGCTATGGGATCCAATAAAAACCAATTCATGAAGGCCTTAACAGAAGCGGAAGCTTATGATGGACCATCACTGATCATTGCTTACTCACCTTGTATCGCTCATGGTATCAAAAACGGCATGGGTAAAACACAACTTAGAGAGCAAGAAGCAGTGGATGCAGGTTACTGGCACTTATGGAGATATAACCCTGAGCTTGTAAAAGAAGGAAAGAACCCATTCACATTGGATTCAAAAGAGCCTTCAACAGACTTCCAAGATTTCTTACTTGGAGAAGTGCGTTATACATCCTTACAAAAAACTTTCCCAGATCAAGCAAAGAGATTGTTTGTAAAAGCTGAGAAAGACGCTAAAGAAAGATATGATTCATATCTTAGAATGGCAAGAAACGACTAATCTAACCAGGGGGACGGTTCTTCCGGTTCGCTTGATAGCACCAAAAGCAAATAATAAAGTAGAAGAGGGTACAGACATATATATGTTTGTACCCTCTTTTTGACGTGCGCCCTAGCCAAGGGAACAGTTCTTCCGGTTAAGATAGCCCTGAACTTGAAAAATATTAGGAGGTATGTCAAAGTGCTCAGTAGAAACATAAAGAAACTATGTTATAATTTTATAAAAGATATAAATATAAAGAAATGCGTAAGTAGATTCAACTAAATAAATAATGTGAATTTAAACAAAATTTTATCGAAGGAGATTAAAGGCTATGAATACAGTGAAAAACATCAGGACTATTGCAGGGATCAAATATATACTGCCAAATTCAGTATGTAGAAAACTAGGCAGTATTCGTGAAAAATACAACAAATTCATGTGCAAGCATTTTCCGGAATTATATAGATATAAAGGAAGAGTGGCTAAACTTAATAAGAACATTGAATTTCCACCAATCCAGAAAGGGAATAAAAAAATTAAATTCGGTCCAATAGCATACTTACTAGCATATGGTGGAGATTTATCTGTTGAGAGAATAGTCGAAGCCACGAAGCAAGGTATACTACCTTTTTTTAAAAACGGTGAACCATATTTGTGGTGGGTTGCGGATCAAAGGTGTGTTATATTTTTGGACTCTATTCATATATTAAGACCGGTAAAATCAATGCTTAAGAAAAATATGTTTACTATTACAGCCGACAAAGCATTTCTTGATGTCATTTATGGATGTAGAGATTCCCATGATGGTTTTGTATGGTTAACAGATGATAGAATCCAATCTTTATATGATTTACATGAAGCGGGCTATTCTCACTCAATAGAATTGTGGCAAGAAGATGAACTTGTTGGTGGACTTTTTGGTTTTCATATAGGCGGATATTTTCATGCTGAATCTAAGTTTGGCGCAATTAATAACGGGTCTAAATATCTATTTATTGCTTTTAGCTTACGTATGAAAGAACTTGGATTTAAGTTTTTTGATTGTGGAATTTGGCCTACAGATCACCTTAAGCGTTTAGGTGCTTCAGTCATCGAATATAATGAATTTTTACCATTATTAAATGAAGCTATATTACAAGAAAGTCCGATTCGCGATTGGAAAAATGTATTCTATGACAGCCATGGGGGTAACCAGGACGACAGCCATGGGGACGGTTCTTCCGGTTCGCTAGGTAGCATCAAAAGTAAATAATCAAGTAGAAGAGGGTACAGACATATATATGTTTGTACCCTCTTTTTAGGTCCTGATTTTCTACTAGCAACTTTAGGAGGCTAAACATATAAGAACCAGAAATTTTCATCCTGCATTTACAATAATTCCCATTTATGTAAATAGTTATAATAAAAAAACAAAACATACAAAATATATCAAAAATAACTTTACTTTCATTTTGATTACGGCTATACTATGAAAAGTGAGTAAAATTATTTAAGTTTAAGACCAATTGTATATAACGTTCCCTATAATAGGAGATCAAATAAATGAAATATATCAATAAATTGGATATGTATTTAAGATGTCTTTCAACGGCTAAATTTATACTGATAATGGTATTCATTTCTTATGTAGCGGTCACTCTGCTTAACTTATTGGTATTAATGATGAACTTAGATGTGAATGGGCCGGATGCAAAAAAAATTCCTTTAGTTTTATTATTCCTATTAGCGGTTATAATAGCACCGATTTTGGAAACATTTGTATATCAATTTTTGATAATTAGATTACTGAAAAAATTAAATTTCTTTAAGAATCGAATGCTTTTACAAGTACTTATTTCAGCAGTGTTTTTTAGCACGGCCCATACCTATAGCATCTACTATGTATTTATAGCGTTTGTTGTTGGTTTTTCACTAGCATATGCTTTTGTAATATATGAAGACAAGAAGGCATCAGCATTTTGGGTAACGATGGCTATTCATGGATTGATAAATGGCGTATCAGTGGTTAAAACAACTGTAGAGTTATTAATTATTTCTTATACAAGCATTTTTATAGACTGGAAATATAATATCTGTAGTGTTATAATGAAGGAGTAAAAAATATAGACAAATGGAGGTAATTAAGATGTCAAATTATGTATGTTTAGTATGTGGTTATGTTTACAATCCAGCTGATGGGGATCCTGACAACGGAGTAGCACCTGGAACATCATTTGCAGACGTACCAGAAGAAT
>JAGXFY010000080.1:0-9023 GCA_024636985.1 Clostridiales bacterium | reverse complement strand
GAATGCACCTGCAATGGTCATTGACAATGCAGCATTTCGCTCAACTTTCATACCTGCATATTTGGCTGCATGTGGGTTATATCCCACAGCCTTTAATTCATATCCAAAAGTCGTCTTTTCAATAATGTACCAGAATATGAAAATAGCTATTGCAACAAGAATAAAACCCCAATGCAATCTGGATCTATTGGTCATCTCAATCAAAAATTCACTTTTAAGAGTAGCGCCAGCAGGTAATGGCATGGATTTTACATTGTCGCTACCTGGTAACTGTTTTAAGTAATAGTTGGTTAAATACAAAGCTGTATAATTCATCATAATGGTGACAACAACCTCATGAACATTGAATTTTGCTTTGAGTATACCTGGTACAAATCCCCATAAAGCACCTGCAAAAGTTCCTGAAAGAATAACCACAGGGAGTAATATAAAACCAGGAAGATCTAAGGTCACACCGGCTGCTACTGAAGCAAAAGAACCCACTAAGAGCTGTCCTTCAGCACCAATATTAAACAAACCTGTCCTAAAAGCAAATGCTACAGAAAGACCTGTCAGTATGATTGGCATTGCTGAAACAAAATACTCGCCAACATATCTAGCATTAAAAAAACTTTTTCCACTTCCAATGCGGCTAATATCAATCCCAAGAACCCCTCTAATTAAAGAAGTGAATAATTGGATTGGATTTTGTCCTGTTAGGATTAGGATAATTGATCCTACCAAAAAACCTAAAAAAATGGCAATCGCAGGAATGACAAACTTATGATTTTTCTCATTTGTGATGAAATCGATAAATTTCTTCATAACTAATCAACTTTCCCCTTTCTTGAACCGGCCATCATCAAACCAAGTTCGTTCTCATTTGTATTATTTGCATCAACAATGCCGACAATCTCGCCTTCATATATAACTGCAATACGATCGGATAGATTTAATACTTCTTCCATTTCTAGGGACATGAGTAAAACCGCTTTCCCACTATCTCGTTCTCTAACCAGACGTTGGTGAATATATTCTATGGCACCTACATCTAAGCCTCTTGTTGGCTGGGCTGCTATTAAAAGTCTTGGAGAACGTTCAACCTCTCTCGCAATAATGGCTTTTTGTTGGTTACCGCCTGACATAGATCTAGCACTTGTAATACTGCCTTGTCCACTTCTTATATCGAACTCATCTATTAAAATGTCTGAATGCTTTCGAATAGCTTCCGGTTGCAAAATGCCTTTTTTTGATAGCGGTTCTTGAAAATAGCTTTGAAGGGCCATATTCGCTTCTAATGAGAAATCTAAAACCAATCCATATTTATGACGATCTTCAGGTATATGTCCGATACCTTTGAGCGTTCTGTCTCTAATAGAATCGTGAGCAATATCCTGGCCGTCAAATAAGATTTTACCAGATTCAATCTTTGTAAGTCCTGTTATACCTTTAATTAACTCGGATTGTCCATTACCATCAATACCAGCCACACATAATATTTCTCCGGCTTTAACTTCAAGATTAAGATTTTTGACTGCCATGAGATTTCTAGAATTTTTAATATTAAGGTTTTCAATTTTTAAAACAATGTCTGAAGGCATAGCAGGTTCTTTATCTACTTCAAAACTCACTTCTCGTCCCACCATCATCTCAGCCATTTCTTCTTCTGTTGTCTCTGAAACTTGAACGGTTCCTATATATCGTCCTCTTCTAAGTACTGTACAATGGTCCGCTACCATAGATATTTCTTTTAACTTATGAGTAATGAGTACAATGGATTTTCCTTCTTTTACCAACTCACGCATGATACCCATTAGTTCCTTGATTTCTTGAGGCGTTAAAACCGCAGTGGGTTCGTCAAATATTAAGATTTCTGCATTTCGGTATAACATTTTTAAGATTTCTACCCTTTGTTGCATACCAACCGTAATATCCTCAATTTTTGAATGGGGATCCACTTTTAAGCCATATTTTTCACTAATTTCTATAACTTTTTTAGCGGCTTTATCAATATCAATACGCCCGAATGATTTAGTAGGCTCTAAACCTAAAATAATGTTTTCGGTTACGGTGAAATTGTGAACAAGCTTAAAGTGTTGATGCACCATACCAATACCATTTTTATTAGCCACGTTAGGATTGCTGATATCAACTTCTTTGCCATGAATTTTTATAGTTCCTTTTTCTGCTTGATATAATCCAAACAATACACTCATTAAGGTTGATTTTCCCGCACCATTTTCTCCGAGTAAAGCATGGATTTCTCCTTTTTCAACCCGTAAGGTTACATCATCGTTTGCTTTTATGCCTGGAAATTCTTTAGTGATATTCAGCATTTCAACTACGTACTCCATAACACATCTCCTGTCTAATTTTTAGTTTTGACACTATAACCATATTTACTTCTGTAAAATAAAGTTATGAAAACCTTTTTGGTTCAAATGTTTTTCATATGCTATAAATGCTTCATCTGTCATAATAGCATCGCCTATTAATGCCTCTTGCGTCTTTTTCAATCCGGTTATATGGGCTCTTATAAGTCTATAGGGTACATGGCTATATCTTACTAATCGATCAACGACCTGATTCAGTGTATTTATTTGATCCATATGCTTATTTAGAAGTACCGTCCTAACTTCGATGACCTTATCCATTTCAAGTAACCTTTCAAGATTATCTAAATGGGTCTGACCTTTTACACCACATAGATGCTCAATCCTATCGACTGCCTTGATATCTAATAAAAACCCATCCACACTGTTTATTAAAGGTAAAATGGCATCAAAATCAAAGAAGCCGTTCGAGTCGATATATACAGTTAGTCCGAGTTTTTTGATTTTTGGGGACAACTC
This sequence comes from Clostridiales bacterium, assembly GCA_024636985.1. Classification (GTDB taxonomy): domain Bacteria; phylum Bacillota; class Clostridia; order Lachnospirales; family Vallitaleaceae; genus Petrocella. Next base: position 6,192 of record JAGXFY010000080.1, on the reverse strand, counting down.
AGCCAAAAAATCAGCATATAAGGTAGGCTCACCTCCTGAGAAAGTTACACCTCTTATATATGGAAGATAGCTTTTTATTAAAACCATCAACATTTCTAAGGTATATGTTTTTGCCTTTGGTGTTGATTGATAAGGACAAACCATTATACATGTATCACATTGAGTACATAATCTTTCATCATATATAACCAAACCCGATTGAAAGCTTAAAGCTTTACTGGGGCAATGCTCAATACAAAGGCCACAATGCCTACATTTTTGAATTGTTTCGCTGTTGTGACAATAAAGACAATTCAATTGACAGCCTTGAACAAAAAAACTACATCGGTTACCTTCACCATCTACATTAGAAAAAGGTATAATCTGATTTACTAAAATCTTCTGATTCACTCGTAAGTCCTCGTTTGTCTGTTAAAAACCTGAGCATTATTGTTGGTGCCGCTACCAAATATATCCGTATCTCTTAAAACAACTTCATTATTATTGAACCGTTCAACATCGCTGCGTTTTACAAGATAACCCGTTACTCTAATCAAATCAGAATTCTGCAAATAGGTCGTAATATAACGATAACCTTCAGAAAATGCGCCCTGAATAATATCAAGAAGGGCTTCTAAGTGATCTAAATACGTTTGATCAAAAGCAAATAGGTCCCCAGTTCCAGATTTGAAATACTTATGAAAGGATGCCGACTGGCTTAAATGAATGGGCAATATGGGCTCCTGACCAACTTTAATACGATGTGCCGGTGTATTGTCTTTATCTTCAGGGCTCAGGTCCGCACCAACTTGTGCATGAAGCAGATAATGCCCGTCGGTTCTTTGAAGATAAGGTGCTTCATGTTGACCCACAATCTGCTCAAGTACTGATAAGATTTTATGACCTATTTCATCACCTCTTTTAGATTGTCCAAACGTTTCTTCTATATTTTCTAACTTTAATAACTGATTAACCGCATCTGCCAAGCCTACGATGCCAAACATAGCTGTAAAATTATCCTGGTTGATAAAACCTTCCTTAATTAAAAAAGATGTTTCAAAGAAATTGCTTATCTCTACCATATATTTGACTCTTTTATCCATCATGGTTGCCATTTTCTGAGCAACTTCCGGTAAAATTGACTCTATAAAATGTGTCGTTGAATCCGCTTTTTTTGCCATCGTGCCGAGCCTTAATCTAAGAAGGGTGTACGCACCACCAGCTAATGGTAAAGCATTATAACAACTAACGATACCATGATTACCAACATCCTTTTGGTACATAACCTGATTACTAAAAGATGGCTTTGCCGCAAGTAAACACGTTTTTACAGCTTCGAGGGCAAATTCTTTTGATGTTAATTCAACATCATATAATAAAGTCAAGTTTGGTGTTGGGTTCTGAAGTTCAACCACGGCCTTTAGTATCAAATAACCGGATCTGGTCTCAGTTGGTCCAATATTTCCATGACAAAAAGAATCGACAATGGTTTTATCGATATGATTCAAAAATCTTTTAATTTTAATATAATCAGAAGCCTCATCACGAATAAAAGGTTCTATGAGTTGATCCAATTTCCCTATATAGACAGGAAATGATGTGATGGATGGTACATGGCTATAAAGAATCAACAGGCCGTCAAGTAGACTGTCCAAGTCTGTTGGAGCTTTAATATCTAGAAAATCACAACCCTTTCTTACAAATACATCATAATCAGGAACGATGTATCTAGGTCTATAGGGCAAATAACCTTCATTTAGATCACAAATCATATCATTTTCAATATAGACCATCTCTTCATCTGTATATCCTAATGACACTCTTGGATCAACGAGTCTTTCTCCAATATTTGCCATTGAAAATAATTTTTGTTGATACGTCATATTGATTGCAGAAGCAGTTGCTGTTAAATCATTAAGAAGGGATCTCATATTTTCACCTCGTCATCTTCAGGGTAGATGTATGATATGGATTGTTACAATGGTATGATGACCATCACCACTTAGACATCTAAGTAACAATGGTCATCATGCTATATAGCATGATGAAGGAAGATAAAAAGCCAAGACTAAATCGTCTTGGCTTTAAAAAGTAAATGAACTATTTTAAACGATTTGGCAATACCGGTACTTCAATTTCACCAGAAACAACTTTATCTTCATATACTTTAACTTCTTCCACAACCGCATCCGTTAAATTTGGATTGGATTCTGGTATGCCAACACCTTGGTTGGTCAAGTCAAATACTAGGATTCCGCCACCTGGGAACTCGCCATTAAAAGTCATTTCAGCTACATCATAAGCTGCTACGTCTACACGCTTCATCATAGATGTTAAAACAGCTGACTGATCGCCTTCATAAATACCGTCTTCATATTGGTCTTTATCAACACCAATAGCCCAAACATCTTCTCCGTTTGTACGACGGTCCTTCGCTTCTTTGATAAGTCCGTTTCCTGTACCACCAGCTGCATGGAAAATAATATAAGCACCTTGATTATACATTTTAGCTGCTAATGTTTGACCAATTTGTGCGTTTGAGAAGTCGCCAGCATATTCAACCAACACGGTCATGTTAGGGTCAACTGCTTCAACACCGGCTTCAAATCCTGCTTCAAATTTTTGAATAAGATCAAAGTCCATACCGCCAATAAAACCAACTGTGTCTTTTCCAGCTTCTTGAGCTGTCAACGCTGCTGCAACACCAACAAGGAATGATCCTTGTTCTTCAGCAAATACTGCACTGGCAACATTTGGTTTGTCCGCAATCACCATATCAATGATTAGGTATTTTTGATCTGGGAAATTTGTTGCAACTTCTGTTAAAGCGCCTTCAAATAAAAAGCCTGGTGCTATGATAATGTCCATCTCTTCGTCTGAGAAGTTTGAAAGATTTGGTATATAGTCTGCATCCGAATCTGATTGAAGATATTTAGTTTGAGCACCTGTTGCAGTAGCAAATTCAAGGATACCTTCCCAAGTTCCTTGGTTGAATGATTTGTCATCAATACCACCAACGTCTGTTACAAGTCCTACTGTAAAATCTACAGGTTCTTCTTCTGGTGTTTCTTCTGGTGTTTCTTCTGGTGTTTCTTCTGGTGTTTCTGTCACAGGATCCGTTGTTACCTCCGGCTCATCTTTAGCACAACCTGTTACAAGCGCTAATGATAAAACCATTGCTAAAGCTAATACGATTGTTAATAATTTCTTAAACATAATTGACCTCCCTTTTTTAAATGCATATTATTATAACATATATAACCAAACCGGTCATACTTCTAAAAAAAACTTATTTATATCTGAATGTCTTTTTCAAGATGTATATTTAATCCGGCTATATAATTGGAACACATAATTATTCTTCAAAACTTATTGCTTTGTATATAAAATTAGTAAATGTTTCCTACAAATGATTCAAAGAAACGTCTAGTATTAGTATAATTTAACTTGTAAGTTGATACAACATAATATGTCCTATGCATGTAATTATTTAAATACTTACTTATTGTTTGTTACTTTGTATTTCACTTTTTCAGACTTGTATAAATCATGACCATCAGAATCAATAACCACGATACATGGGAAATCTTTAACAATAAGTTTTCTTAAGGCTTCTGTTCCCAAGTCTTCATAGGCAATAATTTCTGACGACACAATTTTGTCAGCAATCAAAGCCGCCGCACCGCCAACTGCGGCAAAATATACCCCTTTATTTTTAATTATAGCTTGTATAACTGCTTCATTTCTATCTCCTTTACCAATCATACCACTAAGTCCAGAATCTAGCAACTTCGGCGTGTAAGCATCCATACGATAGCTTGTGGTTGGTCCGGCCGATCCAATAACCTCACCTGGTTTATTTGGAGATGGCCCTACATAATAAATGATTGCATCTCTAATATCAAAAGGCAAGGCTTCGCCTCTTTCCATTTGTTCTACCATTCTTTTATGCCCTGCATCTCTTGATGTATAGACTTCTCCAGACAATAATACTTCATCGCCTGCTTTTAATTTAACGCTTGTTGCTTTATCTAAGGGTGCTGTTACTTTTATTTTCATAGGACCTCCTATATGGTTTTTTTTGCGTGACGTGTTACATGACAACCAATATTGACTGCAACAGGAAGCCCGGCAATATGTGTCGGAAAGACTTCTATATGAATCCCAAGTGCGGTTGTTCTACCACCAAGTCCTTGCGGTCCAATACCCAACCTATTAATACTTTCTAATAGTTCGATTTCTAGGTCCTTGACATAAGGAATAGTCGAGTGTTCACCTACATCCCTTAATAAAGCTTTTTTTGACAAAAAAGCTGCTTTTTCAAAAGATCCACCAATGCCCACACCAATGACCATAGGTGGACATGCATTTCCACCTGCAAGATCTACCGTTGAAATAATTGCTTCTTTAGCACCTTCTATACCATCTGAAGGTTTTAGCATATGAATGCGGCTCATATTTTCACTTCCAAATCCTTTTGGCGCTACTTCTATGGTCAACGTATCACCCTTTACAATATCATAATGAATGATAGCAGGTGTATTATCACCTGTATTCACTCTGTCAAATGGATCTCTTACAATAGATTTTCTAAGAAAGCCTTCTTCATATCCCAGTCTAACACCTTCTTGCACTGCATCTTCTAGTAATCCACCCTCAAAGTATATTTCCTGACCAATGGTCAAAAATATAATGGCCATCCCTGTATCTTGACATATGGGCATTTTTTTCCTACTTGCAATATCTGCATTTTGAATGATTTGATCTAATATACTAAAACCTATTGGAGATTCTTCGGTCTTCTTACTCTTTATGAGCGCATCTCTTATATCATCGTTACAATAATAGTTTGCTTCCATGCATAGTTCTTTTACTGTCTTTGTTATAACATCTACATTAATTTTTCTCATTATTGATCTCCTCGTTTATAATGCCTACTTATCTCCTATTTTAGAGCCAAATCATAAGCTGGTCAAATAAAAAACACAATCTATGGAAAGATTGCGTCTTTTATTCCTACTTATCTTTTAAGACTTTACTAAATAACGTCATTATTTGGTCAAATTCATCTTCTTTGATATAAGCTTGTGGCTCTATCCTTTTATTTGTATGAATCAATATACCAAGCTGTTGTGCTTTCATTAATGACTCTCTCGCCCAACTACTAGTTTTAGTATGGTCTTGATATTGGTTTAACTGATCCTGCCCATTTAATGAAATCTTAGGAAACTTCTTTTCATAGGCTTTAATAAGTATGATATATGCTTGTTCCTTTGTAATGTTTATTAAAGGTCTAAAACTCTGATCCGGAAAACCGGATATTAAGTTTTCTTGACTTGCTGTATATATATAGATGCTTTCTGTTGCGTTAATATCAACATCTTTGAATTCAAGTTTTAATGGTTCTTGTAGGGTGAAGCCTAAAAGTTGGTTCTTTAAAACTTTTTCAACAAAGAGTGCTCTCGTCAAATATCTGCTATCTGTTGCTTTTGCAACACTACTCGTTGTCGTGAATTCAATTGTCTCGTTAACATACTTTAAAGATCCATTATCCAATCGTAAGATAAAGCTTACTTTCGCTTGATACGTTATATTTTGATCATAAGCTTCAAGTGGGAGTAATGTTATGGTGTTTTTTAATTGATGAAAATCTGCTGGTAATACAATTCTATGGCTTACAGTTTTGCCATTATCTTTTCTTACAATAGAACTTTTTAGAGATGTTACTTTCTCAATAGGATTTCCATAATATGTTACTGTAATTGGTAAACCAAAACTACCATTCGTAGTTGTACTCTTATAGATCAGTGCATGTGAATCGCCTTGCCACTTTAATGGGACATTTTTTAACCCATCATAAGGATAGATGACCAATTGATCTTCAGTGCGTACACTACCACCCAATAAATATGTAAAATAATTATTTTCTTTATTCATACCAATGTCTAAATATTGATTGTCTAACAACACAATTCTAGTCACGGGATCATAAATTAACTGATTATAGCCTTCCATGTAATTATTCAAGTCTTTTTTTATAAATTCATAGACATATGCTTTATTATATTTATAAAAGTTTGCCCTGTCCCATGGGTATCGACCTCTAAAATAGAGTTTTCCTGCTTGTTCCATACTGGTTAATGTTTTATTATGATTCATATATTTAGAATGCGTCAGAGCCATTTCTTTTAGCGTAGTATTGACTCTAAGTGG
>JAGXFY010000079.1:0-108759 GCA_024636985.1 Clostridiales bacterium | reverse complement strand
GCACGTACCTTTTGTCCGGGTAGGGCATTTTTTACCGTCACTTTGTAATCACCAATCTCTATGATGCCTTTATTGGGGAATTCGACTCTACTGATGTATGCTTCTAGTACGTCTTTTTTATTCATCTATTCACCATTGGTTGAAGTGTCAAAACTATATAGTTGAACTTTTACATACAATATATAGTTATGAGTGTATCAACATAACCTATATGTTGCATGTAATTTAGAGAAACTTAGTTCTGACACTTTAACCACCTTTTCTGATTATCAAAAATATAGGACTGACATTTGTCAGCCCCATGTATAGGTTCTTATTCTTATTCTTCTTCGTCGTCAGTCTCAAATTCTTCGTCATAGTCTTCATCATAATCGATGTCTTCAAAGTCTTCATCATCATCATAATCAAATTCATCACTATATTCAAAGAAGAATTTGTACACTGCGAAGGCAATGCCTGCTACAGCTACGACGGTAAGTAGAACGATCAACCAAGTGTAGTCTTTCTTTTTTTCCATAAAACCACTTCTTGGATCTAGTCTTTGTAATAAGTCTGACAGTTGTTGTACTTTTTCCGATTCTGCTTTTTTTAATTGTTCAAACATATGCTCACACCCTTCTATAAAATATTAACTGTTGATTAAAGGGTCAAAACTAAGTATGAAAAAATTCAAACATATAGTTTTTACACCTTTACCAATTGTTACAACTATCCTAATTATATCATTCTTTTTACTTTTGTACATAAGTTTTACGAATATACTACATTTTTTTGAGGCCTGATAATCTTGCCAGTAATTTCTTCGTCCCAACACTTGGAAAATTCACCGTAACCTGATGGTCTGCACCACCCGGTCCAATCTCCATCACTTGACCAATACCGAACTTCATATGCTTAACCAAGTCGCCTACGCCATAATCCAGTGTAATGTTCTCGTTTTGTGGTAATGCTTTTGCCGGTTGCTTGGCTTGATATGGGGCATTGGTAAAGAAACTACGGTCTCTTTGCTTTGGTAGTACAGAAGTATTGGAGATATTACTCTTAGAAAAAAGGTCGCTGTCTTGATCTTCTTTATCCCTTGCTAGCTCTAGAGTTTGGCTTGAATCCAATAAATCACTTGGAATCTCTTTTACGAATCTGGACAGTGCATTATATTGTGTGCGTCCATGGGTCATTCTTGATTTGGAGGCTATGATGACCAACTCTTCTTCCGCTCTGGTTATGCCCACGTAACAAAGGCGACGTTCTTCCTCAATATCTTCTTCATTACCGGTTGAGATGCTCATATAGCTTGGGAAAAGTCCATCTTCCATACCGGTTAAGAATACGGTCGGGAATTCTAGCCCCTTAGCACTGTGTAAGGTCATTAGAACCACCACTTCATTGCTCTCGACCAGATTGTCTATATCGGCAACTAATGCCACTTCTTCTAAGAAACCGGACAAAGTCGGTTCTTCGTCTTCTTCCTTCTTCTTGTTTACATAATCAGCCAGCTTGGATATAAGTTCACCAATATTCTCGATTCTGGACTTGGCTTCATCCGTACCTTCATCTTCTAATTCTTTAATATAGTTGGTACGCTTTAGCACTTCCTCCATAAAATCCATGAGAGACATGGTCTCCATCTCGGCTTTAAGTGATAAGATGAGGTTCTTGAAGCCTTTGATCTTCAGGCTAGCTCTTGCCAGTCCCGGTATATTGTCGGATTCTTTGATGGCTTCAAAAAGACTGATACCGATATCGTTGGCATAGCTCTCAAGCTTATCCACTGTGGTATCACCAATACCTCTTCTTGGTACGTTGATGACCCTTTTGACCGCCAGATTATCGATGCTGTTATTAATGAGTCTAAGATACGCCAGTACGTCTTTGATCTCTTTTCTCTGGTAGAATGATGTTCCTCCAAAGATCTTATAAGGTATATTCTCATAAATCAGACGCTCCTCTAAGACCCTTGACTGGGCATTGGTTCTATATAAAATCGCATGATCGTTATAGCCTTTGTTGTCGTTTTTTATGTTGTTTTGGATATGATTTACAACCAGTTTTGCCTCTTCTTTTTCATTGTCCACATGGTGAAATTGAATTAAACTGCCTGTACCATTGTCCGTCCATAAGCGTTTTGCTTTTCTTTTCTCATTGTTCTTAATCACATGATTGGCTGCATCTAAGATGGTCTTACTTGAACGATAGTTCTGTTCTAGCTTAATGACTTTGGCCCCTTTGTATACCTTTTCAAAATCTAAGATGTTGGTAATGTCTGCACCACGGAACTTGTAGATGGACTGATCATCGTCACCCACCACACATAGGTTCTTATAATGGCCAGCTAGCTGGGATATGAGCTTGAACTGTACCCCGTTGGTGTCTTGATATTCATCCACCATAATGTATTTGAATCTATTTTGGAATTTCTCTAATATGTCTGGTCGCAATCTAAAAAGCTCTGCAGTCTGGAAGAGTAAGTCGTCAAAGTCCAGAGCGTTGTTTCTTTTTAGACGATCCTGATAATAGTCATAGATCTTGGAGTAGACTTCCTTACGCATATCCCCCATAACCGATTTACGGTATTCTAAGGGACTTAATAATTGGTTTTTGGCCTCGCTAATCTTCGCTAAGATGCCACTTTCCTTATATTGCTTCGGATCTATGTTTTGTGCTTTCATAGCTTCTCGGATAATCTTCTTGGAATCATCGGTATCGTATATATTGAAGCTTTTCTCAAATCCAATCTGATCAATATATTGTCTCAAAAAACGTACACAGGAGGAATGAAAGGTACTCACCCAAACATCTTGACCGCCATGACCAATCAGATGGTCCACCCGCGCGCGCATCTCTTTTGCTGCTTTATTTGTAAAAGTGATGGCCATGATTTCCCAAGGCTTTGCTAAGTTCTTCTCAATTATATAGGCCACACGGTGTGTTAGTACCCTTGTTTTTCCTGATCCGGCACCTGCCAGTAGTAGTAAAGGTCCTTCAGTATGAAAAACCGCCTCTTTTTGTTCTTGGTTCAACGTATCATATATACTCATCACAGTCACCTATCTTTTTATTATTATTTATTTCTATAAAAAATATTGAAAATAAGAACAGATGTGCTTATTTTCAACCCGTTTATCATAGCATATTTCCGGCTTTTTTTCCATGTCTTTTTGGATATTTGTCATATATTAGTCAATATATCTGTTTCTCTATATGTATCAAATCTATTTCTGGATTTGTGTCTGTTTCTTAATCCGTTCTTACTTTCATTATGCTTGCCATATAGTATTGATTACTATATAATATTCTTGAGGCGGTGTTAATATGAGTAAAAAATCTTATGATAAATTTATAGAGGACCTTTTAGTATTTATAAAATCCAGAAAATATGTTCATGCTAAGGACATACCTAATATAGAACTTTACATGGACCAGGTTACAACCTTTATGGATGATCATCTTGGTCTTTTTAAGCGTACAGAAGAAGAAAAAATCCTTACCAAGACCATGATCAACAACTATAGCAAATGTGATATTCTGCCACCGACAGCCAAGAAGAAATACGGTCATGATCACTTGATTTTACTACTATTCATCTATTATTTTAAGAATATTCTATCCATACCAGATATTAAAAAGTTGCTGGACCCTGTCAAAGATATTGTTATGAAGGATAAGTCGCCACTGTCTATGGAAGCCTTTCTTGACAGAATCATGGAGACTCAGACCATGCATTTTGACAGTCTTGCCAATCAAGTCAATCATACGGTCAAAGTCGGAAAAGATTTGTTTCCGGAGTTTAGTGATGCTGAACGAGAAAAGCTATCCATATTTACAACGGCTTATCTCTTAACCATTCAGGCAACGGCACAAAAACATATGGCCACTCAGTTGATTGATAACTACTTAACCAAACATCCTTCTAAAGAAACAGGGCAAAAACCTAAAGCACCAAGACCTAAAAAGCCAGAAGCCGGACGCCCTGAAGTCAGGAAGAAAACACCTAAGAAACCGATCTCTTAAACCAGAACCCCTATTGCCAACTATCAAACTAAGTAGCATACAAAAATATAATATGGAAAAAACAAGATATAAGAGGTTATACCGTCGGGTACAACCTCTTATAATTATTTTATTTTCATTTATATTCATTTAGCTCTTGTATTCTTTTAGCTTTCTATCCGTTTTTGACTCTTTCAAATACCATATCATAACCGTCATTTCCATAATTCAGGGAACGGTTTACCCTTGATATGGTGGCTGTAGATGCCCCAGTCTTTTCTGCAATCTCCAGATAAGTATTGTGATCTCTAAGCATCTTAGCAACTTGTAGTCTCTGTGCCAAAGAATGTAACTCATTAACGGTGCAAATATCTTCAAAAAAAGCATAACATTCTTTCGGATCTTTTAAACTTAAGATGGCTTCGAAAAGTCTATCCACTTCTGCCGATTTTATGTTTTTACTCATTTAAGTTCTCCTTTATTATATAATCGCCTCAATTAGATTTTACCACGATAAACTATTAGCGTAAAGAATTATTTCCTACTATTATGACAATCTAACCATTTTTCTGGTTTTTAAGCATAAATGACAGCTAATATTCATACTTTTCTTAGGATGCATTGATTTTCCTCATAAAGGCTTCGACCGAATGGTTGATTACCAATTTCTCAGGGAATCCAATCTCTCTGATCAAAGCATCGCAATAATCAAACCGACCCACATCAAAAGCAATATGAGCGTCAGAACCACAGATAATCTCTATATCTGCTTTGGCACACAGTTCTAACATTTTTGTGATATTCTTACGCGTATCAGATCTAAAGCCGTTGGGGTTAATGGAACTGTTGTTCACCTCAAGCAGAACATCGTTATACTTAGCCGCTTTCACCAGTTCCTCATAATCCAAAGGATATCTGCTGTCATCCGGATGACCAATGATGTTCACATATGGGTTTTCCATGACTTTAATCAACATCTTTGTGTTTTCCTGTCGACTCCCAGAAGTTATACAAGGGGGATGCAGACTTGCAATGGTATAGTCCAGCATAGACAGGTTGTCATCCGTCATATCAATGCTCCCACTGAGATTGATAATATTGGCTTCTACACCTTTTAGAATACGAACGCCCATGATTTCCTCAGGTACTTGTTTCATATTTTGAAAATAAAAAATATATGTGCTACCGGGCATACCTGGTGCGTGATCCGATACCCCTATGAGTTCCATGCCTTTTTCACGACCATATTGGACATTTTCAAGTAATGTACTGTAGGCATGACCACTTGCTACTGTATGAGTATGTAAATCCAGTTTATACATAACGCCTCCATGGTGAATGTGTATATAAAAGTGAATAAGTTTTAAGCGTGCTCATTGTATCATACATAGGTTACTTTGTTAAGTTAAACTGTGAAAATTTAATGGAAAAATAATACTTTTTTTCTTTAAACTTCTATCTTGCATTTATTTCGGCCAAACTTCGTTAATCCCCTACCTGACTATGTGAAATTTTTTCTAATGATATATCACTCTATGAAACTTTTAAAAAAAGACACACTACGATATTCAGTCAATCGTACATGCATCTTGTTTTATGAGTTCTATAAGTTGATTATAATTGGCACCAATAAAGGTACCAAGGAAGACAGTACCACGCCGGATACAAAGCCCACAATGGCAACCTTTGGTGTCGTATATCTTGCTATAATCGGTAAGGTTGTATCCATAGCTGTTGCCCCACATGGTGCCACCGCTTCATAGTGACCGATGTATTTGGCTATTAGAGGTAACATTAAGATTGCCATAACTTCTCGTATAACATTGGTCAGAAACGCCAATGCTGAGATTTCAGATGAATAATCCACCAGCATAATAGCCGACAAAGTATACCATCCAAAGCCGGCTCCGATAGCACCGGATTCATTGTAGTTAAGGCCTACAAAATGTCCGAAAACCAAAGCACCAAAGATGCTTCCTAGGCCAATCATGAGCGGCACCGCTAATATGTTAAAACCGATTTTCTTGATCTCTGCCAGCGTATTTTTTTGTTTCCCTATGTCCATACCCACAAAAAGAAGCAAGAGACATAAACCAATATCAATAACCAGTCCTGTCGAGTCGTACCACTGACTGGGGAAGAACAGATACCCTGTCAATGCACCGATGATGACCGACAACATTATAATCCAAGTCATTTCACGCGCCCCCTTCTGTCTAACTTCAATATTTGACGTCCTAAGAAAACAAAGAGAACACTAAAGGCAATAGAGCCAAAAGCCAACACAAATGCCTGAAAACCTATGGTCGACAAGGAAGACACCACCATTTTATCTGCGCCTAGACGAATGCCCATCACAAATAATAGGCCTATTAAAGTTAAGATCTGAAGTTTCCCTAGTGCTTGGTCAAGCTTGGGATGAGCCATGTTATAGATACCAATCAACATGCCTATGCTAAGAACACCTATATATAGTAAAATCTGAATATCATGACGGTCCTCTTTCTTTTTTTGATTCATTGTAACAACCTCATGCATAGATTGCAATCCTTATTTATTGAGATTGACAATTTTTTGATTATCCTGTAAAATAAACCATTATTGGCAATGGGGCCTGTACACTTTTCTGTGTGCCGGTCTTTTTTTTGTTCTACTCTGAGAATTTCCTATTGTCGCCTTAATCTTTTCTATACAAAATTTTGTTCCAATCTTTCCTATAAAAATCAGTACCAACCTAAATCTAAACAGAAGGAGTGTTATTATGGGTAAAAAGACAATGAAGCACCTCATCCTTGAGGCAAAAAACATATCCGAAGGCGCCTTACTTCACGACATCGGGGCCAATACTTATAACAAAAAAGTTGATCTGGTGGCAAAGAGTATCGGACTTCTACAAAAACAGGTACGTTCCCATGTTTTCGAAATGCAGGTTGTCTCCGCTCAGATTGATGCTTCCACCGCTTCCATTGAGATATTGCTTGAAGATCAAAAAAACATCACAAAAGCGCTCTATACTACTTCAGACAATCTAAAAACAACCAACCAATTACATGACCAAGTGGTTAATGAAACCGTGCTTATGTCTGAAAAAATATTGGCCAACACCAAACATCTAGAAGCCATTACCACTGAACTTAGAGATTCCAGCCAAGCTTCCAAAGATGTTCTAAAAAATCAAATGGCCTCTATCTTGGATATTATCACTTTAATTGATGATATTTCCACAGCTGCGACCGCTTCTTCATCCTCTATCCACACCTTATACGATGATACACGAAAAATCACGGAGATTCTTGAATCCGTAAAAACATTCTATAAGCAAACCCAACTTCTGGCCCTTAATGCATCCATTGAATCTGCCAGAGCCGGTGAAGCCGGTAAAGGCTTTGGTGTTGTTGCTACCGAGATACGCACCTTAGCTACTAACAGCTCCGAATCCATCTCCGAGATCTCAAATATCATGTCCAACATTGACAATTCCATTGATACAGTCATTGAACAATCGAATCAAACCAATAGCAATGTCTCAAAGGCTGTCGAAAAAACCATCAGCATAGAAAACGGTCTTAAGGTAGTGGATGCTTCCTTTGACCGCTTAGATCAAAAGGTAAAGGACATGTCGACAAGCATTGAAGAGAACTTGGTGGTCACCGATAATTTCTCTGTTACCATTGCAAGAGCCAGTCAAGTCTCTAGAGATGTATCGAGTGGTATCGGTCATCTCCATGACCACATCGAAAGCCAATATGCAAAGCTTGATGAGATTCAAGAAATGGAAGTCAGCCTAGGCGACGCCTCAAAAAGTCTACATGCCCTAACGGATAAGATTGATGTGGATATGTTAAGTCAGAAAAAAGTACAGATTGAAAAACAAAGCGAAGATTTAATCATGCATCTAAAAGACATTCTACAAAACCATAAAACCCTTACCATGGACCAAAAACAAACCCATCAAGAGATCTTGGATAATACCATCCATGAACTCCCTCAGATAGAAGCACTTTGGAGCAACCGAAGCAATGGCAGCTTTATCTATTCCAACCCGCCAGCCGGAATCAAAAGTGCCAATATCCGTCCTTGGTTTAAAGAAAGTATGAAAGGTCTTGTTCATATATCCGATGTTTATATCTCAGCCATTACCAAAAGCCCTTGTCTGACCGTCAGCCTCCCCATTTACGACAACTCGGAAATCGTAGGTGTTCTTGGTGCCGACCTGGCCATACAAGTATAACTTTTGGATTTATTACCTCCCATAAAATCAAGAAAAGAAGCTTCGCTTCGTTATGAGCTCTGCTCATATTTCTGAACGGTTCGATAGGAAAGGACCTTGATAGTTAATGCGATGCTTCAACGCATTAATATGGCATTGTCTTTCCTAGAGAACAAGAAATCCCAAGGCGACCTGCCTTGGGATTTCTTATATTACAAGCTATAGTATTTAAAAACTTAGTTTTGATGTTCAACTATTTTAAAAAGATATGATAATACCGCCTTCATTCGCATAAGTAGAACTAAGACCACGCATCTTCAAGATGATGATATCTTTAAAATCATAAGATTCACTGGCCAGTTGCTTAACATACTCTGCACGCTCTAGAGCATTGCAATGGGATATGGCTAGTATTTTGTCTTTTGATACCGTGCCCACTTTTGGCATGCTGTTTACCATCTTTGCAAGGGCTTTTTTCGTGCCTCTGGCTTTGTCCACCATGTCAATGGCACCTTCCGGCGTTGCTTTTAGAATCAACTTAAGATTAAGCGCTCTGACGATTTTGGCTTTCATAGAACTCATACGTCCATTTTTCTCCAAAGTGTCAATCTTATCCAGTACAAAAAGTACCTTAGCTTCATCAATGTATGCTTCAACATAATCTACAATCTCTTCGAATGACTTTTCCTCTGCCTCTACCAGTTCATGGACTTTTAGGGCAATCAGAACTTCCATCGTAGAAGCGCCTCTCGAATTGAATATATGCACTTTCTTATCTGGGTATTTTTCAAGGTACATCGTCTTGGCATTCATGGCGCTGTTGTAACTGCCACTCAGTTCAGAAGATAGGGTTACACCAAATACCCATTCATGATCCCCTTCAAAATGATCCAAATAATCCTGAATCGATGGACAAGCACTTTTAGGAACACTGCTGCTTTGATCTATTTTCCTAAGGTAATTCTCAAGATCCAAGTTATCATCATCGACATACTCTACACCATCCAGAGTAAAAGTTAAGGGTGCTATTGCTATGTTCATCTCTTCTTCCATCTGCTTGGTGATGTCACAACTGCTATCGCCAACAATTTTATATTTCATATGCATTCTCCTTTGTTTACATAAAGATATGAAAACCATTAACCGAAATGTCAAACAGTCATCATGTAGTATCTATTACTACATATTATATCACAAAAGCATATGAAAACCAAATATCAAGCTTTATTTTCATAAAATACTTTGAACACTTTAATAATGTCTTCTAGGTCTTTAACACCCATCAATTCTCTGGTGGCATGCATGGCCAACATTGGCACCCCAACATCCACTGCTTTTATAGGTAGATACTTAGTGGCAATAGGCCCTAAGGTCTTTCCGCCCGGTATGTCTGATCGGTTGACAAACCTCTGATACGGCACTTCTGCCTTATGACATAACTGCTGAAAAATACCGGAAGTTACACTGTCTGTGGCATAGTTTTGTTTGGCACTGATTTTGATTGTAATCCCTTTATTCAAAACAGGGAAGTTCGTAATATCACAAGACGTCGTCGCATTAGGATGGGTAGCATGAGCACCGTCCGCCGATATCATAAAGGATTGATCCAGCAGTCTATAGATTTGTTCCGGCGAGCCATTTAGGCTATGTCCTATTCGTTTTATGATTTGATGCAACAAGTCACTGTCCGCACCTTGTTTGGATGTACTTCCAATCTCCTCATTATCAAAACAAGCTGCCATACTGATACCATCATAATGACTGCTTTCAATAAGGGCCGTCACACTGCTATACACCATAGCCAAGTTATCGATCCTTGGGGCTGATATAAAAGATTGATCAAGGCCAATGACCTGACCTTTTTCTGTTACATACATGTACAGATCAAAATCTAGGATGTCCGTTACATCACAGGCCAGTTTCTTTGCCAGTACGCTGATCAAATAGTCCTTATTAACAAATTCATCTTCAACCATTTTTAAGATTGGTAACAAGTCTTCTTGAGGATTTTTCTCTGCTTCCTTTTTATCATGCCTTTTAAAATGAATGGCAAGACTGGGAATCACCATAATCGGATCCCTAAAATCGATCTCAACCACCTTGGGCTTAAACACTGTATCTGATCTTAGCACTACTTGTCCGGCCAAAGAAATTGGACGGTCGAACCAACTATCTAGAATCGGTCCGCCATAGACTTCCGTATTCAGCTTCAAGTAACCATGGGTTGTAATCTCCGGATCCGGCTTAATCTTAAAGCTTGGAAAATCAGTATGTGATGTGATGATTCTAAAACCTTCCTGAATATACGGCGTTGTACCAATGGTAAAGCACACCAGCATGCTGGGGTAAGGTCTTACATAATACTTTCCACCTTGGGATAACTTCCAATTATCTGACATAAGCAACGCTTCAAAGCTATTTTCTTCTAAGGTTCTAATACTTCTAGTCACCGCTTGAATGGGTGAGGTTGCAGCTTCTATATAATCTATTAATCCATGTTTATAATCTCGCATATGACACCTCCTATTGGATAGTTTAACAGAGGGTTTATAGGCTGTCAATTAAGAGAAATCGGCCAAATTTTCCGGTATGGATTGCAACTTTTCTTCCAAAGACTTATAATAAAATCATTCTAGCTTATGAGAGGAATCACATGATTGGATTAATTGCTGACGACACGAAAACCTTTATGAACCAACTCATCAAAACCGATATTTTTGATAATTTCCTGGTCTTATCTCTTGACTTAGATACCTTGTGCCGATTCTCCGTTAACGGGGCTGTTAATTCAGGTTACATGTCTAAGGAAGATGCCCAGATTCAATCCATCGATGAATATGTTGCCTGGACCTATATTAAACCTGTGGTGGCCACAGTTTTGAAACAAAGTCTAAGACCCACCGGTATGAAGCTTACCTTAACCCTATCTCAAGACGCTACTGAAGAGATTCTAAGACGCCATGGCCAAAGCCCTTCCGGTCATCCCATTAAAGGCTTCATCTTGAATATCCTATTTGACGGTCAACATGTTAAACTTACCACTGGTGTGAACTATAACCAATTTACCTTGGACAAGTCTCTAGAGTATGCCTTTGATGCTATGATTACCCAGTTCTTCAAAAAAAATGAGCTGATTATGATTAAAATATAGTTTTGCTTTTAGCACTCTTCTCATGAGAGTGCTAAATTTTTCTTGACAATCCTTGTGGGAACGACTATCATATACATTGGATATGGTTATATTAATCATAATTACATATAAGAGGAGGTTATAGCATGAGCATTGAAAAAGGAAGCTTGTCTATACACAGCGAAAATATTTTCCCAATAATTAAAAAATGGTTGTATTCTGACCACGATATCTTTGTAAGAGAATTGATTTCAAATGGCAGTGATGCCATAACCAAATTAAGAAAACTAGCGACTATGGGTGAAGTAGAACTCCCTTCAGATGAAGCCTACAAGATTGTCGTACGTTATGATGAAAAGGCTGATACCTTGACTTTTACGGACAATGGTATTGGTTTGACCGGTGAAGAAGTTAAGAAATACATCAATCAGATCGCATTTTCAGGTGCAGAAGATTTCCTGAATACCTATAAGGATAAAGCAGATTCTGAGCAAATTATCGGACATTTTGGCCTTGGCTTCTATTCCGCTTTTATGGTGGCAGGGCAGGTGGAGATCAAGTCCCTTTCATACAAACAAGATGCAACACCTATCCACTGGACTTGTGACGGCGGCACTGAATTCGAATTAGAAGACGGTGACAGAAGCGAAAGAGGTACGGATATCATCCTACATCTTGGAGAAGATGGCAAAGAGTTCAAAAACGCTTATAAAATTAAAAGCACCATTGAGAAATATTGTTCTTTCATGCCTTATGAGATTTATTTTGAAGAAGTCGGCAAAGAAGAAGAAAAAACAACAGAAACAGATAAAGACAGCGAAGATAAGGTTGTTGAACCTAAGCCTTTAAATGAGATCTCACCCTTATATCTAAAACAACCAAGTGAATGTACTGATGAAGAATACAAGGCTTTCTACCGTGATACCTTCATGGATTTTAAAGAACCTTTGTTCTGGATTCATTTGAACATGGATTATCCCTTCAATCTTAAAGGTATCTTATACTTCCCTAAACTTGGTAACGAGTTCGAGAACATTGAAGGTCAGATCAAGCTCTATAACAGCCAGGTCTTTGTTGCACAAAATATTAAGGAAGTCATTCCTGAGTTCTTATTGTTGTTAAAAGGTGTAATTGATTGTCCTGACTTGCCTCTTAATGTCTCAAGAAGTTTCCTACAAAACGATGGTTTTGTTAAGAAGATCTCGGACTATATCTCTAAGAAAGTGGCTGACCGCTTAAAAAGCCTTTACAAAAGTGATAAAGTATCCTATGAGAAATTCTGGGGCGACATCCACCCCTTCATCAAATTCGGTGGACTTAGAGACGAAAAGTTCTATGACAAAGTTAAAGACATTATCTTATACAAAACAACAACCGGCGACTATGTGGTTCTAAGTGACTATCTGGAACGCAATAAAGAAAAGCATGAAAACAAAGTTTATTATGTCACCGATCCGGTACAACAAGCCCAATATATTAAGATGTTCAAAGACCATGACATGGAAGCGGTTATCTTAGAACATAGTATTGATCAGGCTTTTATCTCACATATTGAAGCCAAGACAAGCGATGTTAAGTTTGCAAGGATTGATGCCGACTTAACGGATGTAATGAAAGAAACGATACATGAAGATGATCAGGAAGCGCATAACGCATCTGCAGAACAACTTCAAAAGCTTTTTGCAGAGGTTCTCTCAAAGGAAGACATTAAGGTTCAACTGGAGTCTCTCAAATCAGAAGACATCTCTGCCGTTATTGTACTTGCAGAAGAATCCAGAAGAATGCAGGACATGAGCAAGATGTACGGCTTCATGGGCATGGGACTTGGAGATATGCCAAGTGATGAGACTTTGATTCTGAATAAGAAAAACAAGATTGTCGACTTCATACTCACCCACCACGAAGAAGCGGATAAGAAAGAAGATGTGAAGCTTTTCTGTGAGCATTTGTATGATTTGGCGCTTATGAGCCATAAGCCACTTGACGCCGAAGCCATGACAAAATTCATTCAACGTAGCCAGTCCTTATTAACACGTATGATCTAATGTATGTGCTAAGGCTCATCTATTATCTATCAAGAAAAGAAGCTACGCTTCGTTATGAGCTTTGCTCATATTTCTGAACGGTTCGAAAGGAAACTTCCTGATCGTTAATGCGATGCTTCAACGCATTAACTTAGCATTGTTTTTCCTAGAGAACAAGAAAATAACAGCCTCAAGACTTGGAATAAAAGCCCGATTCTTGGGGCTGTACTTATTCTATTCATTTGACAGTTGACTGAAAAAATGATAAGATTAACTCAATTTTATACGTTGTTTTGAACCTTATTGTTCATCAACGAAAGTAGAGGCGCGATAGCTAAGAGTCATTATATGGATGCATTCAGGTGCAAATGATGTATAATTAAAGGAGATGTCGCCGAAGGTTTGGGTTACCTGTAAGCCCCTTCCTGGGCAACTGGTTAACAGCCATTTGACTGTCGTATACCTTGCGTATATGAAGTGCTACTTGTGTCTTATCATTCTGAGAATGCACAGTCGCACTTGTTGACTGTTTTTTATTGTCAAAATATGGGTATAGTCACTTAATCATCGATTTAAACTTTAGGAGGAATCATATGTCAATATTTACCGGATCCGGCGTAGCAATAGTAACACCTATGAATGCAGACGAAAGTGTTAATTATGACAAGTTAAGAGAACTGATTGATTTTCAAATCGATCACGGCACCAACTGTATCGTTATATGCGGTACCACCGGCGAAGCATCCACACTCACAGATGAAGAACAATTAGAATGTATCCGTGTAGCTGTAGAACATACCAATAAGCGTGTACCTGTTATGGCCGGCACAGGTAGTAACCATACCGCCCATGGTATCGAATTGTCACAGAAAGCAGAAGCACTTGGTGCTGACGCCTTACTTCTTGTGACACCTTATTACAACAAAACCACACAAAAAGGCCTTATCCGTCACTATACGGAGATTGCAAATGCTGTAAGTATACCTATTATGCTCTATAACGTTCCTTCAAGAACAGGTCTTAATATAGAACCTGCAACCGCCAAAGCCCTTTCTCTTATTGACAACATTGTTGCCATCAAAGAAGCCAGTGGTAACATCGCCCAAGTGGTTGATCTTGCCCATGCAGTAGAAGGTCGATTGGACATATACTCCGGTAACGATGATCAGATTCTCCCCCTTCTTGCCCTTGGTGGAAAAGGTGTTGTTTCTGTTATTGCCAATATCCTACCAAAAGAAACCCATGATATCGTAGCCAATTATAGAACCGGTGACCTTGAAGGCGCCCTTGCCAGACAACTTAAAATGCATGAGCTGACAAAAGCCATCTTCTGTGAAGTCAACCCTGTTCCAATAAAGAAAGCCCTTAACCTTATGGGTATGAATGTAGGACCTACAAGAGGACCGCTTTTTGAAATGGAACCTGCCAATGTCGAGTATCTAAGAAAAGCTATGCTTGATATGGGCTTGAACTTGCAATAAAGGAGGTTCACCATGACACGTATAATTATGCACGGTTGTAACGGCAAAATGGGTCAGGTTATATCCTCATTGGTAGCAGATAATGATCAAGTCACCATCGTCGCCGGTATCGACCCCTATATGGGCATAGAAAACCCTTACCCAGTGTTTGAAACACCGGATCAATGTGATGTCAAAGCGGATGTTATCATCGATTTCTCAAATGCAAATGCCGTTGATGCCATCTTAGACTATAGTGCCAAAACAAGTACCCCCATCGTTGCATGTACCACCGGACTTAGTGAAGACCAAGTTGCACATCTTAAAGCAATCAGTGAAAAAGTTGCTGTATTGTTCTCAGCCAATATGTCTCTTGGTATTAATTTGCTTATTAGCTTGGCTCAAAAAGCAACAAAAATACTAACGGACGCCAACTTTGATATTGAGATTATCGAGAAACATCATAATCAGAAGGTAGATGCTCCAAGTGGTACGGCCCTAGCCATTGCAGAAGGTATCAACTATACGCTGGATCATACGTACAACTACAAATATGATCGTAGTGCAGAACGTATCAAACGACCCAAAAAAGAGATTGGTATCCATGCCATTCGTGGTGGTACCATTGTTGGCGAACATGACGTTATTTTTGCAGGCGAAGATGAGATTATTGAAATCAACCACAAAGCCATGTCCAAACGTATTTTCGCTGTAGGTGCTGTGAATGCCGCCAAATTCTTAGATGGCAAACCGTCTGGTCTTTATAACATGGGCGACCTCATGACGTTTTAGCAAAAAAAGAGGCTAAGGGAGGCGACGTATGCAAACAAAAAATAATTTGATGATTATCAGTGTGGATGCCCTAAATAAGTTGGACTATAAGACTTTATTAAGCCTGCCGACTTTTGCCGGCTTTATACGTGACGGTGCTCATGTTAAAGAAGTGACCAGTGTTTACCCAACCGTCACTTATACATGTCATACTTCTTTGTCCACCGGCCACTACCCTTCTGTTCATGGTATCTATAACAATGAGCTTCCAGATCCTGCCAAAGCAACCCTTCAAGATTGGCATTGGTATGAACGGGACATTAAAGTACCTACTTTTTTTGATTATGCCACTCAAGCCGGACTAAAAACCGCTACTGTCTTGTGGCCGGTTATGGCTGGTGCCAACATCGATTATAATATTCCTGAGATCTGGTCACCGGATCATTCCATCAGCCGCCTTAAGCTTTTCTGGGATTATGGCACTAAAAATATGCTATGGCCTGTAGTTAAGTATAAGCGACTATTAAAAGGCACAACTCAGCCTTATTTGGATAATTTTAGTGAAGCTGTTTCCCATTATATCTTAAGGAAGAAAAAACCGAATCTAATGGCCATACATTTTACGGAGCTGGATACCATGCGACATATCCATGGCCTAAAGAGTAAAGAAAGTCTCAAAGCCTTAAAACGTATTGACCAGCGCATTGAACGCTTGATTCAAACCCTTGAAAAAAACGGTCAACTGCCACATACCAATATTGTTTTACTTGGGGACCACGGTACCCATGATTTTGATACCGTTATTGAGATCAATAGTCTATTTAAAAAAGAAGGCCTTCTAACAACCGATGCTGACAATAAGATTATCTCTTGGCAAGCCTATGGCTGTACCTGTGGTGGCTCTTGTCAGATTCATATTCATGAAAAAGCTACAGAAGAGATACGAACAAAAATCAAGGCGGTCTTAGAGGCTTTTGTAAAAATGCCTGAAACACCACTACGTTTCATGTTGACCCATGATGAAGCTTCCGAAAAATACAACTTATCCGGAGACTTTAGCTATATTCTAGAAGCTAAGGACCGTCATGTTTTTAGAAACAGTGCCTCAGGTAAAATCATACATGATAGTAAAGACGATCCGGACACTTATATTGGTGATCATGGTTTTATGCCTGAGCACCCGGATCAAAAAACCTTACTCTTAATGAAAGGCCCTTCCATTAAAAAAGGCGCTGTGCTTTTGCACAGTCACCTGGTTGATGAAGGACCCACCTTTGCCGCTTTGTTAGGCCTTAAAATGGAGAAAGTAGAAGGTAGAGTATTAGAAGAATTGATGCATCTATAAGACCTTAAGCATGTTTTTGTTTGAATTTATCTAGTATTTGCTTGTAGATATTGTAGATGAGCTGCTCTTTAAGTAGGATTAAGGTCAACCCATAGATGACCATACCGAGGGTGATATCTATACCTATTATGGCTAAGTTACCTTTAGTTGATATACCCAACATGGGGTTCAAATACTGATTTAACAAATATACACTCCCACCCATGACTGCAGTGGCCATTAAGGTCTTAAGCAAGGTGTTAAAGAATCGGTGAAGAGGAAATGCATTGAACTGCCTGCTAAAGAGAAAGAAGCTGAGTACAGCACCACAGTAGAAGGCAATGGATGTACCGTTGGCGATGCCTGCAAAGCCATATTTGTCCACTAAAAGATTATTAAGTCCAATATTCACCAAAATAATGAAGCCGCCTATAAGCAAAGGGATTCGTCGAATGCCTAGCGTATAGTAGGCTTTATTTAATACATCTATAAATCCGAAAGCAATCATAAAAGAGGTATATCCGGTAAAAGCAATGGTGGTGGCGATGGTGCCGCTTGCGTCAAAGACACCCCGTTCAAAAATAAGGGCAATCACATAGGGGCCGGTCAGTATCAAACCAATGGACATAGGAATCAAGAGTAATAATACACTCCTTAGAACGTTAATGACTGATTGATATAAGCCTTCATGGTTTTCATCTAGAAACTTCTCATTGAATTTTGGAAACATGACCGCCGTAATACCATATACCGTTGTTGTTACTATAGCCTTAAAAAGCATATTACCATAATAAATAGCAGAGACATTTCCGTCACCTAGAAAAGAAGCAGCTTTGTTATCTATGACAATATTGAACTGATGGGTCAATGTAACCAAAATGATGGGAATTATCCCAATAAAAAAGTGTTTTAACGCCGGGTGCTTAAAATCAATATGCCCCATAAGAGGTACCAGCTTGTGTTTAATAACTGAAGGTGCTAGGACAATCATCTGAAGCAACCACCCGATCATGGTGATTAAGGCAAGGCCTGCAATACCGTTTGTTTCAATACCGATAGCCAGATAGATGAAGAAAAGAATGTTATATGGAAAACTAATCATTGCCGGTAAGATAAACTTTTCATGGGCTTGCATAGCACCTACAAACAGATAAGTTAGAGAAATAAACAAGATGGATGGTATCATAATCCGGGTCATTTGTATGGTCATCTCAAGTTTTTCACCGGTATAACCCGTCGCAAACAGCTTTACAATCCATGGCGCAGCTATATAATAAGCAATGCCCATCACAAGAGATAATAAAACAACTGCATTAAAAATACTGCTAATACCCTTGGTATCTTCTTGGTTTTTTCTATACCGGACAAATATAGGAATGATATTGGTGGCGATCGCGCTACCAATACCAAGAAACACGCTGGTGGTCAAACTTAAAGCCATAAAGAAAACATCGGATTCAAAATCAGCACCCAACTTGTAGCCGATAAAGGTATCTCTTAATAACCCCACCACTTTGCCAATCAAGGTTAGCCCAATAATGACCACAATCATATTTAGGGATGAATCTTTTTTATTTCTTACCATGGGAACCTCGCATTTATCTGGATACGGTTGTCTTAGGATACAGGTCTGTCAATCGATAGGTCATTTTACTACTACCTGAAAATGTAAAACTAAGGGTCTGAAAGCTGTCGTACAGGTTCACACTGTTATTCTCTTCTACTTGGTACAAAAGACCGTTTAAATCGATGTAACGAACACCATCATACCACTGATTTTTGTCTTCTGTCGCTCCGGCATTGACATAAAATACATTCTTACCGGACTTGGCAACAAATTCTCTTAATAGTTCATGGATTTGTTGGCGCTCATATTGAAAAAATCCTTTTTCATTGCTCGTAAGGCTCTGTGTTCCAAGAATAATGATTGTGTTTTGAACCGTTGTGGCAAGTGTGGTTTTTAACTTATTCCACTGTGTTTCATCGGTCATCACCATGCTGCCTGTGCCCATGGCAAGAGATATAAGCCTAGCCCCTTCCATGTCCAAAATGCTATATTGGTTCTTGTAGATATAATGATTTTTGAGCAGTTTATTTCCGTCAATATGGGTCTGACCGGCAAAAATACCGTAGCCTGCACCGTTCATTGTTTCGTATACCTTTTCCATAACAATGCTATCGAGCAACCTTTTTTGTTTAACCGTTGTTCCAAAAATATTGACAGTAAAACCGGCTCCAGGTAAGGCTTCATATAATGGATCTTTGGTATCCGGATCAAATATATTCAAGGTTATGCTCGTTCGTTTCCCTTGATAATAGGCAGTTATGGTGGTTCTTCCCCCTTCCATAGGGATGAAGGTATTGTTGCTAATCGTACCAAACCCACCGGACATACTCCATGCAATCTGACCTGAATCTATGGCCACAGGGTTATAATTCATGTCTCTAGCTAAAAGCTTAATACCAATTGGTTTTGACACCATATACGGTGATTTATCCACTTTGATTATTAGGTTGTAAGCTTCTGTTGCCGGTGCTTCTGATCGGATGCCAAGTCCAATCGTTGTCATCGGTATCGTCTCGTCCATTAGGACATTTCTTTGAGATAAGACAAAGGCACCCGGACCACGAATCGCCATTGAAGGTGCATCTACTTCATCTATATACAAAGCATCTACAACATCATAATCTAACAAATAATCTTGCATCTCTTCATGAGTGGCGCCAATGCTGCTTTGATTATATTCTGCCACTATAAAAACCAGTATCTGACGGTCTGTCGTAACACCATAGACGGATCTGGCCATACGTTCATTCTCTTTTTTACTACCTTCCCGTACTTTTTCACCGCCTTGAAGCAAGACACCCTCACCTTCTAGGGCTTCAAGCAATCGTTCTTCATCTATCACATTACCCTCAAAGATATCCTTGATTGTACCACTTATGGCACCGGTATAGGTAGCATCATGAGCCGTCATTTCAACTAAGGTTTCCATATCATTTGTATGGCTTCTGCTCGTAATGGTATCCAGTATTAGAGTTGGTTCAGACAATGCCATTTTCATAACATGAAGGTTCACCCACCCCTTCGCTGTCAACCGACCTTTAACCTCATAGGTTAACCCTTTGGTCACTTGCTCTGTCGTGACTTTCTCATGAACCGCCGGTAATGTTGATGCCGAGATTTCTTGACCACTCATGATGAACATACCCATAAAGATGGCTATGGACATGAACCCTATATTTATTTTTTTTGTATACCAAGACTTTAATACCATTTAACACACCTTCTTAATATAGCATTATTATAGCGTCATGATTTTTTCAAGCAACATTTTATTTTGATCTGCTTTCAGACGCATCTCTGTTACTTTTTCGTGGATTTTTTCTCGAATGTCTTCGTAATGATCAAAAATCTCATTCAAGATGACTTTCACTTCTTCAGTTTCAAAATCAGTTACATCTTCAATATAAGGTTGATCCAATTCCTTCATATAATATCTGACTTTATGGGAATAAGAGAATCCAATCATAGGCACATCTTTTAGCGCTGCATAGAGTAACGCATGAAGGCGCATACTAAGCACCAAGGTCATTTCCCCCATGATTTCAATCAAAGTTTTGGCATCATACTTGTGCCTTAGTATAACTGCTTCGTTTTCCATATAACTTGATATGGCTTCGCAAGTCACCAAATCAGCAGGATGTTTCATCGGGATGAGTATGATTTTGGCACCATAACTTGTACTTAAGTAGTCACAGATCTCGGCTATTTTTCTACTGCAGTGGTGACTGTTTTTCCATTCTCTAAATAGAACGCCAACCAACTTATCATCCTTTTCAATATGTGCTTCCTTTAGAATCTCATCAACATGCACATCCAGAGGTGGAAAAGAAAAAACAGGATCTGCCGTCACATGAATCTCCGGACGATCAATACCCATGTGTTTAAGTTCATTTTGTGACATACGTTCCCGTAAAGTAATAATATCCACTTGATTGACCACTAACTTCGTCAAAAAGCGATTAAAGCGATGACCGATGGGACCGATGCCGTTGGCATAGAGCATGATTTTTTTTCTACTTATTTTTGCAAACCATAGTATGAAAAGGTAATAATACAAGGACCTATTGCTGGTCTCATCTTGCAATAGACTACCGCCACCCATAAGAACGATGTCACTTTTGATGATGGCCTTAATCACTTTGATAAAGTTAAATTTTTCGACAGCTGCAACACCATATTCCAATCTGGTGCTGGGTGGATTATTGGATAGTATGGTGATTTCATGTTCGAGTGATATTTCTCTAATATCTTTACATATAGACGTTAAAATAGCATCATCACCTGAATTAAAGTAGCCATAATAACCGGATATTAATATTTTTTTCAAATCAATCAACATCCTTTCTATGGCCGCACTTATACATGGCTACAATGATTGCGGCACAAACCCAGAAATAAATCACCATAAAAGGTAATTCAAAAATGTTTTCAACAAAATTATGAATGAGCACACCAATCATACCTGAGAAAATACCATAAGCTAAAATCCGATCTTCCTTTTCCTTGATACCTAGAATATATCTTACACTATTAAAAAGTAGGGTCATGATTAGAAGTGCAAAAGTTGTGATGCCTACATAGCCAGTCTCAATAAAAGTCTTTAGGTAATAGTTATCCATATAAAACGGTGCTAGATTATGATTGGTTGCAACTGCACCACCAAATCTGCCTAAACCAAGACCAATGGTCTTATCATTGGCAACCTTGTCAAGACCATAGTTGTATCTATAAATCCGACCACCATTTGCTGATTTTATCCTATACTCTTGCGTAAACATATAACTAAAACGGTTATAAATAGCGTCTAAATTAAAGAGCGCTGCTAAAACCACAGCAAAGATAAATAAAATCATACGTCTTGCCATGAATAAGAAGAAAACGATAATGGATAAAAACGCAGCAATCCATGCACCTCTTGAGAAGGTTACTAAAAGACTGACACCCATTGCCAGTGTAAAAATAAGGGCTATTATTTTAAGTAATATATCTTTATGAGCGATAAACATAGCAAAACCAATAGGTATGAATAAAACCAATAGAGATGCAAATGCATTTGGACTGTCAATAATGGAATACGCTCTCGTGGTAATGGTCTCTCCGCTATCTACCCAATTGCCCAGCATAGGTGCTTTGGTCAAATATTGATAGATGCCATGAAAACCTAACAAGCCTATACCAACGATGAATATCCAGAGGGTCCTATGTATAATCATTCTGTCTCTTAATAACTGTAGGGCTAAATAATACCAAAGAACATGCTGAACCACTACTCTAAAGCCTTCAATGGCAACAGCAAAGTCCGGCGAATTAATAAATACCAACAGCATAAAAATCAGTGCAAAGAAAGCAATCGGCAGATCCATCGCTGAATAGACATACCTTTTGTTCCATATAATACGGCTATAAACAAAGAAAGCTACAATGAGAAGAAAAAGCAGTTCATCCCATGTGCCGGATAAAGGGCCTGCAACAATCCTAACGAACTTATCCACGTATACATATAGGGCAATGATATAGATAAAGTTAGCTTCTTTAACAATCACACCGACAAAGCTGTTTCTTGTCAGGTTCTTGTAGACACCTCTAAAAAAAACAACCAACCAACTTTGATCCCATAATTTGCGAAAAGGCTTGAAGGCTTTTTCAAAAACTTCGTCAACAAAAAACAAACAACGTATCAAAAAGAAATCCATAAATTTTTCCGGATGGGTCTTATTATAGGTTTTTGAATTCGGTTTCATAATATGACTGTGCTTCGCCATCTCCACCAAGTTCAATATAAAATTAAATATAAAGCTTTCATATATTTTTCTTCTTAGAATATCCATGGTTTTCCCCATTTACTTGACTATTTTAAAATCCACGATCACAGAGGATAGCTTAACCTTTTCTGTTGTAAAATAAAAGATATTACCTACCACCATCTCTTCTTTTCCCATTTTGTAAACCGGGTCTTTATAAGACATTTCTACGCGTGATGTAACCAATGCCTTCTTCTTATAAGGATCTGATTCGGTTACCATCTGACCATTATTGTCCGGTAAAGCTAACATATTGTCGATAATCTGAATATCGGTTACCATACCGTTAATGTATTTCTTATCTTCGGCCAGCTTATCCCCTACCTTAATTGAGGCAAAATAGCCCTCTTGGAAAGGATAGGTTTCGACCGTGAACTCAACCATGACATTTTCTGTATTGGTCGTCAGATTTATGATGTTCTTGCCTGAGAATTTGCTTATGGCACCAAGAAGCACCACTATGAGTAACATCAGAAACAGTAGATCAAATATATGTATTTTATTAAATAACTTACCTTCTCTCGTGATGAGCTTCATCTTAATTCTCCTCTTCAACCATTTGGACGATTTTTGTCAAGGTCACGACGTCATCTGTTTTAAACCAAAAATCCAAACCTGCCTTAATCTCTTGTCCTGATAAATCCCGATATGGTCCGTATTTGTTCACCTTTGCATCCACAGTAACCCGAACGAGTTCTTTGGTTGGATTCACCACTTCTACTAAAACACCATCGTTTGCAATCACTTCCATGGACTCGGCAATACTAACATCTGTCACATAAGCATCTTGATAACGCCCACTTGCTACCAACTGATCACCTACATGAATCCGCTCTCCCATGCCAAGAGGCAACTTATCTGTCTCTACCATAAAACTCACTCTATGATCCGAGCTAATTGTAAAACCATCATCAACCTGACTTCGTGACATATACATATAGGCACCCACCAGTAATACAACAATACCAAGTGCTATTAAGATGTCAATGCTATTGATTTTTCTCTTCATATCCTTATCCTCTCAACATTTCTTGATAGATCTCAACATATCGCTTTGCCATTGCTTCATCTGTAAATTCAGCCATAACTTTATCATGTAAATGCGTTCCAAGTCTTTGTGCCAAAGCCTGATCTTCATATATTTTTATGATGGATGCTGCTAACTTCTCACTATCGTTGTCCGGAAACAACAAGCCCGTTACACCGTCTTCAATTAACTCCGGAATGCCACCTACCCTTGACCCTATAGAAGGCTTAGCAAACCTTGCACCTTCTAGTAGAGCATAGCATACCGCCTCACTATGGGAGGTAATGGTATTGATATCAATAACCTGATAAAAAGCGTCAATGTCTTTAACAAAGCCAATAAGATGAACCGTATCTTCCAGTTCATTTTTTCGGATATACTCTTCATACTCTCGTAAATATTTTTCATCTCCATAACCGGCAATCCAAAAAACAATATCCTCTGAATAAGTCTTAATAATCGTACAGGCCTTAAGAAGGACATCAATACCTTTGACCGGATGCAATCTTGTGGCTGATCCGACAACAAAGCTATTTTCTTTATAGGGAACATTTTGTCTTCTACAAAAATCTTCTTTCGTCATTTCTGTATGAGACTGATGTTTTGCAATCCCATTATAGGCTACATAAATATTATCAAAACCTCTTCGCATCATGTCCTTTTTAAAATCTTTGGCCATGGTAATAAACCCATCAAAAGTCTTAAGACTTTTCTTATTTAACATCGTGAATATGATTTTCTTATAGATATTGTTGTCAAAATCATGTTCATAGTCGCTGTGAATCGTTGTAACTCGCTTAACTTTGGTTTTATTTTTTAACTTAGACGCTATAAAATTGGCTCTGGCACCGTGACAGTTGATTAAGTCGAAGCCTTCCTTATGAATATAATCCGTAAGCTTATTCACCACTGTCATATCAAAACGATTTTTCTGTTTCATAATCATCAAATCAATGCCCTGTTCTTTGGCTTCTTTTGTGAAATCACTTTCAATAAAACAAACCAGTTTGATATCAATCATATCTTTAAGGCACCTTAATAAGGTAATCACACTGGTTTTTGCACCACCGGTATCACCACCGCTTATGATATGAAGAACTTTTAATCGATTACCACTATTCTCATTCATAAAATACACCTTTCACTGCTTCAGTTCTATCACAGCCTATCATCCCTTTGAAACTTGGTCAAGAATCTTGGATAACTGATTGGTGAGATTCACCCGATCATATTGACGAATAGCTTCATAATTTGGCTGTACTTCAAGTGTTTCCTGTTTCCATCTGCTATAAATATCACCAATACATGTTGCTATCTTGTCCACTTCTGTACTATCGACAACGTATCCGGTCTTGGTTTCTTCAATGACCATAGCTGCTGCACCATCTTCCGGTACTAAGCCCAATATGGTTTTTTGGGTATTAATATATTCAAATATTTTCCCTGTATAAAAATTCTTATCACCGATACCTTTACCCACAATTAATAAAAGAACATCTGAATTCAGAAGAAACTCAATACTTTTCTTGTGTTCCATATAAGGATAGAATTGCACGATTTTTTTATCGCCCAACATACCTGAGATTTTCTCAATATTCTGTTTGGAAAAATCACCTACAAACTGTAGCAGGATATCCTTTTCATCAACAAGCTGATCTTCAATAGCTTTATTCAGAGCTCTTAAAAAATAATCCGGTTTTCTACGACCATACATAGAACCAGCATAGGTCATGGTTAGTTTTTCTCTTCTCGTTGTCTGGACTTGCAGGCCTTCAAAATCAGAAACGTCATAGCCGTTGGGTATGACGATCGATCGGTCTTTCAAATCATAATCCTCCATAAAACCTTCTAACATAAAAGGAGAATTCGTAATGAAGTAATCGCAGTGGGCAATCACATCTGCTTCCATTTTCTGCTCAATCTTTCTTCGATAGGTGCTGTAATTCATATCCAATATATAAGGATTCTTTGTCCACTCATCCCTAAAATCAACCACCCAAGGAATATCTTTGTAATGCTTTTTTACATATAGGCCTAAAAGATGATCACTATATGGATAAGAGGTGCTATAGATCACATCCGGTTGTATCTCTTTTACATACTCAAGTATGCTTCTTCTGTTTTTTCTATACCAAAGCCATTCACCATCCGGTATGAGCAATTTTCTTGATAGGAATTTACCAAGGATATGAAAGGGCTTTTTCCAATGGGTCAAATCATGGCTCTTGGTCCGAATGATACGAATATGGTTAACCTCATCGCTTAAAGTAGGATCATTGACCCCTTTTTTATGATCAACGGTGTATATAATAGGTTCCCATCCAAACTGTGGCAAATACTTGGCAAACTTCAAAGTTCTTTGGACACCGGCACCACCCATAGGCGGAAATTGATAGGCCAGTATCAATACTTTCTTTTTTTGCATTAAATAGTTCCCTTTCCAAGCAGATGGTAGTCAAATCCTAAAGTGTTGATCTTATCTGCGTCGTAGAAATTCCTTGTATCTAGGATACGCCCTTCTTTAACAAGGGGCTTAATTTCATTAAAATCAATATCTTCGAATACTTTATGATTAACACCCAGTATAATCAAATCAGAATCTGTACAAGCTTCTTTGATATCAACCGCAAGGTGCTTGAACTCCTTAACAAAAGGATCAAAAAGGCTGAGCTTAATATCCCTGACTTCTTCAAAAAGTTCAATCAACTCCAATATTGGGCTTTCTCTTAAATCATCGATATCCGGTTTATAGGTAATGCCTAATATGGTGATTTTTTTGCCTGCTAATTGACCCAGTATCTTTTTTGATTTGGAGAATACATGGGCCGGCATCGCATCATTGGTCTCTCTTGCTAATCTTATAATCTTAGCTGTTTGAGGGAATTTCTCAACAATAAACCATGGATCTACCGCTAAACAATGACCACCTACACCGGGACCGGGCATGTGAATGTCCACCCTTGGGTGTTTGTTAGAAAACGTTCTAACATCCCAAGCATTAATGCCTAGGTCTTCACATATCAGCGCCAACTCATTGGCCAATGCAATGTTAACATCTCTATAGGTGTTTTCCATAAGTTTACACATCTCTGCTGTTGTTGGATCCGTTAGGAAAATCTCACCTTTTACAAAAGACTCATACAGTTTTTTAACTTTTTTCGATGATACTTCGTTAATACCGCCGACAATTCGATTGTTTTCTACAAGCTCTATTAATATCTTACCCGGAATAACACGTTCAGGAGAATGTGCTACATATAAGTCCTCATAAGGATTCAAATCAGCGCCTTCTAGTATAGGCATCATCAACTTTTCTACCGTACCTGGTGGTGACGTAGATTCTAATATAACCATGTCGTTTTTCTTAAGGAATGGTACAATGCTTCTTGTTGCCGCTTCTACATAATCCATCATGGCTGTTTTATCTTCATTGATTGGCGTAGGAACCGCTATGATAAAAACATCCGCTTCTTCTGGCGTTGTCTTTGCTTTTAGCTTACCAAGGCTGACCACTTCATAGACCAAAGCATCTAAGAATGGTTCTTCAATAATAATTTTACCTGCATTCAGGTTATTAACAACCGCTTCGTTGACGTCCACACCAATAACTTCATGCCCATTATTGGCAAACATAGCCGACGTTGGTAGTCCAATATATCCAAGTCCCAGTACACATATTTTTTTCTTCATAGCTCCTCCAGTTATTCTATTTTAATAATTATATATTAACTCAACTTTTCCACATAATTTCTAAGTTCTTGGTTAGCAAGCTAGCCTAATCCACTGCAGATGAAAAAATAACTAAAAGTTAAGTTATTAACAAAACTACATACCTATAATACCATAACGGTTTATATTTTCAAAGTGGTTGATGGGTTCTATGACCGATATTTTTCGCTGGTACACCTCCGATGATGGCATAGTTATCGACATCTTTGGTTACGACAGCACCGGCACCTACAACAGCACCTTGACCGATTCTAACACCCGGCAAAATAATGGCTCTAGCACCAATCCAGACATCATCTTCAATGACAACTGCTCTTGGTAGTGTTTCCCCGCCATCAATCATGGGTACACTTGTATTTTGTATATCATGATTCCTGGTATAGATGATGACATCCGGACCCATCATTACATATTTTCCTATGGTTAAGGGTCCTTGGATACGGGCATTAAGGCCAATACCTGAACGATCACCTATGGATATGCCTGCGCCTTTTCCAAAAAATACGTTCTTCTCGATATTCACATCTTGCCCTACCTTATCAAAGATTCTCTTAACCAGAAAAGCTCTGATTTTTTTGGCACCAAATGTTAAAAACCCATCCGATGCGGGCATTCTTTTCCCGATCATATAGTAAAGTACCAAGCACAAATGCTTCATAGTCACCCATCCTTTAGAAATTCTTTAATATTTTTAAGCTCACCTAAAATATATAAAAGTACAAAATAGATGAGACCGCCGGATACTATACCTATGATGGTACTCATATTACTATAGCCCATCCAAACGATAACACCTTTAACCACAACACCCATAATAAAGGCCGACAGTACAATCTTCAATATGGCCTTCCTTTCGATATAAAAGGGAATGGCTTTGTTTCTAAATACATAACTCAACATAAAATAGATTATGTAGGCAAATAATGTGGTATATGCTGCAAAGATGTAGCCATATTTACCGACAAATAGAATGTTTAATACCATGTTAAACAAAGCGGCTATAAAACAATTTCGTAATATGTTAACCGTGCTTCCTTTAAGTTCCCAACCTTTGTTAACGTATTCTGTAAGTCCCAGAAAAAACATACCAAAGGCAATGATGCCAATCACATGGCTACCACCGACATACTTATAATCTAGAAACAATGTGGCCAAAGGTTTTGCAATTACAAAAAGCCCTACAGCAGCCGGCAAGGCAATAAGTATATAATTCTTTGTGCCGCTTTTTAACAGTCGCATTACCTTTTCTTCATCTTGCTCATTATAAGCTTTAATCAGATTCGGATAATAGCTTCTGTTCATACCAATCATAATCATGGTAAATATAGCTGCCGGCAAAGCGTAATTGGCACCATAGATGCCTACATAGGATTTATCAAAATAATAGGTGATTACATATCTGTCTGAAAAATTCAGTAAGGACATGGTAAGTGTTAGTCCAATTAATGGAAAACCGTACCTTAGAAAAGTTGTTAAAATCTCCGTAGAAATACTTTGAAGTCGAACCTTATGCCTTATATCAAGGGCTCTCATGGCAACCAAACCTGTTGTTATGTCTATAATACCATGGGATAATAAAATGGCTAGAACAGTTTCACCAATCATCTTATATATTAGAATCGTTAATAAGAGCTTTCCTATGGAAGCTGTTAACAGCAGAATAATATTTAGGCCTCGTTTGTCCACAAACAATAAAAGACTTAATATATTCTGGTTAAAACTGTACCCGACAAGCACCATCAGAATTGCCAGCATTAATGGCAAATGCATTTGACCAAAAACACCGGGCAATAGGAAAGCCGATATCACCATAGCCAGTGATGCAAGGATGATTAATAAGGACCAAATAATAAAATAGGTTGAAAAAAAGCTTTCTCGCTCTTTGGTGTCACTATTAACATATTGGCCAATATACCTAATGGAAGCGTTGGCAATCCAACCAATAAGCAAAAGATGGACGATATTGATGTAAGGATTGATCAGCTGATATTCACCAAATATTTCTGTAGAAAATAAGCCGGTGTATACCCGGAGGGTTAACAAACCAACAATACCTTCAACAATTTTGACCGGTAAATAGCCAAATGATGAATTGTGTATCCTTTTACTAAGACTTAAAAATTTCATGCGTATGCTCCATCAGTTTTATTCGGTACTGACTGCTGTATATAGATTCTCAATCTTATACTGCAACTCATTTTGATCCATATAAAAATTCAACATATAAAACTGGTTGTTAATATTTAAGGATCTCCCTTGTGCATTATACCACAATCCGTTCATGTCTACATACCGAATTCCTTCAAGATAATTAACACCAAATGTATAACCGTTGGCATTGATATAGAAAATATTCTTGTCTGTCTTTTCCTTATAGTCTCTTAGCATACTATGAATCAGCCCTGCTTCTCTTTTGTCTGTGAAGTTACCGGTTTTGACCGGGCTGTTATTACCGATTATGATAATATGTTTTTGATCTGTATTTGAAAGCTCTGCTTCTAATTTTTTGATCTGGGCTCCGTCTGTTTTGTATAAGGAATTCTTAGACGTTGACAAATGGATGACCTTAACTTCAGGATAATCACTTACTTTATATTGATCTTGCCAGACTTCCGTCTTACTTTTCAATTGACTTGGATCCACATTTGAAAACCCTGAATAGATTGCCAAGTCACTTTGATTCATAACCTCATAAGCTTTTGCCATCACAACTTCATCTAGTAATGTGTTGCGTCCGCTTGTAGTTCCGAATACAGAAACGTTAAATTTTCCGTCTGTGGATCTGTTTTCCTGTAAAGGATCTTTTAGACTATTAATGTCATAACCTTCTAAGTGACTTGTTTCAAAAGGTATGCTTTTTTCAAGCATATCATAATAGAGCGTGCCTTGAATGTCTGCTTTGGCATTGACACTAGCAACATAAAGTCTTTCTACTGTGATTGGGTATGAAGCCTCAGCCGGTATGGTTGCCGTCAACTTCCTCCAACCTGTAAAATCAATTGCACTGGTAAAAGTAATTAGATGTGACACATTTTTACTATCTACAATCTTACCTCTGAACATAAGCCCACTATTATTACCATATAATTGAAGCGAGAGATTGTTCACTTTTGATGGAATTGTAATGGGATTTTTCTCAAATACTGTGTAAACAGCTTGGGTCATTTCTGCCTTTTTAAAGCTATAATCCAACTTAACCGAAGTTTTTTGTGAAGGTTCCACAAGCTGAGTCTTATCCAATGTACTTTGTCCTTTTGCCGTTTCCGGATAAACCATAGTCGTCGGTACAAGGTTCTCAAAATCTGTTACCAAGGCCTTTTGTTCGCCGACGATGATATGACCGGTTACTTCAATACCGTTTAGACCAATGGTTACTTTTGTTGTACCCACTTTCTGACCTGCCTTAAATACCCCACCTACAAACTGACCAAGACTTGGGTCTTCTACAGTATATGTCGCTTGCTTAATATCAATAGCGGTCTTATAACCATCTCTGTCAGTCGCAAGAAGACTAAACTGTCCCGTACCGTTTTGAGGTATCTGTAACACCTTATGACCAAGAGCAAGTCCAATATAGCCATCTATGGCGTTAATGGTTGTAGAGGTTGATCTACCATTATAATTTGCAAAAACTGTTCCTTTACCAGAGACCGTCGGCACATAGGTCATACCGTTCCAATTACCACGTAAGCCGTCGACAGCAAAACTAACGTTACTGTAGTCAATATTAACGGGATTATAATACTCATCATAGCCTAAAACATTAAAGGTAATAGGCTGATTAATCATCGTCCTGTTCTTATTTGGCACCAGAACAATCGTCTCTAATTGACCCACAGGTGCCGTCGTCACAAATCCTAAAGCATTTACCACTTTTCGCTCCGCACCATCTGAAGGTTTATTCACGACATTTGAAGTGAACGTACCAAGTGGTCTTGATACCATACTTGAAGAACCACCACCGTCATAGTGAATGGCGTCATAAGCACCGTACTCCAATAAATACTTGCCCAGTTCCGAGTGTGTGGTCCCAATACTTTGTCCCCGGCCGTCCACAACCATAGCAATCAAGTAATCCTTATTCTGAGTAATGCCCACAGCGGTTCTTGGGCTGTTGGTGTTCTTCGTTAATATCGTACCTTTTTCAACGATAGAACCATTTTCTATAATCTTGCCACCACCACTTAGAATCATCTTGATAGGATTATCTGCTAGACTATTGGCAATATTGAGTGTTACCTTCTCACCAATCTTAAAGGTCTCAAAATAGATTTCATACAAACCTTTGTACATGGAGATAATATAACCATTTTCCGGTATGGCCACGTTTTCCATTGGCATTTTGTGATCAACAATAACACCATCCACCACCACCATCTTATAGGAGTTATTGATACGAAGACTTTCAGCCGTTGTTTTAATTGTTTTTTGATCAAAAATTACCGGTTTAACTTGTACATTAATTTTGTTGATACCATACAGGTCCATTACTATGCCTGCTGAATTTTTCAGGCGTATATCGCCACTAAAAAAATCAAGAAAAATGGATTCTTCTGTTTGTATTAGGGATGCTACACCCTTATCATAATAGTTGTAAAGATTCTGAAGCACCACATAGCCATCTTTATACTCCGCACCAATGATGTCAGAAGGATTTTCCTTCGTATTAAAAAAAGATGCGTTAATGCCTGCTACATTTCTAGCAGATTGGTTAACCATCGAGGAGACCGTGAGTTTTTCTCCAAAAATATTCGTCGATCTTAAGATATCAAGATCCACATAAGGATTATTTAGATCCATTTTTAAAACATGGATATCCACCCATCCTCGACTGGTGAGCTTAGCTTTGGTTTCATAAGTGAGACCACTGGTCACTTGCTTCTGTGTGGTTTTTTCATAGTAAGTTGTGTCATTTGCTTCAACCGCCATTGTTAGGGGTTGTATCGTTAGGGCGCCTGCCAACAAAAAGGACATAGCGCCTCTCATAAAGTGCTTTTTATTCATCTTTTCTTACCTCTTCTTCGTCTTGACATTTTAATCCTCAGGTGGTTAATGGATCAAAATTAGGTTTTGATGCCTTACCTTCCTATAGATCAAGTATCGATTTATTCTAACATACTTATAACTTGTTTTATATGTTTTTTCAATAACAATTCGGTTAAAAATGTTAACGGAATTTTCTATAATAAAACGTGTCATTTACCTGCAGAAATCCCCTCTCCTATGATGTCAGTTTCCTTTTCCACCATAATTTGGTATAATCAAGGAAAGAGGTTTTGCCCCAACACGATACATAAAGTAAATTATATTCCACTTAGGCAACCATGTTATGCCGAAGGAGTCTAGATGACCGATTATACACGTAAACGAATAAGTGTGAACCAAATCAAAATACACATGGAATTAGCCGAAAATGTCATTGCTCCAAATGGTATGCTGTTAATCCCTAAGGATACAAGCATCACGGAGAAGCATATCTTTCGTATGAACCTTTATCAGATTCTAAGTGTTGTTATAAAGGAATACAGCCCAGTCATGGATGCTACTGAGACACTTACCGAACAAGAACGCCAGGTTTATAACAAAGAACATCCAGGTTCTGACCAAGAATCCATCATTGCCTATGAGCCAAAAAGTATCAACTACCAGAATTTTAAAGAGACTTTTGTTCAAGTGGAATCATCTGTAAAAAATGAGCTCTTGGCCATCAGTGATGGAAAAAGCATTGATCCTGAACGCTTAATCAAAAGCACCGAAACCTTAATGGGCTCTTTAAGACTTAAAAGTGAACTTTTTAATTATATGAATCATTTAAGGTCCGATATAGGACATACCTATGTCCATTCCCTGAATGTTTCCATGCTTTGTAATATATTCGGTCACTGGCTCAAAATGCCTTCCGATGAGATTGAGGATTTGACTTTAGCCGGTTTGGTTCATGATATTGGCAAGACCCAAATCGATCAAACCATCCTAAATAAGCCAGGACGACTGAGTGAAGAAGAATTTGTTACCGTCAAGCAACATGCTCTCTTAGGTTATAACCTTCTGAAAGATCAGGATATCCCTGAAAGAGTCAAGCAAGGCGTCCTCATGCACCATGAACGTAACGACGGCAGTGGCTATCCCTTTGGCCTTAAGGGTGATTCCATTTCTGATTTCGGGAAAATACTGGCCATACTAGATACCTATGATGCTATGACCTCTAATCGAACATATCACCAGAAATTCTCACCTTTTAAAGTCATACAGATGTTTGAACAGGAATCTTATGGATTTCTAGATGCGCGGTTTTTATACATCTTCCTTGAAAATATTGCACACAATTATTTAGGCGAGAGTGTAAGGCTTTCAGATCAACGAAAAGGTAAGATTGTCTTCATACATAATACATCACCTTCAAAGCCTATTGTACAAATCAATCAAGAAATCATCGACCTTATGACTTCACCCCACCTCGCCATCGAAGAAATCTTATAAAAAATAATTATTTTAAATTTATTTAATTTAGGTATTGTTTTATAGAAATACATATATTATAATTAGGTTGTGGATGGATTTTGTTCTCCCTTCTTATTGGAACGAGATTCGTACCCACTATATAACCCCTTATTAATTATTTATACTCCCCTCATCAAAATAACCACATTCTTTAATGTGGTTATTTTACTGCCCATCGCCACTTTTTGAATGACTTTAAGATGAAAATCTGTTAAAATAGGGACATATGAACAAAGAGGCTACGCCTCGTTTTGCGAAGCAAATTGTTCCGGCAGGAAAGACTTCTTTGATAGTTAATGCGAGGCTTCAACGCATTAACATAACATAGACTTTCCTAGAGAATGAAAAAAGGAGCCTGCTTATGTTATGGCCTGATCAAAAACCCTATTATAGCCTAAACGCATATTATAATCAGCTGTTTGGTCAGAAGACATACAAGATTGCTTTGGATATTGGCTTGACTTGTCCCAACAGAGACGGTACTTTGGATGATAGAGGCTGTATTTTTTGCTCTAGTTCCGGTTCCGGTGATTTTGCAACACCTTCAGCTTCAACCCTTGAAAGGCAACTGGATAAGGCTAAGGCGTTCTTGCTTAGGAAATACGAAGGACAACATTTTGTCGCTTATTTTCAGGCTTTTACCAATACCTATGGTCCCATAGACTATTTAAGGGATACTTATAGAAGCATCATCCAAAGACCGGACATTGTAGGTCTTTCTATTGCGACGCGACCGGATTGTTTGTCAAAAGAGATACTTGACTTATTGGAAGAATTAAATCAAATTAAACCTGTATGGGTAGAGCTAGGACTACAAAGTATTCACGAAAAGACCTCAAGTTTCATAAGAAGGTGCTATCCCTTGGAAGTATTTGATCATGCCGTCCAAAGTCTACATGCTATTAATATTAAAGTCGTGGTCCACTTGATTGCAGGACTCCCAACAGAAACAGATGCGCAATTTTTAGAAAGTGTCGCTTATGTTCATCAATCTAAAGTCCACGGCATAAAAATTCAACTTCTTCAAGTCCTTAGAAATACGGACTTGGGGCGTTTATATGAGGAAAAACCTTTTAGAGTATTGTCCCTTGATACTTATGCCAACTTAATTGTCACCGCCATTGCAAATATAAGTCCCAACATGGTTATTCATCGAATTACCGGTGATGCACCAAAAGAGGATTTGATTGCCCCACTATGGAGCTTAAACAAGCGTGGTGTTCTTAATAAAATTCATCAATGTTTTAATGATAGAGATTTATGGCAAGGAAAGCTATTAGAAAACAACGAAAGAAGGCATGAACATGACCGGTAACGATTATGAACTAAGTCTAAACAAACTTATGATCTTGTTCCTAATTGAAAAAGCAGGATTACCCTTATCTAATACCCAACTCTCTGATTTTTTATTGGTTTCTGACTATACGGATTACTTTTCGCTTCAGACTTATATCGGGCAGATGATGGATGCTAGGCTCCTTAAATCCTCTAAGATATCCAGTCATACGATCTATGATATCACAGATGCAGGTTGCGAGACCTTAGAGTACTTCAAAAACCATATACCTGAAAGCATCAAGGATGACATGATTATATATCTTAAAAATAATAAATATGACATCAAGTCCAAATTTGATGTTGTTGCCGACTACATACCTGAAAAAAACGGTGATTTTTATGTCAATTGTGTTGCCAAAGAAGATAATAAGAATCTTATAGAGATTAATCTAAGAGTAACCGAAAAAGAGGAAGCATTAAAGATATGTGATGCTTGGGAAAGTAAAAGCCATGAGATCTATAAACAGCTCTTATACAGTCTGCTTCAATAGACTTTACACTATAGTTATAATCGATATATAGAAGATATAAAAAACAGATTCAATCGAATCTGTTTTTGTTGTTTAACCTTACTTTTCGTCTACTTCAATTTCTTCTTCTTCATTTTGTTCCTGGACATATGCGAGCCATTGATCAATTTCATCCCAAATAGCTTCTGCACCTTGTTTGGTCATCGATGAAAAGGGAATAATCTGATCGATGCTGTGTAGTGCCAATGCTTGCTTTATAATTTTTAAGTGCTTACTAATCTGAGACCTATTTAACTTATCTGCTTTGGTTGCTACGACCAAAGGTTCAAAACCTGCTGTCCTTATGTAGTCCATCATGATACGATCATTTTCATTTGGTGTATGTCGTATATCCACCAATAAGACAATCATACCAAGGGGTACTCTTCTATTGAGATAATACTCAATCATTTTACCCCATTGTTCTCTAGAAGCTCTAGCAACTTTTGCATAACCATATCCAGGTAAATCTACAAAATAAAGCTGTTCTTCTATATTATAGAAATTAATGGTCTGTGTTTTACCCGGCTGTCCTGAGGTACGTGCCAATGCCTTACGATTAATGAGCGCATTGATAAGTGATGATTTACCTACATTGGATCTGCCTGCAAACGCTACTTCCGGATAATCCGTTTCGGGAAATTGTTCAAACTTGACGCCAACCGCTTCTAATCTGACATTATTTACTTGCATCTTTTGTCTCCTTAATCAACGCTTCTTTCAGAACCTCATCCATATTACGTACATATATAATGGTTAGTCCCGTCAGAATCTCTTCACTGATTTTCTCTATGTCCCTTTTGTTATCAATCGGTATCAATACTTTTTCAATGCCTGCTCTTTTTGCTGCCAACAGTTTTTCTTTCAAACCACCTATAGGTAATACGCGCCCTCTTAATGTGATTTCTCCTGTCATAGCAACCTTATTGTGGACCTTAATCCCTGACAGGGCTGAGATGATAGCTGTAGCCAAGGTAATCCCTGCTGATGGACCATCTTTTGGAACAGCACCTTGTGGGATATGAATATGGATATCCTTGTTGGTATAAAACACCTTATCAATGTTATGACTGCCTGATATGGATCTTGTATAACTGATGGCTGCTCTGGCAGATTCCTTCATTACGTCACCAATCTGTCCAGTAATCTCGAACTTACCGGTGCCGGGCATGACATTCACTTCAATGGACAGGGTGTCGCCGCCGACTTCTGTCCAAGCCAAACCTCTTACAACGCCAATTTGTGGCTCATCACAGCGCTTATCATAGTGAAACAAAGTAATCCCTAGATATTTTTTTATATTCTTTTCCGTGATTTGAACCCGTTTCTTCTCACCGATAACAATTTCTTTAGCTACTTTTCGACAAATCTCACCGATTTTTCGTTCTAGATTTCGAACACCGGCTTCCTTCGTGTAACTATTAATCATCTCCATTAGCGCCTTATCACTAAACTTTAACTGACTGGCGGATAAGCCATGTTTATCCAGTTGTTTTTTTATCAAATGCGATTTTGCTATATGTACCTTTTCATTGACCGTGTAACTATGTACCTCTATGATCTCAAGACGGTCCATTAATGGCCTCGGTATGGTCCTTAAGGTATTTGCTGTGCCAATAAACAATACATCGGATAAATCAACATTCATCTCAACATAATGGTCTCTAAACTTATCGTTTTGCTCACCATCTAAGACTTCAAGCAATGCTGCTGATGGGTTGCCGCGCATGTCGGAGCTCATTTTGTCCATCTCATCTAGCAAAATCAATGGATTGCTGGTCTTTGCCTGTTTCAAAGCATTAACAATACGTCCCGGCATAGCACCTATGTAAGTTTTTCTATGTCCCCTAATATCTGCTTCATCTCTCACACCACCTAGAGATATTCTGGCGAAGTGACGGTTAAGTGCTCTTGCAACAGACTTTGCTATGGAAGTCTTACCGGTTCCGGGAGGACCTACCAGACATATGATGGGGCTATCGGTTTTTGGGGCTATTTTTCTAACCGCCAAATGCTCAATGATTCTTTCTTTAACTTTTTCCAGACCGTAGTGGTCTTCATCCAAGATATCTCTAGCACCTTCGAT
The DNA here is from genome assembly GCA_024636985.1 of Clostridiales bacterium. GTDB lineage: Bacteria > Bacillota > Clostridia > Lachnospirales > Vallitaleaceae > Petrocella. The sequence goes on along the minus strand of JAGXFY010000079.1, from coordinate 70,795 downwards.
GTCCGTACTTTCTATAGTTTTTTCATTCCAAGGCATCTCTAAGATGCATTCAATGTAGCTTCGAATAACAGAACCTTCTGCTGATGATGCTGACATACGCTTTAATCTTTTTAGTTCCTTATAAAGCCTTTCTTTAATCTCCTCTGAAGCATTAAGGTTGTCCACTGCTTCCATATATTCCGAGACTTCATCTTCAATTTCTTGTTGATCACCAAGTTCTGTTTGAATGACTTTAAGTTGTTCCCTCAAGAAATATTCTTTTTGATTCTGATCAATTTTTTGTTTTACCTGATTATTAATATTATTTTTTAACTTCATAATTTCCACTTCAGCATTTAACATGGAAATGGCTAATTTGAACCTGGACTTGACCTCAATTTCGCCTAATATACTTTGTTTATTGGATAAGGAAGTCATTAGATTGAAGGCAATATTATCCGTCATTTCGCCAATATATTTGATTCTTCGTATGTTATTCAAGGTTTCTTTGGAAAAATTAGGATTGACCTTTTCATAATCATGCACAGATTCAAAAGCGATGCGTCGCATTGCCTCTTCTTCTTCTGTACTAATGGGTACTTCCAACGACTCTATTTTTTCAATATTGGCTTCCAAATAAGATGTCTGGTCCGTAAAGTTAACAATTCGACCACGGCTAATGCCTTCCACTAAGACACGCACAATTTTATTCGGTAGCTTAATCAATTGTTTTATTTTTGTAATGGTGCCATCCTTGTACATGTCTTCCACAATGCCCGGTTCTTCCACATGGGCTTGCTTCTGAGCAACCAAGAATATCATCTGACCTTCTAACATGGCCTGATCCAATGCTTTTACCGATTTATCTCGCTTCACATCAAAATGCATGATTGTGTTAGGAAAAAGGTTAATACCTCTTAAAGGCAAAACCGGCAATATAATAGCATGTTCTGTCATATATAAACCTCCTTTGATGTTGTATTTAGGTTGATTCTGGTAACCTATAACCCTCTGATAACTCTATTCTTGCTGATTATTCAACGCCATAAGTTCTCAAAATAGCAATAAGGGAGCTTAACAGCAGCCCCCTTAAATACTATTCACTATGCTGTTTCGTTTTCACTTTTACGTTTGCTTCTTGGTTTGGGTAGTGCTGGATCTTTTTTAATCGTTGCTACATTCTCATTCACTACAACCTGAGGATAACTTTTATTTTCAACAGTTTCCTTTGTTATAATGCATTTTTCTATCTTTTCATTGGATGGAATCTCATACATAATCTCCATCATCAACTCTTCTAGAATAGCTCTTAGTCCACGAGCACCTGTCTTACGTTTGACTGCCAGACCTGCAATAGCAACCAATGCCTCTTCTTCAAACTCCAGTTCAACGTCGTCTAACATAAAAAGACTCTCATATTGTTTGACCAAAGCATTTTTGGGCTGCGTCAAAATCTGGACCAATACCTCTTCTGTTAGGTTTGATAGGGTAACACTTACGGGTACACGACCGACAAACTCAGGAATTAAGCCGAATTTCAATAAATCTTGTGGCAGTAGTTTTTCAAGTATTGCACCTACTTGCACATCTCTTTTACTGACGATATCCGCTCCAAAGCCCATGGATTTTGTTCCGACTCTTTGCTCTATCACCTTTTCCAGGCCATCGAAAGCACCTGCACATATAAAAAGAATATTTGTTGTATCGATTTGAATGAATTCCTGATGAGGATGCTTTCGACCACCTTGTGGCGGAACAGATGCTACTGTACCCTCTAGGATTTTTAGTAAAGCCTGTTGAACACCTTCACCACTAACATCTCTGGTAATAGATGGGTTCTCGGACTTACGTGCGATCTTGTCTATCTCGTCTATATATATGATACCTTGCTCTGCTTTTTCAATGTCAAAATCTGCCGCTTGAATCAAACGCAATAGAATGTTTTCTACATCTTCTCCAACATAACCTGCTTCCGTTAAAGATGTTGCATCCGCTATTGCAAAAGGTACGTTTAACATACGGGCCAGTGTTTGGGCCAACAAAGTTTTACCGGATCCTGTTGGGCCAACCATTAAAATATTGCTTTTTTGTAGCTCAACGTCTTCTGAAACATAATTGCTACGGATTCTCTTGTAGTGGTTATAAACCGCAACCGCCAAAGTCTTCTTAGCTTTTTCCTGTCCGATTACATAACCGTCTAGGAATGTCTTGATTTCTATTGGCTTTGGTACATTGGCCAATTCAACCTCTTCTTTAAAATCCTGGAACTCTTCTTCCACAATATCTGCACATAGCTCTATGCATTCATCACATATGTAGACATTTGGTCCTGCAATTAATTTTCTTACTTGATCTTGAGTTTTATGACAAAAAGAACATCTAAGTTGCTTCTTATCATCAAATTTGTTAGCCATTTGTCCACCTACTTTCAGTTATCGCTTTTCGATAACTTTATCAACCAGACCATAAGCAACTGCTTGCTCCGCTGTCATAAAGTTATCTCTTTCTGTGTCTTTTTCAATGACCTCAAGGGGTTGTCCCGTTCGCTCACTTAAGATCTTGTTCAATGATTCACGCATAGCAATAATCCGTTCTGCATGAATCTTAATGTCCGTAGCTTGTCCTTGAGTACCGCCGAGAGGTTGATGAATCATAACTTCTGCATTTGGCAGAACAAATCTTTTACCTTTTGCACCACCGGCGAGTAAAAACGCGCCCATACTTGCAGCCATACCCACGCATATCGTCGATACATCTGGTTTAATCAACTGCATGGTGTCATAAATCGCCATACCTGCTGTTATGGAACCTCCGGGACTGTTGATGTAAAGATGAATGTCTTTATCAGGGTCCTCGGCCTCTAGAAACAACATCTGTGCTACCACTAAGCTAGCTGTTCCATTATTCACTTCTTCAGCTAGAAATATTATACGGTCTTTTAATAATCTTGAGAAGATATCGTAGGTACGTTCTCCTCGACTTGTTTGCTCTACTACATAGGGTACTAAACTCATATTACCATCCTCCTTTTTCGGAATTGGCATTGCCTTAATCTATATCCAAATTGTCTTATTACACTTCTTTAGATGCTTCCACGACAAGGTCAAGGGCCTTTTGATTTAACATGTCTTGGCGAATAGAGTCTTTTTCTTCATCACCAATAGTTTCCTTAAGCACTGCAAGATCCATGTTGTATTGTTCTGCCATAGCAACCAGTTCCGCCTCTACAGCTTCATCCGTCACTTCAAGGTTCTCAGCTTTGGCTATAGCTTCAAGTACCAATCGCACCTTGATTTTTTCTATGGCTTGACCTTTCATTTGCTCTTTTAATGTATTTAGGTTTTGACCTGTCACTCTGAAATAGTCTTCAATCTTCATACCTTGTGTTTGAAGTCTTTGTGAAAACTCGTAGGTCATATTTTCTGCTTCTAGCTCAACCATAGGTTCAGGCATGTCCATTGTCGCATTCTCAATAATTGCTTTGAGCAGATTGCTTTGAGCTTCTTGCTTGCTTGCTGCTTCTTTCTTATCAAGAATATGTTTTGCAACATCTTCTTTGTATTCTGCTAGAGTATCAAATTCGGACACATCTTTGGCAAACTCATCATCAAGAACCGGCATTTCTTTTGCTTTAATCTCATGTACTGTTACCGTAAACATTGCAGGTTTGCCTCTTAAGGCTTCTGATTGATAGTCTTCTGGGAAAGTAACGTTGACTTCAAAAGTCTCACCCATATTTTTTCCGATAATTTGTTCTTCAAATGTATCAATAAATGAACCTGAACCAATAACTAAGCTGAAGTTCTCTGCTTTGCCACCAGCAAAAGCAGCACCATCTACAAAACCTTCAAAATCAATGACAACATGGTCATCCATCTCTACCGGTCTACCGACAACGCCGACCATCCTTGAATTTTTCTCTAGGACACTCTTTAGTTCTGCTTCAATATCTTCGTCTGTAACTTCTACTGTGGTTTTTTCCACTTCAAGACCTTTATAGTCTCCAAGGGTCACTTCCGGTTTTACAGCGACTTTTGCTGTAAAGATGAAGTTTTTTCCGGGTTCGATTTGTTCAACATCTACTTCAGGTCTTGACATGACTTCAAGTCCGGTATCTTCTACCGCTTGATCATAAGCATCCGGAATAATACCATTGGCTGCATCTTCATAAAATACATTGGCACCATAAACTTTTTCTATTAATTTACGTGGTGCTCGACCTTTTCTAAAGCCTTGAATAGTAATCTTACCTCTATTCTTCAAGTAGGCTGCTTGTAAACTTTTTTCAAACTCATTTGCATCCACTTCGATTACAAGTTTCACCATACTGTTTTCTAATTTTTCCACTTTTGTGTTCATTGATTTGTTCCTCCTTGATTAACTTCTATTCTTATTTAATTATGGTTAAAGTGTCAAATCTATATGTTGTAGGTTGGTTTAGAAAAACCTAATATTAACGCTTTAACCAATTATCTATTTCAAATCAGCCTTAGGCTGCATTTTTGAATCTGGGCATAATGACCCAAGTTTAACCATTAAATCATTATAACACAGTAGAATTTAGAATACTATACTTAATTTAGCGGTTATAAATAGGATAAATAAAAAATCTGTATGACCTATAAGGCTACAGATTCTTTATTCGTTATGCCAGTATTAGTTTTTTTTGAAGCGCCACTACCTCCGCCTCATCCAAATACCACTTAAGAATCTCCAAGCCAAAGGCCATGGCTACACCTGCGCCTTTTGCCGTAATAATGTTACCATCCATAACAACTTCATTGCCACTTATTTTTGCACCTTTCAAATGGGCTTCATTACCAGGATAAGCAATTGCTTCCTTGCCTGTTAGTAAACCAAGGTCGCCAAGTATGCTAGGTGCCGCACATATGGCTGCCAGTTTTTTACCTGACGAATAAAAAGTAGGCAGAAGTGCCATTAAGCTTTCATGTTTACTCAGATTCTCTGTGCCCGGCATACCACCTGGTAGTATAAGTACTTCATATTCTGAATAATCCACTTCATAAAAAAGTCGATCGCATTTAAGGGTAATATCATGGGCACCTGTAACATCCAAATTACCGGAAACAGATATTAAGTCAAGTGTCATACCACCTCTTCTTAAAACATCTATGGTACTCACCGCTTCAATCTCTTCAAATCCGGTCGCTAAAAATATTGCCATTTTTGTCATAAAATACCTCCGTTATAATCTAATAAGTCAACATGCATTTTACCAGATTATGGTTTATAATATAAGATAATCCTAATATCGATTTACATAACACTAGTTTATCATAAAAGAAAGGTTTTTAGAATGGAAATAGAAAGAAAATTCATTGTATCCTCTTTACCCAGCTCACTGGCCTCTTATCCTAAAAAAGAAATTCTTCAAGGTTATGTTAGTACCAACCCCGTCATTCGTATACGCAAATCCAACGAAGACTATTTTTTAACGTGTAAGGGTAAGGGATTGCTTGCTCGGGAAGAATTCGAGATCTCCATAACCGCCTTGGAATTTGAACATCTGTCTTCTAAGTTGGATTATTATTTGATTCATAAAACCAGATACCTCATCCCTTTTGGTGATTTCACCATTGAGCTTGATGTCTTTAAAAATCGACTTGAGGGTCTTATCATGGCTGAAGTGGAATTCCCATCCTTAGAGGCTGCACATGATTTTGATGCACCGGACTGGTTTGAAGAAGAAGTCACTGAGGAAGGTCGATATCAAAATAATGCCCTCTGTCGGTTAAATACTTTTGATGAGCTGGAGTAACAAAAAAAGAATCTACTCAGTAGATTCTTTTTTTGTAATGCGGATGAAGGGAGTCGAACCCCCACGCCGTAAAGCGCTAGATCCTAAGTCTAGTGCGTCTGCCAATTCCGCCACATCCGCTTGTGTTATTGCAAGCAGCAACAAGTTACTGCAAGCATTAACGATGAGTCACCCGGGGTTCGAACCCGAGACAACTGGATTAAAAGTCCAGTGCTCTACCAGCTGAGCTAGTGACCCATAGTACTGTGTTCCTTATTTCTGCCATAAGACCGCTGTTGCATTGACCTTATGGAAACTGGGTAGGAAGGATTCGAACCTTCGCATACAGGAGTCAAAGTCCAGTGCCTTACCGCTTGGCGACTACCCAATAATATTTTAAGGGTGGATAATGGGACTCGAACCCACAACAACCAGAACCACAATCTGGCGCTCTACCATTGAACTATACCCACCATATGATCATCTTAAGTTGCCTTAAGAATCATTAACGTGCCAGCAGGGATTCGAACCCCGGACACCCGCCTTAGAAGGGCGATGCTCTATCCAGCTGAGCTACTGGCACAAGTTATACTTTTGGTGTGCTATAAATCAAATTCTGTTATTTCATCTGATACCTACAACCACCCATACAGCAAGCTCATTTCATGATGAAGCGGGTAGGGGGAATCGAACCCCCGTAACCAGCTTGGAAGGCTGGAGTTTTACCATTAAACTACACCCGCAAAATGATAACTATCATTTACACTAATGGTGTCGCATAAAAATCGGGGTGACAGGATTCGAACCTGCGGCCTCTTGAACCCAAATCAAGCGCTCTAGCCAAGCTGAGCCACACCCCGTTTTTCAAAGGCTTTTATTTCAAACGTGCAAGATGTATTATACAGAGTAAACAAAACTTTGTCAACACTTTTGGAAGGTTTTTTTTATAATTCGATTTCTTTTTCTAAACCCCTATAAAATCAAGGTTTTTAAGAGATTTTTCAAGAAATTCTAGCGATGTTGGTATGAATTTTTCCATCCTCATCAATGTTCAGAACACCAAAACTGGCCACCCCGTCTCTTGGTGAACTGATGCTACCGGGATTTAGAATTAAGCATTTGCCTTCATACTCTTCATGGGCCATATGGGTATGTCCATATAAAATTATATCATAATTTTCTTTCTTTGCTAACGCTTTTAACATATTCGTGCCATGTTTGACATAATAATGATGTCCATGGGTAAGTAAAATCTTTTTTCCTTGTATAATCACAACTTTCTCAGTAGGGACATTGATTTCTCCCCAATCACAGTTGCCGGCCACATAATCAATAGGTATGTCAAAAAGACTCTCAATGTCATGAGCGTCTCGCACCAAGTCTCCCAAATGAAAAATTCTGTCAAAACGATGATCACCTTCCATAAGGTCCATAACATGCTTTATTCTTTTATGGGTATCGCTTATAACAAGTATTCTCATGGCTGTACCTCGAAATAAGCCTTAAGAGCATCCTTCATGCGTCTTAAAGCTTGCCCCCTATGACTGATTGCATTTTTCTTCTCGGCCGTCATTTCGGCTGTTGTACACCCTTCTTCAGGTACATAGAAAATAGGATCATATCCAAATCCGCCAATGCCTTTAGCTTCATCGGCAATGTAACCTTCTATGGTGCCTCTTACATGTCTTACCTCGCCATCCGGAAAAGCTGCTGCTATTACACATACGAAGCGTGCTGAGCGTTCTTTTTCTTTGGCGTTTTTCAATCGATCCAAGATCATCTGATTCTTAATATCATAGGTTGTTGTTTCGCCACCAAAGCGGGCCGAGTAAATACCTGGCTCCCCATTCATATAATCCACTTCAAGACCTGAATCATCCGCCAATACAATATCGCCGGTTTTTACTGCAATTTCTTTCGCTTTTTTAATGGCATTTTCTTCAAAAGTATGTCCATCTTCTAACACATCAATATCAATACCGGCTTCCTCCATAGAAACCACCTTGTAGGGTAGGTCTGACAAGATCTCTTTGATTTCTATCATTTTGTGTTGATTTTTTGTCGCAAAAATAATCTGTTTTTTCATGATATTCTCCTTAGTTAATCCCGTTGATACGAATAAAAAACCCCTCACCTTATTGTAGATTCTACAACTGGGTGACGGGTTATGACTTTTTACTACTCGACTGTCGTAAGGTAGGTCTCCAATTTTTCAATGGATTCTTCCTCATCCGGTCCTTCCGCGGTAAGAAGAATACTTTCACCCTCAAGAATGCCAAGTGACATCATACCCATAATACTTTTGGCATTCACTTTTTTGTTCTGCATGGATACGTAAATGCTGCTTTGAAATTGGCTAGCCACTTGTACAAACAAAGCAACCGGTCTTGCCTCAAGCCCTGATGCTATTTTAACCATTACTTTTTTCTCAGTCATGAAATTCCTCCCTTGTGCTCTTTAGCTTTTCAGCAATTTGACTTATTTTTCGCAAACGGTGATTCACACCTGATTTGCCTACTGTCGGATCTAATAATTGTCCTAATTCTGTAAGACTGGCATCTGAATGCTCAATCCTAAGCCTTGCTATTGATTCTAAGTTTTCCGGCAATGTCCCGAGACCGATGGTTTGATCAATATAACTTATATCCTGCAACTGTTTTACAGCGGCAGATACCGTCTTATTAATGTTTGCAGTCTCACAATTAACAATGCGGTTGACATTGTTGCGCATTTCTTTTAGAATTCTAAGGTTCTCAAGCTCCATCAATGCCACATGGGCTTCCATGATGTTTAGCAAATCCACAATCTGATTGCCTTCTTTTAAGTATAACACATAATACTTCTTTCTTAAGACGATCTTTGCATCCATTTCAAAAGTATTCACCAAACGCATAAGCTCAATTGTGTGCTTCTCTTCTTGACTTACAAACTCAAGGTGATATGTTTTTTCCGGATCACTAATGGACCCACTGGCTAAAAAAGCACCTCTAATATAAGCGCGTTTACAGCATGTTGTTTGCACAATCAATGGACTGATATGTCGATTCACCTTGCCGTCAACAAGCAACCTTGTAACTTTCAAAATCGTTAGAGCTTCTTCACTGTCCATAACATAGATATGATAGATTCTATGCTTCTTCAGATAAATATTTTTCTTGATAGATATCTCAACTTTTATATTAAATGTTTTCTTTAATAAAGTAAAGCATTTTCTTGCTACCGCCGCATTTTCCGTCTGTATTTTAAGGCTAATGATTTCACCTTTTTCATTTTCTTTAATTTTTCCGCATACATTGATGATGGCTGCAATTTCTGCAATCCTACAATGTCTGGCCTCACCGATATGCCTAGCCAGTTCGTCTTTCACCTTTGATGAAAATGACATACCTTCACCTCTTTTATTTTATTGGCTTTAACCAATCGACATAATCGTTTGTGCCAATAGTCTTGAATCATGTCGAACATAGCCTGTTTCTTCATTTAGAGCAATCATTGGAACTGCAATTAACCTATTGTCATCAATCAAGGGTAGTACCAACTCTGCCCCATCTTGATTGTAATGTTCGATGACCATAGCTTCCGGCCAACCGTCATTGGCGATGATTTTATCAATCATGCCAACACCTATATATTGTTCAATGATATTAACATGTTCAAGTAGGGTAAAGCCCTCTGTTTCTCCTGGCTGTGTCATAATGTTGCCAACATAGACGATCTTACCTTTAGCATCTCTTAAGGCCTCACATACACCTTCCACCAATAAGTTAGGGATAATAGAGGTATAGAGACTTCCTGGGCCTAGAATGATAATATCCGCTTCTTCAATCTTTTCCAAAACATTCTTATACACTTTAGGTTGGCTTGGCATAAGCTTCATCTCTTTGATATATTTTTTATGACTTTTATTGGCGGATACAATCTCACACTCACCAACAATCTCGCTTTCATCATCATAAATGGCTTTCAGCTGAACATCTTCTGTCGTAACGGGCAATACCTGTCCCCTAACACGCAGTACTTCATGGGCTTTTTCAATGGCAGCACCAAAATTCCCATACAGATCAACAAGGCCTACAATCAATAAATTGCCCAAATTATAACCCTTAAGAGAACCTTCAGAAAAACGATGCGCAAACAAAGCCTCCAACATTGGTTCTGCTTCGGCAAGTGCCAATAAACAGTTACGCAAATCTCCAGGAGGCAATATTTTCATTTCTTTTCTAAGATTGCCGGAGTGACCACCATTATCAGATACCGTAACAATGGCTGTCAGGTCTTTTGTATAGACTTTCAAGCCTCTAAGCATCGTGGATAGTCCGGTACCGCCACCAATGCATACTATTTTTTTATTTTCCATGGGTCTACCTACTACTTCCCTCTTAGGGCATCCTTCTCAATATCTCTATGGTGACAATGTACACTATAATTATAGCTCTCTAATTTCCTGGCCAAGACATCCGTTAAGGTGACGGACCTATGTTTGCCACCTGTGCAACCTATACTGATGACCAACTGGTTTTTTCCTTCTTTAATATAATTGGGTATGAGAAACGCCAACATATCATCCAGTTTATCTATGAACATCGTCGACACATCCCACTGCATCACATAGTCTTGAACTACCTTATCTTTTCCAGTAAAACCTCTGAGTTCTGATTTGTAATAAGGATTCGGTATAAAGCGGACGTCAAAAACCAAATCTGAATCCGATGGAATCCCGTGTTTGAATCCAAATGAAAGGACAGTAATAATGAGGTTTTTATAACTTTGCTCATCATTGAGGGCTTTGTGGAGCTCAAATCTGAGTTCTCTTGTTAAGAGGTTGGTCGTGTCAATAATGATCTTTGCTTGACTTTTAACGGGTTCAAGAAGCGCCCTTTCTTCTAAGATGGCGTCTTCAATGCGTCCGTCCTCAACTAAGGGATGCTTTCTTCTGGTTTCCTTGAATCTTTTGATTAATATGTCATTGCTTGATTCCAGAAAAATAATATCCATTGTCACACCTTGGTTCTTCAACTGCGCCAGTTCACTGAAAAGGATCTCAAAATGCATACCACTACGAACGTCAACACCAAGCGCTATCTTTTTCAACCCTGAATCCGGACTAAAACAAACATCTGCAAATTTCCCGATTAAGGCCGGTGGTAGGTTATCGACACAAAAATACCCGGCATCTTCTAGAAATTTTAAGGTTGTACTTTTTCCGGCACCTGACATACCTGTCACAATTACAAATTGCATTCTGATTCCTCCCTTCAATTACGATTAAAAATCACCAATGATTTTAACTTCCGGTTCTAAGTCAACATCAAACTTCGATTTGACTTCATGTTGGATATACTCAATAAGGTCTAACACGTCTTTGCATGTCGCCTGCCCTTCATTGACGACAAAGCCACAGTGTTTTATAGAAACCCTTGCATCGCCAATACGATAGCCGGATAGGCCTGCATCCATAATCAGCTTTCCAGCATAATAGCCTTCCGGTCGCTTGAAAGTACTTCCTGCACTTGGCAATTCAATGGGTTGTTTGTCTTTTCTTCTCTGCCCCAAATCTTGCATAAGGGCCTTGATTTCTTTTTTATCCCCTTGTTCAAGAACCAAAGTTGCAGACAATACAATGTCTTCGTGAATCTGAAGACTACTATGTCGATAACCCAGATCCAGAGCTTCTTTATTTAATGTTCTGACTTCACCTTTTCTTGTAAGGGTCCCTGCTTCTATAATAACATCTTTTATTTCTCCGCCATAAGCACCTGCATTCATGTAAACTGCGCCACCTAACGTTCCGGGGATACCTGAAGCAAATTCAAACCCTCTAAGGCCGGCTCTATAAATGTGCTTAGAGAGACTCGATAGCAGAATGCCGCCTTGGGCATATACCCGATTGCCTTCAATTCTATAGGCACTCATATTCTTACAAATCTGAATAATGACCCCTCGGTAGCCTAAGTCGCTTACTAAAAGGTTGCTTCCGTTACCCATTATGTAATAGGGTATATCCAGTTCTATACACAGCCTAATCATGTCTTCTATATGTTCTATGGTTTTTGGTACAAATAACAAATCCGCCGGGCCACCAATCTTAAAAGATGTGTGGCGACTCATAGGTTCATTATAGAAAAATCCTGCACCATCAAACTGATTTTTATCGATACGTTCCTGCAACTTAATCATCTAACACCTCGATTGTTTCTATGTTACCACTTTTATCAAAATCATTATAACATGACCCTTCAAGTTAAGAAAGAAGAAAACCGCCTTTTCTCTGACAGAGAAAGGGCGGTTTGAAAGTTTAACTATAAAACCTTTTATCTTACTATCGTTATTTTAATCCGTCTTCGTTGATTTCCACTGGATAAATTTCTTTTAGCGCTTCAATCTCAGATCTGTACACTTCGGTTTGCTTTCTACCGATGAGTTCTTGTCTGACTTGGTTTTCAACTTCTTCAAAAGCTTTAACAGAAGTTTCAACACGTTCTTCAACCAATAACAAATGGTAACCGAATTGTGTTTTTACAGGATCCCCAACAAGACCGATTTCTTGTGTAAATGCTGCGTCTTCAAACTCAGGAACCATACGTCCTCTTTCAAAAGTACCAAGATCTCCACCCCGTTCTTTTGATGGACAAGTTGAGTATTTTCTTGCCGCTTCTTCAAAATCCATACCGGTGTCTATCTCATTCTTGACTTCCATGATGTCCGCTTCATCCGTCATCAGGATATGCTTAGCTTTGGCTTTTGGTCCTTCTGAAAAATTATTCTTATGTGCCTCATAGTATGCTTCAACCTCAGATGGTTCTACCGTAATGGCGTCTAAGCTTTTTTGAACAGCATATCTTTGTAGCATGGCACGTTTGGTCTCTGCCATAATCTCAATGAACTTCTCTTCTTGATCGAAGTTATTTTCAACCCCTCTTTTATAGAATAACTCTCCTGCTACCATTTCATCCAACAATACTTTTCGACCTTCAAAACTAGAAAAATTCTGAGCATCTTGTTGAGGCAGATTTCTCATAATTGCAATCATATCTTCTTTTGTCAATTCTCTGTCGCCGACTTTGGCTAATACTATTTTTTCCATTCTATAATCTCCAATTCTATTCTTTTAGTAGTGACAACTCATTTCTTATCATACAGGATTGAGCCTCTTATTTCAAGGACTAATCTCTATTATTGAGCTTTACAAGACCCTGATGTATAATAGTCTAAGACTTAACTTCATCTAAGGAGGAATCACGATGCAATGTCAATCTAGCCCTTTCGGTCACACAAAAGACGGTCAACAAGTCACGCTATACACTTTAATCAATGAAAAAGGTCATAACATCAAAATTCTAAACTATGGAGGCATCATTAAGGAAATTAATATTCCGGATGCTGCCGGTCATATTAGCAATGTGGTTTTAGGCCTTGACTCAGTAGAAGCTTATGAAGAGCATTCACCCCATTTTGGTTGTATCACCGGTAGAGTTGCAGGACGTATCAGCCAAGCTTCTTTTAATCTCAATGATACCTCTTACACGTTAGAAAAAAATAACGGCAATCATTGTCTACACGGTGGCAGTCTTGCCCTTGACAAGCAGATATGGTCCGTGACTGAAATCGTATCAAAGACCCAAGCTGAACTGGTATTAAGTTATCTCAGTTATGATATGGATCAAGGCTTTCCGGGGAATCTGGATGTAGTCGTGACCTATGTCTTTGATGAAGATAGCAACCTCACCATAAGGTATAAAGCAACAACCGATAAAGATACCATCCTTACCTTAACCAATCACAGCTACTTCAATCTATCGGCTGATCCTTCCACCACCATCTTGGACCATCTGCTTACCCTTCCTGCAAAAGAATATGTCGCTGTTGATTCACAAATCATACCCATAGGTATCTCACCCACCGCCTCAGGACCTTTTGACTTCAGTCAACCAAAATCTATTGGTTCTCATATACATGATGAAAATATCCAGCTAAAAAACGCCGGTGGCTATGATCATGCCTTTATCCTAGATTCAGATACTGAAGCACCCATTATACTTACAGATCCAAAAACCGGACGTATACTTGAGATAGAAACCACAGAAGCTTGTGTCGTCTGTTATACCGGCAACTTCCTAACTTCCGAGCTACCACTTCAAGGCGGCCAATCCACTCTAAAACATGGTGCAGTCTGTCTTGAGACCCAATACTATCCTGACGCAATCAATCAAGATTTCTTCCCCACCAAGATCCTAAGAGCCGATGAAATCTATCGTCAAAAAACCACTTATAGTTTCAAAGCCTAAGTTATATCTGATATAAAAAGCAGCAAGTATCATTTTCAGGACTTTCCAATAACAATCCGGTTCATGATAACTTGCTGCTTTTTTATGATATCATTAATCTTTTAACTCATTTTTACATAACTGTTTTTGCTTACTACAAATCACTCAAGCCAACTCCGACCATGAAGTTCCTGGAACTGAATGTATGTTTAGGCTCATAAGAAAGTAACTTCATGCATCATGTCAGTCTTCAAGACATGATGCTAAAATGAAAACTTTCTTATGAAATTTGCAAGACAGCAGGAAGCTGTCCGCCGACTTTTGGTGCAGGGATGCACCAACTGAAGGCCGTAGTCATACAGACTGTGGAAGGGTTTTCATGGGACCTCTTTAATTTATAATCTAATCTCATCAAAACTGAGTGGCCCCTTCATAATCTTTTTACGAATTGCCAAACGGCCTTGATCATCCGGAATGATGCTCCAGTGAATCAGATAGAATTTCCTTCCTACCAATTCAATACCTGTAATACCCCTTGGATGAACACAGCACCCCGAATTCAGATATGTAGCGTCTAATTGACCCGGTAACTTGGGACGATGGGTATGACCACAAAGGATGCCAATGTGGTTGATTCTAATCCATTTGGAAAAGGACTTTTCTATCTTGTGTCTCTTTACTCTATTCTTGGAAGGACTTGAAGGATTTCTAAGACCAACCATGTGCATATAGCGCCAAAAAATTCTCATCAAAAATAATGAAATAATCCAACCTTGATCGTTCATAAAATCACCTTGATGACCATGAACCACCAGTATTTCCTTATCTGTATGCCGATCTTTGAGCAACAAGCTCTCTTTGACATTAATACCCGGAAATAAAGGTGTCTTGATATCTAAGTATTCATCATAAAAATAGGTCAGGTCATGTTTGGATATGAAGTCATTCCTAAAAGCCATATTGTGATTACCAAAAAGGTAATAGAGACGTTTCTCGTCAAAATACTTTTTTAGTAAACAAAAAACATCGCTGTGGGCTCTTCTAATGTGAGAAAATTTGCTATATTCCCACAATTCATCCCCATCACCAACTTCAATGTATGTGTATTCATTCTTAAAATAATAATCAAGGGCATGGTAATAGACATTTTGATTATGGGCAAATTCATCAGACATACTGTTATCACCACGATGTACATCACTAAAAAATATAATTCTTGTATCGTCATCCACTTCTATCGTATCTTGGTTGCGAATGGCTTTAAAATAACATTCTGTTAACCTTTTATGTCCAAACAAGTCATCACCTTCCTTACTCTCTTATTATAGCATATAAGCATTCTCAAATAATAGTAAATATATTATTAAAATGGGTCCTAGGAACTTCATGGTCGATGTTGGCTTTTATGGTATTATTGGTTGTTTTAGTACATCATGAGCTTCCCACAAGAATAGCACTCTCTATCAATTAAGCTATAATATCAGCAGCAAAAGTTACTAATAAAATCTATTGAATTTTGCACATTAGCGAATCCGAATGAGAAAAGAAAGGGTACTGATCAATCACAGTTCTACAGGGATGTAGAACGTTCTTCGTTTTTACATGGATGCAAGAAAAGAAGCTTCGCTTCGCTATGAGCTCTGCTCATATTTCTGAATGGTTTGATAGAAAAGGTCCTTGACGTATTCTGCCACGCTTCAAGGCTGAATACTAAAGTATGACTTTCCTTGAAAATTAAAAGCAGAAGGATGATTGAGCAGTGCTTTTTCTTGACGAAAAGACGATCTATTACCGAGTAGATGTGATACAAAGCTTTTCCGATGACCGTACGAAGTGTAAGGCGAGGAAAAGCTTTGTATTATATCGACGATTATAATATGGAACTAAAATCAACTTATATTCATTTAAAAAGACAAGCGCTTAAGCGCTTGCCTTTTTTATCATACGTTACAAAGTGCAATTTTTAATTCTTCTTTTTGATAATAAAAACACCTATAGCAATAATGGCAATTGCAATAATCATGCCTGAGTCAAACCATATAAATAATTTACTCATCAAAATCAAAATACCTATGCCAATCATCAGGATGCCAAGCACCCTTCTTGTATCCTTACTGTCAAGATCGATGGTTGTTTCCATGTCAGTATCCATATCTTCATCCACATCAACATCCACATATCCCACCGGTCGCTCCGGAATGATAATGGCACCGATAATATACCCGATAAAGGTAATGCCAAAACTTGGAAAAGCAAGTAAGACAACAATCAAACGTACAATGGTCACATCAATCTTAAAATATTCAGCGATTCCGCCACAGACACCGGCCAAAACTTTGTCTTTATTAGAACGGTATAATCTCTTATTCATAGCGCACCTCAACTTTCATTTCATCACTTATGCTATCTAATGAATTCATTATAGTACGCCAAGTCTAAAATCTCATGGTAAAAACATTAAAAGTCCATTAAAAAGAGATCCTTATTCCACAGTAACACTCTTAGCTAAGTTTCTTGGTTTATCAATATCATGTCCCAAATTCTTTGCTATATAATAAGCAAACAATTGTTGTGGTATGTTTTCAAGCAATGGTACTAAGGACCAATGGGTTCTTGGTATATAGATAACATCTTCTGCAACTTGTTCCACTTCCTTATTACCTTCCATAGCAATCGCCATAATACTGGCACCTCTTGCTTTGACTTCTTTTATATTACTGACCGTTTTGTCAAAAAGACTTTCCTGACCAAGCAACCCCATAAGTAAGGAACCTTCTTCAATCAGAGCAATAGGTCCATGCTTCAGTTCCCCTGCTGGATATGGCTCTGCATGTAGGTATGCAATTTCTTTGATCTTAAGCGCACCTTCCATAGCAACAGCATAATCTAAACCTCGACCAATATAGAATACATTCTTCATATTCACATGCTTTTTCGCCATATCTTCTATCAAATTCGCATTTTCTAAGATATGCTCCACTTGGGATGGTAATTGGTACAATGCCGCCCTTAGCTCTCTAAAGTCCTCTGTACTTAATTTTCCAAGAACCAAGGATATCTTCATGCTAATGAGATACATAGCGCATAACTGAGCCGAATATGCCTTGGTAGATGCCACTGCAATCTCCGGTCCTGCCCATGTATAGAGTACATCATCGGCTTCTCTTGAAATACTTGATCCAACGGCATTAACAACACCCAACACATGTGCACCTGCTTTTTTAGCCATTCTAAGCGCTGCTAGTGTATCCGCTGTTTCTCCGGATTGGGATACAACAATCATCAATGTATTTTCATCTAAGATTGGATCCTTGTATCTGAATTCCGAGGCTACCTCAGCTATAACAGGAATACGGGCATATTTCTCAATGAGCTCTTTTCCTATTAAGCCGGAATAATAGGCTGTTCCACAGGCAATCACATATATTCTCGTGATTTTCTCCAAAACCTCTTTTTCAAGATTGATGCCGTCTAAGTAAACATCGTCTTGATCCATTGGCAACCTTGGTGTTAATGTGTCACGAATCACTTTTGGTTGCTCATATATTTCTTTTAACATAAAGTGCTCATAACCTGCTTTTTCAGCTGCTTGGATATCCCATGTCACATTAAATATTTCTCTTTTGATGCGTTTTTGATCCATGTCCATGATGACAATATCATCCTTGGTGACAACCGCTATTTCATAATCCTCAATAAAATATACTTTCCTGGTATGTCTTAAAATAGCCGGTACGTCAGAAGCAATAAAGTTCTCTCCATCACCAATCCCAAGAACCAATGGGCTGTCTTTTCTTGTAGCGATAATCTTATCCGGTTCTTCTTCTGCCACCACTGCAAGGGCGAAAGAACCTTCTATTCTATGGAGTGCCGCGATAACCGCTTCTAAAAGATTGTTGTCTTCTTTGTAATATAGATCGATAAGCTGTACCGCAATCTCCGTATCTGTCTCTGAAATAAAGCGATAACCTTTTTCTATTAATTCTTCCTTAAGAGAAATATAATTTTCGATGATGCCGTTATGAACAAGTGCAATGGTCCCGCTCTCATTCATATGAGGATGGGCGTTATAATCGGAGGGCTCGCCATGGGTTGCCCATCTTGTATGACCAATCCCTAAGACACCTTGCAGATCTTCCACTTTTAATTTGTCTTCTAAGTTAATGAGTCTACCTTTTGACTTAACCATATTCAACTTGTGGTCAAAAACAGCAATCCCTGATGAATCGTAACCTCTATATTCTAGTGTTCTTAATCCCTCAATTAAAATAGGGGATGCTTCCTGACTACCAATGTATCCAACTATTCCACACATATTATGCCTCCTATCTTAAGCGTGACTCAATTAAGTCCGCCAGTTGTCGTGCTTCTTTTTCAAGTATCGTTTTATCTTTACCTTCAATCATAACCCTAACTAAAGGTTCTGTTCCGGATGGACGTATCAACACACGACCGTCTCCTTTGAACTTGTCTTCAACAAGCGCAATGGCTGCTTGAATCTCTTCATTATCTTTGTAAGCATATTTATTGACATTGTTGACTTTAGCATTAATCAACACCTGTGGCAATACCTCCATGCAAGAAGCTAACTCCGACAATGTCTTACCCGTTTGCTTGATGACTTCTAATAAATGAAGGGCTGTAAGTAGGCCATCTCCTGTTGTATTTTCATCTAAAAATATAATATGCCCGGATTGTTCCCCGCCTAAATTATAATCATTGCGAATCATCTCTTCAAGTACATAACGGTCACCAACCGCTGTTTGCTTAATGGCTAGCCCATGGTTCTTACCCATGATGAAAAAACCAAGATTACTCATAACCGTGGCAACTACCGTAGATTTTCTAAGTGTACCTTGTTCTTTCATATATAGACCACAAATGGCCATAATCTGATCACCATCAACAACATTACCTTTTTCATCTACAGCCAGGCATCGATCAGCATCACCATCAAAGGCCAGACCTACATCTGCTTGTACCTGCTTTACATAAGACTGCAAGTCATCCATGTGCGTGGAACCGCACTGCTTGTTAATGTTTGTTCCATCCGGTTCGTTATGGATGATGATGACTTCTGCTCCCATCTGTCTTAGGGCTTCAGGTGCCGATACAAATGACGCACCGTTGGCACAATCAATAACAATACGCATGCCCTCAAGATTTGTCTTTATTTGCCTTTTAGCAAACCTTATATAGTCGTAGATACACTCATTCCGCTGAATATGACGACCAATATCGACCCCGGTCGGTAATACAATGTCTTTATTACCGTTTCTGACCAATGCTTCTATTTCTTCTTCTATACTATCAGAAAGCTTATAACCATCCCTGTTGAAAAATTTGATGCCATTGTATTCTACGGGATTATGAGATGCGGATATAACAACACCTGCATCGGCACCATATTCTCTCGTCAAATAAGAAACTGCCGGTGTCGGCATGACCCCCATAGACATAGCATCTGCACCTACAGAACATATACCTGCAATCATTGCAGAAGAGAGCATCTCTCCTGATAATCTCGTATCTCTTCCAATAAGAATGGTTGGTTTGTGTTTATTTTCTTTTGTAAGCACATAAGCGCCGGCTTGACCGAGTAAGTAAGCGAGTTCAACTGTTAATTCTTTATTTGCAATGCCTCTGACACCGTCTGTTCCAAATAATTTCCCCATAATATTATCTCCTCCTGTATTAAATCTTTTTCATTATACCATTCACGAATAGGCATCTCAATTGAATCCTAGGATTTTTAGTTAAAAAATGACAAGTGGTATAGACCACTTGTCATATTGGTATGCTCTTTTAAATTAATTATTTGTTGTCCCTTCTTCTTGATTGGTAGGGCTAATTTCTAGTCTAACCGTAGGTGTAGCTGACATCCATTCGAAGCGATCCGGTACTTCAAACTCAACTTCTACGGTATGAACACCTGGTCCAAGGTCTTTTAGAAAAACTCTAGGTTGCAATTTTTCCACTTCAAGAACGGTCAGTTCCTTCTCTATGCCTCTAAGTCTTATGTTCAATGGCACCGTATCTAAGATTGTATAGGTCAGGCCTTCACCTAATTGGCGTACGGACAAGGATTCAAGATCAATACTATAGTCCTGATTCACCAAAGGTGCAACCTCAATGATGAGTTCTGTTAAAGCATCTGAATTATATACATTAATACCCGCCGGCAAGTATTGATTTAAGTTAATGCTATAGGATTCAGTTTCCTGATTAAATGTACTTAAATCAATATTTGGTACAACGAGTTCTGTAAAGTTTTCAAGTATATCTGATTCACCACGAACGATGATTTCTTTCATTTCCAATTCCATGGTAACCAGTCTAAAGGCTTCATTCAATTCGCCTACAGTCTGAAAAACCACAGGCACTGTTTTGATTTTTTGGATTGGTACTTTGACTTGTATCTGATTATTGCTCACTTCCAAACCGAGTATTTCTCTACCGGCGGCATCTACGATTTGAGGTGTAACATAAACCGTAACATCATCATAAGCATTATCGATTCGAATGGGTACTCTAACCTCGGACACGCGAGCAAGTTGTGACTGAGGACCGGATATCTCAATCTGGTTTGGAACAATCACCGGATTCAGTCTAATATAATCGCTTTCAAGTTCACCGACATAAGTCACTTGTATGTCTCTTAAGGAATTGATAATCGGTTCTAAACTAATCTGCATATTATTAGGTTTTTTTTCCAGAACATCTAACTGGTCATTCACTTCTATGACAATATCCACTGTATTGGTTATGGATACTTTCCCAAGGTCTGCATAAGCTTTAATATCAGAAAAAGTTAAACGATCAATAATGGACCTCTTACCTCCAAGTGTAATACTGATGTTCTCACCTTCCTTGTACTCTATGGCTTGATCTTGTGATGTGATGGCCAACTCATTTCTCTTCTCCACGACCACATTATTAAATGTCTTTCTAATGTATGGGTCATCATAATTGACAACCACCAACCATAGTACGAAAGCTATTAATAAAGCTGCGACTTTCCACAACCAATTATTCTTGATTTTTTCGATCATTTTGACGTCTTCCTTTCCAAAGCTTTAGTGGCCTAAAGCCGACTTTTTTGGAGTTGTCTCCGCCAAGCTTATTCATCAAATATTCCTTATTCACATTACGTATAATATTACCGCCAGTGGCAAGGGATATGAAACCTGTTTCCTCTGATACAACAACGACCATACAGTCCGCCACTTCACTGATACCTACAGCAGCTCTGTGCCTTGTACCAAGTTCTTTGCTCAGACTCATATTGTCCGATAAGGGCAAATAACACGTAGCCGCTACAATTCGATCATCCCGCACTATCATCGCACCATCATGTAGGGGGGTATTGTGCTCAAATATGTTAATAATCAATTGAGATGTAACAACCGCGTCAATGATAATACCGGATGTTTCATAATCATATAGTTTTACTTCTTTTTCAACTACGATTAATGCACCTGTTTTTGTTTTACTCATCTCTTCTACAGCCACAACAATCTCTTCTGCGCTCTCGTGATTCATATGTAAACTTCTATCATGATCTTCAGATAAGATTAAATCCGTAATAAAATTCCGACGTCCGAGTGACTCTAATGCACGGCGAAGTTCCGGTTGAAATATAATTAAGAATGCAATGATACCAACATTAATGGTTTTAGAAAGAATCCAAATAATTGTATTCAGCTCAAAAATAATAGCAATGGTCGCAATAACCAATATTACGAATACACCTTTGAATAAAACCCATGCTCTTGTGCCTCTGACCCATTTGATCAGTTGATAGTTTACAAAAGCAATCATTAAGATCTCAATGATATCTTTGATTTGTATGGTCGGTATTTGATTTGTAATGTTGCCAAACCAACTAAAAAAATCGTTAAATGCGTTCACACGAGCACCTCGTTTATTATTTATTCTATGGTTTTAATCTCTCGTTTACTTTTTGATAATTTGATTTTGGGGATGGCTTTTACATAATAATAAAAATCTTCATCTTCAAACTGCTGTCGTTCCGTTTTTTGATAATCCAAAGTGAATCTAAAAAACTGTATGATGGATACAAGGATCACTGCAAGTACCGAACCCAACAATACGCCTAATATTTGTACATCTGCGTTTAGAACCAAATTACCCATAATGAAACCAAAAATGTTGACAAGTCCGCCGACGCCAATGGCTATATATTGGGCAAAGTCCAACTCAAGACGTCCGACATAATAAGTTGTTAGTATAACAGCAATAAATACAACGATGGTTAATAAGATCGCTCTATTATCCATTACGATGTTCATCGTATATTTGTACATTTCTATAATCGTCGTGGGCATATCATATAAATCTGCGGATGTCATTTGAAGCAAACCGGGCAGGTTCATGCCAAGGTAATAAACAACAACCCCTACGCCAATAGGCACAATTGCAACCGGACCTAGGAAAAGTCCTGCAAACAAAGGCAAAACGTACGCAAGTTTCATATACATCAATAAAGGTAGCAAAATAACCAAATAAGCGTGTTTGGGAAATAAACGCACAAACATCAAATAGATGATAATCGTTACGCCAAAGACAATAAAAGTTGCTTCAATGGATATAAAAAACATTCTTGCCCATAATGTTACCATAATCAATAGAACAAACCATGTTCCGGGTACAAACGCGACAATCGCTGCCATGGCCACTTTAATGTAAAACTTATCCAGTAATACGAACTTATTCTCCAAATCAAATCCAGACAAGTACCTGCCTAGCAGGGATAAAACTACCAAAGCAAGAATAAACTTACTAAGTGGCACGATGATACGTTCAAACTTTCTATAATTTAGCATAATTATTTCTTTGATTTCAAGCAACATGGTCATAATGTGTCCTCCTCCAATGCTTACATCTTTCTCAATTCTTTGAGTAATTTCTGATAATCGCCGATTCTTTCTTTACTCTCTCGGTAACGCTTTTTGTAAATAATCGTTGCAACAATACCATAAATCACCATAAAAACAGCCCAGATGGTAAGATAACGCATACCAAGTTCAACAAAATCGTACTCAATAAAACGTTGCATATCCTCAAAAAATTTCATTCCGATATCCGCTAAAAAAAACAAGAACAAAGAGAATGACACACTAAGCAATATCAGGAAAGTCTTGTAGGCGATATAATCGCCTTTAAAGTATTCCATAATATTCAGGTCTTCTTTACCTTCTTTTCTTTCAAATGTAGCAAGCTTCATCATGAGTTTGACTTTTTCTTGGTCCATAAGTGGTCACCTCTAATTCTATTCTTCTTGCTCTATTGGCAGTAAACCTGCTGCATTATATTTGACACCTGCATGCCACAGTATCCACTCTTCTAAACCTGCATCATAAGTGGCTTGGATCTGTTCTCTAATGGCTGCCGCATCATAGGTCTTATAATTACCCCTTCCAAGATAACTGGCTGTAAAAGCTTGTAACCAAGGTCTTACAACCGCCTTATGGTCACCTTCAGGAATCTGGGTTAATTTGTCTGCAGAATCCATCATAGATCCATGAATAATACGATAGGGGTATAAGTCTGAATGCTCGCCCTTTGGTGTATTATAGAAGCCAAATCCGTAGTGGGATGGATAAATCATTGGACATATCACATCCACGACCTTTGACATTTCAACATAATCTTGCCCAATGGTTGCAGCGTCTTTTGAACTCGTAATCACCGTTCCAAAAACATCCGCAGAAACCTTAACACCGTAAGGTTTAAGCTCTTCTTTTGCATACTCTAAGAATTCCAATATGATTTCTTCCCTTGTCTGTAGAACATCTTTTCCCTGAAAATCTGCTTCAGCAAGCGTACTGGTCGCTTCGAAACGAATGTAATCAAACTGTATTTCTTTGAATCCAATCTTAGCAGCTTCCTTAGATACATCTATGATATATTTCCACGTATCTTTGTTATAAGGGTCTAACCAAGGTGTATTCTTATATTTCCATAACGATCCATCTTTTTTCTTAATGGCGTATTCAGGTTTCCTTTCTGCCACGAAAGGATCTTTAAAAGCAACAATTCTGGCAATCGGGTAAATGTCATGGCTATAGAGACGTTCCATTAAAGCTTCTATATCTCTTATCGCATTGGTTTCCGCACCAACTTCTTTAACCTCTTCCAAATCCATGTCATAAGAAATATGTCCGGAGTCGTTCTTAACATCAATAACAAAAGCATTGATTTCTGTTGTATCTGCCAGATGAATCAAATCATCCATCCATGAACTAATACCTGCAGCATGCCCACTAACGTAGACACCTTTGACTGCCCTTGTTTCATTAATCTGTGTGGTGTCCGTTGACACGACCGACTCATAGGTACCAAAATCATAAAGAACATCTGATAAAACCGGTAACGGTTCGTATTTTTTTAGATTTTCACTGGATGTTGGTGGTATGATTTTGTTTGTTTCCTCATCTCCATCAACAGATGCGCTACAACCTTGAAGCATAAGCATCAACAGCGTAAAAAACAGAATCATTAGGATTCCATTTTTTTGCTGCAATTTATAATTATTTGATTTCCTTCTTAAATCATCCATTGTATTCTCCCATCGCATGGCTTACGTACAACATTATAACATATTAAAAATGGCATTTCGACCATTTTTTATTAACAATAGATTAAATATGAATCGAGGATTTCCCTTGTTCAGAGAAATCCTCATAGATTATAACTATTTGTTTTTCATGGTTGGAAATAATAAGACATCTCTTATGGAATAAGAATTCGTAAGCAACATAATTAAACGATCGATACCTATTCCTAGTCCACCTGTTGGTGGCATACCATATTCAAGGGCTGTTAAGAAATCTTCATCAATTTTGTTGGCTTCTTCATCCCCGGCTTCTCTTAGAGATTCCTGATACTCGAATCGACCTCTTTGATCTATTGGATCATTCAGTTCCGAAAAGGCGTTGGCAAATTCTCTTTTTGTTATAAAAAGTTCAAACCTCTCTGTGTAAGCAGGATTTGATGGTTTGCGTTTTGCTAGTGGTGAAATCTCTACAGGATGATCCATAATGAAGGTTGGTTGAACCAAATGTTCTTCTACGAACGCTTCAAAGAAAGCATTGAGTATTTCACCTTTTTTAAAGTGTTTTTCAATGTGAACATCTTTTTCTTTGGCTAAAGCTCTTGCCGCTTCGTCGTCTAAAACTTCATCAAAGTCGAGACCAGTATATTTTTTGACCGCTTCTAACATGGTTAATTTCTCAAAAGGTTTTTCAAGATCAATCAAAGTCTCATCATATACTACTTTTGCTGTCCCGAGTACTTTTTGTGCTACTGTACGAATCAAGTTTTCAGTAAGTGTCATCATACCATAATAGTCTGTATATGCTTGATATAATTCAAGCAAAGTGAACTCAGGGTTATGTCGAACGGACAAACCTTCATTTCTAAATACACGTCCCATTTCATATACCCGCTCAAAACCACCTACAATAAGACGCTTTAGATGCAACTCCAAAGAAATTCGAATATGTATATCCATATCTAGAGCATTATGATGCGTATTAAAGGGTCTGGCCGCTGCTCCACCTGGAATGGTGTGAAGCACGGGTGTTTCTACCTCAAGAAAGTCCATATCATCTAAGAAATATCGAATTTCTTTAATAATCTTTGATCGTTTGAAGAAAGTCTCTTTGACCTCCGGGTTGACAATCAAATCAATATACCTTTGACGGTATCTGGTATCCGTATCCTTTAGGCCATGAAATTTTTCAGGTAATACTTGCAAACTTTTCGAGAGTAAAAGTACCTCACCAGCCTTTATGGATATTTCTCCTTTTTGAGTCTTAAAAACTACCCCTTTAATACCGACGATATCACCAATATCATAGGTTTTAAAAGCTTCATAAGCATCATCACCGATGCCATCTTTACGTATATAAGCTTGAACCTGACCTTCACGATCTTGAATATGACAAAAAGAGGCCTTACCCATGAGACGTTTGGTCATAATTCTTCCTGCAACGCTGATTTCTTGTCCTTCCAGCGCTTCAAAATCATCAGTAATATCTATACTATGATGGGTAACATCATATTTTGTGATTTGAAAAGGATCATTACCGGCCGCTTGCAGATCACTCAGTTTCCCTCTTCTTATTTTTAATAATTCGTTTAAATCTTCTACTTGTGCGATTAGGTCATTTTCCATGATCGACACTCCTTTTCAACTATCAACACGTTCTATCTGTGAATCTCTAGAACTTTGAACTTCAATAAACCAGCTGGGGTATCCACCTCAGCTATTTCGCCTACTTTTAGGCCAATCAACGCTTCTCCAACAGGAGACTCATTTGATATTTTTCCATGTAAGGAATCGGCTTCTGTAGAACCTACTATAGCATAGTCAATTTCTTCATCATACTCCATGTCAAATAATCTAACTTTGCAACCGACATTAATATAACTCAAATCAACTTCATCTTCGTCTATAACCTCAACATTTTTTAGAAGCTTCTCAATTTGTACAATACGTGTTTCAACTTCTGCTTGCTCTTCTTTAGCAGCATCGTACTCAGCATTCTCTGATAAATCCCCTTGTGCTCTTGCTTCTTTAATCTTCTGGGCAATGACTTTTCGTCTGTTGACTTTTAGCTCCTGTACTTCCGCTTCAAGTTCTTGTAAACCATGATAAGTCAATATTATTTTCTTCTCAGGCATTTTATGACACCCCTTCTATTTGTTATTCTAAGTTAGTAATCGGCCAAAAAAATGTTCTACATAAGCCCAAAACGTAGGTTTATCTAGATCACGTGTGAATTTTATACTAAGCCATCATACAATATATCCAAAAATTATAACTTAATATATCCTAGTTGTCAATTATCATATTGACATTCTACCCTTTAACTATCATTGCAACAAAATCTCACGAACTTTTATATCAAACTCATGAATATCCACAATCTGATTCATCACCTGTCGAAGTCTTGTCCCATGCTTAAGACCCTTTGTGTACCATGCCACATGTTTGCGCATCTCTCTTAGAGCTATATAGGCGCCTTTGTCTTCTACCATCGTGTTTTTATGTCGCATCATCATTTCTATGATCATTTCGGTGTCCGGTCGTTTTGGTATCTGACCGGTTTTTAGATACTCATTGATTTCTCTAAATATCCACGGATTCCCTTGAGCACCTCTTGCCACCATCACCCCATCACAACCCGTTTCTTCCAACATCCTTTTAGCATCATTGGCATTAAATACATCACCGTTTCCGATTACAGGAATATCTACTGCTTCCTTTACAGCTCGAATAATCTCCCAGTCTGCATGACCGCTGTAGTATTGCTCTCTTGTTCTCCCATGAACCGTTATTGCTGCTGCTCCACTTGCCTCAGCAATCTTTGCTACTAAGACTGCATTCACATGGTTTGCATCAAAGCCTTTCCTTATTTTTATCGTTACCGGCTTGGACACATGTTTTACCATCGCGGTCACTATGTCACCAATCAACTTAGGGTTTTTCATTAATGCAGATCCTTCTCCGTTATTTACCACTTTAGGTACCGGACAACCTAGGTTGATATCAAAAAGTGCGATACCCGAATGGTCTATCTTTTGAGCACTTTCTGCCATTATCTCCGGCTCTTTGCCAAAAAGTTGGATGCCTAACGTCTCTGTGCCTGCACTTGTCACCAACATCTCTTTGGTTTTTTGATTATCATAGGAGATGGCTTTAGCACTGATCATCTCCGTATATACCAAACCTGCACCTTGTTCATAGCAAAGTACTCTAAATGGCCGGTCTGATACACCTGCTAAAGGTGCCAAAAATATGTTGTTCTTTAGAATAAGCTGATCTATTTTCACTTTATTTTCCTCTATTACGGTCATATATGTGTTTCAGACCTTTGAAGGTTAAAATACTATCATATATATCAATAGCTTCGGTTTCGCCTTGCATAACCCTGGCAAGACCACCCGTTGCAACCACTTTCATATTTGGTAATTTAAGTTCTTCTTTCATTTTTTTTACAATGTATTCCACTTGACCGATATAACCATATACCAAACCTGCTTGCATACTGTCAATGGTATTTCTGGCCAATATAGAGCTTGGTTTCTTGATTTCTATTTCCGGTAATTTTGCTGCCTTTTGCCACAAAGCATTGGCTGTAATCTTGATTCCCGGTGAAGTGACGGCCACTTCAAAAACACCTTTTTCAGAAATAAAATCATAAGTAGTGGCTGTTCCAAAATCAATAACGAGTAGAGGACCACCATACTCATAAAAGCCACCGGCAGCATCCACAATACGATCTGCTCCCACTTCTCTTGGATCATCGGTATGGATGGATATACCTGTCTTTATACCCGGACCGACAATCATGGGTTCTAAGCGGATATATTTTCTTACTCCATTATTCAACGAATACATAATATTAGGTACTACTGACGATATGATGACACCATCTATATCTTTGACTTCAATCTTCTTTGAATTTAAAAGCGCAAGAAGAAAAAGACCATACTCATCTGAGGTTCTTGGGGTTTTAGTGGTCATCCTAAAGGTACCAATCCATTCATTATTGCTATGGACCCCTATTGTAATATTTGTGTTACCAACATCCATGGCCAATAACATATACGATCCTCCTATTCGTTCTTTATAACAGCTCTTCAACGATCAAAAAACCATTTCTCTATAATCAGAATCAAGAGCTTATTCATATGTCTAAGCTCTTGATTCATATTTATTAATAGCTCAACTTTATATATCGTCATTAATATCTTACATAAGTCTCAGAAGTCTTACTGAGGGTTTATTAACGGTTTATTAAAGTTATTATGATTTATACTGCTTAAAATAAACAGAGCAAATCGCTGTTACGATGACAACTGAAACAATACCTTCCATTAATCCATTTGTACCTGCAACACCAAGTGCCCACAAATAAGCTTTGGTTGATAAACCGGCTTCTAAAAGCATAGCTTCAATCTTACTACCATATATAAGACTAAGTGCACCAAGTACCAATATTGTATTGGTTAAACTCCCTACAAATGCGCCCACACCTATGGCTAAGGGTGCCAGTTTCGCCTTAAATAGTTTTAGTGCTAAAGCGTACGCATAATAGGCAGCTACACCAATAAACATTCTCGGTAAAATGGAAATAATCGGATTAATAAAAAACAGTGAAAAGGGTGATACCGGTCTAATGAGTGCATGAAAAAAAGATATCAATCCAAATGCCAGTCCCATAATCAATCCTGCAACTGGTCCCAAAATAATCCCTGTAATGATTGTAGGAATATGCGTGATGGTTGCCTCAACCGTTCCCATAGGAATCGCGCCCAGCGGTGTAAAATCCAGTATCATAGTGATGGCAAGCATCAGGCTCAAAATCACCAGTTTTCTTGTGTCTTTTAGTGTCTTATTCACAAAATCGCCTCCTGTTCTCGTTCCCATACGGGATACAAGACATCATCCGTAGATGATTCGCATTAATTGTTTCATGTCTATTATAGCAGTATATTTTTCAAATGCAATGGTGAATTTCTTTACTTATTCTAGAGGTTCACCTAAATAGAAAACCTTGTAAAACATTTGAAGCCCTTCAAGAAGATCCTCCTGATCAACCATCATCTTCTTAATCTTCAGATGTGCGCCAATCTCATCATACAGAATATCTTCTTCATCACATTCCGTTCTAAAATGTAACAAACCATGCTCATCATATACCAAAGACAATAGACCACCAATTTCCATAGTAAATGAAACCAACATAATTTGAATGCTTGTTTTAATACCTTCTGGTATTGCATCAAATTCACTGTTGAAATAGTATTTTCTGTCATAACTGCTCGCAGCAGCTAATATAACCTCTTCCATTGCTAAACCCTTTATACATAACCATTTATGCCTCTTATAGAAACGTCGCCGGCATATATGATTTCTGTATTCCCTTCCTTGTTTCTGACCATCAGGCCACCTTGATCCGTAACCTTGATGCCCGTTGCTTGTTTGGTTGCACCATGTTCAATAATTCTAAGTTCCTGATCCACATTAACACACATGCTGTTGTACTTATCTATCATAAAACTCAAATCCTTAATTTTCAAGAATTTTTCATATAATGTCTCAAAATGATTTAAAAAAGTAGTTAAGATCTCCACTCGGTTCACTTCTCTTCCAAGTTCGATCTTCAGTGAGGTCGCTATAGCCTTTAAGGGTTCCTCAAAAAATGACTGATTCACATTAATGCCAATACCTACCACAACATGATTTATATAATCTGCTTCTGTACTCATCTCTGTTAAAATGCCACAAACTTTTTTTCCTGAAATGACAAGATCATTAGGCCACTTAATACCTACCTCAAGACCTGTTCTATCTTCAATGGCCATGGCTGCTGACATCCCTGCGATTAATGTTAGCATGGATGCAATCATCGGTGGTATATCCGGAACCAAGACTAAAGATGCCCATATACCCTCATCTTTAACAGATGTCCAGTTCTTACCTCGCCTGCCTTTGCCTGCCGTTTGCTCTTTGGCAATGATCAAACCTTCATTCATGCTTTTGTTTACTTTCAAACGTTTAGCTTCAGAATTTGTTGAATCAACGGTTTCATATATTTTGATGGTCGTAAACCTTGACGCTTTACTTAAATGAAGTCGAATCGCCGTTTCAACCAAATTTGTTGTTTCTATCAATAGACGGTACCCTCGATTTGGTACGGCTTCTATCTCGTAGCCTTCATCTTTTAATTTGTGGATTGCTTTCCAAATAGCGGTTCGAGAGACACCTAAGGTTTCACTTAAGCCTGCACCTGACACATATTCTTTTGTGGTCATCAACACTTTTAGTATTTCATCTTTCATTTTCTACCTCATACGTCATTATTTTTTGACTGGTATAGAAAACAAGAGGCTAAATCAGCCTCTTGTTTTCTATAGTATTTATCGTGACAAAGTCACACTTCTTATCGCTTCGTTGGGTAAGTACTAAAGGTTTCAAGTATCGATTGATAAAGTGCCGATGCTGTGGTTTTTAGGAAAGTCTCATCCTTTAACTTGGCAACGTCATTTACATTGGTTAGGAATCCAACCTCAACTAGAACTGCCGGCATGATTGTATTCTTAAGTAGGTATAAGTTTTCTCTTTGTTTAAGGCCTCTATCCTTCATGCCTGTATACGCCACAATGTTTTTTTGGAATATCTGAGCTAACTTAGGAGAAGTTAACTTATCCTGTACGTTTGATGGGAAATACAGAGTCTCTGTACCATTTTCGCTGGCATTAAAAGCATTGTTATGAATACTAATAAAGAAATCTGCACCTATCTCATTGGCAATATCACAACGATCCTGCAAAGATGGGAATGTATCTGTCAACCTCGTATAGTAGACTTTGACACTGGTATCCGCATCTAAAAGATTTTTGAGATACAGAAGCATTTTTAGGTTAACATCTTTTTCTTGTAAGCCATTGGCAACTGCACCCGGATCACGTCCACCATGTCCTGCATCAATGACAACAATCTTATTATAAAGCTCTTTTGGTCTATAGGCCTTAATCTCAATCTTATCGCCTACTTCTTCGACTCTATACTCATAAATATAATTCGACTTAATGGTAATTTGGGTCTGGTCCTTACTATTCTGGCTAATATCAATGGTTTCTATAAGACCGTCATGGACTTTAACAGATCCTTTTCCAAACACATTTCCATAATTGCCCGCCAATGTAATATGGAAAGTCTTGTTTCTGTAGTCATTATCATAAATGATACCGCTCATCTCTATAGGCACATCTACATGTTCTAATGCAATTACCGGTTTAGTTTCATTTTTATACTCTATATTCTCATAAGTAGGTTCCTTCAATTGAATCATGGTCTCTTCACCGGATGACTTTACCACTTCATAATCGGCTTGACCATCTGTTTCCACAACAATACGTGTTTTTGTTTCCTCAAACTGAGCTGTTCGAATTTTCTCTACATATTGACCGGACGCTTGGCTTTCTTTTGTGCCGATTAAAGAGGTGGTATTTTCAAAATCAATGACCACCCGATCCGGATTGGAAAGTCGGAAAATATTCATATCCGGTGCAGCAACACCTTCAACGCGTATATAATCACCTTGATCGTTTTGTCCTAGTAAAATATCGTGAATGATATTGTCCGAAGTCGCAACAACAAGTTCTGTACGATTTTTATTAAGAGATACATCCAATTTAATGGATTCATTCTTTAAGTCAAAGACAATACGTGTTGCATTCGGATTGGAACTGTATTGGCTGGACCTTATACTTGTTAGGATGGGGTTTGAGTCATATTTTGTTTCACCCTTCAAACCTGAAACGGACCTGGGTATATCTATAACCAGTTTTCCCTCCCACAAGGTGTATTTTACCTCTGATATGGCCGAAGTTGCCTTAATCACAAATCTATTTTGGGTACCTGATGTATCATAAGCTATATCTGTAATCTTAGTCTCCGGATGGTTTTCGGATGTAAGCGCAATAGAATTTTTGTTCGATGAAATGCTTTCCATCTGATCTTTTGTTGCCGACCATTGAACAGGTGTATTCCTTAATTCTGTTGGCAAAGTTTTGTTAGCGCCGTCTCCTGAAATGCCTTCTAGCTTATCTCCGTCAAGGTCATCGCCTTCCGAATCCGGTTCTATTACCTCCGGAACCTCTGGTTCAATAGGCATGTCAACAACCAGATCAGCATTGGTCAGCATGGCGGTATAACTACTGTTATCCCAATCTACATCAAAACCCAACACTTCTGAAATGAATCTAATAGGTACCATTGTCTTGGGATGGTCCTTATTAAGATCTCGAATGAGTTTGGCCGGTACATCCAGTTCATGGGGTTTTCCATTGACATAAGCTGTCTTATCGTTGATGGCTAGAACAATGAATTGATCCCGGTAAGTGATGTAAACCTCTTCTGTCTTACTGTTCCATTCCACCTTAGCACCAACAGCCTCAGATTCAAATATCTCTCTAACCGGCACCAATGTTCTATTGCCTATAATGACTGCCGGCATGTCACCGGTCTTAACCTCTTTTTCATTAATGACAACGGTAACCAACCTATTATCATATTTATGTACATTACGATCATATTCTAGATAAAGCTCATTGGCTTGATTGCCTGCAAAAACATTGACTTGAAATAAATTTATAATAAGTGCTACAAGCACCAATAGACTTAAGAATCGCTTCATCATATACTCTCCTTTGAGGTGGCAATCAGATTGAACCGTATAGCAATGGTTATAGTTTGCTTTGACCATTATAGCCATTACTAAATTATAGCAAAGTTAATGGGATTAATAAAGACTTCAGACGTCATTTTAATCTAACCGTAATACTTGTTCAAAAAATATACACACTCATATCAACTATTATGATCCAAAACAATCCGCGCTAAATAAGGCTTTGTTGCTTTTGCTACGTAACCAATAAAAATACCGGCCACGATAGCCGCCACGACAAGAATCGGAAAGTATGTCATAGCAACATAAGCACTTCCCGTTATGATGGAAACTATTATAATCTGTCCAATATTATGACAAATCGCACCGATCACACTGATACCGACAATACTCACTTTATCTTTGGGAAGACTGGACATAAGTAGCATGCCAGTTGCACTTAATAAGCCACCTGCCATGCTATACCACAAGCTCATCACACTACCAATAAAAATGGATGCTAATATCACTCTTAAAATAACGAGAAAATACACATCTTTGGGTCGATATAAATTAATGGCCAGTAATGTAACAACATTAGCTAAGCCTAATTTTATACCTGGAACGGCAAAGCTTAATGGAATAAATCTTTCAAAATAACTAAGAACCAAAGCAATGGCTATTAGTAATCCAAGAATAATCATACGTCTTAGAGGTAATTTATTGTGAAACTGCATCAAATTCCACCTCCCCTTCACCTTGCACGAGAACATGAAAACGAAATGGTAAGCATACAATGTTCTGGTTAGGCCTGAAAATATCACTGCTGTTTACACAGATTTGATCCGGGCAGGTTGCTTCAATTATACTTGCTTTATGATCATAGATTTCAAGTACATTCGTTCCATATTCCGTTTCATAAGTAAATATGCCTTCTTTGTCCATTGGTAAAACCTCAAGTAATTCACCATCTACATAGACTTCAACATTTAATTCATCCGTTTTTATGTTTTTTTGCCCGATTGACATTATTAAATAAGCCAATAATGCGATCAATAGGCCGGCACCTATGATGATTAAGTCATTCTTTTTCATTATTTTTTTCCTTATCTGTAACTAAAGCCTGATTCATCCAATTAACTATCGTTTCATAAGTCTTGTTTCGATTTATTTCATTAAGTATTTCATGTCGCATACCCGGCATCAATATAAGTTCATGATCAATGCCCAAGTTCCTATAGGTTGCACTAAGTTTTTTAACACCTTCACCCATGTTGCCAGCCGAATCTTCTTCTCCTGAAATAAACAAGGCTTTGATTTTGGGGAAGCCTCGCATGAGCATACTGTTATTGGCTTCTAATGAACCTCTTGATAATGTCTCATAAAAACTCGATGTATAATTATAGCCACATAAAGGATCTTCGCTATATGCCTTAATCGTATCGGGATTAGAACATATCCAGTCAAAAGGCGTCTTAGGATGATCCACTGTCTTATTGTGTATACCAACTGACAAGTAATTAAGCCAATGATTGGGTTGATTGGGTTTTATATACTCAAAAAAACGGCTAAGTACAATACCTAGCTTACCTAATATCTTGGAAGTAATGGGTGAACCCATTATAATGACCCCCATAAGTTTTGTTTGATGAGACTGAAGATAGCTTCTAAGAATAAGAGAACCCATACTGTGTCCTAACATGAACATGGGTTGATCCGAATATGTCTTGTTATAAGCTCTTTGAACAATACCAACATCCTCAATAATTGCATCCCAAGAATCTGTTCTATCAAAAAAACCTGCCTCATGATGACCGATGCTGTATCCATGTTGGCGATGGTCATGGGCCCAAACAACAAATCCTTGTTTACAAAGATATTTTGAAAATGCGTCGTACCTTAGACAATGCTCAGCCATACCGTGAAGAATATGTAAACACCCCTTCACTTTACCTTCAGGTGTCCATTTTCTTACCAATATAGGGCTTTTTTTATACCCTTCTATGATGACTGTTTCATAATCCAAAACTACACCTCCTACAAACTATTTTCTTTCTCAAGATAAGATAAAACTCTATATCTAACATAAGTGTTCAATTCTTTATTCTCTAAAAATTGCATTTCACTCTTTCTAATGAAGCCGCCTGCCATTTCATCATGTCCACCACCAACGCCTTGATGATTCAAAATATAT
Source organism: Clostridiales bacterium (assembly GCA_024636985.1). Classification (GTDB taxonomy): domain Bacteria; phylum Bacillota; class Clostridia; order Lachnospirales; family Vallitaleaceae; genus Petrocella. Next base: position 35,392 of record JAGXFY010000079.1, on the reverse strand, counting down.
TGCACCAAATTATTGGCCTTAACACCGCCTAGACCACTGCGAATTGAGAACTTGATGCCGTCTTCTCTTTTGGCATAGGAGACTACAATTGCAACACCTTCAATAGTGTAAACCATGTCACTGATGGTTCCGAGTAAAGAATCGTTACAATTTTCAATATGTATAAATCCAATATTACCATAGATTTCAATATTTTGTAAGGCTTTGGCATACGCATAAATATCTTCCTTGCCGATTTCATTCATACGTAGATTTTTGATCATAGTAAAATCGGCATACTTATAAAGCCAATAAAACATTTCTGCGTCCGCGTTGTTATTATACCTGGTAAGGTTATCGGTATCTGTCATGATGCCATATACAAGAGCGGTTGCCGCTTCAAGTGATGGCTCCACGCCCATTTCTTGATAATAAGCGGTGACCATAGAAGAACATGCACCCATTTCAGTGCGAATGTCTTCGTATTCATATTTGGCTTTCGTCATTTTATCATGATGATCGATGACGCCAACCCGTTTAGCTTGCAAATCCGTCAAATTGGAATTGCCACGTTGGACATCTATGAATATAATGAAATCATCTTTTTCTATGGAAAAGCCTTCTTCTATACATTCAAGCTTGATATTAAACATATCGACCATACGCTTGGAATTGGCTTTTTCAATGCTATCACCATAGATAATCTTACTAGGAATACCAAAACGTTCAAGAAGCAAACCCAAAGCAAAGCTACTGGCTAATGCATCCGGATCCGGTATATTATGTGGTTGAATATATACCTTATTCTGTTTTTTTAGTACGTTTAATAGGGTTTGAAATCTATTGGCCATAAAGAGTCCCTCATTGTTCTATGGTTAAGGTGTCAAAACGAGTCCGTCTAATTCTTTGTAAATGCTTTAAGGCATACATTACTTTCTAATACTTTTTCAGTACTTTCCCAAGATAAGCCGTCAAAGCTCATGTAACCTCTACCGTCTGATAGATCAACATCTTCAAGCCAAGCTACCTCTTTGTCATATTCAGCCGCTACCGGATACAAACTGTCCGGTGTCGTCACCTTGACGATAACAGCAAATGTACCTTCTACAGGAATCGGAGTATTAAACTTGATTGTATAGTAACCTGCATAATCGAACGCACCCCGCGTAATAAGTCTTTTCTTCGCGAAATCTGATTCCGTTTCAAATTTTTCTACAACGTAGACCTCATATTCGGTATCCATGTCCGTTGCATAAAAACTTATGGCTTCTAGTGTCTCCTTTTTATCTGTTGTATATACATTTGAAAAGAACGCAGTATCTTTTCCAAATCCGATTCTGCCAACCCATCCTAGCCAATCGCTTTGATAGATGTTGTCATAGTTCGTGCTTGGTTCTATCTTGGTATAAACAATATTTTCTTTGCCTATAAGAACGTCATCATAGGAGACATAAAAGTAACCTTTGTCACCAAATGTAGTACCATAGCTATTGCGACAGATAAAGGCACCATTTTTCAAAGGTGGTGTGGTAAAGTTACTTGCACTATAAGTGTCATCCCATCCCACAATAACCACATCATGGTTAGGTAAGGACTGACCCTTATAATAAAATGCAAAGGTCTTTGGGTTGTAAGCATCACCAAGTTCCTGTTGTGCTATATCTCGAATATGAATGGATGTCTGCACACCACCATATTTCATAATCGCTCTTTTTATAGCTGAGTAGTCTTTGCTTGGTAATATAATAGCTTCTTGTACATGTGCTGCTGCTTTCAGGTTAGGATTACTTATTCCGTCACCATAAGGATCTTCCGATTCCAGTACAGGTCCTGACCATCTTGCCAAATAGGCAAGGGATATCTGAAAATCGCCACCTTCATTTTGAGTGAGGTTATAACCATGATTGAGACTCATATGATCTTCTGAGAAATCAAACACCTGACCGGGTAGTAAGGATGATTCAATTGCACCTAAAGTTGCAAAGGCCCAACAGGCACCGATATCTAATTGGTCTTTGACCGGTGTAACTTTACCAATATTTCTAAGATCATAGACTTCCGGCAATCGACTGATGATTGGAGCAGCCTCATAGGTCACATTCACTCTTTTTTGGTTTTCAATCCATTCTACTTTTGACCCAAAAGCTTCCATGACAGCACGAATGGGAATATAAGTACGGTTATCGATAATGACCGCCTTGGTATCAATTTCAATGAGTTTTGTATTTCTAATAATATGATTTTTATCAATCGGTACGCGAACTTCAACACTGCCTTTTGTAGCCACTGCTACCTTGGTATTTTCTATCCACTGGACCTTAGCACCAAAAGCTTCTAGTACAGCTCTAAAGGGTATTAATGTTCGGTTGGCCTGATCTATGAAAGGCATACCGTAATCTGCATTAAAAACCACCTCTTGGTTATTGAGGTAGACATCCAATGTGGATGCCATGACAGAACCTACCGGTACCCAATGGGTTACCGGACCACTACCTATCATGACCAAAAGTAAAATAAAATATAATGTTCTTTTCATTAGCCATCAGCTCTTTCTATCTTGGGCGGACGTTTACCTAAATACTGATATAGATTGGTTTTTAACATCCCGTTATATAGCTTTCTCTTTTTTTGTGCCTTTTGTCCAAAATATTTCTCAAAACCTTCAAATGAGGTCAAAATATAATAAGACCAGTCTTCCAAACTTGTAAAACTTTGACCCATAACCTTATATAACGCTTCCACTTCACTCGTGTTTGATAAACGTTCACCATAAGGCGGGTTTGTCACGATGACACCATATCTTCTTTTATGGGTTAACTCTTTTACATCTCTTTCTTGAAAATGTATAAAGCCTTCTACGCCCGCATTCACTGCATTTTCCCTGGCTACTTTTAGAATATCACCATCTATATCGAATCCTTGAATGTTTAAAGAGGCCTTTGGATCAAATTTTTTATTGGCTTCATCCACGGCCGCCATCCATAAGTCTTTAGGCACTAAATTTTTCCAACCTTCAGCAGCAAAGCTACGGTTCAGGCCCGGTGCAAGGTTGGCGCCAATCATGGCTGCTTCAATGACCAAAGTTCCGGATCCGCAAAATGGATCTACAAAAGCTCGATCCTTGTTCCAGACGGATAGAAGTATCAAAGCTGCAGCTAGTGTTTCTGATAGCGGTGCTTTTGATGTCATGATTCTATAGCCTCTTTTATGTAGTGCTTCTAGTGAAGTGTCCAAGCATACACTTACTATATCTTTTTTGATAAATATACGTACCGGATAAGATGCACCGGATTCTTCAAACCAGGTTTCTTTATAAAATTGACCTAGGCGCTTTACCATTGCTTTTTTTACAATACTTTGAATGTCTTTTGAACTAAACAATTCAGATTTTATGGAAGAGGCTTTCGAAACCCAAAACTTACCATCAAGAGGTATATATGTCTCCCAAGCTATGGCTTGGATTTTCTCAAAAAGTTCTTCAAATGTCTTTGCTTCAAAACGATCCACTTCAATCATAACCCGTTCTGCTGTCCTAAGCCATAGGTTACTTCTACTAATAGCCAAGGCATCTCCTTCAAAGATGACTCTTCCATCTTCAACTTCCAAAACCTCATAACCCAAATCTTTTATCTCTTGTTTCAACACTGATTCCAGCCCAAACAGGCAAGGTGCTAATAATCTATACGACGACATTATGTTCTCCAATCTATTAGACAACCTGCACATATACGTCAAATCAACATATGTAAGGCTTAAGTCAACACTATCTATTTTATTATAAGGGAATCAAAATCCACTTACAACCGCATAAGGTTACAATTCTATTACCATTTTCTTAATTATAAATTCACATTTCATTTTCTCCAATAATCCTTCTTGTCAGAAAAAAGACTTGTTCTTTAATACCCCTTTGCCTATAATAGTAATAACGTCTGATTAGAAAGAGGTTTTTATGAAAAAATACACTTGGATTGGTAAAGTTGGCAAAAGCCTCGTCCCATCTGAATTTTATGTTCAAATACTACAGGAGCCTTTAAGAAAGGCTTTGGGTTATATGATTCTATTCATATTATTACTTTCTCTTGTTGTCGGTGGCTATAATAGCTACAACCTCAAGGTGAGTTTTGACAAGACCATAGCGGCTTATGACGCTGGAATCATACCCAATTTTAGCTTGGTCGAAGGTAAACTGGAAGTAGAAGGTACTGAAATCTACCGCATCTTCTATTTTGATTTTCCTATTATAATTGACGGACAGGGTGTTTTAAATATTAATGACATGTTGGCCTATAAGAATGCTCTTATATTAGCGCCGGACCGTTTCATCATCATTCGAAATGGGATTCCGCCTATGGTAAATGGTTATGATGATTTTTATAACCCTTACGGATCCGATACTTCCTCTGCTATTATCAGGGAAGCCATGGTCATGAGTGCTCTACTCGCTATACCTGTTGGTATGGTCTTTCAGTTTTTTATATCCTTAATGGATTTCTTTTTTAACAGTTTGTTCATCCTTATGATTGCCAACTTACTCAGAACCCTACTAGGACTTGGTCTAAAAATCAAACAGCTTTATCACATGACCATTTATGCGATGACTTTCTCTGTTTTTTGGTCCCACTTCAAAATTATGCTCCCTACAACCATGCCCAGATTTTTAGATAATTTTGTTTACTATGTCATTCCGTCTCTAATCTTGGTCAATGTTTTTATACATATAAGAAAACGCGCTTTGGATGAAATCGATAAAAATAAAAAAGATGACTAAACCTAAACCTGCCCTATAATAGAAACCATCTATATATCTTCTATTATATATATCGAAACCAAAATCATAAGACTTCCTAGAATTCCGGCAAATCTTAACTGGTCATCATCTAGAAACAGCTTATACAGCAGATGAATGACCGGTATTAAGTTAATAAATAAGGTGGCCATAACTGCGCCTACCTTTTTAAGTGCATAGATATATAGATAATAACCGATAACAATTGCAAATAACACTAGAAAAAGGATACTTGCCACAATTTTCAGGTCCATTAATATCGTCATCAGTTCCTTAAGATTATATGCCAAAGTTTCTGTTTTACCAATAAAAGACATCACTAGAACAATTGTACCTGTTGTAACCTGAAGGGTTATGATCTCGCCTAGATCGTATTTTAAGGCCATCTTTTCATTGAACAAGGTATAAAAAACAAAACATAAGTTCGCAAGAAGCATTGCTCCTATTGCTTTAGGCGTAAACATCATAGAACGTATCATTGGGAAATAAATCAATACGACGCCAAAAAGGGCAAAAAATACCCAGAAAATATTTCTAAATCTGGTCTTCTTCCCAATTAAGAGAGCAGCTACCAAGGTCATAAGAGGTATACCACTCATATAAAAAAGAGCAACATCCAGACCCATAGTCTCTAAAGCCATACTGATATATAAATAAAATCCCGCTATGCCAAATATACCACCCAAACCTATGGTTAAAAGCTTTTTGAAATCCGGTTTTATTTTTCTTTGTAGTAGAAAGTGTAGTGACCAAAGGACAAGTGTTGCCAAAAACAGAGAAAAGGTGCTGATGAATATCGGTTCTAAACCCAGCAAATTATTCTTTGTTAGATTATAGGCCGTTACATATATAATCACTAGGGCACTTAAGCTTAGATATGTCTTAATATTCTTCATGAAGGTATCTTCCTTAATTTGTGACATTTCCTAAGTCCGTCCTAAATAAGGACATTAGACTATTTATTAGATTGTGGATTATGACGATAACTATTTGTGACCCATTTTCTATGGACTCAAAAGACAAGGAGGTCTTACATGCAACCCGAACTCACTTTCATGCTCACTATTTTACTACTGTCTCTGGGTATTAACTTTTTGGCCAATAACACGTTACATAGTGCCATATTAAATGCCCTATTCTATAATGATACGATTTCTCGTACCATGATACGAATACTTGGCTTAGGGTTTATAACAAGTGCCCTAATGTTAGTGCTTGGTCTATCTACTTACACATTTTTTACTGTTAGCTTTGTTACCCTCGTCTTTATCTATCTTTTGATAAAAGGTAGATCTAAATCCGCTTTAGTCAAAGAACAAAGAAGAGCGGAAGTTATGCGTGCTTACAATCAAGAAATCATGTATAAGAAAAGACAGATTGAAGATATGCGACGCGCAAAAGAAAAGGCCTTACTGATGGCTGAAAAGAAAAGGAAGCAAAAAAATGTTCAAGAAATCAAAGAAAAGCTTTGGGATGATGGTAGCATGACCAACAAAGAGCTCATTGACCGGTTCCAAGAATAAGTTTCTAATGGGATAAAAACTATATCGAATATATGCAAACAAAGGGACGTCAATGACGTCCCTTATTTACATCCTAGCAGGCCCCTCTATAAATAAACATCTTAGGTGCTTATTTTATATTTCGTTTATCTTATAGAGCATTGCTGCTCCAATGATGCCTGCATCATTACCAAGTTGTGCAATCTCAATCTTAGTTTTGAATGCTGCTTCACCACCGTAAATCTCATCTACAATTTTTTTCTTAAGGGGTACAATAAGGTTTTCTCTTTGGGCAGAAACGCCACCACCTAAAACGATAATTTCAGGTTGGAAAATATTAATGACGTTTACAAGGCCAACCGCTAAATGGCCAATATAGCTATCTATAACTTCTTGAGCCACTTCATCTCCTTTTTGTGCTGCATCAAAAGGAATTTTTGCATTCATTTTCTCAAGGTTGCCTTCTAACAAGGTATTCATTTCTGATTTTGGATTTTCTTTTGCGGCTCTTTTTGCATCTCTAATTAATCCTGTGGCTGAAGAATAGGCTTCCCAGCATCCTTTACGACCACAAGTACACGGTTCACCGCCATACTGAATAACCATATGCCCCACTTCGGCACCACCATACCAGCTTCCGCTGATGATTTTCCTATCAATAATGATCCCTGATCCGACACCCGTTCCCAAAGTTATAGCAACAAAATCTTTGTAAAGTTTTCCTGCGCCGGACTCATATTCACCTAGAGCAGCGACGTTAGCATCATTTTCCACATATACCGGTACATTCAGATACTTTTGAAATTCCTGACGTATAGGTGCGTTGTCAAAGTGTAAGTTATTCGCATAAACAATAACACCATGAACAGGATCCGGGGTTCCCGGACTACCAATACCCACTGAGTGAATATCCTCTTTCTTAAGCCCTTCTTCTGCCATTAACTTCATGCAAAGCTCCGCCATATCCTTAACAATAGCATCGTATTTTCTATCATTTAGCGTTGGTGTTGAGCCTTTTCTTACGATCTCACCCGTCTCCGTTACAATGGCCACGGCTATGTTCGTTCCACCCAAATCTATTCCTATATTGTACATGTTGCCTCCTTATATGCTTTTAATGGTCATTGCATTTGTTTTATAATTTTTCGTTTTCTTCATCACGTTCTTGTGAACGGCGCAACAAATTACCAGTCACACGGTTGTTCAGTTCTACCGCAGCATTATATCCCATTTTCTTCTGTCTATGATTAATCGCTGCACTTTCAACAATGATTGCCAGATTCCGTCCGGGTCGAATGGGAATGGTATGACTGACAACTTTGTTACCCAATATCTCATCATATTCCTCTTCCAAACCAAGGCGATCGTATTCCTTTTGTCTGTCCCATTCTGTCAAATTAATAATCAAATCAATGGTTTGGCTTTCCTTAACCGATTCAACACCAAACAAAGTTTTGCAATCCACAATACCTATGCCTCGAACTTCAATGAAGTGTCTTATAATATCCGGTGAAGTGCCAAGTAAGGTGTCGTCCGATACTTTTTTGATCTCAACCACATCATCGGCTACCAGTCGGTGACCTCTTTTAATCAGTTCAAGAGCCGCTTCACTTTTTCCGATACCACTTTCACCTTTAATTAAAATACCTTCACCATATACGTCCACCAAAACACCATGAATCGATATACTAGGTGCTAGTTCCACTTTCAAATATCTGGTTAGTTCTGATAGGAAGTAAGATGTGGATAATTTGGTCTGTAGAAGGGGTACACCATGACGCTTTGCAATTGCAATCATATCTTCATCCGGCTCAAGGGACCGCGCTAATATTAGACAGGGTATCTTAGAACCAAAAAGTCTCTCAAATGTTTCAAGTTTTAAATAAGGTGCCATATTTTCAATAAAAGTATACTCCACTTTTCCGATAATCTGAGCACGATCGGCATCAAAATAATCGTAAAAACCGGCCAGTTGAAGCGCTGGTCTGTTAACATCCGATTGGGATATTTCATGACTGGCTATATCGACTTCCGGTGTTAAATTGGTTAGTTTCATTTTTATGATGATATCCGATAGCTTTACAGAATACATGTTATTCCTCCATGTTATGGTTAAGGCCTTAAGCCGAAGTTTTTACTTATATAGAGTATCATAAATAAACCTTTAATGCACTAGACATTTTTAATGCTTCTCATCTTAATTATCTTCTATATCGTCACTTTGTCCATGAAAGAACTCATAAACCTTAAGAGCAACCTTTTTATTCATTGATGGCGCTTGGCTGAGTTCCTCTACACTCGCTTCCTGTATGTGGGCAACGGATTTGAAGTGTAAGATAAGTGCTTTTCTTCTTGATGGCCCTATGCCCTCTATGTCATCTAATATTGAAGCTATTTGTACTTTACTTCTTAGTTTTTTATGGTAGTCAATGGCAAACCTATGGGCTTCATCCTGAATTCTGGTGATGAGTTTAAAAGCCTCGGAACTTTTCTTCATTATAATTTCACGATTCTCATACAACAAGGCTCGTGTTCTATGTTGATCGTCTTTGATCATACCGCAAACAACGATGTCCAGTCCTAGACTTTCAAGAACACTTAAGGCAATATTGACCTGCCCTTTGCCACCATCCATCAAAATAAGATTGGGTAGTCTTGCAAATTTACCGATATCCGGATTTAATTTTTTTACCAAAATTTCTTTCTGTTCTTCTAAGGCATGGGTGAATCTTCTTCTTAGCACTTCTTCCATACTGGCATAGTCATTGGGTCCGGTCACATGCTTAATCTTGAATTTACGATAGTCTGTTTTTTTCGGTTTACCCCCTTCAAAGACGACCATCGATCCAACAGATTCAAACCCTTGGGTATTGGATATGTCAAAAGCTTCAATTCTATCTATAGATGTTTCCATACCCAGTAGTGCCATGATTTCATCAACAGCGCCTTTGGTTCTAGCTGCTTCTTTTTTTATCTGATCCCCAAACTGATTTAGGGTTATAGCTGCATTTTCTGCAGCCAGTTCTACTAATTTAGATTTTTCTCCTTTTCTAGGTACTTTAATATATACTTTTTGTCCACGTTTACTGGATAACCATGATTGTATGATGTTCGCTTCATCCAGTTCCTCTTGAAGCATTAACTCTTTTGGAATATAGGGTGTTCCCGAGTAAAACTGTTTTACAAATGTACTCATAATATCACTGTTGCTTAATTCTTCTATGCCTTCCAATCTAAAATGTTCTCTTCCAATCATTTTCCCATTTCTTATGAAAAAAACCTGAACAATAGCTTCGGTTTCTGATTTCGCAAAGGCTATTACGTCTTTGTCTTCCATTGCACCGTCTATTATTTTTTGTTTTTGAGCAATCGTCTGAACACTTTGGAGTTGATCTCTATAATCTGCTGCCTTCTCAAAATCCATCTCTTCGGAGGCTTTATACATCGCTGTCTCTAACATTTCAATAACTTTTTTATAATGACCGTTTAGAAAATCTATGGCCTGATGCACCTGTTCCCTATACGCCTCTACCGAGATATAATCCTGACATGGGGCATCACATTGATGTATATGATAATAGAGGCATGCCCGTTCCTTACCAATATCTCTTGGCAAGATTCTATTACAGTTTCGGATTTTATAGATTTTCCTTAGTAATTCAATAATCTCATTGGCCGCAAAGCTACTTGTATATGGACCATAATATTTTGATTTATCTTTTTGCATTTCCCTTGCAATCATAATTCTTGGATAGGGCTCACCCAGCGTAATCATAATATAAGGATAATGCTTATCATCTTTTAGCATCGTATTGTACTTAGGACGATGTTTCTTAATAAGATTACATTCTAAGATCAATGCCTCAAGTTCAGAATCTGTAACAATGTATTCAAAAGAAGCCACACTCGCCACCATACGTTTGATCTTGTTGGTATGGTGGGTCGACTTTCTAAAATATTGTCTGACGCGATGCCGTAATTTTATGGCTTTACCTATATATAAGATTTCATCTTGTCTGTCTTTCATAATATAGACACCGGGTTTTAATGGTAGTTTATTTAATTCCGCTTGTATATCAAACATAGATTCACCTTCTTTGAGTTGCATCTTCACTTTTGCCTGTAAAGGCAAAAACCAACTTCATTATAGCAAATTGGTCGTTATGGGACAAGCGTCTATAAATCTCATTTACACTTCCTTCTATTTTTTATCCGAAAGTGGTAAAATAAAGTAAGTAACTTAAAAATAATATGAGGAGGTAACGCATTATGAAGTATGAAATCAAAGGACAATCACTGCCGGTCGTAATATGTACTTTAAACGCTAATGAAACCTTGGTTTCTGAAGCAGGTGCTATGGGGTGGATGAGTGACTACATCACTATGGACACCAACATGAAGGGTGGATTAATGGGTGGACTTGGAAGAGCTTTTTCCGGTGAGTCCGTTTTCCTTAATACCTTTACTTCAAAAGCAGACAATACCATCATTGCATTCCCATCTTCTTTCCCTGGAAAAATTGTCGCAAAAGAGCTTAAAGACGGAGAATCTATTATTTGCCAAAAAGGTGCTTTTTTAGCTGGTACATCTAATGTTAAGCTTGAAATCGCCTTTAGAAAAAAGCTTGGCGCAGGTTTTTTTGGCGGTGAGGGTTTTATTCTTCAAAAAATCACAGGACCCGGGTATGTGTTCTTAGAGTTTGATGGTCATGTTGAAGAGTATATTCTACAACCCGGTCAGACTTTTAAAGTGGATACCGGTAATGTGGCTATGTTTGATGCATCCGTTCAATATAATGTTGAAATGGTCAAGGGACTTAAGAATATTTTCTTAGGTGGTGAAGGTCTCTTCTTAACCACACTTACCGGACCCGGCCATATTCATCTACAAAGTATGCCAATTCAGAATCTAGCGGCGCAGATGACCCGTTACTTTAATACAAGTTCAAAATAGATTTATTAAATAAGTAAGGCGTTTAAAATGGGTCCCAGGAACTTCATGGTCGATGTTGGTTTATTCGAATATTACTACTTGGTATTTGAGCATCATATGGAGCCTAAGAATTTAAGTATTTGAAATTACGCATATTCGAAACCGAATGAGGAAAGAAAAAGCGCTGATCAATCACAGTTCTACAGGGATGTAGAACGTCCTTCCTTTTTACATGGATGTAAAAAAGAAGGATGATTGAGCAGTGCTTTTACTTGACGAAATGACGACTTATTACCGAGTAGATATGATACACAGCTTTTCCGCTGACCGTACGAAGTGTAAGGCAAGGGAAAGCTGTGTGTTATATCTAGGATTATATTATAGAGCTAGAGTTAAAAACAAAATAACGGCATAGCCGCTCTCAACGACTACACCGAATTTCAAAAATTATAGTTCCTTATTAACTTTACTTATAAGACAGTCTTCTTTGATTATTTGACTTCAATTCGGATGGTATCATCCACTTCTTCTTTCTTAGGTGCTACAATGGTCAAAACACCATTTTCTAACTTAGCACTAATTTGGTCACCTTGAATGTCTTTTAATCCAAACATTCTTTGCATAGAACATATTCCTCTTTCTCTATGAATGTAATTGGATTTTTCTTCATCCATTTCATCCTTGCATTCTACTTGAATTAAAAGTTGATCATCCTTGTAGTCAATCCTTAAGTCCTCTTTTTTTACACCTGGAAGATCCGCTTCGAGTATGTATGCTTGGTCGTTGTCCTTGATGTCAATTCTAAATGAGCCATTATTTAGTGCTCTAGATTGAAACAATGAATCATTGATTACATCATCAAACATACTGAAAATGTCTGAGAAATCGTTGCTTGTCCTTGTTACTTGTCCACGTGCATATGGTGTTAATCTAAACATATAAATGCCTCCTTTAATTGTTTTGTTAGCACTCATCTTTAGTGAGTGCTGATTATGTTTATAATATACACCCAACTTCGTCTTATGTCAACCCCTTTTTTCTAATTTTTCTTGTTTTTTTCTACTTAAAATATGGTTTATACGTTATAATATAAACAGTATTCCACTTTATAGTCACGAGGTGAAAGTTATGGAAAATTACTCTATTTTTGATATTATCGGACCAGCCATGATTGGTCCATCAAGCTCTCATACAGCTGGTGCCGCAAAGGTTGCTTATATCGCACGATCTATTTTTGGTAAGCCCATTAAAAAAGCTACCTTTTATCTCCATGGCTCTTTTTCTACCACTTATAAAGGTCATGGTACAGACAAAGCTCTTATTGCTGGTATATGTGGCATGCGTCCTGATGATCCAAGCATTCCATTCTCTTATGAAAAAGCAAAGGATATGAATATTGAAATTCAATTTCTAAAGATAAACTTAGATGATGTTCATCCCAATACAGTCAAAATAGTTTTTGAAGGCTTGGACGGATCGACACAATCTATTATCGGATCTTCCATTGGGGGCGGTAAAGTAAGAATTATTTCTATCGATGATATTGATGTAGCCATCACTGGCAGTTATGCAACCCTCATTACCCAGCACTTAGATTTACCCGGCTTTGTGGCAGATATTAGCCAGATTCTTGCCAAGCATCACATCAACATTGCCTTTATGAAGGTCTTTCGTGAAACCAAAGGAGAAAATGCTGTTATGGTTATTGAAACCGATGATGTCATACACAAGGATGCTTTGGAAAAGATTAGTGCTTTAGGTGCTTTGAATAAACTGACTTTTTTTGAGGCGATACAATAGGAGGCCACCATGAAGATAGCAACTGCTAAAGATATCCTACTTATAAAAGAAACCCATAATCTCAATCTTTTTGAGATTGCTCTACAATATGAGGTCTCAAATAGTGATTTGGATCAAGGTGTCATCGTAAACACAATGGCACGCCAGTGGCAGATTATGAAGCAAGCCATTACACTCGGTCTAGATCCTGATAATCAACACCTCCATGGCAAGATTTTAGGTCGTGAAGCCATTAAGCTTAAGACATCATTTGAATCCGGCAAATCCATTTGCGGTACAACGACAACAAAAGCCATTATGTACGCCCTCAGTACTATGGAAGTCAATATGGCGATGGGGCAGATTGTAGCGGCGCCTACAGCAGGTGCCAGTGGGGTTTTACCCGGTACTTTAAAAGCACTTCAAGAAACCTATCATCTGGAAGACAGCAAAATCATTGAAGCCCTTTTTGTCGCCGGTCTCGTTGGTATGATCATCGCCAAACAAGCCAGCATATCCGGTGCTAAAGGCGGGTGTCAGGCTGAGATTGGCTCGGCTGCTTCTATGGCTGCGGCAGCAACCGTCTATGTACTAGATGGAACCATGGAACAATCTTTTGACGCAGCGGCTATTGCCATTAATAATATGATGGGACTTATCTGTGATCCTGTAGCCGGACTGGTAGAAGTTCCCTGTCACAAAAGAAACGCCCTAGGCGCCGCCAACGCACTTTTGTGCGCTGAGATGGTTCTGGCAGGTCTTCCTTCCATGATTCCCTTTGATGAAGTGGTACAAGCCATGAAACAAGTGGGTGATTTATTACCTGCCTGCCACCGTGAAACCGCAACCGGCGGTATTGCCATCAGTAAAACTGCAAAAGCCATTGAAGCCAGAATTATGAATGATGAATAATATAAAGATAAATTAAAACCGCCCTACAGCATATTCGTTGTAGGGCGGTTTTCTAATTAAGTTCTTAACTTAGTTCTACCAGAAAATTTCTAAGTTCTTGGCTGATTTACAACTGGTATAATTAAGTTCTTTAATATATTACTTCCATGAGGCAGAGTCCTTGTGCAGGTGCTGTGTAACCGGCTTCACTTCTGATTTTGGAGGCGAAGACCTGGTCAATGGTGTCGTCATGTCGAAGGCCAAGACCAATCTCAATGAGTGTCCCAACCATGATTCTTGCCATATTGTATAAGAAGCCACTGGCATTGATAATGATTTCGATACGGTCTTCATCTTCTATAATATCAATACTATTAACTTTTCTTGTTGTTGTTTTCTTGGTTTTATCACTGCAGAATCCCTTAAAGTCATGTTCACCAATAAATTTGGTTGCTGCAACCAACATAAGGTCCACATCGACCTGTTCTTCCAATCTGTAAACATATTTACGTTCAAATAAAGGCATTGTCTGTGCATTGGCTTTCCATAAAGTGTATCGATAGGTTTTACTTGTCGCTGCAAAACGACAGTTAAAATCCTCATCCACTTTGTATACTTCCTTTATGATAATATCTTCAGGTAAGACCTTGTTCAAATTGTATTTAAGATTTCCCGGTTTTTGCTTGGATTTTGTGATGAAGTTCACCACTTGACCAAGGGCATGCACACCTTTATCCGTTCTGCCTGAACCGATTACCACAATTTCTTCGCCTAGATATTCACTTAAGGTACCTTCCAACTTACTTTGAAGGGTGTTTTTTGCATTCTTATTCTTTTGCCATCCTTGATATTTGGCACCGTCATAACCAATAATCATTTTATAATTGTACGCCATGTGACCTCTTTTCTTAGGAAGTTTTTTCTTCCAACTCCTGATATTGTAACTGATACAAGTTATAGTATAAACCTTTTTTGCTCAGTAAAGTTTGATGGTTACCTATTTCTTTAATACGACCTTTATGTAAAACAACAATTTTGTCTGCATGTTGAATGGTGGACAATCGGTGTGCAACCACCAAAGTTGTACGATGTTCCATAAGCTTTAAGAGGGCATCTTGAATCAACACTTCTGTTTCCGTATCAATATTAGCGGTTGCTTCATCAAGCACCAATACCGAGGGCTTATACGCCAATGTTCTTGCAAAAGACAACAACTGCCTTTGACCTGCTGACAATGTAGCCCCTCTTTCAAAAACATGTTCATCATACTTGTTCGGCATTTTTTCTATAAAAATGTGGGCGTTGACGAATTTCGCTGCTGCGACCACATCTGCCTCACTTATGCTTGTTTCGCCAAGGCGTATGTTTTCTTTGATATCTCCGGTAAAGAGAAACACGTCCTGTAACATTTGTCCCACATGTTTTCTTATTGCATGTTTGTCCAAGGTCTTGATGTTGTGTCCATCCAGTAGAATTTCACCTTGTTGTATATCATAATATCTGGTAAGTAGGTTGAGTATAGACGTTTTTCCTGCACCGGTTGCACCCACAAAAGCTACTGTTTCTCCCGGATTCACAGTAAAAGATATGTCCTTTAATACATATTCATCCTCATTATAGGCAAACCAAACATTCTTGAATTCAATATGTCCTTTTACAGATTCCAGTGCTATCGGATTCTCTATGTCATCAATACTTTGATCATCATCCAGTAGTGAGAATATTTTCTCTGCCGCTGCAAAAGCCGATTGAAGGATGCCAAATTGTTCTGCCAACTGTTGAATCGGGTCAAAGAAGTTCGATATGTACTGAAGGTAGATAACTAAAACCCCAATGGTTAAGACACCACTCATTACCTGATAACCACCATAACCCAATACCATGGCTAATGACAATACATAGATCAAATACATAGTAGGTCTGTAAACGCCAAATACCATTAATTCTTTCATATTGGCTTTAAGCAACCCGTCATTGATTGCGTCAAAAGCTTTTAACTTTGCTTTTTCTTTCCCAAAAATCTGAACGATTTTCATTCCGGATATGTGTTCCGATAAAAATGTATTCACCATAGATACCTGACGTCTTACATCACGATATGCTTTTCTTGAGTATTTTCTAAATATCAAAGTTGATACGAGTACTAGGGGCAAGACAAGAAAAACTGCAAGGGCAAGACGCCAGTTCAGAACTACCATCATAACGGATATTCCGACTAGGGTCAAGACACTTTTTACTGAGTTGACAATGACACTGGTGTACATTTCGTTTAAGGTCTCTGTATCATTGGTTACACGGGTCACCAGCTTACCCACCGGATTCTGATTAAAAAACTCAATAGAGCGTCCCTGTATATGGGCAAATATCTCATCTCTAATCTCATAGATAATCTTTTGACCTGTATAATGCAGCAATATGGTCTGAAAATAAGCAATTACAAGACCTGCAATCAAAATGATAATAAAAAATACCATTAATCTAAAAAGTTCTGTATAATCCGTTGACCTTAAGAGATCAATCTCCTCCGGTGTTAATCGTAGGGCACTATAGGTCAAACCTTGATCTGTGACAAATGCACCGTTAGAATCTATGCTGCCTTCTTCTTCTTTTATACTTAAGGCTTCCTCATACATAAGATTATCAACAAGATAGTATTCACCCTCTTCATAGATAATCGTAGCTTTTGGTGCTTCCTTCATCGTATTATCTTCATCTTCTATATAGCCGGTTCCTGCAATCACAGAACCTTCTTCAGGGGCCACTTGGCTATAGATCTTCTGATAATTAACAATAACTTCATCAATTGCTTGACCTATAATGATCGGCCGAATCAATTCAATACCCACCACCACCACCAAAAGTATCATAGATAGTGTTATGGCAAAATAATGTTTTTTGGCATATTTAAGCAGCCTTTTTAGTAAAACACCATCATAACCTTTTTCTATGGTTTGATCCTCTATATCCATCTTGCCACCTACCCTTCCTCTATAATTTCTTTCTCAAGCTGTTGTTGTTTAACCATCTCATAATATAGGCCTTTGTTATCAATCAATGTTTCATGATTGCCTTGTTCGACGATGCGACCATCATCCAGAACAACAATCAGATCTGCATGTTGTATCGTGGATATCCTATGGGCTATAAGAATCTGGGTTTGATGACCCCTTTGATTTTTTAGCATATCCAATATGGCTTCTTCCGTCTTTGTATCCACAGCTGATACAGCATCATCTAAAATCAGAATCGGGGCATCGCTTAATAAGGCTCTTGCAATGGAAATACGCTGTTTTTGGCCACCGGATAAAGTTACACCACGCTCGCCAATAATGGTATTATACCCTTCTTTAAATTCTACAATATTGTCATGTACACAGGCTTGTGTTGCTGCATCTTTTGCCTCTTCTTTTTGAATGTCTTCTTTTGCAAAACCTATGTTGTTGATGATTGTATCTGAAAAAAGGAAATTGTCTTGTGGCACATAACCAAAGCTTCTCCTTAATCTTTCAAGGGGTAAATCAAGTACATCCACACCACCAAGAAAAACTGTGTTTTCAGGTGGATCAAAGAGTCTTAGGAGCAAATTAGCTAAAGTGGTCTTGCCACTTCCGGTACGTCCGAGTATTCCAACGGATTGTCCTGCTTCGATTGAAAGACTTATATCTTTAAGAACCGGCTTTGCATCAGCTTTATAGGCAAAGGTCAAGTCTTTCATCTGAATGCTACCGCTAAGATGGGCCACCTCTACTAATGCTTCTTTATCGACGACCGTACTCTTCGTTGCCATGATTTCTTCATAGCGACTTAGAGAAGCCATACCTTGAGACACAATGTTAATACACCAACCAAAAGCCATCATAGGCCATACCAAAATCAAAATATACTGAACAAAAGCCACAAAATCTCCTAAAGTGATTTCACCTCGGATGGTCATTCTACCCCCAAGTCCAAGGGCGATTGCAATTGACAACCCACTAATGAGCGTCACCAAAGGCATCATAATTGCAAATAGCTTTACAACATGCATGTTCTTATCGTAATTGTGCTGATTGGCCACATTAAACTTTGATATTTCATAGGCTTCCTTGACAAAAGCTTTAATAACACGCATACCGGATATGTTTTCTTGAACCAGGTCGGACAAATGGGCAAAGGCCTCTTGCTTGTCCTTAAATCTTTTTCGTATGAACTTGCCTAGAATCAAGCTCCCTATAGCAATCACCGGTAAAGGCAAAATACTTATTAAAGTTAACTTCAAGCTAATGGTGCCAATCATCTTATAAAGTACAAGTACTGTTAATATAACCGCATCCAGTGCCATTAAAACACCCGGCCCCACCATCATACGTATCGCATTCAGGTCGTTGGTGGCATAGGCCATTAGATCACCTGTTTTATGCTCATTAAAAAAGTCGGTGGATAAGGACTCCAATTTAATAAAGTAATCTCTTCTCATGTTTTTTTCTATATGTCTGGAGGTACCAAATATATAATAGCGCCAAGCGAAACGACCAATCGTAATGATAATCCCGATAAGCATCAACTTCGCCAGTTCTCTCATGAGTAAAGGCATGGTTAGAATACCAAATTGAAGGTCATTGGTTATGTTCCCTGTAATCACCGGTATGTTTAATTGTATAACATCTACTACAACCACGGCCAATATGCCTAAAATATAGTGCCCTATGTACTGTTTCATATAGCCAATCAGTCTTTGGCCTTTGTTAATTACTGGATCCATAATTGCCTCCGTATCCTTCTGTCTATGCCTACTTGTCATTCCTAATTAAGCGAAACTATAATGCTTCCATAAATAAAAATCGATAGCTACCGGTGTGCTTAATAAGAAGGGTTGTTGTTCCTTGATCAGGCAAAGCAAAACTTGCGTCAAATCCATTTTTGTCCATACTCTCCACCATAATCCCTTCACCATCTGTACCCGTTACTGTCATCCACCGAATGTCCTTATATGTGCCTTTTTGAAAAGCCCTATTGCTCTCTTGGTTTTTTTCTAATAAATCCATTTGATATAGACCCATCTGCATACTTGTTACAAGATCTAAGTGACTTGGATGCGGTCCTCTACCAAACCAGTTAACCTGATTTCTTGGTGTTATCAACGTTATCCTAGAAGCAAGTCTATCGAGCTGATCCTTTTGCTCCCCTTCATAATAAATATTAAGCTCTCCGGTTGAATAGATCTCATATTTGATTTGCATCCATGATTTGATCTCTTTAATTTTTATATCAAAATATAGATCCACTTGAGAACCTTTTTTTTCAATTCGGTATGCTTTGACTTGCTCGTGTGACGTCTCTTTGCCTGCATCCGGACTTTTTGCATCCGTTTCTTTATCAAAGTCTAATAAACCCTTCCATATAGGTTGAATAGGTTGCGCCAATAATGCTTTATTATCTACCTTGATTTGTATGATATGACCTGTCTTTTTGTCGATTTCATAATATGTCTTTTCACCCCTGACCTCAATGGTCTCTTCGGCTTCTTTTAGTGTACAATCGATACTGGATTTGGGCATATAAATGTCCGGATTGTAGCCTTCTTTCTCAAACTGCTTACTGGCAAGTACATGTCCTTTCTTAGCCCACCACAAATCTTTTGTTAGCAGGACCTCAAAAATAATATGGTACAAAACAGTCTCATTTTTTAGATTCAACCAAGATTGTACAGTACCTGTGATAACCTCGCCGGGTTTTATACAAACCGTATCTAAGCATTCCTCCATAATCGGCGTACCGTCTTCTTGTATGATGACACGTACTTCTATATCTTCTGCCAACAGGTTCGAAGGCTTAATGCTGTAAAAAGCTGTCTCAGCATCAAAACCGATACTATAGGATTCAAATGCCTTTTTTATTTCATACGCTAATGGCTGAATATTATAGCTATCTTCCCCCAAGTGACTTTTATTTGAGAAATAATTTTCAAAATCACCTATAAAGCCACCATGCCATCTGGTATAAGCATGCATGCTGTCCATTACCGAGTGTACATCAATAAGCTCTTTATCACTTATTTGTCTATTTGTACATAAAATAGCAGGTTTTTTCTTATAGGCCATTGCCGTATATTCATCCATGCCTTTTGAGAAACGACGGTCTTCTAGCTGGACCATATCGTCTCGTATATCAAGGCCTTTTCCTATTCTTTCTATTGTTTTCTCATGTAATTTCTCCATAACAAATACATCACTAATGAGGAATTGTCCATCCTTATGAATCATACAGGGACGGCGGTCATCAAGGGCTGTTAAAACTTTTTTGGCCGCCAGATTTTCATTTTTATTTTGTGTGCTTTCTAATGACCACATTACGATGCAAGGATGGTTTCTCTTTTGACCGATAACAGATACCGCTTTTGAAATGATCCCTTCTTTATGATTCTCCAAGCCACTTACTTCTGTGACCACAAAAAAACCTAACTGATTACAACACTCAAAGAAATCATTGTCAACACAATCACCGTTTACTTTAAGGGCATTTATATTATGTTCTTTCAAGAGCTTAAGGTCTTTTCTATATGTCTCTGTATTATTTGCCTTTCTCAAGTCACCACCATAGTTAATGCCTTTTATCAATAATGGCTTGTTATTCAACCATATTTTTTCGCCACTGATTTTTATGTCTCTGAATCCGTATTGGAAGCCTACCACTTGAAGTGTCTCGTCAAAATGATCTGTCATCACCACAAGTACCTCATATAAATTCGGTTCTTGATCTGACCACAACTTTACAGTACTTATTGGCACCTCAAAATAACCTTTGGTCGTCGTTTTACCTTGGGCAACCATTCTTATATCCATGGCTCCTATGGGTTCTTGGTCTATATCTTCGTGTAGAAATAATTTTATTTTCATCGGAATTTTTTCTTCTAGTAGATTGCGGACTCGAATGTTGACTTTCAATATGGATCCAATATAATCCTGGTCAAAATCACACCTTAAATATAGATCCTCGATATGGGTCATAGGATCAATGGGTTTATCGGTTTGAATCTTCTTCTGCCAATCCGATATAGAATCATAAACCCTCATCTTACTACGACCTTCGTATTCTTTTTCTTTGACCGTAGCATCGGTCTTTTTCTTAATTAAAGCCATTCCCACTACCTCCAATACAAAAGCTCTTCCATCAACACATCCATTTTACTTCGTTCCCTCATTATACCTTATGAAGGCTTCTTTGCCTATGGAGAAAAATTCTATACGCGTTGGGCGAACAAAGAGGACAAAAAAGGGGCTGTTTCTTTAAAGGATTCATCCCTTCAAAGAAACAGCCTTTACTTTTCTATTTAGCAATTGGTCCACCGTGTTTTTTTGAATCAAAGGCCTCATGTTCCTTGCCTGACTTTTTCTCAGGTCGTAAATGGTTATCTTGATGGCCTCGATTCTTTTTCTCATCAATTACCTTTTTTAGTTCCTCTTCTGTCTTTTTCTCCATAACAATCACTCCTTTTCTATACATGATTATAACATGAAAATATGACCGTCTTGTGTCTATGACTTACCTCTTAACGGCGAACATAGTCCAATGTTGATTCTCTTTCAATGTAATTTGCTTCAACTATGATGTTTCTTTCCATCGTTGTTTTTTTTTCTAATTGGTCTATAAGTACTTGAGCTGCATAATGACCGAGTTTCTCTGCATTAATATCCACTGTCGATATGGTCGGGTTGTTGTATATGGATAAAGGTGTATTGTTAAATCCTGCAAAAGCAACGCCTAAAACACCTGCTTCTATCGTCGCTTTATAGGCACCATAGGCAACCGTGTCATCCGTCCCTACAATGGCGTCCGGATTTATGATTTTTAGCATTTGCTTCATGGCCTCATAAGCCTTCTGTTCTGTCGGCTCACCTTCAACGACAAGCCGATCATCCCAATCTATACCGTTTTGCTCTATGGCTTGGCGATAACCTCTAAGACGATGACGATAAACTGTAAATTGTTGCTCCCCACCAATGTAAGCTATCTTTCTATGACCTTGCTCAATTAAGCGGTTTACGATATTCTCCATGGCCATCACATTATCATTGTCAACCCACAATACTTTGTCCCTCTGGGCTTCCGGTCTACCAATAACCACAAAAGGTTGATCTCTCTTCATCAGTAGCTCTACACTTTTATCCTTAATTCTTGTAGAAGTAAGGATGATGCCATCTACCCACTTGCTGTCCATGTAATGCTGAATGGTTTCAACTTCTTCTTCTTCACTTCTACAATAGTTATACATAATATAATAGCCTTTTTGTTTGGCATAGACACTAAGGCCACGCATCACTTGCATAAAAAATGGATTCTCAAATACTTCTTCATCTTTACTCGGTAAAATGAGACCAAGCGTATAGGTGACTCTATTGGCTAAGCTTCTGGCAATTATATTGGGTTGATAGTTCATCTCTTTCATAGTTTCAAAAACGCGTTTCTTGGTAGCCACGCTTATTTTGGGACTATCTGCAATCACTCTTGAAACTGTGGATGGTGATACCCCTGCTTTTTTTGCTACATGCTTTATGGTTACGTGCATATCGGCACTTCCTAACGTCATTAAATTTGTTGTTATTCTAGGTTCTCTTCAACCGCAGCTTGGTACTCATCCACTTTTTTGGATAGGAATTCTGCAAGACCAACAAATTCACAACCGTATAAGTTGGTTCCGTCATAATCGACTTTTCTTACAATTTTTACAACACAATAAAAATAGTTCAGACTATCAAAATCGATTCTAGCATCAAAGTAATAACCTAAAGGTAATTCAGATTCACATTCAAATCCGATACCCGTCCTTGATATGTTAACAACATGAATTTCCTTATTGACCATTGGAATAATTTCATTATCCTGTCTAAATAATTCGTTGATGGCCAATTCAAGTCTAATTGGTAAGCGTTTGTTTTTTCTTCTTTCTTCCATTTCACTTCTCCTCTTCATCTGGTACATAGCGACAACACCTATTGCGACCTAGGTCTTTGGCTAGATATAGACCTTGATCTGCTATATGTATCATTTCGTCTGATGTTCTTGGGGAAAGGTATCTATTATCTGCAACACCTATACTTAAAGTGACCGGTATCGGCTTTTTGTCAATGACCAACGGCTCATACGCTAAGCTACTAATGAACTCATTGGCTTTTTCCTCTGCATCATCTATATCTGCATCTATCATGAGTACCATAAACTCATCTCCGCCAAATCGGCCAATAATAGAGTCAGAGTCCAAAGATTCTTCACAAATCCCACTGATATGCTTAATGATTTCGTCCCCAACAAGATGACCGTAGGTGTCATTTATTTTCTTAAAGTGATCAATGTCAATGATAATTGCCGCCAAATTCCGATTATGCTCTTTTGCTATACTAAACTCTTCTCTCAACTTCAAGGTGAAGTATTTTCTATTATAGACGCCCGTCAGATAATCCTCTATTGCCGATTGATGAAGGTCATCGTTTTGTCTTGCCAGTACTTCATTCAACCGTTCTAACTCATTTGCTTGTTCTTGGATTTTTCGATTCTGTTCTTCCAAGATTGCATATTGTTCTTTCAGCAAATCTGTTTCAGTATTCTTTTTATCCATATCATATTGAGATTTTAGTTTGGCGACAGCACCCTGCTTTGCATCCTCGGATAATATGTCGGAATACTCAATATAATCTTTAAGCTCGAAATAAGCTTTTTCAAAATCTCCGGTCTTGACATAAATCTCCGATAAAATCCGTGTTGTTTCTGCAAGTTCTGCAATATAACCATGTTTTAAAGAAATGACCTTTGATGCTTTAACTTGATTGATTGCCTCAAGGTAATCGCCTTCAATAACATAAATCTCACCTCTATACATATAGGCTTCAGCTCTTGAAAAACGACTGCTTCCCGGTTTTAGGGCTAAAAAAACCTGATCTAAAATCATTTTAGATTTTTCTACTTGGTTGGTTCGAAGATAACTTAGCGCCAAATTGCCTTGTATTATGGTGAGTAGATCATAAAATCTATAGGTGGATGAAAGTTCCACTGCCCGTTCTAAATGAGGAACCGCCATTTCGAATGACTTGGTCGTATTATAGAAAAATCCATAATTGTTCTCATTTTTCACTTCTTCTAATTTAAGATGATGATTTTTAGCTAGAATTTCTACCTTTTTTAGATAATTCAGTGCTTCTTCGTAATCCCCTTGTCGTGTATAAAGACTAATGAAAACATTATATGTTTTTATTAATTCACTGATATTGCCATCTTCTTCAACCACTTTGGAAAATTCAATGATATAGTTCATAGCGCTGATGTAATCAACAATGAAATAGGATGCATAGGATAGAACTTCAAGAGATTTTCTCTCACTGGCCCGGTCATGCATGACTCTTGCTTTTTCAAGAAGCTCTTTACCAATCTTAATAGCACTTCTGAACTTTTCCTCTTCATATAGCCCAACCATTTCATCGTACATATATTGATTATCCGGAAATACTTGGCTCATCTTAGATACGCTCTCTTCCTTTATTATTCATAATCTTTTTTGAGTTGTGTACGAATTGTATTGGGGTTGATTTGTTTTAAAGTCCCTTCAAACTTGCTGATCACTTTACTATCATGAATACCATCTGTCATTTCATGATATAAAGCTTCCCATGCATTGCCATCCTCTGGAAAAGTAACGCCGTATAAGAACAGTGCACCCCTTGACGGAGCCTCTTTTTTTATCTGGTCATAGGCATTCCTTACTTTGTTCTCAACTTCTACGAGAAAGTTTTTGGGTGTAAATGGACATAAAATCAAAATTTTGTTGGCTTCAAAATACATCACAATATCTGTGGTTCTAAGCAATTGATTCAAGGTTTCTTTAAATAAAATCCATTGTGGTTGATCTAAGCTATGGTATTCTACCAAAACAAAGGATAGGGGATAATTGCCACGCATGGCTCTATTGATTTCATCTCTCACTTTATTAACATCAATTTCTATATAATTTTGAATTTGAACTTTGTCTTTGTTTGTTGGCATTAAAGCTGAAGGCTTCTGGGTGTCAAAAAAAGACAGAATCTTTTTGGATAAATGGGTTCGATCCATCGGTAGGACAATGATATCTTTGACCTTAAGAGCTAAAGCATCATCAATGACATGCTTAGAGTATTTGTGGATTAGGACAATAGAGCGTACTTTTTCAGTATCAATACGACGAATCAGGTCTAATGATTCCTCATAGTGGTTTTCATCTAACTCTTGTATATATAGATCAATCTGATCCTTGACCAAGTTATATTTGAAGTTTAATTCGCTATTATTGAAAACCTCTAAAAAATCATGGCCGTTATTCACTAAGATACTTAATATATCGTTTTTTACCTGTATGGTATAAACATGAATTAGTACTTTTTTCTCCACAAAAATCACCTCTCAATGATTATTTATCGGCAAATTCAGGTGATATATTAAGCATCTTTCTGCGTCATTTAGGACAACCTAACTGTTCGTTACTAAGTAACGCTCCGCTGCATAAACTGAAATTGCACCATCCGATGCAGCGGTTATAACTTGACGCAAACTTTTTACTCTTAAATCGCCGGCTGCAAATACACCCGGTACACTCGTAGCACAATCTTCATTGGTCTTAATCCATCCTTTTAGATCTGTTTCAACTTGGTCCAATACTAATCCTGAGTTAGGATCACTTCCGACGGCGATAAATACACCACTAACTTCAATCATCTGTTCTTCATCGGTCAGCCTGTTCTTTACATGAATTTTTTCTACCATTTGATCACCAATGATTTCAGCAACCTCACTGTCCCATATGATCTCAATATTTTCGATTTTGAAAAGATGCTCTTGTAATACCTTAACGGCTCTAAGCTCATCTCTTCTGTGAATCAAGTAGACTTTTTTACATAATCTGGATAAGTAAATGGCATCCTCAACAGCTACATCACCGCCACCAACAACTGCAGTCACCTTTTCTCGATAAAAGGCACCATCACATGTGGCGCAATAAGAAACACCCATGCCTGAGAATTTATCTTCACCTTTAGCACCCAGCTTTTTCCAAGACGCGCCAGTCGCTAAAATAATGGTTCTTGCCTCGTAACTTCTTTCATTTGTTATGACTTTTTTAATTGGACCGTCTGTGATGATTTCTGAGACTTCCTCACTCAAAAACTCAACATCTAACGTTTCAGCATGTTCCCTGAACATGTTGCTTAGTTCAAAACCCGAAGTGGCTTTGATACCTGGATAATTCTCTATCTCATAGGTATTAACAATCTGCCCGCCTGTAAAAGCTTTTTCTAGAATTACAAAAGATAGTTTTGCTCGGCTGGCATATATCGCTGCTGCAATACCTGCAGGTCCGGCACCAACAATGATTAAATCTAATACGTTTTCCATTTATTTACCTCCAATGTCATTCTGTCTAGCTTAGTGCTTTCAAAATGGCTTCTTCTAATTTTTTTATAGTTACAGGTTTTTGCATAAACCCAACCACACCTTCCTCCAGAAGCTGTGTCGTGATATGCACCATACTATACCCTGATAGTAAGATTACCTTGTTATTGC
Source organism: Clostridiales bacterium (assembly GCA_024636985.1). Lineage (GTDB taxonomy): Bacteria > Bacillota > Clostridia > Lachnospirales > Vallitaleaceae > Petrocella. Next base: position 8,962 of record JAGXFY010000079.1, on the reverse strand, counting down.
GATCCACTTGACAGATTTTACGATACAGCTGTAAACCATTCATCCTCGGCATCATCATATCCATAATAATGAGATCAATACACGTCCGATAATGGGTAAAAACCTCTAAAGCTTCTTCTGGTGATATACATAGAACAACATTATAGCCCAGCATATCCAAGATATCTTTTAGTAGGTTTAAGATAACCACCTCATCATCCACAATCAGAATCGTTTTCTTGTTTAAATCCAGCCCTAAATGATTAAAATCATTTGACATTGCTTATACCTCGTAAATTCTAACCCCATATCTCTCAAATCTACGCCGATGCATTCCAGTTAAATTATACCAATTCAACTAGGGGAAATCAATGTATCATATTGTGTTTTAGCTTTTTTTTGTATATGATAAGATGATTAAGGCATCAAAATTATATAATTGAACTTTCATATTCACCCAAATGCGAACCTAGTGAACTTAGTTTTGACCCTTTAACCTTAGATCATGATTCTATAAGGAGACGACTATGACCTATCAAGAGAGCTTACATGCACTAAAAAATATAGAAATTGCTCAGTATCAACCCGACCATCAAAACAGCCTTAACCTGATGACTTACTTGAATTCACCTCAAAGCACATTACCCGTTATACATATTGCCGGCACGAACGGTAAAGGTTCCACCGCAAAATATATCCAAAATATTTTGACCCATGCCGGTTACAAGGTTGGTACTTTTTTATCGCCGCATATACTGGATTACAAGGAACTCATTGAGGATTATGAAGGTGTTATTTCTGAGCCTGATTTTGCTAAAGGAACGGATTTGGTCCTTGATGCCTGCAAACGTATGGTAAACGACCAACTTAACCATCCCACTGTGTTTGAATGCCTTGTTGCTATTGCCCTTGTTCATTTTAATCATAAAAAACATGATTTCATAATTATAGAGGTCGGTATGGGTGGTACATATGACGCTACCAATGTCTTTGAAGAACCATTGATGACCATCATTACACCTATTTCTTTTGATCATGAACAGTATCTTGGCACTTCACTTGAAGCTATTGCTACCCACAAAGCCGGTATCATCAAAGCCAACTCCCCTGTTATTATGGCACCTAATCCGATAGAAGTTGTTATGGCAGTCACTCAAAAAGTGAAGGAAGTCGACACCTATCTATACCTGTTAGATGAAAGTCTCATACAAATATCTCTACTTTATAATAGTTTTAAGAAAAAGGTGATGAGTATTAAGACGCCTTTTTATACTTATAACGGTCTATCAACCACCATGATTGGCAGACATCAGGAAATCAATATTGCTACTGCTCTACTGGCCATCCATGAACTCAAAAAAAATTGGTCCATATCCGATTCAGCTGTAAAGTCAGGAATTGGTAACACGCATTGGACCTGTCGTAATGAATGGGTATCTTATAACCCATTGATCTTAGTAGACGGTGGCCATAATCTTCAAGGTCTTACGGCTGTGAAAGATATCTTGGACACCTACTGCAAAGATAAGACCATTATTACTGTTCTTGGCATGCTAAAGGATAAAGATTATTTGGCCATGCTGAAGCTGGTTGAAGCTTTTAGCGATGAAGTAATTATGACATCACCTCTTAGCCCACGTGCTATGACGCCGGATCATCTGGATTCATCTACGAACACAAGAGCCGAGTGGATAGAACCTTATGAAAAAGCTATAGAAAAAGGGCTAAGTCTCATGGATGATCATAGCGTTCTACTCATTACAGGCTCCCTGTATCTGGCCTACCCTGCTAAAGTCTGGTTAGAAGATCATCTATAACTGCTGACTCTTTTTTAAGATTGCTCTTAATTTGGAAGATGTTTTTATCAGATGCTCTAACTCCTGATCCTCTTTCATGTAGACTGACATCTCAGGATATTCTGTGAGTATTTTTAGCAGCTCTTTTTCACAAGTATCAACATGATTCAGTTTTAGGAAACAACAGGCTCTATTGTAGGCTAAGTACACACCATCTTCACAGTTTTTCAAACCGACACTAAAGACTTTAATGGCTTCTTCCAACATGCCCATATCTCTCAAAATGACGCCTTTGTTTAGATAGGCATAGCCATATGAAGGCTCTTTTAATATCGTTTTGTTAAAATAATCCATGGCCAACTTATTCTGATGGTTACGCATAGCTAAAACACCTTTGTTAAAGAGCACCATATAATGATCCGGTTCTACCAAGGCCGCTCTATTAATATACGCTTCCGAAAGGGCATAGTTCCCTTCTTCTTCATAAAGGGCACTCAGATTCACCAGACTCCAAAAATCGTTGTCATCAATTTCTAGTGCATTCTGATAATGATGAATGGCACGTTCACTCTTACCCACTTGATCATAGGCGTATGCTAAGAAAAAATGTGCTCTCAAAAAAGTTGGGTCATAAGATATGGCTTTTTCATAATATGGAATCGCCTTCTCAAAATCATCCAAATGGTCATATAATATAGCTATACCATAATACGCTATGGATTCTTGTGGATCAAGATCAATGACTTTTTCATATATATCCATAGCCTGATCATAGGCTTCAAGTTCATCGTATAGCAGTGCTAACTCCAACATCCATTCAGTATCCCTTATACCGGCAGTTAATGCTTTTTCATATAGGCTCTTCGCTTTAAGAAGCTCTCCTTTATCGTAATGTTGTCTTGCAATGACAATCATATTGTCTCTATGGTATTCTTTCATCCTAGTCCTCAATTATTAATCTTCCTACCTATTTCCTAAGTACCGTTACGCTTTATTCTATCACATATTTTCTTGAACGTCTGATTATTTTTCCTTACAATAATAGGATAATACTGTTATAATAATGGTTAAGGTGTCAAAACTAAGTTTCACTAAGTTCACATTTGGGTATATGTGAAAGTTCAACTATATAGTTTTGACACCTTAACCAATAATTGAATGAATAAAAGAAAACAGTACTTTCCAAGTATAAAACAAAAGGAGATCATCTATGAATTTTTTCTCACTCGATAGCCCCTTTCACAAATATGGAACAATGATTTTTGATATGGTCTTACTTAATTTTTTATGGTTAATTACCAGTGTTCTTTCTCTTGGGTTTCTTTTTCCACTTGCCAGTGCCGGTCTCTTCCATGGTATCTATCATGTTGTCATTTTGGAAGATGGCTATACGCTAAAGACCTATTTTTCAGTGTTTCAGAAGAAAATAGTCCGAAGTCTGGGATTGACTGTAATGACCTTTTTGCTATACGGTCTATCTTTACTCAATATATGGAGTGTGTGGAGCGGTTATATCGACATCATTATTCTACTGCCCATCTATATGTTCTTGCTTTTTGAAACCATGATTACCATGACTTTTTCATACGCTTTACTTGGGGAGACGAATATGACCTTCAAGCAGCTCATGAAGTACGGTTTTTTACTGGCCAACAAGCATCTGATCCCCTCACTAATATGCGTCATCACAATTGTTGCTCTTATTTTTGCCACTGCATTTTCAGTGCTTGCACTCTTCTTTTTAGGTGCACCTGCTTATTGGCTTATGGCAACCGTCATTCATAAAGGTGTCTTATCCAAGTACCATCTCGATAAGTTGATGTAGAAAGATTTGTTCTTAAAAACAATAAAAAATTCCCCATGATGACCTTTAGGCCCATGGGGAATTTTTTTATTCTCATCTTCTTATACCATATAGACTTACAGATTCTTTTCTTAGTTCGATGGCTTCATCTAGAGTTACCGGCTTCGAGAAGTAATACCCTTGGGCATAATCACAACCTAACTCGAATAACAAATCTAACTCTTCTTTCTTCTCCACACCCTCAGCCGTTACTGATATTTCCATGCTTTTTGCTAAGTTAATCATGGTTTTAACCATCTTGTAGGCATCCGGTTCAAATCTGATCTTACGAATATAAGATGCATCAATCTTGATTTCATTGATATCCATTTTGTTAAGTATAACCAAAGAGGCATAACCTGTTCCAAAATCATCCAAATTAACATGAACACCAAAGTCTTTAAGTTCATTGATATTTTTTGATATTAGACCAATCTGATTACCTTTAAAGCGATCTGTTATATCGATTTGTATCTCATTGGTGTGGATACCGTTATCCACGATGGATTTCTTAAGACCATCGATATGTTTTTCATTCATCAATTCCTTGCTTGTTAAGTTAACAGAGATAAAACAACCTTGACCCGTTTCCTGTTTAATGCGCTTAACTGCTTTTAGTGCCAATTCCATAACCATATGACCAATCTCCAGAATCTCATCACTCTCATCTGCAATTGGTATGAATTCTCTAGGTAAATAGCTAGAACCATCTATAGAATGCCATCTTAAAAAGCCTTCAAAACCAATGATTCTCATGGTTTTAAGATCTATAATTGGTTGATACAGAAGACCCATTTCATCATCAAAATCAGCTGTTCTAAGAGACATTTCAATGCTATTATGGCGTTCAACCTTCTTTTGAATAGATTTTTCATAGAAGATATAGCGTCCACTACCACTCTTGTCTTTTTTCGCTTCATACATGGCTTGGTCTGCTTCTTTGAGCAGTATATTAAAATCTCTATACTTAGATATGTTATCCACAATACCAATGCTTGAGCTTACAGTTATACTCAGGTCATCCACCAAAATGGGTTTGGCTATTTCTTTTTGAAGACGTTTTACCAATTTTACTATTTCTCTTCGATCATGGTTAACAAATAAAATTGCAAACTCATCTCCACCCATTCTGGCAACAATATCGCCATCTCTAACGGAGATTTTAAGCCTGTGGCCGATTTCTCTTAAAACATCATCGCCAACAATGTGGCTATAATTGTCATTGACTTCCTTGAAATAATTCAAATCTATTAAAGCAATCGAACGGTTTTGCGGGCTCATTATTTCTCTTTGGTCGTTCAGCCTTCCTTTAAGCTGTTCTAAAAAATATTCCCTGTTATATAAGCTTGTATTTGTATCATGCTTCGCTTGATACATGATTTTTTTTGTATTGTTAATTTTTGTAATGCCGCTTTTTACTTGTTCTGCTATCGTATTAATGTATTTGAGTGCAACTTCATTGGCTTCAATCCATTCTTTGATTACCACAAGCATGATTTTGTCATTCATTGGGTAGGCGACAACCGAGCCCATATTATTATTCATAAGGATATAGTCTTCGTTACGATTCTTTTTTATAATCTTTCTAAGTGATTTTAAAAGCGTCTCAATTTGTTTTTGATCAAAACTTTTTTCGCCTTCACCATAAAATTCAATATATGAAGCATCAAAGTCCTCACCTGCAATACACATCAATCTAAGTTCAAAATATTTTTTCAAATACATATGCGCTTTATTATACATATCAATAACTGATTCTGATACGTTGATATGCTTTGACATCTCTAGTAAAGAAGCGCTCATACCTTCTGCTCTTTTTTGTTCTGTAATGTCCAGTAACGTCAAAACCATACCGATGGGTTGACCAACTTGATCAAATACTGGAAAATAGCGTATGAGTTTATAAGTGTCATCCTCAAACTTCCGTTCAAATTTATAAGGTTTTTTTGTTGACAGCACTTGTTCCATGGGACAATCCGGACAGTTTTCCTTAAGTCCGTAAATCTCCTTGTAACAAAGACCGGATGCTTTCCATATAAGTAGGTCCCTATCTGCAACACTGTTTTTCCATTGAATTTCATAGTCTAAATTAACATATATGATGGATTCAGAAATACTTTCCAAAATTAGACTTTTTTGCTGTTCAGATACTCTTAAGCGACTCATGAGACCACTTAATTCTAAATCTGTATCATATTGATGACAGGCATCGTTAACCAATTGAATAAGACTATCCTCATCCCAAGGTTTTTTTATTATATTATACACATCACTATGATTGATGATTTTTTGAGCAAAGTCAATATCCATTTTATTCGCCATCAATATCATCTTAATGCTCTGATGCTTCCTTTTTATTGTATGGATCAACTCAAGACCATTCATATCACCTACCATATAATCCGTGATAAGTACACTTGTATCTATATTAATGTCACTAAGAGTCCTTATAATATCCATGGCTTCATTCGAATTTTCTGCCATTTCAATAACGTACTCCTGTCCAAAGTTTACACTTAACAATTTCTCCAAGCTTAAAATCTGATCTATGGATTTTCCCACACATAATATCGCTTTATGATGTACATTTATCATTGCTTCACCTCCATTCCATTCATCCAAAAGAACGGTTGCATCTACTCTATCCTATATATAAGTTGAGTCATTTATTGAATTATAATACCTAAGAATAGGTAAAAAAAAACATGTTATAAAAACAACTTTGTTTTTATGCATGCCCACATCAAAATGTCACTTATATAAAATTATGGTCCAACACTATTATACCACAATCCTAACCTAGTTGTCTTAAATATTTATTTTTCCACTTCGTAAGCAACTATTTACATAATGAGGTATTCTTTAAGTGTGATTTTTTACAAGAAAAGAAGCTTCGCTTCGTTATGAGCTCTGCTCATATTTCTAAACGGTTCGAAAGGAAACTTCCTTGATAGTTTACATAGCATTGTCTTTCCAAGAGAATAAAAAAGGATGGTACCTAAGTACCATCTCATTCAAATCTCTATTTTCTTTGACTTAAAGGGACATACGTCACTCTAGGCGCTACACTTTTATAGGCCGGTCGTATGATTTTCCCCTGATTTACAATCTCTTCAATTCTGTGGGCACACCAACCGGACACTCTCGATACTGCAAACAAAGGTGTGTACATTTCTTCCGGAATGCCAAGCATTCTATATACAAAGCCGGAATAGAAGTCTACATTGGCAGATACGCCTTTATACATTTTTCTATGCTTCTCAATGATAGAAGGTGCGAGTCTTTCTACTGTATCAAAAAGTTCGAATTCCGCTTCTAGGCCTTTTTCCTGTGCCAGCGTTTTTACATAACTCTTAAATATAACCGCTCTTGGATCTGAAACGGAATACACTGCATGCCCGACACCATAAACCAATCCGGTTTTGTCAAAGGCTTCTTTATTCACTAATCTTTCAAGATAAGTAATGACTTGACCTTCATCCTTCCAGTTTTCCACATTCTCTTTAATATCCTCAAACATTGCAGTAACCTTAATATTAGCACCACCATGTCTAGGCCCTTTCAAGGAACCTATGGCTGCGGCTATAGCCGAATAGGTATCTGTGCCGGAAGAACTTACCACATGCGTCGTAAAAGTAGAGTTATTACCACCACCATGTTCAGCATGTAAAACCAATGATAAGTCTAAGAGTTCTGCTTCAAGTGGTGTGAATTTATTATCTGGTCTAAGCATGTACAGAATATTTTCTGCAATACCCAGGTCCTTATGAGGACTATGTATAAATAGGCTTGTATTGCCATGGTAGTGTGCATAAGCCTGATAGCCATAAACCGCTAATAATGGTAACTGTGATATAAGTTGCATACTTTGTTTTAGTATGTTGTCTACAGAAATATTGTCAGGATCTTCATCATAGCTATAAAGACTCAAAACAGATCTTGCCAATACATTCATGATGTCTTTACTTGGTGACTTCATAATCATGTCGTTGACAAAAAAACTAGGTAATGTACGATATTCCAGTAACTGTTCTTTAAATATCCCCAGTTCATTAACATTTGGAAGTTCTCCAAACAGAAGTAAATATATAGTTTCTTCAAAACCATGTCGCCGATCTCTTAAAAAACCATCGACCAAATCTTCTATATCGATGCCTCTATATATTAGCCTTCCGGGTACCGGGATTGTTTCACCTTCATCAATAATATAAGAATGAACTTCACCAATTCTTGTCAAACCGGCTAGAACACCTTTACCGCTAATATCTCTAAGTCCTCTTTTGACTTCAAATCTTGTATAGAGCTCTCTATCTACTACATTACAGGCTATTGCCATCTCACTCCACTTTTTTATTCTATCCACAATATCACCCTTTCATTCATGATTCTATCCATTCACATGCACGTATCTTTTCATCCATCAGTGTGTTAACGTGCGAATCTGAATCTATTCTATCACTATACGAAAGAAAAATCAAACCTACTTACTATAAAGCAGTATTTTAATACCATTCAATAACAACGACTTCCGGCGGATTAAATACCCTAGGCAATCTTGGACTAAATGAAAGACCACGACTTACGATCAGATCTGTTTCCTCTGAGTAGGCATAATAGCCACCTGCATATTTAGGAAAAAAACCTTGGTTTGGGGCATATAAACCATTTAATAAAAATGGTATTCTAACTTGACCACCATGAGCATGACCACTTGCAACAAGATCAAAGCCATAACTTTCATATACCTCTATGTGCTCCGGACGATGGCTTAGTAGTACCTTATAACCTTCTTGACTGTTTATATCTTTAACTCGACTTAAGGACCTTTTAAGAGCTTCTTTGCCACTGTATGCTAAAGTCGCATCCGGATCAATGACACCTGTTATTGTAATCTTACTATCTCGGATATTAAGGGTAACAGACGTGTTTTCTAGAATTGTCACACCATAGGATTGAATCGTCTCAAACACCAAATCTGGATCATCATGCCAGTATTCATGGTTACCTGAAACATAATAAATTGGATATTCTTCGTGAATGCCTTCAAGAAATTCAACTGCACCTTGAATCGACTTATTCTCATCCATCAGATCTCCGGTTATCCAAATCATGTCCGGTGCTTCTTCTTTTATCATACGAATAAGCTTACTCTGTGCGGTTCCGTATTTGCTGCTATGTAAATCGGATATATGAATCACTTTCAGATCAAAAATCTCTTGTTTTCCATCTATCTTGTAATATCTATAAATCGGTTGATTCCAAAAGACAAGCATAAATAAACAGATTATAACAATGATGCCTACCCATCTTCTAAAATTTTTTAGGCTTTTCATCTATTCACCTC
>JAGXFY010000078.1:0-22680 GCA_024636985.1 Clostridiales bacterium | reverse complement strand
TGTCTCTGTTCCTGTTTCTGTTTCTGTCATTTCACCTGTCTCTGGGGTCTCTGTTTTCCCACAGCCGGCAAACAATGCTGTTACCATTGCAAGTACCATTATTATTGTTAACAATCTTTTCATTTTTGTTCCTCCCTATTACTGTATAATGGTTGCGTATTCCCGAAAGCTTGAAAAGCTTTTCATAAAATAATCTTAGTATAATTTGCACATAATGTCAAGTGTTTTTTAGTTGTCTTTGTGTGACTTATTTTTTTTCTTACTTTTCTTTCGCTCAAATACTTAATTTTACTTAGGTTCTTCCGCTATACTAATATGATTTTATGAAAATTTTCACAACAAATAAGTCTTATGATATAAACAACAAGATGGGTGACTCCATGACGCTTAATATCCTTTAGATCAAATGCAGAGAAGTCAGTCTATACTAAAAAAAGACTACCTCTATCATAAATAGTAGTAGCCGTTTCCTTACTTTATACATTATTAAGTTCTATCTGAACATTCCACTAGATACTACCTTATTACGACCTTGATTCTTAGCAATATAACAGGCTGTATCCGCTGCTATCAACAATTTTTCAATACTTTCAATACCTTCAGAGTACGTTGCAACTCCAACACTAATCGTAAACTGTACTTTTCTATCCTCCAGTTGGTATACAGTTGTTTCGAAAAAAAGTCTCAGCTTTTCTGCTAACTGATTAACAGATTGTAAGCTGGTATTAGGTGCTAATATACAGAACTCTTCACCACCTAGCCGCGCCACAATATCCATACTTCTAACATGATTTTTGAGTGTCACCCCAATGTATTTAAGCACTTCATCACCAATTCGGTGGCCAAAAGTGTCATTAATGCTTTTAAAAAAATCAATATCAATGAACAATAAGGATAAAGGGAGCCCTGTTCGACACATAGCATTAATTTCCATTTCTCCACGTTCAAGAAAATAGCGTCGGTTCCATAGTCCGGTCAACGGATCTGTAGTTGCAAGCCATTTCAAATCTTCCTCTGCTCTATATTTCTCAGTTATATCTCTATAGCGCCATAATTGGCCTTTTAGTACGCCATTATTAAATACCGGACAAGTGTATTGTTCAAGCACCATTTCTCCATTCAGGTGTAATATTTCAAAAGTTTCTTCTCTTTTAATAAGTTGCTCATGATTACATGTTTTATGAGCTTCTATTTGATCTAGGTGATACTTAAACTGTGAGTATTTTTCGTTTTTATGAATCATATTTCCTTCTAAATCAAGTACCAAAATACCATCACTTGTTGCATCTAAGATGAGTTTTAATTCATCGTTCTTCTTACGCAATGATGTTTCTGCCATTTCCTCTATCTTACCGGCAATATCTGCAAGTTCATTATTAGAATAGATGTATGGTTGACATGACCGAGCGACTTTTTGGCCGCTTGTAATCTCTGCAATATGATCTCGAAGTGCCGTAATCGGCTTGACAAAGCGTTTTTCATATACTTTCACTTGCCCTATCCCCAGTAGAATTGCTAAGAGAATTAAGGCCAAAATAATATAAACAATTGTCCTTACAATCGGTCCAATGACTTCCGAAGCATCAATAGCAGAAACAATAATCCAATCTGCTTCTTCTAGTCTATGATAATATGCTAATCTATCTTTTCCATCAATTGCATATCGAATAAATCCAGAATCCTCAGAAAATTTTTCGGATAAACCCGGAACAACAGTATCTATCGATTGGCGTAAATAATTCATATTGTTATGAACAAATACAATACGATTCTCATCTAGCACATAATTCATTTGTGAATCGTAGTAAGACACCTCAGACATGATGGATTTTATATAATCCAGACTACAATCAACCGCCATGACACCCTTTAGTATACCTTGTTGATCCACCATGGCTAATGATACTGAGACCAACCATTCGGAAGTTAATGCATCTTGATATGGGAGACCTATTGATAAATGAGGGTAACTTTCTACTGCGGATATATACCATGGTCTAAGACGAGCATCAAACCCAACAGGTGTTTCATATCCTTCTATTAATAGCGTACCATCTTCATAACCCGCGAAAGAATATTTGATATTAGGGTTGGCTTGTGTTGTGGCACTAAAAAGCTGAAGTAGTTTTTCTTTAGCTTCAGCATGACCTTTTTCATAATCTATGGCTCCTGGAAAAGCAGCATTTGTTTTGGTGGACATAACAAGACTTTCTAAAACGCCATTTGTATATGTGCTCATATGTAAATTAGCCATTTCCAGTTTCTTTTGTGCATTGTCCATACTTAATAGGTAGATGCTTGCAGATGCTAGTAGAATAAAAACAAAAGCTATAATCAAGGCACTGGAAAACCCGATCACAAAAAATTCTTGTTTAATTGTTTGTTTGTATTTTTTCATCATGCATGAACCTCTTTCTAAAACTATCCCATAATTAACACTTTTATATCATATCATAATTAGCCTGCAAAAGTATACAAGAAAAGAAGCTCTGCTTCGTTATGAGCTCTGCTCATATTTCTGAACGGTTCGATAGGAAAGGTCTTTGGTATGACTTTCCAAGAGAACAAGAAAAATCCCTAAGCTTATTCCACTTAGAGATTTGCTTGATTCATCAAACTTATAAACGCTTGTTCCAAAATTTATTATTCATTCAATAAATCTGCTATCTTTTCTTGGTCTTCTACTTTACCAATTAAAGGATCTTGTAATGCTTGATTCTTGTGCTCAAATAGATTATTTTCCAATTTCAATCGTATTATTTTTCTTAATGATTTATCTATTTTCATTTCTGTTTCTTTGGAGGCTTTTGCCTTTTCTAAAAGATATCCATAAGCCTCATCTACCTTCTCTGGCATAAGAAATAAGCTTAATCCTGCGTCAAGTCCCTTGTCAATCATCACCTCTATAGAATAATGATCCACGATACTCTTCATATTCAGGGCATCTGAAACAACAAGACCTTCAAAACCCAATTCATCAATTAATATTTCTTGGATCATGATTTTAGAAAGAGAAGCTGGTGTTGTATCCCCTGTTACCTTAGGTACCTGAAGATGACCCACCATAACAACATCAACCCCATTCTCAATAGCTTCTATAAAGGGAACAAGTTCAATAGACAGCAATCGACTTAAGTCATGATTTAACGAAACTGTTTCAAGATGGCTATCATTTAAAGTATCTCCGTGCCCTGGGTAATGCTTGATAACCGGAATTATATCCTGTTCCTGAAATGCTTTTATGGCTTCCAACACTTTTTCACCAACCACCTTAGGATTATCTGAGAAAGCTCTATGTCCTATGATTGGATTTTCCGGATTCGTATGAATGTCTCCTACCGGAGCAAAATTCATATTAAATCCCAATGTACGGATTTCTCTGGCAATAATTTCATTGGCTATATAGACAGCATTAGGGGTTGTAACATGACCCAGCACCCATGCATCGGGTATTTTTGTACCGCCGATACTGGACTCGCCGGTAATCCTCGATACCAATCCTCCCTCTTCATCTATGCCTATGAAAGCCGGAATCGTTAATTCACTTTGAATCTTGGTGATTATATTTTGGGTCTGAGTAGCGGTTATCATATTGTGCTTAAAAAAGATTATACCACCATAAGGCAATCCTGTTCGTTCATAATCTTCTAAGGTTACATAAAACATCTGAGCTACTTTTGCTTCTAAAGAAAGATTAGATATTATCTCATCAATGGACATTTCTAATTGGATAGCTTCGTTTAACACTTCAAAGACTAACTCTTCTTCTAACAAATCTTCGTTTTCACCCTCTAAGTCAAGTTCTGAATCAATAGCCGGTGTAACTGTTTCCTGTATGTTCTCTTCTATGTTCTCTTCTATGTTTTGATTCTGTTGATTTAATTTTTCGTTTCCTATTTGACATCCACTCAGTAATAGAAGCAACATCAATATCCAGACCCGTTTCATCATTCAACCACCTTTAGAGTAAACTATCCCGATTCCTTCATAATTACATATAAGCATCTATTGTATCATAGTCAATGGGTGCATTGTCCATATACGTTTTCAATGCTTGTAAATACGCTTTGACAGTATCCAAACATGTAAAGCTTGGCACACTGAGATGTTCAGCTAAATTTCTTAATTTATAACCGTCTCGACTTACATCCTTGCCTTTTGTGGGTACATTGATCACCATTGCGACTTCATCTTTTTTAAACATCAGCTGTATATCAGACAAATCTGATATATTCACGGTTTCATTTTCAATGCCCTTTTCCGCTAGATATCGACTTGTCTTTGTAGAAGCCATGATACCGAATCCAAGTGCCTCCAATTCCTTTACAAAAGGTAAGACCTCTTCTTTTGAAGCATCGGAAACAGAAACCAATACCTTCCCTGCTGTCTTAAACTTAAATCCAGCCCCTTGAAAGGCTTTTAGCAATGCTTTCTCATAGTTATTATCCACACCAAGAACTTCACCTGTTGATTTCATCTCCGGTGTCAGTGCTGCATCAACCCCCGCTAACTTTACAAAACTAAAGACCGGCGCTTTAACCGCTATGAGATTGCTGGTCTTATATAGCCCCGTCCCATATTCAAGCCCAGATAGTTTGTCACCTAAGATGACTTGCATAGCGATTTTCACCATAGGAATCTTGGTAATCTTACTAATGATAGGTACCGTTCTTGATGCTCTGGGATTCACTTCAATAATATATACTTTTTCATCCTTAATGACAAATTGAATATTCATCAGGCCTACGACTTGAAGCGCCATGGCAATCTTATACGTATATTCAACAATGATGTCCATCATCGCATCCGAAATATTTTGTGGCGGGTACACGCAGAAACTGTCACCGGAATGGACACCCGTACGTTCTATATGCTCCATCACACCTGGTATAAGTATGTTCTCTCTATCGGCAATGGCATCCACTTCAACCTCCATACCATCAATATATTCATCAATGAGAATCGGTTGATCTTCCGATAAGGATGCCGCTTCTTTTACATAGCTCATTAATTCAATGTCATTATGAACAATCATCATAGCACGACCACCAATAACATAGGAAGGTCGTACCAGAACCGGATAGCCAATACCTCTAGCTGTGGTAATGGCCTCATCTATATTGGTTACAGCCTTACCCATTGGTTGAGGTATGTCCAGTTCTCTAAGTAGACGTTCAAAGCGTTTTCGATCTTCTGCCACATCAATGGAATCCACTGAGGTGCCAAGAACTTGAACACCGCGACTCACTAACTTAGGCGCCAAATTAATGGCTGTTTGGCCACCATATTGAACGATAACGCCTTTTGGCATTTCTTTTCTTATTACATTCATTACGTCTTCAATAAATAATGGTTCAAAATACAATTTGTCAGCTATATCAAAGTCTGTACTTACTGTTTCGGGATTGTTATTGATAATAATAGACTCGTAACCAAGTTCTTGTATGGCCCAAACGGCATGTACAGAACAATAGTCAAATTCAATCCCTTGACCGATGCGAATAGGTCCAGAGCCAATGACTATGATTTTTTCTTTTTTACTGATGACATTTTCTTCTTCATCCTCATACGTCGAATAATAATAGGGTGTTGAGGATTCAAACTCTGCAGCACAGGTATCTACCATCTTATATACCGGATACATACCATGGGCACGACGTATGGCATCAATGATTCTATAGTCTTTACCGGACAATGCCTGTATCTCTATGTCCGTAAAACCCATCTTCTCTGCCTTTGCAAGTAGTTCACCTGTAATCGGCTCACTGGACAGGCGTTTTTCTATTTTTATAATGTTATAGATCTTCTCCAAAAACCAATTATCAATACACGTGATTTCATTGATTTTATCAACGGATACACCTTTTCTTAAGGCTTCTGCTACCACAAAGATGCGTTGGTCATCTACCATATCCAGCATCTTAATAATGACTTCTTTAGAAAGCTTAAGTAAGGATTCTTTTCTAAGACCTGTTTCCTTGCCTTCTAGAGATATGATGGCTTTGAGTAGAGAACTCTCAAAAGTACGATCAATGGCCATAACTTCTCCAGTCGCTTTCATTTGCGTTCCTAATGTTCGATCTGCATAATCGAACTTGTCAAAAGGCCACTTAGGAATCTTCGTTACTATATAATCCAATGCCGGCTCAAAAGAAGCTTTCGTCTTTTTTGTAACTGCATTGGAGATCTCATGGAGATGTAAACCAATGGCTATTTTTGCCGCTATTTTTGCGATTGGGTAACCGGCTGCTTTTGATGCCAGTGCTGATGAACGGCTAACTCTAGGATTAACCTCAATGACAATATAGGATTTGGATTTGGGATCTAGGGCCAGTTGAACGTTACAGCCACCTTCGATTTTTAAGGCTTTGATAATCTTAAGTGAAGCTGTACGAAGCATATGGTATTCTTCATCTGAGAGTGTCTGTGAAGGCGCAACGACAATACTATCTCCTGTATGGATGCCGACGGGATCAAAATTCTCCATATTACAAATGATAATGGCTGTATCATTTTGATCTCTCATAACTTCATATTCGATTTCTTTCCAACCTGCAACCGATTGTTCCAGTAATACTTGACTGATTCGACTATGCATAAGCCCGGTATGCAAATATTCTTTAAGCTCATTCATATTTTTAGCAATACCGCCACCGAGGCCACCCATTGTAAAGGCCGGCCTTATGATGATTGGAAAACCTATCGAATCAGCTACCGCTAGGCCTTGCTCCATGGTTGTAACAATCTCGCTTTTTGGCACTGGCTCACCGATATCATGCATAAGTTGTCTAAAGCTTTCTCGGTCCTCCGCCTGATTAATCGCTTTTAGAGATGTTCCAAGGAGCCTTACCTTATATTTTTCTAGCACACCCGCTTCGTCCAGTTCTACCGCCATATTCAGGCCGGTTTGTCCACCTAAAGTGGCCAGTAATCCATCTGGTCGTTCTTTATCGATGATCCAAGTCAAAGCTTCTAATGTTAGAGGTTGTATATAAACATGATCTGCAATGTTATCATCTGTCATGATTGTGGCTGGATTGGAATTAACCAGAACCACTTCTATGCCTTCTTCTTTTAATGATTTGCAAGCTTGTGTACCGGCGTAATCAAATTCCGCTGCTTGTCCAATAATAATCGGTCCTGATCCAATGACCATCACCTTATGAATACTCGTATCTCTAGGCATGTGTCATCACCGCCTTCTCATAACCTCTGACCCATTTTTCAAAAATATAGTGGGCATCTTCCGGGCCGGGCCCTTCTTCCGGATGAAACTGTACGGATAATACCTTATACTGACCACAACTTAGGCCTTCATTGGTTTCATCGTTGACATTATAATGGGTTACTTTAATATGCTCTGTAAAAGTCTTTTCGTCCACAGCATAGCCATGGTTTTGTGAAGACATGAATACTTTGCCGGTCTCAGTGTCGATAACCGGATGGTTGGCACCTCTATGTCCAAACTTGAGTTTATATGTATCCGCACCAAGTGCTAAAGCTAAGATCTGATGTCCAAGACAAATCCCCCACATCGGCTTCTGTCCAAGTAATTGCTTGGCCAAGTCAATAGCTGACTTGGCATCTTTTGGGTCGCCGGGGCCGTTAGAAAAGAAGACCACATCCGGGTCATGACTTAGCACTTGATCCACTGTTATATTATGTGGAAATACGGTAATATCACAATTCAGGTTTTGTAATTGATGGATAATACCCTTCTTAATGCCCATATCAATAAGTGCAATTTTTATGCCGTCTCCTGGATAATTTTTGATTGTATCACAAGATACCTGTGCTACAATGTCTTTTGGAAAACGATAATTATTGAGTTGGCTAATCAGATCAGGGGTTATTTCCTCTGTCGTTATGATACAATTCATGGTCCCGTTGTTGCGAATGATTTTTGTTAGCTTTCTTGTGTCAATGTCTGAAATACCCGGTATGTTGTTGGCTATTAAATAATCATCCAGCGATCTTTTACTTTGCCAGTGATTGGGCACCTGTGCGTATTCTTTTACAACAAATCCGCTTACTTGAATCTTATCTGATTCATAGTCCACATCGTTAATACCATAATTGCCAATTAAGGGATAGGTCATGGTTACAATCTGTCCCCCATAAGATGGGTCTGTTAATATTTCTTGATATCCGGTCATACTTGTATTAAAAACGATTTCGCCAAATAAAGTTGTGTTCGCACCAAAACTCTCACCTTCGAAAATCGTACCGTCTTCTAGATATAATCTACCTTTCATAAGTTCCTCCTTGCTTAAAAATAATCATTCTGAAGATAAAACATCTTCCAATATCTGTATCATTTCGTCGATTTCTGTCTGTTTGATTGTAAGCGGTGGTACAAAACGAATAATATGCGTTCCGGAATTAATTAGCATAAGCCCCTTCTTAAGAGCCTTGGCAATGATGTCCCCTACAGGATCGTCCATCTCTATTGCCATCATCAGCCCTATGCCTCGAACATCTATGATAGATGTATGACGCTTTTTAAGTTCCATTAGGCAGGTTTCCAAATAAGAACCCATCGTCTTGACATGGTCAAGTAAGCCTTCATGAACAAGGGCATCTAGTACAACGCCTGCTGCAGTTGTGGATAATGGGTTCCCCCCAAATGTAGAAGCATGGGTTCCAGGTTCAAAACCTTTGGCTGTTTTCTCATTGGCTATGATGGCACCAATTACATAACCGGCACCTAAACCCTTTGCTAAGGTTACGATGTCCGGCTTAACGTCGTATTGTTCGTAAGCAAAAACAGTTCCGGTACGTCCGATACCACATTGGACCTCATCAAAAATCAAGACGATATCCAAAGCATCACATAAGGTTCTTGCTTTTTGTAGAAAAGCTTTTTCTGCCGGTCTTATGCCACCTTCACCTTGTATAGGTTCAATCATTAAGATTGCTGTTTTCTCTGTTAGTATTTTCCCAAGAGCTTCTTCATCATTAAATGGTGTATATGTGATCCCTTGAAACAAGGGTGCAAAGCCTTCATGATACTTGGTCTGTCCTGTTATTGATACTGTCGCAATGGTTCTGCCATGAAATGAGTTTTTCATGGTTACGATTTCCGTCTTATTCTCACCAATATATTTATTAATGTATCTTTTTCCAAGTTTGAGTGCAGCTTCATTGGCTTCAGCACCACTGTTACAAAAAAATACTTTACTTAAACCACTAAGTTCCACCAACTTCTGCGCCGCACGAATACTGGGTTCATTGTAGTACAGATTGGAACAATGGGTAATCTTATCAATTTGGTCTTTCATTGCTTTTTTTAAGGGTTCGTAGCTATAACCTAAAGCATTGGTTGCAATGCCGGCTACAAAATCCAAATATTTGTTACCTTCTTTGTCAAATATATAATTTCCCACGCCGCGTTCGATAACAATCGGAAGGGGCTTGTAGTTCTGTAAAAAAACTTCTTGACCTTTTTCAATCCATGTATCATGCATACCGCTACCTCCTAATCAAAATACTTACAAAACATAGTTCCGACACCCTTTTTAGTGAAAATCTCAAGTAGCATACTATGAAGTACGCGGCCATCTAAAATATGAACACTTCGAACACCATGATTGAGTCCTTCAACGCAACATTCTACTTTTGGAATCATACCGCCTGAAATAACGCCTTCTTTAATCAGTGTATCTACTTCTTCCATAGCAATTTTTGAAATCAAGGATGATGTGTCATCTACATCTTTTAATACACCTTCCACATCTGTTAGGAAAATTAATTTCTCTGCTTCAAGAGCGCCTGCAATAGCCGATGCTGCATAATCCGCATTTATGTTATAGGTATTTCCTGCTTCATCTGTCCCAATAGGTGCAATGACCGGTATGAAATCATTTTCTAGTAGAGAGTCTATGAGCTTGGTGTTCACTTTTGTAATCTCTCCGACAAAACCTATATCTTCACCATCTACCAGCTTTTTCTTAACCTTTAAGGTTTTTCCATCTTTTCCGGTGATGCCTACAGCGTTGATATCATGATTTTGAATCAGCTGTACAATACTTTTATTCACTTTTCCTGCCAATACCATTTCAACCACATCGACCGTAGCAGCATCGGTCACTCTAAGACCATTTTGAAATCTGGATTCTATACCGATGGCTGTGAGCATGTCACTAATTTCTTTTCCACCACCATGGACAATCACCGGTTGAAAACCGACTAATTTCATAAGAACGATGTCTTCTATAACCGATGCTTTTATGGCGTCATCCACCATCGCAGAACCTCCATATTTGATGACTACCTTTTTACCGTTAAATTCCTTAATATAAGGTAGGGCTTCTATCAGCACTTTTGCTTTATTAATATATTTTTCCATGATTTACGTTTATGATGATGACATTTGCCATACGATCATAATCTCCTTCCTTATTATAGACCATCTTCTATGATTAGGTTCTGTATTCTCCGTTTATTTTTACATATTCATAACTTAAGTCACATCCCCATGCTGTTCCTTTGGATGTACCTTCCTCTAAAAAAACATTCACCGTTACTTCTTTTTCTTTTATAATATCAAAGGCACGTTCCTCATCAAATTTTTGAGGTACACCATTCACCATTAAATCAATTGTACCGGCAGTACTTTCATATTTTAAGGTCACTTTCTTAGCATCAAACTTAACACCTGAGTAACCCATGGCACATAAGACTCTACCCCAGTTCGCATCATTACCAAAAAAAGCAGTCTTGACTAAATTCGATGTGATTACAGACATGGCCAATACCTGTGCTTCTTTTTTACTTCTTGTTCCATACATATTCACTTCTATGAACTTAGAAGCACCTTCTCCGTCTTTGACAATCAGCTTTGCTAAAGTCTTATTCACATAATCCAAAGCCTTCTTAAATGTTAGATAGTCTTCGTGCTCTTCTACAATTATTTCATTACCTGCCATACCGTTAGCAATAACAGTACACATATCATTGGTGGAGGTGTCGCCATCTACACTAATCATATTATAGGCATCCTCGACACTATCTTTGACGGCTTGATCTAACATATCAAAAGATATGGCAACATCTGTTGTAACATAACTGAGCATCGTTGCCATGTTGGGATGAATCATACCTGACCCCTTTGCCATACCACCAATTGTTACGGTCTTTCCACCAATTTCTATTTCTACTGCTACTTCTTTGGTAAAAGTGTCTGTTGTGCAAATGGCTTCTGCTGCTAAACGTCCGGCTTCATAACCTGTCTTTACATGGCCTATATTATCTTCAATCCCTTTAACTATTTTCTCAATCGGTAATTCAACACCAATAACACCTGTAGACCCTACCAAAACATTTTCTTTCTTTATACCCAAACCTTTAGCTAACGTCATAGCCATTCTCTCATTATCAACATCACCTTGATCGCCTGTACATGCATTGGCATTACCACTATTGACGACAATAGCCATAACCGGATGCTTGTGTTTGTATATTTCCATATTCCATATAACCGGTGCCGCCTTTACCACATTGGTTGTAAAGGTGCCTGAATAAAGGGCCGGTACCTCTGATACAATCATCGAAAGGTCATTTCTTTTCCTTTTAATACCAATATGTGCCCCATGAGCACTGAAGCCTTTGGCTGCTGTTATACCACCTTGTACTGTTTTCATTTTTTGACTCCTTCCGATATTTTTGAACATTACTCTTCTTTCTTCGAGCTTCTGATTTATCTTGATCCATAAGGTATTTCTTAATTAGTTTATAATTATACATTTTTATTCATATTAATGCAAGGTATTTTTGCTTTCCTATATTATTTCATGTATTGCATAGGGTTTCAAGTCATTCACGCAACTTTACTATAGGATTTCCTTGAGTTGTGTTAACCGTCTCGAGAGAATATAATAATAGTTGCATTACTTTCCAATATATAGGAGAATATAGATGTATCTAAATTGCTACCTTAAGATATTTGTATGGAGGACAGGATGATTACATATATAGCAACATTCACCCAGAACTATACCATTGTGCTCATACTGAACCTAATTTTTTCCATCATTATTATATCCCTTGAACGCAAGAACCCCATTTCAGCACTGGCTTGGTTGTTCTTTATGACTATGTTGCCCGGCATTGGTTTCTTTTTCTACCTTTTGTTGGCACAAAATATTTCAAAACGAAAAATCTTCAAATACACCTATGAAGAATCTGCTGCTTACAACTTTGTCTTGGATAAACAGCGCTCGGCTTTTGAAAAAGGATTATTTAATTACAAAGATCCTGATATGGATATGTATCGTGATAGTATCATTTTTCATAATAAATTAAGCGAAGCCTCCTTTACTCAAAATAATGACATTACCATTTTTACGAATGGCCAAGCAAAGTTCGATCGACTGATTGATGAAATGAAAGAAGCTAAATCTCATATTCATCTTCAATACTATATTGTAAAAGATGATTCGCTTTCTTCGCATATTTTTGATATATGCAAACAAAAAGCAAGTGAGGGCATAGAAGTAAGATTTCTAATTGACCATGTGGGTGGACGTCATTTACCTAAGTCCATAATTAAAGATTTAAGAGATTCAGGATGTGAAGTATATTTCTTCTTCCCTTCCATTTTCAAATACTTCAATCTAAAGGCTAATTATCGTAATCACAGAAAGATCGCTGTTATAGACGGTCGTATTGGTTATGTTGGGGGTTTTAACATTGGGATGGAATACCTTGGACTCCGAAAACGCTTTGGCAAATGGCGTGATACCCATATAAGAATCGTGGGCGATGCTGTTATTCAACTTCAAATCCGCTTTCTTCTAGATTGGCGTAGTGCATCCAAAAAACAAATCATTGATATTGCAAACTATATCAAATACAATAAAGACGAACCTGGTGATGCAGGGGTTCAGATTGTTAGCAGCGGCCCCGATTCCATCAACCAACAGATTAAACAAGGCTACATTAAGATGATTAACAGTGCAAGAAAGTATATATATATTCAAACACCTTATTTTGTACCTGATGAGAGTGTTATAGAAGCCTTAAAAATCGCTGTTGTATCCGGTGTTGACTTGAGACTTATGTTTCCTAATAAACCAGACCACCCTTTTGTATACTGGGCTACCTATTCCTTTATTGGTGAACTTTTAATGTATGGCGCTAAAGCCTATATCTATGATGACGGTTTTATCCACACAAAGGTGATTATTGTAGATGATGCTATAAGTTCCGTCGGCACTTGTAACTTTGATATACGTAGCTTTAGACTTAATTTTGAAGTTAATGCTTTCATTTATGATAAGCCTACCTCACAAGCATTAAGGTCCATCTTCAACCAGGATATTCTTGTTTCTAGGGAACTTACACTTAATGACTACATGCATAGATCTTTCATTATTAAAGTAAAAGAGTCTATTTCCAGACTTTTTTCACCTGTACTATAATCATTACGAACTTTTTTAAGTTGGTATTGAATAATTATTAATTATAATGTATAATTAACCAAACTTAACCCAAAGTATCTGAAATTAATCAGATCCAAATATAAGGAGGTCAATCATGAGCAATAAAGTTGTACTAGCATATTCAGGTGGTCTTGACACCACTGTCATTATACCTTGGTTAAAAGAAAACTATGACTGTGAGGTTATTGCAGTTTGCGTTGATGTAGGACAGGGAAAAGAAATAGACGGACTTGAAGAAAGAGCTCTATCTACCGGCGCCAGCAAATTGTATATAGAAAACATCACCGATGCATTTGTCGATGAGTATGTCATTCCTTGTGTTAAAGCAAATGCTGTATATGAAGGCAAGTACCTTTTAGGAACCTCAATGGCACGTCCCGGCATCGCCAAAGCTTTAGTTGATATCGCACTAAAAGAAGGTGCTACAGCTATTTGCCATGGCGCTACCGGAAAAGGTAATGACCAAGTGCGTTTCGAGCTTACCATAAAAGCCCTTGCACCTCATTTAGATATTATAGCACCTTGGCGTATATGGGACATCAAGTCTCGTGAAGATGCTATTGCTTATCTTGAAGAAAGAAATATTCCAGTACCAATGAAAAAGAAAGAAAGCTATAGCCGTGATCGTAATCTATGGCACTTAAGTCATGAAGGTCTTGAACTGGAAGATCCAGGGGTTGAGCCAGTCTATGATAACCTGCTTCAGATGTCTGTTACCCCTGAAAAAGCACCTGACGTTGCTACTTATATTGAATTGGAATTTGAACAAGGTAATCCAATCAAGTTAAATGGTGTTGCTATGAAAGCTTCTGATATCATTGCTTCTCTTAATGAGGTTGGTGGCGCTAATGGTATCGGTATTATTGATATTTGTGAGAATCGTGTGGTAGGTATGAAATCTCGTGGTGTTTATGAAACACCTGGTGGTGCCATACTCTACTATGCACACAATGAGCTTGAGTACCTCTGTCTAGATAAGCAGACCCTTGCATACAAAAGTCAACTGGCTATCAAATTTGCTGAGTTGGTCTACTCCGGGGAATGGTTCACACCTCTTCGCGAAGCACTTAGTGCCTTCGTAGATGATACGCAAAAAACCGTTACAGGTAATGTAAAGTTAAAACTCTATAAAGGTAATATTATACCTGCCGGAGCAACTTCACCTTACTCCTTATATGACGAAGATATCGCCAGCTTTACAACCGGTGACCTATACGATCACAAAGATGCTGAAGGATTCATTAATCTTTTTGGTCTACCACTTAAGGTAAGAGCTATGATGAAAGAACGTTCCGGTTTGAAATAGATTGTCCATTTACCACTTAGATAAAGGAGATTTACTATGAAATTATGGGGCGGAAGATTCGCAAAAAGCACCAATGTCATGGTGGATGACTTTAATTCATCCATTCGTTTCGATGAACGATTGTATAAGCATGATATTATGGGCAGCATTGCTCATGTAACCATGTTGGCCAAGCAAAACATCATCTCAGCAGAGGATATGGCTGTTATAAAGTCCGGCTTAGAAGACCTTTTAGATGATATCGAATCCGGCCAAGTTGCTTTTGACATTCATGAAGAAGACATTCATATGAACCTTGAAAAACTTCTAATTGAAAAAGTAGGACAAGTGGGTAAAAAATTACATACAGGCCGCAGCCGTAATGATCAAGTTGCACTGGATATACGACTTTATATGCGTGATGAGCTGGTATTGGTGGATGAAATGATTGTGAACCTTCAAGAAATAATTCTTGATATGGCAGCAGAACATCTAGATACCATCATGCCAAGCTATACCCATTTACAAAAAGCGCAACCAATAACCTTAGCACATCATTTGATGGCTTATTTTGAAATGCTTAAACGTGACCGTAGCCGTTTAGAGGATGCAAAAACCAGGATGAATCAACTACCTCTTGGTGCAGGTGCACTTGCCACCACAACTTATCCTTTAGATCGCTATTTTGTAGCTGATATGTTAGGATTTGACGGAATTTGTTTAAACAGCATGGATGCAGTAAGTGACAGAGATTTCTTAATTGAAATATTGGCTGCATTTTCTGTTTTGATGATGCATCTAAGCCGTTTTTGTGAAGAAATTATTCTATGGTGTTCAAATGAATTTCAATTTATTGAGTTGGATGATGCTTATAGCACCGGTAGTAGCATTATGCCTCAAAAAAAGAATCCGGATATCGCTGAATTGGTCCGCGGCAAAACCGGACGGGTTTATGGCTCTCTTATGAGTCTACTTACTACAATGAAGGCGCTTCCACTGGCTTATAACAAAGATATGCAAGAAGATAAAGAGGTTACATTTGATGCCTTGGATACTGTCAAAATGTGTTTACCTATTTTCTCTGACATGTTACGAACAGCTCGTATCAACAAAAAAAATATGTATGATGGTGCCGGTGGTGGCTTTACCAATGCCACTGATGCCGCTGATTATCTTGTAAAAAAAGGTATGGCTTTTAGAGATGCTCATGAAGTCATCGGGAAGTTGGTTCTCTATTGTCTAAATCATCAAAAGACATTGGAGTCATTGACACTGGACGAATACCAAAACCTCTCAGAAGTTTTTGAAAACGATATTTATGAAGCCATTTCTTTAGAAACCTGTGTAAACAAAAGACAGGTGATTGGCGGACCTGCTAAAGAAGTCATGGAAGAAGTAATTGGCATTAACCGTGAGTACTTAGTTATGACACTTAAACCAAGTAAATAACATCAAAAGAGTAACGTCATTATATATGACTTACTCTTTTATTTTATTTCATATTTACTATTTATTCTCTTTCCGAATATGTTATAATCATCTATGTACCCATAAATATTGCAAATTCATCAAAGTAAATACTTTAACCTATTTTGATGATTCAGTCGTAATTCTTAAATATAAATAAACGCTTTGTTAGCGTCAGAGGGAGGCCATCATCATGGAACAATCACTGATCGATACATTGAATGCCTATATTGAGAAACAATTGGATACACAACTTTCTACTACTAAGGTAGATCATAATCCTTTGAGCAGTCTTGAAGACTATATTTACCTTAACCATTTACCTAGTTTTAGAGAACTGCTCTTCAACCTCATCGATGAAAGCAACGCCCTTGACTCAGATATTTTTGAGCGCGCAGGTATTGATAGGAAGCATTTTATTGATATGCGGTTACACCCGGATTATGATGTTGATAAAAATACTGTACTACGCTTATGTTTAGCTTTAGAACTAACACTTGAAGAAACAGAATCTTTGCTTTATACTGCTGATTTCTCCTTTGACACCACAAAAATATTTGATCTTATAATACAATTTTGTATTGAACATAAGATTTATGATATTGATGAAGTGAATAAAGCACTGGCTCTATATCATATAGATCCACTTGTCGTTGCAAACGTGTGATGCCAAACCCCAAGCACTGTATATTTTGACACCCTTCATATATTGAGATTTATCTTATATTTAGTATATTTCATACCGCATTTAGGAGTGGTTCTATGTATTATTTAAAAGTATTTATCGTAACTTTTTCTATCTTCATTATCATAGATTTGATATGGCTTGGCCTAGTTGCCAAAAACTTTTATAGCAAATATTTAGGATATATTATGGCACCACAGCCCAATTGGCCTGTGGCTATCATTTTCTATATGTTGTTTGTAGTCGGCATGATGGTATTTGTCCTTCTTCCGGCTATAAGTTCAAGCAGCATGAGTCATGCATTATTTTACGGCATGCTTTTCGGATTCTTCACCTATGCAACTTATGATTTGACCAATTGGGCTACTCTAAAAGATTGGCCATGGTTTCTTAGTATTGTTGATATTATTTGGGGTTCATCCTTAGGGGCGCTGACGTCTTCTATCAGTTATTATGTCCTAAAGCATATATTTAAATTATAAATCTATATAAAAATGAGAAATTGAAACAAGAAAAGAAGCTTCGCTTCGTTATGAGCTCTGCTCATATTTCTGAACGGTTCGAAAGGAAACTTCCTTGATAGTTAATGCGATGCTTCAACGCTTTAACATAGCATTGTCTTTCCTAGAGAATAAAAATAAAGCAAATGACATAAATGTCATTTGCTTTTTAGTATACCTAATTAACCTTTAATTTGTCTTAAGAACCATAAGTTCTTCTCAAAGTCAGCTATATAATCTTCAAATAAGCCAACCGCAGTAAAGTCACTTTCTTCATCGGCTAGGTTACGGATTTCAACTGCAAAATCACGCATGAGCTCAATGTCACTTCCTACATAATCTAGTACTTCATTTGCTGTAAAATCTTTGAAATCTAACTCTTTTATTGTAGCAACTTCAAGATAATCCTTCACTTTTACCAGTGGTTTAAAGCCTTTAATCTTAATATGCTCTGCTACATCATCATAGGCTGCAAATGTCTTATCATACATAGCTTCCGTAAATTGATGCAAAGGCATAAATTGCATTCCGGTTACATTCCAGTGTAAATTATGAAGCTTAACATTCCAAATAGATAGATTCGCTAGGTACACATTCATTTTCTCAATATGTTTCATTTTTTTCCTCCTTAAATACATGATTAACTTGCTATAGTGATAGTATAACCTATATAATAAGAAACAAAAAGGAACAAATATGTTCTTAATACGAAAGGAAATACTATGACGACAACAAATCAAGGTTTTGAAATAATACAAGATATCATGAAGCTAAGATGGATACCGGAAATACTCATGACCATATCCATGGGCTATTCCAATTACTCTGACATACTCAATCATATTGAAGGTCTAAGTCACACTGAGCTTAACCGAAAGCTAGCACTGCTTACTGAGAAAAAAGCTATTATCAAGGAAAGTGACCATATACGATCCGGCTATATCCTTACTGATTTTGGCTCTGATTTAGAGCATATTTTCAAGCATTTTTTAGACATCGCCGAAAAATACGAACCACTTCTAGCCAAATAGCTTAACACCAATGATAACCGTAAGGTGGCAATACCAGCTTATTTGCTTGCCAGATCATCTTCTGTCCAAGTAAATCCTGCGCCATTTCATTTAACTCTGGTAATAATACGTGCTGCTCTTTTTGCGATAGATTCTGTAATATTAAAACTGATTCTTCCTCATAGGTTCTTTCATAAGCAAGAATCGCTTTATTGACGTCACCTTTTTCATCTTTAACATCTATAAAGATTCTTTCACCGCGACCAAAGACTTTATAGTTGTTTCTTATTTCTATCATTTTCTTAACACCATGGTAGGTCTTATATTCTAGTGACTCAGTATCTGCTAATTTTGCTTCAACTTCCGGCCAATCTATAGTACCACGTCCTAGATACCTTGTATCCTTGTAGCCGGTTTCTTTATACATTTTTTCGTAGTAGGCAATATCATTACCCTTAGCAAATTCATCCCCATAAAAAACGATAGGTGTGCCAAGTAACGTAAACATAATGGAATTGGCAAGCAAGATTCTGTCTAGATTTCTATCCATCAGATCTGCTAATCTGGCTGATATGCCTTCACCTTGTCTAAAGTCCCAGCTAGGGTCCTTTGCATAATGGTCGAATATGTATTTACGTTCCTCAGGGGTTACCATTTCTAAGGTTAATTCATCGTGACATCTCAAAAACATAAACCATTGACTGTTTTTGGGGATATCCGGTGTGAAACTGGGTTGTAGGACCATTTCTATAGCATCTTTTTTCTCTTCAGCGATAGCCTTGTAGACTCTTGGCATAACCGGAAAATGATAGGCGCCATTACACTCATTATCTTCCCCAAAATAATCAACAACTTCTTTGGGGGGTTGGCATGCTTCCGCAAGCAACAACGTTCCTGGTTTTAAGTAATCTAGGACGGCTCTAAAAAACTGGACCACTTTATGGGTTTTAGGAAGATTCTCACAGATGGTCCCTTCTTCCTTCCAAATATATGGAACAGCATCTGCTCTAAAACCATCTACACCCTTAATTTGCCAATTCATAAGTGCTTTTGTCATTTTAATAAGTACTTGAGGATTTCTATAATTCAAATCCGGTTGTATCTCAAAGAATCGATGGAAATAATATTCGTCTGTCGTTGGGTCATGTTCCCAATTGCTCTCACACATGCCCTTGAAAATTATCCTGGCTTCCTTATATAATGATGTGTCTTTTGACCATATAAAATAATCTCTCATTGGTGAATCTTTTGACTTTCTGGCTTCTTTGAACCATTCATGTTCTATAGAGCAATGATTCATGGCAATATCAAAGATTACTTTAATGCCCTTTTTATGTGCTTCATCAATAAATGCTTTAAATATAGTGTTTTTTTCTTCTGATGTAGCCTCTTCGGGTAGACCAAGAAGTGATGCACGTATGCCTTCATAATCGGATATATCAAATCCAGCATCCTTCATAGGTGATTCCAAGATTGGTAACAACCAAAGGCAATTAGCACCTAAGTCTTGAATATAGTCTAGTTTTTCTTTTAAACCATTCAAATCTGTATTAAATAAATCACCATACGTTGAGTATACTACCGCATCTTTGTACCATGTATGATCTGATGTATCCACTTGACTAAAATGCTCTTTTTTAATCTCTTCTATTGATTCAAGAAACGGTTCTAACATTTTGTCCGCATCATCATACAAATCACCATAGATTTCATGCCATACTTTAGAAATATTTTTCATTCATAATCCTCCTTTGATACCATAATATTTAGACATTTTTATCATTTTCAGCTTGTTGATTTTTTGTGACGCCTTACACTTTTATAATATTGTACCCCAAAAAAAAAGCAATAACCTATAAAATAATGTCCATTCTTATGAAATGGTGACATTAAATATTATTTTCATGTTTACTTATTTCTACTATGCTTTATAATAGTTATAAGTACTTTTATATATATGGTTAAGGTGTCAAAACTATATAGTTGAACTTTCGCATACAATATATAGTTATGAATGTATCAACGTAATCTATATATTCTATGTGAACTTAGTGAAACTTAGTTTTGACCCTGTAACCATATTTATAACCCTTCCACTTGATTTGAGATGGGATTTCAAAAATAATGAATGAAAAAATAACCTTCAAAAAAACTGAATGGTTTAAATTATGCGCTATATCAATCTTGGTGATATTTCCACTTACTTTACTACCCCCACCTTATGACCGGATTATAGCTTTCTTTATAGTCCTGATTATTCTGATTAGATTTACTTATGCCAATAAACAAGAGGATTTTCTTTCAAAACAAAGACTGAAAGAACTTAGTACCAGCTCAAATGACCAAGTTCGTATGTTACGTTCTCAAAAAATTATGTTAGAACTTAGTAATACCATGATTCAAGTTAGCGGTCTAAAGGAATTAATGTCTATTATTCTGAACAAAGCAATTGAGGTCATTCCAAAAGCGAAATTCGGTTCCATCCTGGTTATGAATCATGAGGGTAACTTAGAATTTCAAGCCATTGTGGGCTTTGATGATGATTTATACAACATTACCCTCGATCCTAAGGAATCTTATCAGTGGAAAGCTACAGGTGGCCATTTTAACGGTCCCATTATCATTGAAGATTTGTTAAAATACTCAAAGGACTTTATTAATGAAAGCACCTACAACTCAATGAAAGATATAGATGCCCTAAGCCTTAAGAGCTCGCTGAGTGCGCCCATACTTATTGACGGACATTTCTATGGTTCAATCAACATCGATAGTGAAGAAAATAATATGTTTGATGAACAAGATGTCACGCTTATGGCTTATTTTGCTAATCAAGCCACTATCGCCATAACCAACCACCAACTCTATGAGAAGCTTTTACATCTATCAAAATACGATGGCTTAACCAAAGTGCTCAACCGTCCATATTTTGAAGAACTTTTTGAAAATAACCTCGCCAGGAGCAAACGCAAGGGTGAAAAAGTTACCTTGGTCGTTGTTGATCTTAATAATTTCAAACAGATTAACGATTTATATGGTCATTCAGTCGGCGACTTAGTTTTAGCCACTTTTTCTGAGAAATTCAGCCATTTAATACGCGAAACGGATTTACTTGCACGATATGGAGGCGACGAATTTGTTATCGTTTTTTTTAACAGTGACTATGAGCAGACCTTGCTCAAAATGGAAAAGATACACCTCCAAATTACAAATCAATCTATAGACTTAACACCCCTTAATCAAAAAATACACTGTTCCTTCAGTTATGGTCTTGGAGAATTTCCAAGAGATGGTGACAGTCTAAAGACGTTATTTCATATAGCTGATCATAGAATGTATGATATGAAACCCAAATGACAATATTTGGGTTTTTATTCGCTAAAAGGATGGCACGTTAGTATAATAAATGTTAAAATATACTTGGTGTTTTTTCACAACTCTGTATACTAAACATCAGTAATTCACTTTATAGGGGGAATAATCGTGTTCAAAGCAAAACCTAAGAACAATGTCACAAAGCAAGAACAACAAGATATTCATATATTGGTAGAAGAATTAGAGGCCATCAAATCCGGTCAGCAAAAAAAACTGTCTCATGTGTATAAAGATATGGATCAAAACTTACAAGAACGGTTAAACATGGTTGCTTGTTCCAATTGTCCCAGTCATAATACTTTCATCAGGCAGGTCAATCAGCTCCTTCAGACCTTAATGAAAATGGATTTTGTTCGGTCAATGATTCACGAAGCCGACGAACAAGCCAACATGGTAGAGACAATAGCTGCAACCAGTGAAGAAATGGCTGCTAATATTGAAGATATTGCATCCTTTGTACGAAACGCTCTGATATCTGCTCATGATTCCAATTCAAAATCTGTCCATAGTAAAGAATTAATGGATATCAGCATGATTGCAATAGAAAACAGTTTTAAAGAAACTGAAGTTGCCAAAGAGCAGATTATTCGTGTTAACGAGCAAACAGAAAAAATTGATGAAATGGTAAACATCATCATGTCTGTTGCAGCTCAAACGAACTTACTGGCTTTAAATGCATCTATTGAGGCAGCAAGAGCCGGTAATAGCGGTAAAGGATTTGCGGTTGTGGCCAACGAGATAAAAAAGTTAGCTGACCATACAAAGGAATCTGTTAGTTTTATTCAGGAAAGTGTCCATAGTCTTCGAACACAGATTCAAGGTTCAACCAGTGCTATTGAAAAAGCCAGTAAATCCTTTTTAAAAGGTAAGGAGACACTGGCACAAGTACTAGATGCCATTGAAGAAGTCGAACAATCCT
>JAGXFY010000077.1:0-37963 GCA_024636985.1 Clostridiales bacterium | reverse complement strand
TCTTAATGGCTTTAATCGCAACCAAGCTCCCTATTTTATTGTTCTGAGCCAAATATACGATACTGGTCCCACCAATGCCAAGGGGCCTGATAATCTTATAACGTTCAAAGAGAACAACCCCCGCCAACAATGTATCTTCCAAGTCCTTCACTCCCAATCCCAATTCTATTAGGCACCATACTCTTATATATATGGTTAAGGTGTCAAAACTATATAGTTGAACTTTCACCTACCATGTTGGGTGAATTTAGTGAAACTTAGTTTTGACCCTTTACCATATTATAGGGAGACCCTCCATAAAATGCAAGAAGTTTTTTGATAATTAACTTATTTAATTTTAATTATTTCATATTTCAAACATATATGTTTATATATCACAAAAATAGAAACAATTCCATATTATAGGAATCATTTCCATTTTTAACAAAGCTAGCCAGAATGGGCCGTAATCATACACATTGTGGAAGGGTTTTAATGAGAATAAAAAAAGCCTCTAAGTTTTTCCCACTTAGAGGCCTTCATAATCTACTATTTTATTCCTAATTGAAGTTCCAATACCTATACAAAAAGCTTCGAAACAGACTCATTATGATGAATCCTTGAAATCGCATCTGCTAATATATCTGCTACTGACAATTGCTTAATCTTATCCGTCTTTTTACCCTCAGGTAAAGCAATCGTATCCAGAACAACCAGTTCCTTAATCGCTGACTTCGTTATTCTTTCTATAGCCGGTCCGGATAAAACAGGGTGTGTACAACAAGCGTATATCTCCGTTGCACCTTGATCATATAGGGCATTGGCCGCATTACAAATTGTACCTGCCGTATCGATCATATCATCTACCAATATAACCTTTTTACCTTTAACATCACCAATAATGTGCATAACTTCACTCACATTGTCTTCCGGTCTACGCTTATCAATAATGGCAATCGGCACATCAATGGCTTCTGCAAAACTTCTTGAACGCTTAACTGAACCAATATCCGGTGAACAGATAACTAAGTCTTCTTTTTTGTCATGAAACTTTTCTCTGTAATACTTGATCAAAAGAGGATTACCAAGCATATGGTCAACAGGAATTGTGAAAAATCCTTGTATCTGTGCACAATGGAGATCCATTGTTAGAACTCGGTCACAACCGGCAGTTTGGAGCATATCCGCTACCAGACGTGCTGTAATTGGATCTCTAGCCCTAGCCTTACGGTCTTGTCTCGCATAGCCGTAATATGGCATAACCGCTGTAATACGTCCAGCAGAAGCTCTTCTTAGGGCATCAATCATAATGAGTGTTTCCATTAAAGTGTCATTAACAGGGAATGATGTGGGTTGAATAATAAAACAATCAACGCCCCTTACCATTTCTCCGATTTTTACATACGATTCACCATCGCTAAACTTACCAACCTCTGCAATGGATAATTCTGTTCCTAATGATTTAGCTATGTTGATTGCCAGTTCTTGGTTTGCGCCTCCTGAAAAAACTTTAATGCCATCATTGTTTCTGATTACACTGGTCATTCGTCTTCCTCCTAGGTTAATGCATTCACGTTATCTGTTTCTCTTAGCCCAATCCTCAATGTTTGTTTGCCTTGTTCTTGCTATACCTAGTGCGGATTCCGGTACATCATGTGTTATTGTCGATCCAGCAGCTGTGTAAGCTCTGTGATGTACAGTGACAGGAGAGACAAGGTTCGTGTTGCAACCTATGAAAGCTTCGTCCTCGATTGTCGTTCTATATTTTTTCTGTCCATCGTAGTTCACCACTACGGTCCCACATCCAAAATTAACGTTCTTTCCAACATCCGCATCTCCGATATACGTAAGATGGGACACCTTTGTACCGTCACCAATGGTTGCGTTTTTGATTTCTACGAAATCACCTATTTTTATATTTTGACCTATATTTGAATTTGGTCGTATGTAAGCATACGGTCCAACAGTGGTATCATGACTAATCTTGCTCTTTAATGCCGTAGACTGCTCAATATGAACTCGGTCGCCAAGTTCGCAATCTACTATCTTTGTGTTAGGTCCTATTATACACCCTTTACCAATTTTTGTATGACCTTCTATAAAAGTATTGGGATAGATTTCTGTATCTGCACCAATACTAGCATCTTTACTAATATAGCATTGATCCGGATTTATCATGCCAACACCCTCAAGCATCAAGTTCTCATTGATACGCCTTTGCATAATCAAACCGGCTTCAGCCAATTGAACTTTTGTATTGATCCCTAGAATCTCATCACTTTCTTCTGTAACCAATACTTCGACCTTACCACCCATATCCATAATAATCTTCATAGCATCCGGAAGGTAGTATTCACCTTGAACATTATCATTTGTTAACTTACCTAAAGCATCTTTAAGTGCCTTCGAGTCAAAGCAATACATGCCCGAATTGATTTCACAAACCATTTTTTCCTGTTCTGTAGCATCTTTATGCTCCACACTCTTAAGGAATCGTCCATTATCGTCTCGTAGAATCCGGCCATAACCGGTAGGGTTCTCTACCATCGTTGATAATACGACTACGTCACTGCTGGTTGTCTCACAGTGCTGAATCATCGCCTTCAATGTCTCACTTGTAATCAACGGCGTGTCCCCAAAAAGAACCAAAGTCTTTCCCTCAGCGTCTAAAAAATCCTCTGCCATCATAACCGCATGACCTGTTCCAAGTAACTCTGTTTGCTTGGCATAAACCACATCGTGAGATATGGCTGCCTCTACAACCTCACTTTGGTGTCCTACTACCACGCATATATCTTCTATACTTGCTTCCTTAGCAGATTCTATGACATAGTCCACTAATGTTTTTTTTAGAATTTCATGAATGACTTTTGGTTTATTGGATTTCATTCTGGTTCCGCCACCGGCCGCCAAAATGATCGCCTTGATTTTTGACAAAGAAGACACCTCTTTCAATTTAACATAAAATTAATACTGTCCGTGCTACATTTTACACTAGAAATTATATATGTTCAAGGTTTAACTCAATAAAAAAGCACTTCTAGATAGAAGTGCCAAAAATCATTCCATTTCAGCCATTTCTTCGTATACTTCGCCTTCATCTAAAGAAATGGTTTCATATTTTTCTAGTATTGACTTTTGTATTCTATCCCTTGTAATCGAATTAATGGGATGTGCAATATCTCTAAACTCTCCATCCAAAGCTTTCCTGCTTGGCATTGCTATGAATAGACCTTTTTCTCCTTCGATCACTTTGATATCATGTACAACAAATTCATTATCAAAGGTAACCGAAACCACTGCTTTCATTTTTCCCTCTTTGGTAATTTTTCTTACTCTTACATCTGTAATCTCCATGTTTACCCCTTTCCATAAGTAGCTCTGACTATAAGTAACTTAACTGTCCACTCTGCTCCTAACACTAATATCATACATATATCTCTTTCGTCCTCTTATTACAGGAAAATATTAGTACTAAAGGCCATTACTCTGTAAAATCACCACTATAATTATTATAGTATATTATCAATAGGATGACAACTCTTTTTCTTTGTACCTATAGAGCCATAATCCTTGAAAATCCTTGATTTTACGCATCATTATAAAACAGGTTGAGATCTATGTTATTTTATTTGTATGAATCCGTCATAGTTTTTACAATAATGATTTCACCAGCATCACCCTTCACCACCGTGCCTTCAATTAAGTTACAATGACTGTCGATGATAGCGTTTTCAATATGGCAATTGTCTGCGATATAAGTCTCGTTAAGTATAATTGCATTCTTAACCACTGTGTCCCTTCCAACGAAGACATTTCTGAATAGAAGTGCATCCTCAACACTACCATTAATGATGCTGCCACTAGAACATAAACTGTTCGAAACCTTAGACCCATAGTTGAATTTTGCCGGTGGTTCATCTTCCACTTTGGACATAATGTTAGGTACTTTCCTAAAAAAATCATCTCGAATGGTCTTATCAAGAAAATCCATATTCGTCTCAAAATAGGATTCCACACTTGCAATACTTCTCCAGTATCCTTCATGGATATAGGCATATATCTTCTTTTTCTTCCTGTAACGCACAATAATATCACTAACAAAGTCATGACGTTCTTCTTTTGCAGAATTTTCTATGAGTTCAATAAGTAACCTTCGACGTATAATATACATACCGGTCGAAACAATATTTCCTTCTGGCTCAATCGGCTTTTCTTCAAACTCAATAATTCGGTTATCCGAATCCACCGTCGCAATACCAAATCTGTTTAATTCACGTCTGTTATTTTCTTCATAACAGATCATTGTAATATCAGCTCTTTTTTCTATATGGTACTGTAAGACTCTACTATAGTCCACCTTAGCTATACCATCACCTTGAGCGATAATCGCATAAGGTTCATGGCTATTTTTTAGATAGCTTAGATTCTGGTAGATGGCATCCGCTGTACCTCGATACCATAAGCTATTTTCATTGGTCATATATGGTGTGAACACATATAAACCACCATGCTTTCGACCAAAATCCCACCATTTTGAGGAGCTTAAGTGTTCAATGAGAGATCTTGAATTATACTGGGTCACAACCGCTACTTTATTCACACCTGAATTTGTCATATTACTTAATGCAAAGTCAATTGAAAGGTAGCTTCCGGCAATAGGCATCGCTGCCAAAGCTCTATTCGTTGATAAATCCTTCAATCTTTCATTTTTCCCTCCTGCTAATATAATACCTAATGCTCTCAATCTGAACCCTCCTCTGAAATTAGACTTTTTCCACTGGTCAACTTGTTGTCTATAAAAGATGCAAGGGTCACAGGACCATCTATTGCACAATTTTTACCAATTTCAATATTTGGGGGTATAACTGTTTTTTCACCAATAACAGAGATACCAGAATAATAGATATGCGGTTGTGCCTCGTTAATGACATCCTCGCCCACACCAATTTTAGTATGTGCGCCTATTTGTGCTTTTTCAGCAATAATACTTTTGAACACCTGGACACCTTCACCTACCACCGCATTGTTCATAATTATCGAGTCACGAATGACTGCATCTTTCTCAATGATAACATTGGATCCGATGACGGAATTATAGACATGACCATAAATCTCAGCACCTTCACCTAGTATACACATTTCGACACTGGCCCCTTTGGCAATGAATTGTGGCGGTTGTATCGCATTTTTGGTATAGATTTTCCAATAGGATTCATAAAGATTGAACTCTGGAACCAAATCAATAAGTTGCATATTGGCTTCCCAGTAGGCCTCTAGAGTACCCACATCCTTCCAAAAACCATCAAATTCATAGGCATATAGATTATAGTTCTTTTTTAACATATACGGTAAAATATGTTTCCCAAAGTCACTATCCTCATGTGTTTCTTCAGATAAAATAAGGGCTTGCCGAAAGGCTTTCCAATCAAATATATAGATGCCCATTGAAGCCAAATCGCTGGTTGGATTTTGTGGTTTTTCTTCAAAGTCAATGATTTTGGCATCTTCTTCTGTTTTCATCAAGCCAAATCGATGTGCTTCCTCCATAGGTACTCTATAGACTGCAATGGTAACATCCGCCTTTTTCTTCTTATGGTAGTTTAACATCATTTCATAGTCCATCTTATAAATATGATCCCCAGATAAAATCAACACATATTCCGGATTATAATAGTCAATGTATGGAATATTCTGATAAACCGCATTGGCCGTACCTGTATACCAAGCATTGTTATCTTTACTGACATAAGGTGGCAGTATGGTGACCCCACCAAAATTCTTATCAAGGTCCCAAGGTATACCAATACCAATATGCTGGTTTAATAACAAGGGTTGGTATTGTGTCAATACACCCACTGTATCAATTCCTGAATTAATACAGTTGCTTAAAGTAAAATCAATAATTCTATATTTACCACCAAAGGATACTGCCGGCTTTGCTACATGGGATGTTAATATACCCAATCGACTACCTTGACCGCCAGCCAATAACATCGCTACAATTTCTTTTTTTCTCATAATACGCCTCCCTTCTTATGGCTCTATAATATCACATTTATTATGCTTTGGGTTCTAATTTCACTGACAATTTATTATAAAATCGGTTAACTTGCTGTTTATTTTTTATACACGATTCATGTTATAACAGAAACAAAAAAACTCCATAGCGATAGATGCTTGTCACCAAACGGTCTATTGCTAAAGGAGCATTTATAAATATTATCTATAGGATTTTTACATGGTGAAGTCACTCTTGTTGTTGGATGGTGTCATATGAATGA
This sequence comes from Clostridiales bacterium, assembly GCA_024636985.1. Classification (GTDB taxonomy): domain Bacteria; phylum Bacillota; class Clostridia; order Lachnospirales; family Vallitaleaceae; genus Petrocella. The sequence goes on along the minus strand of JAGXFY010000077.1, from coordinate 31,700 downwards.
TTTTATTTTTTTCATCAATGCCTTTGAAATCAATTAACGAATAGTAAGACTGAACAAGCTTCTCTTCAGTTGTAATGGTTGACATCATAACCGCTACACCGACAACCTGGGCTTCAAATTCTTTCATAAAGTCTACAACACCTTTTGCTGTTCCACCCGCTTTCATAAAGTCATCTACAAATAGAACCTTTGAACCTCTCCGAATAGATTTTATGGGCATTGACATGGTTTTAATGTTTTGTTTGGAGCCGGTTACATAATTCATTTGTAAGGTAGTGCCTTCCGTTAACCTTGCTGATTTTCTAATGACGACAATCGGCTTATTTAAGATTCTTGCCACTGCCAATGCTAAAGGTATTCCCTTAGTTTCAATGGTCACGACATAGTCAATTGAAGCACTTTCATAGTATGAAACAATACATAAGGCTATCTTTTCCAACCATGATGGATCATATAGAATATCATTCATGTACAAATAACCACCAGGTATAATTCTACTAGTTTCTGACAGCTTATTACATAAATCCGTTTGAACTTTCTCAACAAACGCTTTGTGGGCTAATGGGAGATAATAGACTCCTCCAGCCGCTCCGGATATGGAGTATATCTTACCCAAATGGTATTTTTCAAAAGATGCCTCAATACTTTTTATGTCTTCACTCAACGTTGACTTAGCATGATCTAGCATATCTGAAAAGTAGTTCAGCGTGAATATCTGAGATGGATTCTCTATTAAGGTTTTAGTAATCAAAGCAATACGCTCAGTTTTACTGATTTTTTTATTCATCATTTTTCCTCTAGTTCTATTCTATATAAGGCTTTTCTTGTATTTACATATTATAACCTATATTTCCGAATATTATAAGTCTTTTTCTCCAGAATATTCGAGTCTTTCATATTTCTGAAAAAGAATGTATAATATAGAAGAATCTATCGATTTTAGATCATTGTAAATCGAATTTCTATCGATTCTTAAGGAGAAAATATGTATAAAATAAACCTCGAAAAGCCCATTCATGTTCATTTCATCGGCATTGGCGGCATTAGCATGAGCGCATTGGCTCAATTATTGCTTGACCGTAATTTTAGAGTAACCGGTTCAGATATCAGCAATAACAGCTCCATTAACAAATTAGCATCTTTAGGTGCACATATTTATAAAGGTCACCATCAAGATCATATAACTTCTGATATTGAATTGGTCGTCTACACTGTAGCTGTCAAATTAGATAATCCTGAAATGGAAAAAGCGAAAAAAATGGATATCCCTATTATAGACCGTGGTACATTGCTTGGACAGGTTATGGATGGTTACGAAAAAAGCGTTGCTGTTTCCGGTACCCACGGGAAAACAACAACGACCTCCATGATTGCCCACATTCTAACATCAGCAAAAACTGAACCAACGGTTATGGTCGGCGGAATACTACCCTTAATAGGTGGCAATGTGGCCGTAGGTAAATCCCCCTATTTTGTAACCGAAGCTTGCGAATATTTTGATAGCTTTCATCATTTCTTTCCGAAAATATCCGTTGTTCTGAATGTGGAAGAAGATCATCTGGATTATTTCAGAGATATTCATCATATCCATGATTCTTTTCATACCTTTTTAGAAAATACAAAAACAGATGGCACCATTATTATCAATGGTGATATCAAAGATTCACAACGTATTTTAAGAGAGACAACAAAAAAAACAGTCACTTATAGCTTGACCAACACCAGCTGTGATTTTTATGGTACCAATATTGTATATAACCTACTTGGCCATGGTGCTTTTGATGTTATCTACAATAATCAGTCTCTAGGCCGGTTCCAACTATCCGTACCTGGTGATCATAACATCAGCAATGCACTTGCTGCCATAGCAACAGCTCTAGAACTTGGTATTGATTTGACGGCTATAGCTTTGGGTCTTAGTGCCTTTACCGGTACCCATCGCCGTTTCCAATACAAAGGGTCTTTAGGTGGTGTTCATATTGTCGATGATTACGCACACCATCCCACTGAAATAGAAGCCACAATCAAATCAACCGCTAATATGGATTTCAACAAACTTTGGATTGTTTTTCAGCCCCACACCTATACCAGAACAAAGGCCTTTTTAGACGATTTTGCCAAAGCTTTAAGTTTAGCTGATCATGTTATTCTTATGGATATCTATTCTGCAGGTCGGGAAACGGATATTGGAGATATTCATGCACGCGATATCCAATCTAGGATTTTGGCCTATGGCACACCTTGTGAATATTTTCCTTCTTTTGATGAAATCAGCTACCATATTTTGACACATTGTATCCCAAATGACCTGTTGATAACTATGGGTGCCGGAGATGTCTATTTACTAGGAGAATCCCTCCTTGATTCATAGTTTTCCACATTGTCCACAGAGTTGTTCACATATCGTACAAAAACCGACTTGTATAACTAGTTTACATAATGTATTTAATTGTGATATCTGAACACCTCTATTTTACTGGGTTTAGCCACCATTTATAGCTTTATCAGCCATGTCGATAATGTTATACACCATCTTATCCACACTTTGCACATTTGTTGTACTATGCATATCTTTTTCTAGGAAAGCCTTTATTTATAAGGCTTTTTAAATTTTTTTTCCTATTTCCTCTTGACTTATTGTTTATAGTTCTATATCATTATACTCCCCATCGTATAATATATGCTATGATGGTATAATAAATATTAAGTTATGCACATATAGTGTATTGGTTTACATAATGTGGGAAAGGGTTCCTATGAGTCAAATAAATTTGTTATCTCAAAACATTCATCAACACACGCTCATAAACAACCTATTCATTGACCATTATATGCCTAAATCCAATGGAGATTATGTGAAAGTCTATTTGTATTTACTCAGGTTGATTTGTAGCAATCAAACTGCTTTTACAACCAAACAAATAGCAAAGCAATTACATCTGATTGAATCCGATGTTATACGTGCTATAAACTATTGGGATGAGCTTAAGGTCATTGAAGTTCAGTATGAGGATGATCTGATCACTTCTATCGGTTTATTAAGTCTTGAAAAAACTGAGGATACCGTTATTTCTTCTGATAAATCAAAGAAAAATAAGGCCAACACCCCAAAAGCAAAGCTCTACGAGAGACCGGAATATACCATGGAAGAGATTGCAGCTATAGCAAGTCAAATCGAGTTTCAACAGCTAATATACATCACTGAAAAATACTTAGGCAAGCAACTCACTCAAGTTGATGTCAATATCTTAGTCGGTTTTATGGATTGGTTAGGTTTAAACATAGAAGTAGTTGAATATCTAATTGAATATTGTGCATCCAACGACCATCGTCATATGAATTATATTGAGAAAGTAGCTATGGATTGGTCAGATAAAGGCATACGCACGGTGCAACAGGCTAAAGATTTGACAGAGAACTTTAATAAAAACTATTATAAGATCTTCAAGGCCTTAGGCTTATCCAGTCGGAACCCTACACCTGCTCAGACAAAACTCATGGAGAAATGGCTGGTTGAATACAATTTTGCAATCGAAGTCATTGTAATAGCCTGTGATAAAACGATTGAGGCCATTAATAAACCTGAACTGAAATATGTGGATACGATTTTGACCAATTGGCAAAACAAAGGCGCAAAATCTATTAATGCTGTTAAAGAATTAGATGTACAGTTTAAATCCGGCCAAGCCGAGAAACAAGCGACCAAAAAAGAGATGGCGCCAAAAACCAGCAACCGTTTTCACAATCATAACCAACGTCAATATGACCACGATCTAATTGAAAAGCGTATGCGACAGATGATCGAAGTCGAAACCGTGGAAAAGAGGACTTAGTATGGGTCTTACAAGGTCACAGTTTAAACACATCCTAAATATTATCGACCAACGTCGTTTAAAAAATCAGCAGATACATTATGCCAGAAAAGATAAGGTCTATAAAGCTTACCCTATACTTCAGACCATAGATGAGCAAATCTCTTCCTTATCTGCCTCATTAACACGGCAGATTGTGGAAAACCCTAAGAAGAGACAAGAACTCTTGGCAGATTTGCAAGAAAAAATCAACCGATTATCTTTGCAGAAAAAAGAAACCTTATTAGATGCAGGTTACCCGAGTGATTACCTTGCACCAATCTATGATTGTGAGGATTGTAAAGATACCGGCTATATCGATCACGCTAAATGTCATTGTCTCAACCAAGAAATCATTAACTTTTCCTATGAACAAAGTCATTTAAATGCCATTTTGCAAAAAGAAAACTTTGACAATTTCTCTCTTGACCATTATAGTAGTGAAGTAGATAAAAATATTGGTAAATCACCACGAGAGATTGCGGCCTTTAATTATAAGCTCTGCTACAGCTTTGCTGAACATTTTGACACAAAATACAACAATCTTATTCTCTACGGTCAAGCTGGTCTTGGTAAGACATATTTATGTAACTGTATCGCAAAGTCACTCCTTGATACCGGTCATACGGTTATCTATCTGACGGCATTTGGTTTATTTAAGCTCCTTGAGACTTACCGCTTCCATAACGAAGAAGGCCATGTAACATTAGATGAGATTCAAAATCTCTATGAATGTGATCTACTCATCATTGATGACCTTGGTACTGAGATTAACAATGCTTTTACTACGTCTGAACTGTTTAACATCATCAATACACGTATGCTGGACAAAAAGCATGTTGTCATCTCTACCAACTTACCGCCCAGTGTATGGAGTAACCAGTATACCGATCGTATCGTTTCACGAATTTATGGTAATTACTTATCTGTAGGCTTTATCGGATCTGATATACGCTTACAAAAGTTTTTATAGATCTTAACCCAAATGGTTTAGATATATGCACGCATAGTTCAATTGGATAGAGCGTCTGACTTCGGATCAGAATGTTGTGGGTTCAAGTCCTACTGCGTGCGTTAAAGAAAAAAGCTGTAAAACCTTGATTGTATAAGGGTTTACAGCTTTTTTGTCTAAAAAACCATAGTGCTATACCACTTTTTTTGAGATTTTTCTTTTTCTTCGTATATTATAAAATCAGAAAGCATTATTCAACTTGTAACTAATGGTCGCCCATGCTAGAATATAGATGGTTGAAAGCATTCAGACAAATGGTTAATGGATGATTTTCATGCACTTTCAGGACATACTTATAAGGAGTCATAAGCGTATGAATGTTGGATTTAATAATGAAATGTCACCAATAACACTCCGAATAAAAGATGCCAAAAAAGAAAAATCATATCAATATCATTGTAACTCAAGTTCACTTCTCTGGTTTCGATTAGCCATCATTTTAGGTGTGTTTCTATATTTGAGTTTTTGCATTGTTGATTATTTTCTATATAATTCACTCATACTTGATTTTCTTAAAATACGCATATTTATTGTTTTACCCGTTGTTATAATGTCTTTTATACTAACTTATTGGAGTAAATACCCTAAGTATGCACAATGGATTAATATATTTTCAATTGTTGTATCAAGTTCTGGCATTATTCTTATGGCTGTTGTAGGTCGCAATCACCCCGAGATATCCAGAAGTTATGCGGGATTAGTTCCTTTTTTCCTGTACATATATGCTTTTTTAAGAATAAGGTTTGTTCATGGTACCGTCATTGGAACAAGTTTATATATTACATATGCTTTAGTAGAATGGTATGTTATAAAAACACCCTTTAATATTTTTATTGCAAATACATTTTATATGGGGGCATCAAATTTTGCAGGCATATTGATTTCATATCTCTTAGAATATCAAGGGAAAAATGAATATCTTTTACAGGAAAAGTTAGAAGAACTTACGATAACAGATGCAATGACCGGACTATATAATAGATACTATTATAATAATTTTTGCTCTAAAGACATTCAAAATTATCTTGAAAACATTAAAAAAGACGAATATAAAGAACAGCGTTCTCAGGATACTACCACTACGAATTATGGTCTCATATTGTTGGATATAGACCATTTTAAAAAAATAAATGATTCTTATGGTCACGATATTGGAGACTTAGTTCTAATTGATATTGCAAAACTACTCAAAAATCATGTACGAAAAAGTGATGATATATTGCGTTGGGGAGGTGAAGAGTTCTTAATCATTCTTAAATCAATCCAATATGATTATCTAAATACATTTGTTAAAGAAATTGGAAACCGTATTGAAAATCTTAAATTTCACTTACCTGACGGCACAATTATTCAAACAAAATGTTCAATCGGATTCTTGTCTATACCCCTTGGAAATATAAATAACATAGATGCACTAATAAAATATGCTGATGATGCACTATATAAATCAAAAAATACAGGCAGAAACCGTGCACATCAAGCTGTATTTCATAATGAGACTTGTGAATTTATTGAAATAAAATGGCATTGATGTCTGAAAAAAAGAAACGGTTATTCTAACTTACTTACGCCATATGATAAGCTTGAATTAAAAAGTAATACCGTAAAGGCAACATTGATCATGAAGTTCTTGGAAGGAGTGTGAAAGGATTTTCATAGAATCTTTTACTCTTCACCACATGATAGGGAAACAACGCCACTTAAACCACTCAGTTCTACTATCAATTTATCAATAAAATGATCCAAAATCATGGCATGGATCACAATATTGATATCATCATTGTCCGCTTCCAAAAAACTGGTTTGACCATATACAATGTTGATATCCCGGACAACAATCTCGTATTTATCCATAATTTTATGAATGGTTTTTATTTGCCCATTCTCTTCTTTCAAACGAATAAGAATCTCATAATTCATTTTTTCGGCCTTAATATCTTCCATACATCTTAGATTATGTAAGATATAATAGACGACAATACTAATTATCATACTGGTTAAATACATACCAGACCCAATCGCTAAACCAATACAGGCCACAACCCAAAGTGAAGCAGCTGTTGTTAGTCCCTTTACAGAAAACTTGTCCCTGATGATGGTCCCGGCACCTAGGAAACCAATACCGCTTATTACTTGAGCACCGAGTCTTGCTGGGTCGGAATTCACAACCGTATGATACTCTTCGAAAATGCTAAATGAGGTGATCATAACTAGTGCCGATCCCATACATACCAGAGCGTAGGTTCTAAGACCTGCCGGTCTATTACGACTTTCCCGCTCCCATCCAATGGTCGATCCGATGACACAGGCCAAAAATATAGTAAACATACTCTTAATCAATGCATTCAAGTCTACAACATAATCCAATAATTGAAGCTTTGGTAAATCTATCAGAAGCAAAACTCCTGTAATCACCGTTAATAAACTGATAACCAAAAAGGCCGGAATATTCCATATATGACTTTTATTACTTCCATTTATTATTGTACTTTGTTGGCTCTTATGAATCATAATTAAACACCCCTACCTTTCCAATTCAATACAAATCAACGCAAAATAAAAGAAACATTCTTTCTTTATCATATAAAGTCTCGCTGATCTTCAGTTGTTTTATCGAACTACCGTTGTCATATCTGTTATCGTTACTATATCTCTTTTGTACAAAAACGACAATCGACTATTCTATTTTTTTGTCTAATAAAAAGAACTTACTTCTATGAACTCAAACTTTTATTATCCATAGGTTTATATGTAATCTATAGTAAAAGCCAACAGATATGTAAGCATCCGTTGGCTCTTGTCCATGCATTTTATATGGATAAGTAATTATTCCTCTATTATCATTTTATGCAATCTTAATATCGTCATAAAAGCTTGTTGCCGTTGAAAACCACCTTTAGGATCGAATCGATTCTCACCAATACCACCCATAATCTTGGTGTCAAACATATATCCGATATAAGGTTTTGCCCATTCTGATATGAGTGACGCATCTTCAAAAACCGGTAGTGTTGCATCTGTCTCCATATTCAGTGCAGTAGCAGTAGCTGTAAGCATTTTTGCAGCTTGCTCTCTCGTAATAGGATTCATAGGATCAAAAGTTGTTTCTGAAGTGCCTTCGACAATGCCTAGGGCATAAGCTGCTAATATATCTCTTCTAGATGTCTCCGTTAAAGCTAATATATCTATAAAAGGTGAAGTAGAAGGCATTTCCACCTCCATCGAATCCAAATAGGCTTCAATGGTCATACCCATTGTTACTTCAATACTTGCAATAGCCAGTGTACAAAACTCACTTCTGTTAATGGTTTTAGCATAGTCATCTTGAAGTATCATGGGTATCAAAGCAATACCCTCTGCTTGTCGAACTTCAGCCAAAGCCCATGATGCGGGAACATCCACAAGACCTGTTGCTGTTTGTCTTAATACATTCTGAGTATTATGAAGCGCTTTGTAGACTCCGTCTTTTCTACCGCCTGTCCACAATGCTCCATCCGACTTTAAAACAACTTGATGTTGATAACCCACAGTCATATTGTAGACTTCCGTTGTCCATATTACTGGAGAAGGAAGAGGGTTCATACCTAGGCCAAAATTACTGTTTTTACCCCATGTCCATAGCGTATAGTCTTTTTTTATTGCGTAAAACTCAGAATCTCGTATCGCTACATGCATGACAAGATCCATGACTTTTATCGGTCTAAGCACAGGACCATTAATCACTTTTGTACCATCATAGAATTTGCCTAAATAGCCGGATCCACTCATCCATAGTGTTCCATCTTTTCTAACAATCATGGTAGTGGTCATATCACCAACAACATAATCCACTTCTTCCATTATTTTTACCGGCTGCTGAACCGGCTCCGTATGTCCGACACCTAACGCGCCATATGTAGTACTACTAACATCATTCCAACCCCAAAGCTCGTCTGCCTCATTGATAAAAAATCGGTTATAACCACCAATTGTTATGAACTTGACCTTGCTATTATGGGCAACAGGTTCGAACATGGTTTTGTTGAACTGAAGAAGTGTCCCATCTGCTTTCAGCACGAAAATGAGTTGATTATTATACCCATCCAAAGTGGCCATTACAACACCATCAAGGATTTTGATAGGTATTGCTGTTTTTGTATGCCCCGGCAATCTACCCCAATACCATAATGTATTATCATTTTTAACGACTAGCACTGCATAACGGTTCACACTGATACTTTTCACATCTTCTAGAAGTTGCTTTGGCTCATCTATGTATGCCAAGTTGCTATTTAGTAGGCCTTGGTCATTTTTCCCGTATCCCCATAAACTTCCATCATCCTTGATAAAAAAAGTCGTACCCCACCCAGCTGCAATGAAGTTACTTTCACCCATGGCATGGATTTTTGTATTGGTGTTCATGGTTAGTGTTAATGTAAATATCAAAATCATCGTGACGATTCTTTTCATAAAGTTGCCCCCTTGCTACAATCTTATTAATAATGGTTATTAATACATCCATCTATATCATAGCTCTTAATAAGATTTTCCACAAGACCTAAGCACATAAGACATTAATCACCGTAAGTCAGTCCAACGGCTTCACCGGTTTTGACCAAGTCATCATCCCGTGTGACCAATTTCAGCTTTGCAGCCATGTCTTCAAGAGGCGTTGCTCTAAGCTTATTATTCACAATAGAAACGGTATTACCATAATTTTCTTCTGCAATCAGTCTTGCTGCATAAGCACCTAGCTTGGTTGCAAGTACGCGATCATAAGCAGACGGAGATCCGCCTCTTTGTTGGTGACCCGGTATCGTGACCCGTGTTTCAAAGCCTAAATTGGTACTGATTTGGTTGGCCAGACGATAAGAAACCGTTTGAAAAGGCATTTCTTCCCTATAACGTTTAAAGTCCTTTTTACTCATGGCTGCCTCTTCTTTGTTAACAGCACCTTCAGCCACAGCTATAATTGAAAAGTCTTTTCCTTTTTTACGTCTTTCTTCAAGTGCTTCGTAGACTTTTTCTTCACTATATGGAATCTCCGGAATCAAGACCACATCTGCCCCACCGGCAATACCGGAAAACAAAGTTAACCATCCGGCTTTGTGTCCCATAAGCTCAATTAACATAACCCGATCATGAGAATCCGCAGTTGTATGAATACGGTCAATGACTTCTGTTGCAATATCGACAGCACTGTGAAACCCAAATGTCATTTCTGTACCGTAGATATCATTATCGATGGTCTTTGGCAAACCAATGACGTTCAATCCTTCTTCTCTTAACAAATTGGCATTTTTATGGGTGCCGTTACCACCAATGGTAACCAAACAATCCAACTTCAATTGGTTGTAGTGCTTAACCATGTTCGCCACCTTATCAATACCATCTTCTTCGATTTTCCTCATTTGTTTAAACGGCGTCCGATGGGTCCCTAGAATCGTCCCGCCCCGTGTTAATATCCCTGAAAAGTCATGAGATGCCATAACTTTGTAATCAGCATCAATTAAGCCCTTGTATCCACCTTTAATCCCAATGATCTCACAATCAAGCAAATCATAAGAAGCTCTTGCAACACCTCTAATGGCTGCATTAAGCCCTGGGCAATCTCCACCACTTGTTAATATACCAATTCTTTTTTTCAATTCAACCACTCCTAATCCATATAAATATGATACGTTAGTGTTTATGCTATTATCATGATACCATATCCCCCTTTACAAGAAAAGAAGCTTCGCTTCGTTATGAGCTCTGCTCATATTTCTGAACGGTTCGACAGGAAACCTCCTTGATAGTTAATGCGACGCTTCAACGCATTAACATGGCATAGACTTTCCTGGAGAATGACAAAAGACTAATCTCTTACTTGTTATGTTACTACATACATACCTATTATATAGTTTTTGACTGAAAAATATCTATGTCCTACAGATATAAATCCCTTAATCCTTATTTGTCCTGAAAAACTCTTGATTTTTTTGGGGATTCCTGTAAAATGGTGTATGTAGCATAAGCATAACATATAACAACTATATTATGATGACAAGGTGACGAAAATGACAAAAATTGATTTATTTAAGCAGTATGTAGTCGATAAAACAACACCCATTCCTCTTTATTTCCAATTCAAGAATATACTACTGAATATGATGAAAAATGGCGAGCTACAAGCCGGTGATATGATCCCAACTGAGTTTGAGTTATGTGATATATTCGGAATCAGCCGTACCACCATAAGGCAAGCTCTAACTGAATTGGTGAATGAGAACAAGTTTCACCGTGTTAAAGGTCGTGGCACCTTTGTAGCACAGAACAAAATTAACCAAGATTTCATTCGCAAGATCGAAAGCTATAATGCAGAAATGACACGAAAAGGCTACACACCATCTTCTGAAGTCATTGACTTAAAAGTCATACCGGCAAACACTGAAGTCTCCGGAGCGCTAAGGATCTCAGCCAACACGGATGTCATTAGTTTAAAAAGATTACGCTACGCTGATGGCCAACCCATTGTCATTACCCAGACGTATATGCCTTATTCCTTTTGTAAGCATATCTTAGACCACGACATGGGTCATGAGTCTCTTTACAAGATACTGGCACAAAACGTCAATACAAAGATCTATAGGGTTGTAAGAAACATTGAAGCCGTTATTCCTACAAAAGAGGATTGCGATCTCTTAGACATCACCAAAACTACCGCTATCCAGCTTTTCCATTATACAGGTTATAATAAATTCGATACACCTGTAGAGTACACCATCTCTCGTTACCGTGGGGACAAAAACATCTTTACGATAGAACAGTTTCATGAGTAGATGGTCGATGTTGGCTTCTTCATTATAGGCTGCTAATGTATGTAAATATAAGCTTTTTGAAGCTTACACATATACGGAGCCGAATAAGAAAATAAAAAGCACTGATTAATCAGTGCTTTTTATTGACGAAATGACGACGTATTACCGAGTAGATATGATTCACAGATTTTCCGCTGACCGTACGAAGTGTAAGGCAAGGAAAAGGTGTGGATTATCTCTACGACCATAACCTATAATTACGATTACAGCGTGCAATTAAATTCAATTAATCTTATACTTTTCCAAAAAACCTAATAACAACAATAGAGTCTGTTCCAAGGCTTTTTCATGCGTTCTTTCCATACCATGAGATGCATGAATACCCGGACCTATCAAAGCCGCCCTGATATTGGCACCACTTTTTAGAGCTGCACTGGCATCTGAACCATAATGAGGATAAACATCCAAAGCATAATTCAGCTTTTTATTCTTAGCAATCTCCAGAAGCTCCGAAACCAACTTGTGGTCATAGGGTCCGGAGGAGTCTTTCACACATATGGAAACCTCTTGCTCTGTACAGCTAAGGTCTTCACCTATGGCCCCCATATCAACAGCAATCAATGTTTTAATGTTTTCAGGAATATAGGAAGCACCATGCCCCACTTCTTCGTAGGTTGTAAAAATAACTTGTAAGGTATTTTCTAATACTATTTTTTTGCTTTTGATGGTCTCAAGTAAGCCGAGTAATATAGCTGCCCCTGCTTTGTTATCCAAATGTCTGGAATTAATAAAACCGGATTCCGTTTCACGATACATTGGGTCGATTCCGATAAAATTACCAACTTCTATTCCTAGACCTAGGATATCCTCTTTACTATGCACCAGCTCATCCACACGAATCAACATGTTTTCTTCTATAAGTTTATAATCATGGATGTCTTCATAAACATGGACTGAAGCTTTCTTGGATAACACAGTACCTTTATAGGTCTTGCCTTCTCTTGTATAAATACTACAGTAGGCACCATTAATCGTTGACATCATATAACCACCAATGCTGGTAAACCGAATCGTACCGTCATCATTGATAGATCTCACCATAGCACCAAGGGTATCTAGATGAGATGCCATCCCAATTGCATCTGCATCATTAATACCTTCTATGGTTACATAGATACCACCTTTTTGAGTATAGTTGACCTTATAGCCAAGACGAATGGCTTCTTTTTTTACATAGTCGGTTACGGTGTCACAAAAGCCGCTGGGGCTATGTATACCGACCAAGGTGCTCAGCTGATGCTTTATGTACTTCATATCCATCATATTCTTTCCTTCTCAAGGTTTGTCTTGTAATAAAATGACCTTTGGTAAATCTGACCAATTCCTAATGGCTTTTTCTTTATCGTAAACCGTTGCCAGATAGGTCCCAAAAGATGTATCCTCAACCTTGTAAACATATTCTTCTCCATTTGAAACCAAAAATGATATATACTTACCATCAAAAGAACTATATTCAATCGTATAGTTGCTGGGGTGGTTAAGCTTTCCTTGCTGATACATATCTTCAAGAATATAGGTTTGTATTTCTTCAGATAATTTTTTTAACTGTACGGTTTCAATTTCTCGTGTTGCAGTTTCAATATTAAAGTCAGGATGAGCCTCTAATAATGCTTCAATAGATTGAACGTTGTCCTCTAGTATATGGATGGTTTCATCTTTCATCATGGCAAAACTTAAATAAATCTGCGGATTATTAACCGGAGATGCAATGGTAAAAATCGATGTACCATCTGTTTTCATATAACGAATAAAAACACGGTCTACTTCGAATTTATCCATAAGAATGGTCTCAACTTCCTGCCACATCTTGTCATCTGTCACCAATTTGGGTTCCACATAAGGTCCAGATCCCGGCAATAAATCATAGTCTTCCTTTGAGAGTACCTCAAAACCATCTAAAGATTTAATGTAATATGTCGAAGGGTCCACTTCATAGGCGATACTAAAGCCATCTACCATTACAAAATTCATACGTTCCAGTATGCTTTCCTCAATCATAATATTATCGTTCTTGACGATATCCTGGACAGAGATTGTTTTCATATTGACTAAGTCAAAAGGACGTCCATTGTTATACGCCACAATCTTATCAGCAAAATAGGCTTCTAATCCTTCAAAAATCTCTATAGCATATTCATCAATAATCTGGCCTTCAAGTGCTTTTCGGTCTAAGGCAATCTGTTCTCGGTCAAGATCAAATCCTTGTTTTCTAAGTTCTAATACAATCTGATTCGTCATGGTTTCATTGGTCAATACCAACAGATGTCTGACCAATTCTCGACCACCGGTGACGTCTTTAATCATACGTTTCATTTGTTCAGCTGATAAGGGATAAATCTGTTCTAAAAGCTCCACCGCTTCTGCTGCTAAGGGGGAGGAGCTGGCGCTATAAATAGGGAGTAGCTCCTTGTTAATGGCACCTCTCATCTGCTCAATAATTGCCTGTATCTGTTCCTCATTAACGGTAAAGTTAAGCTTTAAGTCTTGATCTACTGGTGTCGCACTCATAAGGTCAATGCCCGATGCCTTACCATACTGGGTCAAGTCAATACTTAGCTTATCCAGCAACTGACTCACCCTGCCTCTATTCATCAAAAATTTTAAGGGTCCAATAACTTTCAATTCATGTCGACCGATGCCAACTTTATCATAGCTAATCCTAAGCATGCCTTCTTCTTCAAAAAATTCCATATAATATACAACAGGAAGATAGAAGCCGGAATAAGTTAAATTCACCTTCAAAGCTTGCTCTTTACCGTCGTAATAGAGATTTTCTAGATTGTAGGGTGTATCTTCCACATCTTTAGCAATCAAGATGGATAATTCATGGGCAATTACATCCTCAGGAATGAGAATATCCAGACCATGCTCTTCGTATACCCAGTTTTCTTTATCTTTTTCTAGAAACGCCGAAGCGGTCTCTCCCTTTTGAAACTGCTCAAATGTGGCAAATTGCATATACGTCAATATGCCACATCCAAGCACAAAAAGAACAAATAAACCAATGGCCAATGATTTTATGGTGGCCATTGATTTAATACCCTTTTCCAATTTCACTGTTAAGTTATCCAATAAAACATCTTTTTTTTCTTCTGACATAACTTAACCCCTCCAATAATTGTTTAAGGCGTTAAAACTATATCGTTGAACTTAGTTTTAACACTTAATTATAATTTAGATCTCCAGATTATGAACCGTTCTGGGGAATGATACAACATCTCGAATATTGCTCATACCGGTAATATACATAATCATACGTTCAAAACCAAGTCCAAAGCCGGCATGACGTGTACCACCGTATTTTCTAATATCCAAATACCACCAATAATCTTCTTCATTAAGACCCATTGCTTCCATTCTACCAAGTAGCTTATCTAGGTCGTCTTCCCTTTGGCTACCACCAATGATTTCTCCAACACCGGGTACTAAAAGGTCCATGGCTGCTACTGTTTTTCCATCTTCATTCATCTTCATATAAAAAGCCTTAATATCCTTCGGATAATCGGTTACAAACACAGGCTTATTAAAAACTTCTTCCGTTAAGTAACGTTCGTGTTCGGTCTGTAGATCTGCACCCCAACTTACAGGATATTCAAAATCTTTCCCACTATTTAGAAGCAACTCTACCGCCTCTGTATATGTCACCCGCTCAAAATCACTGTTGGCAACCTTATCTAAGCGTTCAAATAAGGATTTGTCTACAAATTGATTAAAGAAAGCCATTTCTTCCGGCGCTTTTTCTCTTACATAACGAATGATGTATTTAATCATCTCTTCTGCAAGGTTCATATCGTCCTTAAGATCTGCAAAGGCCATTTCCGGTTCAATCATCCAAAATTCTGCCGCGTGCCTTGGCGTGTTAGAATTCTCTGCTCTAAAAGTCGGCCCAAAGGTATATACATTTCTAAATGCCATGGCATAGGTTTCTACATTCAGCTGGCCACTGACCGTCAGGTTGGCTTCTTTACCAAAGAAATCTTCCTTATAATCAACGGTGCCTTCATCCGTTTTTGGAACCTCAAGGGGTGGTAATGTAGAAACTCTAAACATCTCACCGGCACCTTCACAGTCACTTCCGGTGATGATGGGTGTATGTACATAAACAAAACCTTTCTCATTAAAAAACTGATGAATGGCAAACGCCGTAAGAGAGCGAACTCTAAATACAGCAGAAAAAGTATTGGTCCTCGGTCTTAAATGAGCGATGGTTCTTAGATATTCAAAACCATGTCGTTTTTTTTGAAGGGGATAATCACTGGCAGACTCACCTTCAACTGTAATCTTATCGGCTTTAATCTCAAAAGCCTGCTTTGCTTCCGGTGTCTCAACCACAATGCCTTCTACTATAACTGCCGCACCTACATTTTGCTTGGATAACTCCTTGTAGTTTTCAAGATCACTGTCCATAACCACTTGAATCGTATTAAAACATGTTCCGTCATTTAACACCATAAAGCCAAACGCATTGGATGCTCTAACACTACGAATCCAACCTGAAATCTGAATTTTATCCCCATAGTAAGCCTCTGGGTGCTCATAAATAGCTTTTACTTCTGTATTATCCATCACAAATCTCCTCAAAATGTATTTTACCCAAATGGGCTAAGATCATCTTTCTTTTTATCCTATCATTATTATAACATATACTACTTTTTTATTGGGTTATGAATTATTATTTCAAATATGGATATTATAGCATATTCTTCATTTCTGTATATGACAAATCCTTTAAAAAAATAAAGTTTTTATAGTTATTAAAGTGTCAAAACTAAGTTCTTTAACGATACTTGTGTATGCATTATTAAGATCAAAACATCGTTTTGGTAACTTCGTTCTCATTAACGTAAAAAATATTTTAACGACCTTTTCATTCTCGGTTTTCTTTGGTATAATAAAGTGCAAACAATCTCCAAGAAGAGTGACTTCGTCATGTTGATGATTTGGCTTTCTAATCAAAAAGACAAGAGCGGTTAAACTGTTCTCATATAGAAAGGAACATATTATGGATGCAAGAATTATGACTTTAGCTAAAAATTTGGTCAATTACGCATGTAAGGTACAACCAAAAGAAAAAGTACTTATTGAGTACATCGGTTCAGAGACAGAGGACCTGGCAAGACAAGTGGTTAAGGAGGTGCTGGCTGCCGGTGGTTATCCTTTTCTTCAGGCTACGGATTATCGTGTCGTAAGAGAACAACTCCTAGGTGCGACTCAAGAATTTTTTGAAATCAAATGTAAATGGGAATCCATTCGTATGAAAGAGATGGACTGTTATATCGGCATACGTGGATCTGATAATGCTTCTGAGTGGAGCGATGTGCCTTCTGAAAAACTGGCCCTTTACCAAAAATACTGGTTCAACCCTATACACAGTGACATAAGGGTCAACACCACCAAATGGGTAGTACTTAGATACCCTAATGCTTCTATGGCACAACTGGCCAATCAAAGCACTTCCGGCTTTGAAGATTTTTATTACAATGTCTGTAACTTAGACTATGGCAAAATGTCAATCGCCATGGACGCGCTTGTTGAACTCATGGAAAAAACCGATCAAGTGCATATTCTAGGTCCTGGAACGGATTTGAAATTCTCAATTAAGGGCTTACCGGCTATAAAATGTGACGGTCAAGTCAATATTCCGGATGGTGAAGTGTACAGCGCACCTGTTCGTGATTCCGTAAATGGTACACTCAGATACAATACACCGGCTGTATACCAAGGTTTTACTTATGAACATATTGAATTGACCTTCAAAGACGGAAAAATTATTGATGCAAAAGCCAATAATACCAAGAGAATCAATGAGGTCTTTGATACAGATGAGAACGCAAGGTATGTTGGCGAATTTGCCATCGGTGTCAACCCTTATATCCTAGATCCAATGAAGGATACTTTATTTGATGAAAAAATCATGGGTAGTTTTCACTTTACACCCGGTAGCGCGTATGATGAGTGTAACAATGGTAATAAATCTGCTATTCACTGGGATCTTGTATGTATCCAAACCCCTGAATATGGTGGTGGTGAGATCTACTTTGACGGTGTTCTGATTCGTAAAGACGGACAATTTGTTCTTGATGCTCTGTTGCCACTGAACCCTGAAAATCTAAAATAATAATAGTAATACTCTTTGTCAAAACTTGGGATTATCCCTATGTTAATGCGTCAACCAAGTCTCTAAGTGAAAAAAAGCTTAGAGACTTTTTTGTTATGAAGTTAGATTTATTTTTGCCTCTAATACAAACTGGAGGTACAATGAATCTGGTTTTAAATGCTTCCCATTAAAACCCTTCCACAGTGCATATGCCTACAGCCTCCGGTTGGTGCTGGCTTACATGGTATTACTGGTTAACTTTAGCTCATCATATGAAGTATACGATTTTTAACCTGTTGGACGCTTACCTGGTCGACTTGCTCATCTATTAAAAGGCGTTATTGAGCATAAGCTTTATCTCATTTGTTGTTTGGTTGTGGTGACTTAATTTTACAAGGAATTTAGTTTATGCTCAACTTTTTTTATATAAAAATAAATGTTGAAGTGAATATCTCACTCCAACATTAGTTTTGGAAATTTTTCTTATCTTAACACAATAAAATTGATCGGTCTATTAAATTCCAAAATATTCTTTTGCATTTTTAAAACATACACCTGTAACCAACATTTCAATGGCTTCTAAATCATATGGATACTCACCGTTTTCTATCCATGACCCAATTAAATTGCAAAAAATACGTCGAAAATACTCGTGCCTTGGATAGGATAAAAAGCTTCGTGAATCTGTTAGCATACCAATAAATCTACCCAGCAGACCAGCATTCGCCAAATCACGCATTTGTTTTTCCATACCATCCCTGTGATCTTGAAACCACCATGCTGAACCAAATTGTATTTTCGATGGATGTAAGTCATCTTGAAAATTTCCCAACATTGTTGCTATAACGCCGTTGTCTTTATCGTTAATAGAGAATAAAATTGTTTTTGGTAGCAGCACGGTCATCTCCAAATCATTCAGAAATGAAGAAACAGCTATAGCCATACTGTGATCTCCTATCGAGTCAAATCCTGAGCTTTCTCCAACCTTCTCTACCATTCTTGTGTTTCTACTTCGAATAGGACCAATATGTAATTCCATTGCCCAACCTAAGCGATGATACTCTTTAGCAAGAAACAACATAAGCATTGTTTTAAACTTTTCTGAATCTTCTTCAGAAATAGACTGTCCATCCATAGCATTCATAAATACTGCGTTAACTTCTTCTTCTGTTGATAGCCTATAAGGCATTTTTTCAAAACCATGGTCACTTGCTATGCATCCACATTGGGCAAAGTCTTGTATTCTTATTAATACAGCCTTTTTTAAATCTTGATAATTAAGGACTTCAACGCCTGTGTTTTCAGACATATTCTTAATATACATAGAAAAGTCATCCGACTCAATATTTAGAAGTTTATCCGGTCTCATTGCTGGTAGGACTTTTACAGTAAAGCTTTCGTCTTGAGCAAGAAGCTTGTGGTATTCCAATGTATCCATTAGATCTTCAGTCGTGCAGAGTGCGTAGACATTTGATGTTTCAAGTAACTTACGAGGAGAATAATCTTCTTTTTCTATCTTTTCATTACAGCTATCCCAAATTTTCTTTGTCGTTTTTGGAGAGAGACAAGTATCTATTGAAAAATAACGCTGAAGTTCAAGATGTGTCCAATGATATAGAGGGTTACCAATGGCATATGGTAAGGCTTGTGCATATGCCTCAAATTTTTCGTAGTCACTCGCATTACCTGTAATGAGGGACTCCGAAATACCATTAGAACGCATCAATCGCCATTTATAATGGTCGCCATAAAGCCACAATTGTGTTATATTCTGGGGCTGTTTATTTTCATATATTTCCCGGGCACTTAAGTGACAATGATAATCAATGATCTGTTGATGAACAGCATATGTATGATATAGCTCTACAGCCACTTCATTATCCAGCAAAAAATTTTCACTCATAAATTTTTTCATTTTTTCTCCTATAGGATTCTAAATAGTAAAATCCTTATATATATCTAAAACAATAGGTTTGGTAAGAACATAACTACCTGAGGGAAAAATACCAATAAAATAATTAAAGCAAACACTGCGCCGTAAAATGGAATCGCATCTTTAACAAATTCCTCTATCGGGCATTCAATAATCCCACATACAACATATAGTGCGGTACCTACCGGTGGCGTCATAACACCCATTGTGACAATCGTCATCATTAATATACCAAAATGTACTGGATCCACACCTAACTGGGTAACCATCGGCAAAAAGATTGGTGTGAGCAGTAAAATATTTACATTACTGTCGACAAACATTCCAGATACAAGAAGAAACAATAAAATAATAATTAATAATAGTGATGGGTTTGTTGTTATACCAAAGAGCAATTGGGATAGTTTTACCGGAACCTTGTCATAAGTTAGTGCATAGCCGAAAATACCAGATAAGGATATGATCAGTATAACAGCGCCTGTGTCTTGTACAGAATGTCGCAATGCATTTTTGAAGGACGTCCAAGTCAATTCCTTATAAATAAATTTTCCGACAAATAAGGCATAAACAACTGCAAATGCACCTGACTCTGAAGGTGTAAATAAGCCAAATCGAATTCCTACTATAAGAATGATTGGGAATATAAAAGCCCATACTGATTTTTTTAGATTTAACAAAATCTCTTTTATAGATGCTGCTTTTATATCAGGATTCGGTATATCATATCCGCGTTTTTTTGCTGTGAGATTTACCGTTATCATGAGTGCCGCCATCATTAGAAAACCAGGAACGATACCAGCGGCAAAAAGTTTACCTATTGATACCTCACCCACAAAACCATAGAGAATTAATCCCAAGCTTGGAGGGATCGTAGCTGTAATCAATGATGTAAGACACGTTACAGCAGCAATATACCCTTTAGAATACCCCCGCTTAATCATACTTGGTCCAAGGACTCTAATTTCCATTGCAGCATCTGCTGTAGCCGAGCCTGAGACCCCGCCCATCAATGTACTTAAAATAACATTAACTTGTGCTAAGCCTCCTACCATCTTGCGCGTTAATACCGTCGATAAGCTCAACAAACCTTTGGTTATACCTGTTTCATTCATTAAATTTCCTGCAAAAATAAAGAAAGGGACAGCTAAAAAAGCGTATGATTGAGTCTGTGTTACTACTCTCTGTATAGAAATTGCAAAAGGGATATCGTTGTTTGTTAGAAAATAACCCAGTCCAGAAATCCCTATTACGAAGGCAATTGGCATATTAATTAGTAATAGAACAATAAATAAAGTTATTAACAAAACCACTTATATTACCTCCTTTTTTATGCTTTTTCTATTGATATGATTCTTATAAATATTCGTGAAGCTGGATATTAACATGAAAATAGAACCAACAGGCAAACTAAGTGTTACAAATGAGTAGCTAATTGGTAATGTTTGAAATGACCTTTGCCAACTACTAATGCTTAAGTTAAATCCATATATTATGAAAATAAAAAGAACAACAACAATCAATACGTTACAAAAAAGCTTTAAATAATATTGTATAACATCTGTAAACTTTCTTGTTAGTATATCAACACCTAAAAGTTTACCATTTCTTAATGCAATATCAGCACCTAGAAACGCTACCCACGCAAACAAAATCTGTGTAATGTCGATTGACCATTGGATCGGTATTTTCAGGTATCTAAAAACCGCGGATGCAAAAACCAGTCCAATAATCGTAATAAAAAATGTGGAACAAATGAATTCCTCTATTCTGAAAATCACTTTTAGAACTTTTCCCATGGAGACCTCCTATATGAAAAATTATACTTTAGAAAATTAACACACCCGTATAGAAAGTTACAAAAAGACCGGATGTGTTAATTTCAAATGAAACTATTTGCTTATTTCTTCTAACAACTGATCTCTCAATTCAGTATAACCTAATTTTTCATATACAGGTTGAACCGCTTCTATGAAAGGTGTTTTATCAACTTCTCTAACGATCATGCCTTGCTCTACCATTTCGTCCTCGTACTCTTTAGAAAGTTTAACAACGAGTTTTTGGTTTTCTGCCCCTACTTCCTTACAAATTCTAACAAAAAGCTCCTGATATTCCGTACTCCAAGAGTCAAAAACTTCTTTACTCATGACCAAACTACCAATTAATTGAAAATGTTCCGTTTTATTTGTATATTTAGATATTTCATAAAGACGCGTTGCATAGGATGAAGGTGTCTGCACTTCTGCCCCATCAATGGCCTTTTGTTGAATTGATGGATAAACCTCTGCCCAATCCATAGGTGTTGCAATAGCACCCATAGCATTAATTGTTTCAGTAAAAAGTGGGCTACCGATTGTTCTAATCTTTAAACCATTTAAATCAGCAGGTGTATTTATTTCTTTATCAACCACCATGTTACGAGCACCAGAATACCAATTGGAAGTAATAAGCTTTAAGCCTTGATCTTCAAATTCTTTTTCCCATGCTTTATAAGTCTCGGTTTCAACTAAATCATTTAACTGGCTAGGGTCATCCAAAAGATAAGGCGCTTGAATTACACCAAATTCCGGGACAAATGATGCCAGTCTACCAGGGTCAGAAACCGTTAAAATCGGTGCTCCTTGCATTGCCTGCTCTGTAAGATCATCTGTTCCACCTAGTGCAGAAGAAAAGTAGAGTTCAATTTGGAAATTACCATTAGTTTCTTCTTCCATTCTTCTCTTTACTTCAGCCAGCCCCATGGATTGTGTATCTTTATCTCCTTGGGTATTACCAAATTTCATACTTACTTTTTCTGGCTCTTCAGTAGTGGCTTCCTCTGTTACTTCAGTTGTTGATACTTCAACTTCTTCCTTTTTTGTATCTGTTCCAGTACATCCTACCAATGTTGCAAATGCAATTAACAATGCTACCATTAATCCTAATATTTTCTTCATGATTTTTCTCCTTTTTTTATATAATAATTTATTAGAAACCTATTAAACATCCACCATCAACTGCTAAGCAAGTTCCTGTTACAAAAGATGCTGCAGGTGAACACAGATATACAGCAGCCCATCCAATATCCATTGCATCACCATATTTATTCATTGGGGTTCTTCCTAAAATCTTATTTTGGCGATCCTCATCACCCTCAACAGCTTTCCTAAACATCTCCGAATCAATAAATCCCGGTGCAATAGCATTGACACGAACATTATCACAAGACACTTCGCTGGCTATTGATCTCGTAAGTCCAAGTACAGCTGATTTAGCAGCGGAATATGCCGTTACGGAAGTCAGTCCAAAAAAAGCTGACATCGAGGAAATAAATATAATACTTCCATTTTTGTTAGACCTCATTGATGGAATAACTGCTTTTGTAAGCGCAAAAGCGCCAACTAGATGTACATCTAATACTCTATTAAAATCATTTATAGAAGTATCTTCAACTGGCTTCTTACAATGTATACCCGCATTATTTATTAATATATCAATCTTACCATGGTCATCAATTATACGCTTAACCAATGCTTCTGTATGATCTGTATCTGTCACATTAAATTGATAATAACCAGCATCGTTGCCAATATCCTCACAGGCTTTTTTTAGGATCTCTTCAGATTCAATACCAACAACAATAACTTTCGCTCCTGCAGCCGTTAAGCATTTTGCCATTGCATTTCCCAAACCTGTTGCCGCGCCTGTAATAACCGCTATGTTCCCTTCTAAACTAAATGCATTTATAAATGATTGTTCTACCATATTGCCCTCCTTTTTATAAAATACCATACTTTTCAAAAGCTGCTGTCGAACTCATACCTGCTTCTATAGCTTTTCTTACTACCTTTTCACCCCTGACCTTTTCTAGTGACTTTTCAACCACTTCATCTACGATTTCCTTTGGGATTATCAGAACACCATCTATATCGCCAAAAACAAGATCTCCCGGTCTAACCAATACATCCCCAATCTCAATATTGCAACGATAATCCGCTACTTGTGTACGTACAGAAGAGTCTTGCGCATAACGCCCCCTACTGAAGACTGGCCAGTTCTGACTTAATACCATAGGTGTATCTCTGTGCCAACCGTTGATGACTGCACCAGCTGCGCCTCTTGTTCGAGCTGTTGCCGTTAGAAGTTCTCCCCAATAGGCACAACGCATTTCACCACCGCTTGCTATGTAAACTTCTCCCGGCAATAACTGGTCAAGTGCTTCTGTTAAAAGTCCAAATGGCTTTTTTTGTGGTCCATATACATCAATCATAAGGACTGGCATTGCCCAACCAACGACAATATAATCTTCCCTAATTGCTTGCACCGACTGTGGTAAAAATTGATGACAGTATCCCATACTATCTAGAATATCTCCAACCACTGGTGTGTATAGTTCCTTCTTAATAATCTCAAAAAGCGCTTCATGATTATTTCTATACTTCTGGTTCTCCATACTTATTCCTCCTGTACTATTCGCATTGCAGCTTTCATATAACCCAATGCATAGGCCATTCCAGAATGCCAAGGTGCATCACAGGTCATTAAAGGTGTGTGGTCCGGAATTAGAACGCCTTCAAAGTGGTGTTTTTTAAACAGCCTCAAGGCTTTCAACATATCGATGTCACCTTCATCAAGAAATACTTCCTTATAATCTGGGACTTTCCCAATAACATTTCTAAAATGAACGTAACTAATCTTATTCATTGATGCATACTTTTCTATTGCATCATAGAGATTACCTTCTGTCATTTCTTGGATACTACCCATACAAAACTCTATTTTGTTAGAATCACTTGGAACCAAATTAATTAGTTTATCATACAACTCTGGTTGATACACTAATCTCGGCGTTTTTCTTAAAAAGGGCATTGGTGGATCATCAGGATGAAGTGCCATATCTACGCCCGCTTCCTCAGCGACAGGTAATATTTCGTTTAGAAACCATTCCAATCGTTTCCAAAGTTCATCGTATCCGATATCTTCGGTAGATTTACCTTCGCCATTAGAATTATAAGTCATATTCCACACTTCGCCGTTAGGAATTGGAGCTTCAATATTAAGTTCATCTGCATTAAAGCATGCACTTATTGCTCCACCTCTTGCGATGTTCTTTTTTTGATGTCCCCAGACCCCAGCAAGACTAAAATTATAACCAAAAGACTTAATTCCTGCTTTTCCTGCATTTCTGATCAGCTTTTTTAAATACTCTATTTGCTCATATTTTTTTGGGCCATCTAACAGAACATCATACCAATCAGCAGGGCTAAAATTTTCAATTCCATATATTTCAAGATCATATACAGCAGCCCTTGCTTTTAATTCTAGCATACTATCCAGTTCCCATATTTCATCAAATGCTTTAGAGTCTCCATAATTATTGACTGTATCTGTAGCCGTTACAATGTCCTTTGAATAATATTCCGCAAGATGCACGATTAGATGTGTACAACCTGTTTGTTTTGCAAATTGGAAGTTTTCATCCGTTAACATATGTTTATACAAACCCATACCTAGCTTCATTCTATTCCTCATTTCTGATAATATTAAATATTATAATTAAGCATCTTTTTAATAATTATGATTAATTATCTCTTATTACACAAAAAATAAATAAAAGTGAATAATTTTTTCTACATAAATCCATTTTTTTTGTGCACAACACCATGATTTATAGACTTATTATATAGTGTATCTATGTAATAATCTTGTTGTATTTTTTATAAAACTGCTGTATATTGATATTATGACGGTTTTTATGGAGGATAAATAAAATGCATAACATCAATACAAAAAATGTTATTAACATGAATAGTGAAACCCATTTTGCCTTCCATACACAAATTGATGCAACCCAATATCCACAAGTGCATGACTTTTATGAATTAACATTAATAACCAATGGTAAGATGATCTATGAATTGGTTGACCAACGTTTTAATCTATCTGAAGGTTCATTGGTTTTCGTCAGACCCGGCGATGTCCATTCAAAAATATCTATAGGCGAATGTACACATATTAACTTAGCATTCCCGTCTTCTACAATTGATTCATTATTTGAATACCTCTATAATTCAGATATAAAAAAAACACTTTTGTCACTCACATTTGTTCCCGTTACTACCCTTTGCCATAATGAAAAAGCCCTTATACAATCTCGTCTTGAACGCTTGAGTCTTTTTCCAGTACAAGAAGAAGAGAAAATACGTACATACCTTAGAATTCAATTAATAGATATCATATCCAAATATTTCACACCCGTTTCTTATAATAAGGTACTTTCAGATAAAGCAATATTACCTATTTGGCTTGAACGTCTATTGAAATCGCTTGATAGTATTGATAATCTTGCAAATGGTTTGGATAACTTAGAAAATCTTACGGGCAAAACAAAGGAACATATCTGTCGAGCATTTAGAAAACACCTTCATACCACTCCTGTAAAATATATTAACTCAAAAAGACTTAATTATGTCGCAAACATGCTTATGCACTCAGATCATGAAATTATAGATTTAGCCTTTGATGTAGGCTTTCAAAGTTTAAGTTATTTTTACCATATTTTCAAACAAGAATATGGTATCTCTCCTCATAAGTTTCGTCAAAATAAGAAGCGCATGTATTAGTATAGAGTTAAAGTGTTCTACCTCGAGAAATATAAAAATTGGCATTAAAATACACAGAGAAGAAAAACTAATTTCTTACTCTGTGTATTTTTTGTTACCTAGCCAACGACATTGATCTAAGCCGGTTTTTTTTAACTATTATTGAAAAATCTTATCTTTAAGTGGTAGCAAAGCATGAAGCAGTACCATGCCGATAATCCCTACAACGATGAATTGGCCTAAGAAAATAGTACCCATCATAAAAGGAATACCATCCGGTACACCATAGCCGTATTTTAATACAAATGGTATAATCGCTGCGTTTAGAAGAATGGGTGGCACGGTGACCATCCACTTATTTTTCCGAAGTCTATAGGAAAGATATGCTGCTAAAAGCGTTGTCAACGATCCAAACACAACGTCTAGTAGAACGCCTCCATATAGAATATTGGCAAGCAAACACCCGATAAATACACCTGGTATTGCCGCAGGGGTAAAAAATGGCAGAACCGTTAAAGCTTCCGCAATCCTAAATTGAATCGGTCCAAATCCCATAAATCCAAAGACTTGAGCCAGCACCACATAGATCGCCGCAATCACACCGGATTGGACCAGATACTTCGTTTTTTTATTCATTTTACAGCCTCCTAGTTTTGTTTATAGTCAGGATGGTTACGAACTGACTGTTGACTATAATAGCATAAAACAAGGCATAATAAAAGTCCTAATTACTTTTATTATGCCAAAGTTGGTTAAAGCATCAAAACTATAAACTACTCTGCGGGTACAAGAATAAGACTGAAACTTATATACGCATCACTTTCTTCTTCCGATACCTGTACATTATAATTCATACCTTCTAATACACCCATACTCATATGCATACCTTCAAAATTTTGCACCAATGTCGACTCTGCACCCATTAATGCATCTTCATAAAATTTTACCACAGTTGCCATATCATCCTTGGTCTGTCCTACAATCGTGAATCCATCTTCACCATAATCCGCTGCCATCACAATTTTATCTTTAGCATAGATTGGGAGAATATCTTCCGGATAACCTTTAGGAATGGGTACACTGGCGTTCTCATCACTTGCCACCTCGATCTTACCTTCATCCGTTGTAATCACTGTAGCATCCTCGCCTGAACTTGAGTCTACTTCCACCTTAACATCCTCTGAGCTTAACATCGTACCAACTGTATCATCTGCCAACTTTTCTACCATTTTTCCACAACCGGCGAGTAATACAGCTAATACCGATAATAACAATAAAAATCTTTTCATAGCTAACCTCCTCACTTAATTTGTCTTTACACTTTATGCTAGCATATCATTATAATCATAACAATAAAGAATAGGACTCATAAACAACAATAGTACCTCTAGATCATATTGTTGAAGTGATCATATAATGCTACAATAGAAAAAGAAAATGACGTCGTTTTAGAGAAGGGGTATTTGAATGACTTTAGTATTTTTATCCGCTTTAGTAATCGCTTTTTCAGGCGCTATGATGCCGGGTCCACTACTCACTTATACCATTAAGCAAGCCCTACATACCGGTATTTTTGCAGGTTTTATTGTTATTGTCGGACATGCCGCTTTGGAGCTTCTTTTGATTGCTTTGATTTTTCTGGGCTTTGACGCCATATTACAATCGAATCTGGCACAAATTGCCATTGGTCTAATTGGTGGTGCTCTCTTAATCTATATGGGCTTTGATATGATTATAGGTTCAGCTAAGAACAAAATAAGTATTCAGCTAGATGAAAACAAAAGCAACACCGGCAATATCCTTGTTTCAGGATTTTTACTCAGTGCTGCTAACCCATATTTTATACTTTGGTGGGCCATTATCGGCCTTGGTTTTTTACTACAAGCCTACAAATCATTTGGCGTCGCAGGTGTTCTCCTATTTTACAGTGGTCATGTTCTTGCTGATTTTATATGGTACGGATTCATCTCCATTGCAGTAGGTACCACTAGGAAATTTATGCCCCTCGGCTTATATCGGACCATTATAGCAAGCCTTGGTGTCATGCTTATCTATTTTGGTTGTAGTTTCGTTTATGGCTCTCTTTACTGAAAATTCTATTTTTAGGCACTCATTGCCGGTGTTTTCTTAATACCAATCCTTGTTACGGTTCTTGACTGTACACCGGTTCGTTTGTCTTTTTCCTCAACTGTAATCCACTTGTTGATTTTATCATACATCGTCTTGATGATAAAATTGTCATCTTCAGTTATCACAATTTTTTTGATATCGTTATTTTCTAAAACTTTGTTCATTAACATATTATCACTCTTATGCATACATGTTCTCTCATAACTTTCTAAAGGACAATTGACTGTAAAGACAAAATCATATATCAATCAAGTGTATGATCAATATATGATTCTTTCCAATCTAAGATGGATTATCAAATTAGGTTGGCATCTGATATATTTAAAACTACTTCCCCTCAGAAGGTAATTTTAAAGATCATTAATTCATTGTGTGAATCAATAATGTTTTTGTAATTAGAATGATACCATAATCTGGGACTTATACAACCCATCTAAGGCAAACGGTATGCATAGACAAACAAACAGCATCTTTTATTGAAAGAAGTTGTTTGTTTGTCTATGCATACCGTTTGTTTCTATTGGCTTTTATTTGCTTTTATATATGCTAAACTTTGAATTGTAGGTGAAAGTACAACTATTTAATTTGATGTTTTAACCATTTTTGAGGGTCATACATATGCATACACTTATTATTGATTACATATATGGCAAGATCTCATCTCAGGAAGATTTAGGTTCTGATGAAAAGGCGATGATACGCTATTCATTGGAGGTGGTCGTCAACACTCTAATAAAGCTGTTCATGGTTTTTGTTGCTTTTTTACTGATTGGTAAGCCACTTGAATTCTTCTTTATATTAGTTTGTGTGGTCGGTTTACGTAGTTTTAGTGGTGGACTTCATTTTGAATCCTTTTCAGGTTGTGTGATTTTCACACTGATCTATTTTCTAGGCACCCTGAGTATAAGCCAACTTCTACCCACCACAGATTTACTTATATATATAACGTGCCTAATTGCATTTGTGATCACATTACTCTTTGCACCTGTCATCTCACCTAAACGACCTAAGTACCCCATTAAAAAAATCAGGCGCTTTAAAATGGCCAGCCTGATTTTTATCATCATTTATCTTGGTACTTATAGGGTTATCGGCAATCATGCTTTTTTTGAGGTAACCGTTTGGGGTTTGATTATACATATTATTCAACTATTTATTGGAAAGGGGGTCAATTACCATGTCGAAAAAAAGACAATTCACAACCTTCAGTAGTCTTTTATGTTCACTACTGATCGCCATTGCACCGCTGATCGTTAGTACAACAGCATGCATCTTGGTATGGGGAGAGCCTGAATGTCCGGAAGTACTTAAAGCATTATAGAACGTGAACGCGTATACACACTTGATTGTCTTGATTAACCGTCATGTTTTCAGCGGAATAATGACCACCATTTTTCTTGACGATTCTTGCCAGGTTATAAAGTCCATAACCTCGGTGTAGTTGGTCACCTGATTTTGTGGAGAATCCTTTGTCAAACATTTTGTTAATCTGATCACTCTTTAGGTATGGATGCTCATTGATCACCTCAATGACGTTCATGCCTTCTTCTTTATATAAGCCCAGTTTGATTCTACCACCTGTTTCTGTGGCTTCCATAGCATTGTCTAGTAAAGTTCCGATAATCTCAATAACCATAAAAGGCTTTAGCTTGGTTTGCATCAGATAATTGTTGATATCGATATCCATTAAAAAGTCGTGACTCTCTATGACTTTTTTCTTACTATAAATAAAACCGGCTAAGAGCTTATTATCAAGCTTCGCTAAATTACCCAAATCTTTTCCCATATCTACATCCTCTACATATGCAGACATCTCTTCGATTTTCTTTTGGGTATTTTCTTCTGAATTTAACATCATCTGAATACACTGAATATGGTTGTCATACTCATGTTGTCTGGCTCTAATCTCACCCATCAGCTCTTCTATGACCAACATATATTTTTCATAGGTTTCCAGTTCTTTTTGTTCATTATAGCTTTTCATACTTCTGGTAAATAGTAAGAGATTGACCACCATAATCAGAAGAAATATCGCAGCAAAACTAATGGCATTGATCAAAAAAACTTCGCTGTTGGTGTACCAAAAAATGAGTGACCCTACACTGAGCATAAAGATGTTGATGGCAATCATACTAAAGGTTCTATTTTTAATCAATCGTTCATTCATTAAGACATGAATGGGTAGGAATTTGTACACGGGTATAAGCAGTAGAACGGTCAAACTGTGCCCAACCAAGCCTGACTTAAAGGAATAGGCCATATCCATAATAAGCAATTGACCGATGACCAGAGATGTCAACTGAATCAGTAATAAGACGATGGTCGCCATAACATAAACATAAATACTTAGTAGGGGTTTGACCTCAAAAAGAATATTAATAAATAAGATCACCACAACCACATTAAAGAGAAAAGCCCGTTCGTTACCAATATAATTCGATAATAATCCGGATACCATCCCTGCTATCAAAATCATACCAACCTTAAAATAAATCGGTTTTGCTTTGCTGGTCTTTAGAAGTGCCAAGACCACGATGAAATATTCAATCAGGTCAAATACTGAAAATAAAATACTTTGTGCAAATGTCATATCGTTTCTCCTATGAGTTCTTTATAGTAAACCCTTCCAATGGGAATGACTGTGCTTGTTTGATGTAACTCAATGTATTTATCTGCTTTGTGAATGGCTTTAATTGCCTCTTTATTCACGATAAAAGCCTTGTGGACTTGAATGAAGGTATCATTTAAAGATGCTTTCATTTTTTTCAGGGATACATTGGGGACTGTAATGGTATCAAGTATGGTATGGACATAGAGTTTTTGGTTACTGGCCTCAATATATAAAATCTCTGCCATATCAATTTTGAAAATACAATTTTTAAGATGTAGCTCCAATTTATCCTCTTTATGCGCATCCGCCTTATACCCATAATGTATAAGTGTGTATAGGGCTTCTTTCAGTTGTTCTTTGTCAAAGGGCTTAACAATGTAAGAATAGCAATGGGTCTCACTAAATGCCATGATGGCATGGGTTGGGACTGCAGTAATAAATACAATATGCGTCAACTTGTACCGGTCTATTTTCCGTACCTCTTTAGCAAAATCCAGACCATTCCCGTCTTCCAGTTGTATATCCAAAAGTAAGATATCCATATCCGCTTCATTTAAGAGCTCAAGACCTTTTACCACCGATCCCGACTCATAGACCTTAGCATCCCAATCCAGCTCCATAATAATTGCTTTTAGATTTTTTCTAAGGA
>JAGXFY010000007.1:0-36890 GCA_024636985.1 Clostridiales bacterium | reverse complement strand
TATTTCATCAATTGGATACCACATGGCTTCCCTATATTATGCCTGTTGTACTTTTTATGGACCCTTCTGTCTTAGGTTTATTTTTTATCGGTGGTATACTGCTCCTTGAAAAGGAACAAGGCATATTGTCTTTAATCTATGTAACCCCTTTACGTGTCTGGGAGTACATCTTAAGTAAGATCATATCCCTTTGTTTCATCTCTTTAATGGCCATTTTGTTGATATCCTTAATCGCATATAAAGATGCTGTTAATTATGTGTATTTGATCATCAGCGTGATTCTGACTTCGATATTTTTTACGCTAATCGGCTTTCTGGTTGCAACAAGGTCCAAATCCGTTAATGATTTCTTTGTAAAAATCATTCCTTGGATGATGATGCTCATACTTCCGTGTGTCCTATTGGTCTTTTATCCTAATCTGCTGGTGCTTGGTCTTATTCCCAGTGTTGCTTCACTCAAATTGGTTTGGGGCGCCTATCATGCTATGCAATTAGGTGAATTTATAATCTTGGTTCTATATATGACTGTACTTAATGTCTTCTTACTGAAATATACCTATAAGGTTTTTCAGAATAAAATGGTTCTTGAACAATAGAAAACAGACTTCACTTAGTTGTATTACCATTAGGAGGTAAGCCATGTTAAAACTCATATATTTAAAAAGTGATCTCAAACAATTGTTTCGAGAGCCTATGATGACCTTACTTTTTTTAATTCCACTCATTATATCACCCTTTTTTAGGCTCATTCTAGACATCGGTGTTCCCTTCTTGCAGAGATATGTCACTTTTTCGGTTGACGCCTACCATAATTATATTCTGGCTTTTGTTTTACTCATGGTCCCAGCTATGTTGGGTGTTGTCATGGGTTTTATGTTACTGGATGACAAGGACGGAAAGATCATTGAACTTTTAAGTGTTACCCCTTTTGGACGCAACGGTTACTTGATGGTCCGACTCACTTTTGTTGCCATGGCCACACTTATCTATACCTTTTACACCTACTTGGTAATGGGGCTATATATACTTCCAATCCAGATTTTGTTTTTTATCGGTCTATTACTGTGCCTCTATGGTGCTAGTATCGGCATGATATTCTTCAACCTTGCAACCGATAAGGTAAAGGGTTTAACATATGCCAAAGGTTTAAATATTATGGTGTTTTTTATACTGGTTGATTTGCTTCATATCCCTTGGTTGACCTTTCTTGCCAGTTTTTTCCCAACTTATTGGGTCTATAAAATTGTAGAAAATAAAAATACGGCCATTCCAATCGTTCTTGGACTGACCGTGCATATTGTCTGGTTTATACTATTGCTTTGGATTACTGATAAACGAAAAATAAATATGTAGATCATGATTAAGTAAATCAGGGTGCTACGATATACTATGTAAATTATTATACATATTTGTTTTAATAGATTCATTGTTATGCCACTGCTTAGACAACCAACTTATAGACTGAGCCTTCAATTGCTTTGACCTGTCGTTTTAATTGGCTCATAAATTCTCCTAAGTTTTCCGGGGTAATAAAGGGCGTTAATGGCCCATGGTAAGCTGCTATGGATATGGAATTCAATGGGTAGCTATGTTGATTATTATATCGGTCCTTTGAGATATAACAGCCCTTAAGATAATCCTCCTTGGAAAAAAATGATGCTAGTAAGCTATCGAATGTTTCACAAATCTCTTTTCCGATTGCTTCCACTTTTATTGCATCTACTTTTACCAAAGCAACAAAATCATCGCCTCCTATATGACCAACAAAATGCTTGTTACCATACTTGTTAATAATATCCATGATAATGTTTGCTGTTGTTTTGAGAATATGGTCTCCTTTTTCAAAGCCATATACATCGTTGTATGCTTTAAAATGATCTAAGTCAATATATAAAATTCCAACCTTTTCCCCGTTACTAATGTACTGTTCCATCATCTGCCTTATAATGATATTCCCAGGTAAAGAGGTTAGTGGATTCTGTTGTTTTGCATAAAGTTTCTCGTATTCTGTCGAATTCCTAATTAAATCATATATAGTTGTTATACCATAATATCTAGAACACTGGGTCACAATAATATCATCATAGAGATTGGCTTTTTCTCTTTGCATAGCAAGTGTTAATACCTTAGTAACAGGTGTATAATAATCTACCATCAAAGGTCTTGAATCCATTAGTATTTCAACCGGTCTATGGGAATATAAATCAAAGCCATAACGGTCAGCCAGTTTACTATTCAGAAAATTCTTCATAATAATACCTTCAGGGTATCGTTCTCTTGATATCAGGCAAATACTGTCCATGGCTTCTCGTTCCATTATGCCCTTAATGACACAACAGGAGGTGCTTCTGTAATACGTACTATTGGGTTTGGCGATTTTCCCAACACAATAATAAGCCGCATCAAATGAGAAAGCATCCACAACATCCTTATTAATCTGAAGAATTAAGTCACGTACTTGTGGTATATAAGGTACAATGGTTTCAGATGGCCTAGATAGTAAAAATCCTTGTGCCGCATAAACATCTAATTTTATTAAAGCCTCAAGTTCACCTGTGGTCTCAACACCTTCTGCGATTAATTTTATATGGGTTTCTTTAGCCATAGAAACCAATGCTTTAATCATGGATTGCTTGAAACTATCTGAATCAATATTTCGAATGAGATCCATATCCAACTTTACGTATTCTGGTTTTACTTCTGAAATTGTTTTAAGCCCAGAATAGCCGCTTCCCATATCATCAATGGCGATTTTGTAATTCTGGCTTTTATAGTGTGAAGTCAAGGCTGTAAAAGTGGCATAGTCTTCAATAGCTGTCCGCTCAGTAATCTCAAAAACAATGTTTTTTGAGTCTATTTGAAAGGCTTCAAGGTATTTCTTTGTAAAACCTTTAGTATAACTAGGTTCTTTAAATACATTCGGATCTACATTTAGAAACAATAATCTATTTGAAGGCAAGGTTGTAGCATTCTCTATGGCTTTCTTACGAAATACCATCTCCAACTCCCACACACAGCCCTCTGCTTCGGCTGCTTCTATCAGGGTAATTGGTGAATGATAAGCTGTGTTAGCCGGTCCTCTACTCAACGCTTCATAACCGATAATCTCACCATTGTGCAGAGAGATAATCGGTTGGTAATGGGCTGTAATTTGCTCTTTTTCAATGATCTCACTTATTTCTGATGTATGAATAACCATAGAAGCTCCTTTATGTGTGACTTATTTCATCATCCATAGTTCTAAAGTACCACAGCTGTGTTAATTTTATATAAGCTTATTGTTAATTTCCTTTAGTTTCTTCTGACTTTCACCCATAAGAGTTTGCCCATGTCGGGCAAACATAAAAAAGACTTTACCCATCGTAGCGGATAAAGTCTTTTATTTATTATGCATTTGATTGACGGACGGTTATCTTTTGAAGCTAGCCGTTGGTACTGCTTGTTCACTAGGATCTATCTGAAAATAAGGTAATTCTCTGGCACCAAAGATATCGGCAAAAATATTGTTAGGAATGGTAATAATAAATTGATTATATTTCAAAACTGAATCATTGTAAAACTGTCTATACATGGCAATCTTTTGCTCAAGCTCCTTTAGCTGACTTTGTAGATCTAAGAACCCTTGATTGGCCTTCAAATCCGGATACTGCTCGGATACTGCAAAGAGCCTGCCAAGCATTCCTGTCATCATAGCTGATGATTGAATCACCTCATCTTGGGTCTGAGCACTTAAATACATATTTCTGGCTTGGGTGACCTGATTTAGGGTTACCTGTTCATGAGCGGCATAGGCGCTCACTGTTTCTACAAGGTTAGGTATTAAGTCCGCTCTCATTTTTAACTGAACATTAATCTGTCCCCAGCTGCTATCTACCTTTGTTTTGTTGCCAATCATTTTGTTATAAAACAGTATCATCCATAATCCAAGAAATATAAGTAATGCAACAATGCCAATCCCTAAGTACAACATTTGGTATGCCTCCTTTTATATTCGTCTTACTTTATTATAGCCTAATTTATAGGAATGAAAAAGAACCAAAGTGACTTTATCACACTAGAAAACTAAAATTTTATAACAAAAAAGATTCCAGTTGAACTGAAATCTTTTTATATATAAGCATGGTTAAAGTCTCAAAACTATATAGTTGAACTTCCTCATACAATATATAGTTATGAATGTATCAACGTAATCTATATATTGTATGTGAACTTAGTGAAACTTAGTTTTGACACCTTAACCAAGTATGTTTATCCTAAATATTCACTTTTCATTATTATATCTGTTTACGATACTAAAATATGAGCTGTTTTCATTGGTGAAAGACCACTTAGAATGCCTTCAGTTACTTTTGCTCTTGCTTGATCATAACGCTTGAACTTACTGATGGCTTCTTCTGCTTTTGTATAAACTTTCCAATAGCCGACAACAATACCTTTGCCATCTGTCTCTTTTATATACTCAACCACATCTTCTAAGTGATAACCAAGAAAAAGTCCTACTTCATGGGGACATTGTTCAACAAATCTCGAAGATAAATGTCTTAAAACTTCTATTAAATTCATTTTCGAGTTATAACCAAATATTTCTAAAAATTCTATGTTATCTCTATTTTCAATAATTGTCTCTAGCAACTGATTATGAAAGAAAAGAATCACCACATGATTTTCATCACGTTTCATCTCATAGTATGACGTTTTAGTGGTTTTTCCTATCTGATCTTTATATTTATCCCATAAGAGCAATACATCCAAGCGTTTGGTGGAATTTTTCAGCGTAATCAAAGATGCAGGCTTCTCTTTTGAGAAGGTTGCTGCACCATGAAATAGAAGCTTATAAAGAATATAATCATAATCGTCCAGTTGTTCAAGTCTTTTCATAGGTTCCATTAAATAGGTTTTTTTCATAGAATTATGCCTCGTTTCATTATTATTGTCCAAGTTGTCTTCCATAATCTCTACATCGTTCCAGACCGCCCTCATCAGGCGCCTCATTTATGGTTAATCCTTCTTCAATTAATTCACAACCATATGTCACCATACGTTTTTCCCAATCTCTCATCCATTCTCCATCGCCCCACCCATAGGAGCCAAAAAGGAAGACTTTTTTATCTTTTACGGCTTCTTCAATGGATTCAACAAAAGGCTCCATTTCATCCGGATCCAACACCTCATTGCCCATTGATGAGCAACCAAGAGCAATCACTTCTGCATCTAAAACATCATCAACTGTTGCATCCTCTACGCTCAGTAGTTTCACTTGATCTGCTACTTCTTTTGCGCCTTCAAATAAGGCTTCTGCCATCATCTGAGTATTTCCCGTTCCACTCCAATATATTATGGTTATTTTTCGCATCTATTATCCTCTCTAACTTAGCTTTATTTTTTATTGATGTTGATATTGATATTCAATCTCATAATATGTCTTTATTATAAACATAATCAAGATACTTGTCAATAGGAATAGGGGGAAAGGGTTCTGAAGCTATACCCCCAAAAAAGAATTAAAAAAGTCTACCTCGGTTAGAGTAGACTTTCATGGTTTGACTGGATTTTAATGCTTATGCTTTGGCAATAATCGGTGCACCCATCGGTAATACCGTTTTCCCAAACTGTCCGTTAATAATTAAAGCAGCTGATCCATAAAAACTCAATAAAGAAATAGTGAACTCAGCGTAAGCAGCTAACTGATGCATGGGTCCTTCTAAGATACCCAGCGTAGAAAAGGAAAGCCCAATGAATAAAAAGTTAATGAAAAAGAAAATTAAAAATAGTACTTTATTGGTGGTTAAAGAGCCAATGGTCATATATAAGGTGAATATCAAGTAACCAACAAATGCGATTCCAAGTTGCTTGGTATCTGCTGTACTTGCTAGTGCTTCACCAAATACGCCGGCTTTTGTCATCCATGTCATCGCAACACTAAACCAGAAAAAAGCGTATCCGCCAAATGCCGTTGCCCCAAACATATTGTTCTTTTTTGCATCTTGGATAGATGCATAAAGTTGTGCACTAGCACCCAGAAAAATTGCCCAAGGTATTACCAAAGATACACCATCTGTTAAACCTAGTTTTTGTGATGCTGCTACCAATGTAACCATAGCCAGACCAAACAAACCTAGTGGTGTTGGATCTGCTACTGTAATCATTCTTTTTTCTTCCATGTTCGTCCTCTCATATCTATCCTGTCGGTTTTTGTACACTTATTCGGTTGTATAGCCCAAAGAAGCGCCATTTTGTAGTATACGCCTTGATGGATATGATTTCAAGAACTTTTTTTGCTCTAATTGTACTTTATAAAGACTTAAGTGTTTGTTGTTATGAGTATGTCTGTATCTATACTAACTGGTTTCTGTTACAGATTCCAAATCGGCTTTTACCTTACCTTTAAAAAAGAATTGATAGGTTTCATAAAAAGTTTCATGTTTAATACGCGCAGGATCGAATTTTAATATCTTAAACGTCGTTTGAATACAATAACCGATACCGGTAGCTGACAAAATTGTTCCAATACCAAACATACCGCCTAAACGCCAACCGATAATAAAAGCAGTCAGTTCTACCATACCACGACAAATGCCGATAGGTAGATTGGTCTTCTTTCTAAGAACGACCATCAGATTGTCTCTAGGTCCGGCACCAAATCCAGAACCAATATAGAAATAGGAACCCAGTGCGATGATAAAAAGACCTAATACTAACATAAGAAGACCTAATATAAAATGTTCCATCACCGGTAAAATATCAGCAGCAATTAATACGTCCATAAATGTTCCAATAAGTAGCACATTAAGGAGTGTTCCAATACCAATCTTTTCACCAAATATTATGCCGATTAGGGCGAATCCAAAACCTGATACGATAACAACCATACCAATCTTCATACCAAGTGCTTGTGCAATACCTGCATGAAAAACTTCCCAAGGTGCATAACCCACCTGTGCATTCATGCAGAGTACGATTCCAAGTGCAAATAAGAATAAGCCTAATATTAAACGCAATAAACGTACTATAAAAACTTTCATGTTGCCACCTCATGTCTCCACTATTTAATGAGAAAAAAAGACTTCCAGATTTCTGAAAGCCAGTTTTATGTTCTCTAATTCTCATACTATCTATGGTTAAAACCTAAAACTAAGCTCACTAGTTCTCTTTCAATCTATAGATTACGTTGATGCTTTCGTAACTATATCTTGTAAGAGTAAGTTCGGCTATATAGTTTTGAGGCTTTAACCATTATGTTCCTAAATATGCTTTTTTGACTTCTTCATTGTTTAATAAATCCATGCCTTTGCCTTCCATAAATACTTCGCCGGTCTCAAGGACATAAGCATAATCCGATATCTCAAGGGAAGCTTTGGCATTTTGCTCAATCAATAGGATGGTTACACCTTCTTGATTGATTTTCTTGATAATCTCAATGATATTTTTTACAATGAGTGGTGCTAAACCAAGAGAAGGCTCATCCATCATCAATAGCTTCGGCTTGGTCATCAGTGCACGTCCAACAGCTAACATTTGTTGTTCGCCTCCTGACATGGTCCCTGCCTTTTGTTCCTGTCTTGATTTCAATATAGGAAAGAGCTCAAATACCCAATCTAAATCCTTTTGAATTTCTTTTGCATCATTTCTTATATAAGACCCCAAGATCAAATTCTCAATAACCGAGAGATTGGTAAATACCCTTCTACCCTCCGGTACCAATACCAGATTTGATTTTACAATTTCTTTGGTTTGTTTACCTGTTATGTCTTTACCATTGTATATAATCTTACCTTTTGACGGCTTTTCAAGGCCCATAATGGCTCTTAATGTTGTACTTTTTCCAGCACCGTTGGCGCCAATTAGGCTGATGATCTTGCCTTCCTCAACATCCAACGTGATGCCTCTAAGTGCATGGATACCACCATAATG
Organism: Clostridiales bacterium; assembly: GCA_024636985.1. Taxonomy (GTDB): domain Bacteria; phylum Bacillota; class Clostridia; order Lachnospirales; family Vallitaleaceae; genus Petrocella. The sequence goes on along the minus strand of JAGXFY010000007.1, from coordinate 28,979 downwards.
AACGTTTAGGTTTTCTACTCTTAACATCTAGTCCACCCCCAAATAAGCTTCTATGACTTTTGGATCATTCTGTATGGCATCCGGAAGACCTTCTGCAATGGTCACACCATAGTCTAGAACATAAATCCGTTCACACACACCCATAACGACCTGCATGTGATGCTCAATCATTAAAATTGCAATGTCAAACTTGTCTCTAATTTCTCTTATAAAGCCCATCAACTCATGGGATTCTTGAGGGTTCATACCAGCTGCCGGCTCATCCAATAAGAGTAACTTGGGATCTGTTGCCAAAGCTCTAGCAATCTCAAGTCTTCTCTGCTTGCCATAGGGCAAATTAGATGACTTCTCATCCTTCAAATCATCTAGGCCGACATCTTTAAGTAGAGCCATTGATTTTTCATAGATCTGTTGCTCTTCTCTACGATAACCAGGTGTTCTTACAACAGATCCAAATAAATTGGATTTAAGCCTTAAATGATTGGCTATAATAACATTGTCAAGAACGGTCAATTCCTTAAAAAGTCTTATGTTCTGAAAAGTTCTGGCTATGCCGAACTTTGTAATCTCGTGAGGCTTTAAACCTGTTACATCTTTATCATTATAATATACTTGACCTTTGGTTGGTTTATAAACACCTGTGATCATATTGAAAGCCGTTGTTTTACCAGCTCCGTTTGGGCCAATCAAGCCAATGATTTCCCTATCGTTGATCTCAATATTCAAATCCAAAACCGCTGTCAATCCACTAAATTGCATTGTAATTTTGTCTGTCTTAAGTAACGCCATAATGTTCACACCCTTTTAAGCTGATTTTTTTCTATTTTTTAAAAATTTCTTTTTCAAGAAATAGTCCCAGTTGAACTCTGCTCTTCCCATAAGGCCTTGGGGATAAAATAATATGACACCCATCAGCATTAGAGAGAATACAACCATTCTCATTCCTGGGATACCAGGTATATTAACAAATCCAAGATTAATCGGATTCTCTATGAATCTCAGCACTTCCATGAGTATGGTTACAGCCGTTGCTGAAATAATGGTGCCTGTAATGCTGCCGATACCGCCAAGAACAACAATCAACAGTATATTGAAGGTCAAAATAAATCTAAACATATTGGGGTCGATGGCACCAATAAGATGACCCAGTAGTCCACCCCCAACGCCTGCAAAGAACGCACCAATAACAAAAGACATCATTTTATGTTTGAATAAGCTGATGCCCATGGCTTCAGCTGCAATCTCATCTTCACGGATGGCTTTAAAAGCTTTACCATACATACCATGGATCAGCCAAATCATAAAAAATATGGTTAAAATAGCAATACCCCATGCCCACCATGCGTTGGTATATCGGGTAATCCCTTTAAGACCCAAGGATCCGTTGGTTAAGGTCTGTGTGTTTGTGATCACAACACGTATAATCTCACTAAATCCTAAAGTTGCAATAGCCAGGTAATCATCGTTGAGCCTTAATACAGGTGCACCAATTAAAAAGGCAACGCCAGCTGCAACTAACCCACCAACAATAAGTGCCAATGGAAAAGGCAGTTGAATCATCTTAATAAAAGGGTTAATCGGTGCCACATAAAAAACCGAATCTTTTAGTTCTGGGCTCATCGTCAAAAGTGCAGATACATAGGCTCCTACCGCCATAAAGCCAGCATGGCCTAAAGAAAAAAGACCTGTAAAACCGTTAATGAGATTCATGGATAAACCAAGAATTATATAAATACCACATAGTGTAAATATTTTTATCTTATATGAATCTAATGTTATGTTCAAAACCGCAATAATTGCGATTGTTACAATCAATAATAGAATGGTTAGTTGTGTTTTTCTATTTTTCATAATTACACCTTCTCCGCTATGTTTTTGCCCATGATACCTGTTGGCTTAACCAATAGAATGACGATGAGTAGCACAAATGCAAAAGCATCTCTATAGCCTGTCAACTCAGGGAAAACAGCAATGAGCATAATCTCAATGAGTCCAAGTATAAACCCACCGATGACGGCACCTCTTATGTCTCCAATACCACCAATTACGGCTGCAATAAAGCACTTAAGTCCCGGCATAACACCCATTAGTGGTAATAAGCTTGGGTACTTTAAACCCCACATAATACCACCGATTGCTGCCAAGGCAGAACCGATTGCAAAGGTAAATGTGATAATGAAGTTAACATCAATACCCATAAGTCTAGCTGCTTCATAGTCCTTCGAAACCGCTCTCATCGCCATGCCTGTTTTTGTTTTGTTTACAATAAACATAAGGACAGCCAAGGCAACCATTGTAATGATGGGTGTAATAAATGTGATGCTGACAACAGATACGTTGCCGATATGAATGATTCTATTAAACAAATCAGGTACCGGAAGGGACTTTGGACGTCCGCCAAAAACCACGATGGCCAGATTCTCAATCAAGAAAGACGCACCGATTGCTGAAATCATAATAGACATTCTTGGTGAATTCCTAAGGGGCTTATATGCAGCCTTTTCAACCAGTACACCAAAGGCAATTGTTAGAATAATTGCAATAAAAAATGCAGCGCCCCAAGGTAGCAAAAAGCTTGTCATCATATAAAAAGCCATGTAGGTACCAAACATGAAGATATCGCCATGGGCAAAATTAATCAACCTAAGTATACCGTATACCATTGTGTAACCGATTGCCAAAAGTGCATAAAGACTTCCAAGGGAAATTGCGTTGGCCAATTGTTGTAAAAATAGTTCTAAATCCATAGAGCTTCTCCCTTAATTAGATTTGATGGATCAAATAACCATACAAAAGCTTATCTGGTCTCATACTTCCATTTTATAAAAATCAATGCATAGGGATATGCCCCATGCATTGATTAAATTATTATTTTATTGGTTCTACTGTTGTCATGTACTTAAATAAACCGCCTTCAACCATTTTGATAACTGCACTCTTAACCGCATCACCATTCTCATCAAGTGTAATCATGCCTGCAGCACCTTCAAAATCAGTTGTTGTTGCTAAAGCTTTTTGAATCTCAACAGGATCTGTGGATCCTGATCTCTTAATTGCATCTAAGATAACTAAATAAGCATCATAACCAAGTGCCGTAACAGATGCAGGCTCTTTATCGTATTTAGCTCTGTATGCATCTAAAAATATTTCTGATTCTGCCGTAATTGGAACATCACTTGTAAAGAATGTTGAGAAAGCAGCGCCTTCAACAGCGTCTCCACCGATTTCTAAGAACTCTGGTGCTTCCCAAGTGTCACCACCGATAAAAGGTGTTGTAATACCAAGTTCTCTGGCTTGCTTAATTAACAATGCTGATTCTGTGTAGTTACCAGGTGCAAAAATAACGTCCGGATTCAGTTGTTTGATGTTACTAAGTTGAGCAGAGAAGTCTTGATCTCCTGTACTATAGTTTGCAGTACCTATGATGGCATCTGCATCACCTGTTAATTCAATAAATGCATCATTAAAGTATTTTACAAGTCCTACAGAATAGTCACTTGAAATCTCTTGAATGATAGCTGCTTTTTTTGCGCCTAAGGTTTCAAAAGCATACTTCGCCATGACAGTTCCTTGGAAAGAGTCGATAAAACATACACGTTGATAATAGTCATTACCGATGGTTACCAATGGATTGGTAGCCGATGCTGCAACTGTAGGAATTTGTTTTTCAAGAACAATTGGTCCAGCAGCCATAGATAAAGATGATCCCCAGCTACCGATGATCGCATTAACATTTTCCTTATCGATCAACATCACTGCTGCATTAGCAGCTTCAACCTTGTCTGACTTATTATCCGCTACAACCAACTCAATCTTCATACCGTTAACTTCCGGATACAATTCATTGGCTAAACGAATACCTTCAACTTCCATTTCTCCACCTGCTGCATTGGCACCAGTCATTGGCTCAAATACGCCAATTTTAATAACTTCAGTAGCACCACCCTCAGTGGTTGTGTCTCCCCCTTCTTCCTTTGGACCGGAACAAGCGACACTAAATAACATGATACCTAACATAAGCATTGATATTACCTTTTTCATTTTCTTTCCTCCTGAATCTTGTTTTTTTTGTAATTCATCCCTCTATCTAAAAAATCTTCTACATCTGAAGGTAGATACCTTCAAAGTCCACAAAAAAAGTGCCCTCCGGCTAATTACTAAGCTTCAATATAGGCCTTTCAATAACATAAGAAAACACTTTCTTCATCTAACTTTTTAAGTATAATGATACCGTATTCATTTGTCAAGAGGCGTTTCTACTGTACCATCGGCATAGGATGCTCTTCGTCCCGCTTGCCTATCATTTACCGGATCTGACCTGTCCCATGGCCATCCTCCAAATCGGGTTTTTTGATAGTCCATATAGGCATCTTGAATCTCTTTTTCACTGTTCATAACAAAAGGACCGTATTGTACGACCGGCTCCCCGATGGGTTCCCCTTGTAACAGCAAAAGATAAGATTCTACGTCACTGTTCTTGATGATTATGTCAACATTCTCAATCTGCAAGCATTGACCCACTTGCGTTGGTTCGTCGTTAATCTTTATGCCTTCTCCTTTATAATAATAGAGATTACGGATCATGGTTTCTGACTTTCTTGGAAAACTTAGAACAGAATCAGGTGCCAGCTTAATCAGCAGAATATCGACGTGATGGTCCGGATCTGCCGCCCACGAATCCGGCGCCGGTTCAAGGGCCATGCGGCCGTCATATTCTCCGGCTATAATGGTCACCTCGCTCATAAGACTTCCTTCTCCATACGTAACCTTCGGTATCTCTTCATGCCACAGCATTTTATAATGGGGATCTACGAACTTGTCTTTCCTGGGAAGATTCAACCATATCTGAAACAGATGTAAGGTGTTGTCTTGTTGATCATGTACTAAAGGAAACATTTCAGCGTGCTGCATACCACTTCCGGCTGTCATCCATTGAACATCACCACCACCATACCTACCGGAAGCCCCGGATGAATCATGATGATCCACAAAGCCTTCCAGCACAATTGTCACAGTTTCAAAACCTCTATGGGGGTGTTCAGGAAAGCCCGGTACCTGGTGCCCATGATACATTTTCCAGTCATTTTCCAAGTCAAAGTCCTGACCTAGCCTTCTTCCCTCTAGAGATGCTTCCGGTCCTTGATGGCTATTACCTTTTGGGTATAGATCCAAATGATGGACACAAAATAAAAAGGGATCTTGTGTCGGCCATTGAAATCCTAAAGGTTGTTTATTCATGATTGGGTTCATCTTGCTACCTCCTTTTTCTAATATCGTTTTATGCTATTTGCAAACATCAACAAAATCCAAAGCTTTACCATAAGTATGGAGTTCATCTATCGTTAGTTCTATGGCTGAGTCACTGCTTCCACATGCCGGGTAGACTTTTTCATATGCCTTCAAAGATACATCTATATAAACCTTGACATCTTCATGTTCAATCGCAAAAGGACAAACGCCACCTACTTCATGACCTGTAAAGTGAAGCACTTCGTCTGGAGATAGCATCTTGGCTTTGGTCATGAAGGTTTCTTTGAATTTACGATTATCCACCCTAGCTTCTCCTGCTGCCACTACCAAAACACATCCATCATCCTTTTTAAATGCGAGCGTCTTGGCTATTTTATCCGCCGCACAACCTATGGCTTCTGCAGCAAGTGCCACTGTAGCACTGGAGGTTTCAAACTCCATAATTTGATCTTCCATTTCGTATTGCTTAAAGTATGCTTTTACCTTTTCAATGCCCATAATCATGCCTTCCTTCTATTATATAGTGTTCTTATTTGTCCGTCACCCAACAACAAATCTTGTGTGACTTCCGATGTTTGTTCCAAGGACTTCAAGTCTTGTATCAATACGTTCTTTTAATTCTTGTACATGTGATATGATGCCTACTAACCTTCCTGTTTTTTGCAAATCCACCAAACAATTGATCGCACTGTCTAAGGATTCTTGATCCAATGTTCCAAATCCTTCATCAATGAACATGGTATCTAGCTGTACACCGCCTGCATAAGATTGAACAACATCCGCCAAACCAAGCGCCATGGAAAGTGATGCCATAAAGCCTTCACCACCGGATAAAGTTTTTACATGCCGGTTCATACCTGTATAATTGTCATAGACTTCTAACTCCAGACCACCTTTAGCATTTCGCCTTTGTAGTTCTTGTGTTCTGGATAACAGATAACGACCATCAGTCATCTGAGCCAGCCGTAGATTTGCCGCCACAATAATATCTTCAAGGAATGCTGCCAATACATAGCGCTCAAAAGTTATGCGGTAGGTATTATTACCCTTTGCCATATTAGATAAATGACCCAAAACCTGATGCTCTTCTTCTTCATTTCTTATCTTTAGATTGCGCACCTTAACATGTTCTAACATCAAACTGTTATTTTTAATTCTGCTGACAATAACGCCTTTCCGGTCCCCAAAGGCCTTGGTTTTTTGACGTAAAGTCTCAATAGAGCTTTCAAAACTTGCCATGTCCACTATATGCTGGTCTTTCGTCTGATGCCTTAGTGTTTCATAGCTTTTTGTGAGACTATGAAGTTGCTTGGTATGGTTTTCTATGGTTGCTGTATTATATTCAATATCTTCGTCCGTCATTTTTGCTTTTGTATAAGCATCAGCATTTTCAAATCCTTTTTGACGAAGTTTGAGTAAAAAAGCATCTTCTTCTTCCTTTAAGCGTTGGGTTAGAAAAATAATTTCTTTATTATATTGCCGCTTCTCAGTTTCAGTGGTTAATTGATCTACTTTCAATTTATCATAGTTTTTCTTAGCTGTCTCTAGTTGATTTTCCATATCTTGTAAAAGAGATTCTTGAACTTCAATGGCTTTCATTAGGTCCTTATGATTTCTTAATTCGCCTGGCACTTCCTCATATATATATTTTAGATTAGACTGTTTCTCTGTTAATTGACTTCTTATCTTAAGAATATCTATGGCCACCTGCTCTTTAAGGGTCTCTGTTTGATTAATCTCCAGCTTTTTCTTTTTGATATCGTTGGCAATAGTAACGGATCGTTCTGCCAATTTTTCTATAGAGGTCATTTTCAACTCCATACTCTGTAACGCTACTTCTCGTGACTTTAGTACTTCCATAAAATAATTTTTCTCATCCTCAAGAAGCATCCCTTGGATTTGTACAAACATATTCTCGGATAAGTTTTGGATATTTTCATGATATATGGACTTGGTTTTTCTTAGACGTTCTTCCAATACACTTATTAAGTTGTTTTGATCATTATAGCGCACCTGACAGACTTTTACTTCTTCTCCTAGAGACTTGATATCTTCTTCTGTTACTTCATTCCCACTAAAAGTGGCTGGATCTATGTGGTCCTTAGCACCACATACAGGACATGGATGTCCGTCTTTTAAATCACCGGCAAATATGGCTGCCATGTTTTGCAGAAATTCTTGATGGCTTTTCTCATACTTTTTCTCAAGCGTTGACAAGGTATGTTGTAATGTATCCTGCTCTTTTTTTGCTTTTTCATAGTGATTTTTTTCATGATGAATCTTACTTTGGAGCTCTAGGATTTTACTCAGATCTTTTTTCTCGTTTTTTATTTTTTCGAGTTCAGTTCTTTTTTCTACAATCTCTAGGCGTGCTTGATCCGCCTTTTCTTTATCCAACATAAGCTGTTCCATCTTTTTATGAGACCTTGTCAACATATCTTTTTGCTTTTGTTCTTGATCTTCCAAGCTTTTTAATACAACTTCAAGCTCTTTAACTTTATCTTCTATGGACTTAAGGTTTTTAACTTTATCTTCATAAGATTTCAGACGCAGCACTGCCTCAGACTGCTTACGGCGATCTTCTTTTCTTATTGTTGACATTTCCTCTTCATATAGTTTAAGAGCAGTGTCTATTTCTAATTGAAGCATTCTAACCTTGTGGTCTGATTGTTTATAAGCTTCCTTTTTGTCGTCAAGATCCGTTTTCCTCGTATAAATATTCTTTTCCAGAGGCTCAATATTTTTAGCTTCCATAGCTTGCTTGACTTGCTTTATAAGTGTTGTTATTAAGGGGACTTTTATTTTTTCTTCATCCAATGCCTTTTGGATTTTATTCTTTTCTTCAATTTTTTTATTGATTTCTTTAGCCTTTTCACGTCTTTCAATCTCTGCTTCAAGAGCTTGACTTTGAATACCTATTTCCGCTTCAATATGTTCAAGTTCTAACAGGTCTTTATTGTTCATCTCTTTTGTTTTATTAAGAATCTCTTCAACCGGCTTATCTTGGGCCTGTATCATCAAACCTAAGGCTTCATGGTCCGCCCAATCTATGTTGGTGATGTCGTGGTCTCTGATTTCTTTATCCCGCTTAATACTATTCATTAATGTATTTGATTTTGCTTCTAAACGGTTTTGAAATAAACTGTACATACTTGTATCAAAGAGTTGTCTAAGGACACTTTCTCGTTCTTCACTGGAGGATGTCAATAATTTTTGAAACTCGCCTTGTGGGATCATCATGATTTGCCTAAATTGTTCTGCATTAATGCCCAGAAGAGATTCTACTTTTTCATTGACTTGTTTAACACCCGTTATGATGGTTTTTGGTTCTTGATCAAAGATGGTTAAAACTGCATCCGGTTTTTGTTCCGTTGTACCTTCACCTCTCTGTTTGGGCTTTTCTTGTTTTGGGATGCGATGAATAAGGTACTTCGTACCTCTAAGCTCAAACTCAAGTTCTACTTCTGTCAATACGTCACGCTCTGAAAACTGGCTTCTTAGACTTTCTGCAGTACGCATATGACCGCTACATTCTCCATATACTGCAAAACTGATGGCATCAAAAATAGTGGTCTTACCTGAGCCCGTAGGCCCTGTAATTAGAAATAGATTCCTATGCCCCAATTCTCCAAAATCAATTATTTCCTTGTTTTTGTATGGCCCAAAAGCGGTCATGGTCAATTTGATCGGTCGCATTATAAGGCCCTCCCCTCTTGTTCCAATGCATTCATGACACTTGCAATCACATCTTTCTTTTCGTCTGTGAAGGCTTCTGCAGAGACATTTTCATAGAACTCACCGAAGAGTTCCAAAATACTTTTTTTTGCAAACGCATGCCCTGCTGAGGTCTGCATCATACCGGCTTCTCTTTCAAAAACTTCTCTTTCAATTTTTAAGATATTGGGGTATATGGATCTTAGCTTTCCAATCGCATCCATAATCTCCCCTCGGTCAGTTAATATTGCCATTATATAGTCCTTTGTATTCGTACCTGTATATATTTTAGGATCCATCAGATTTTCAAGCTTGCCCTTAATGATTCTCATGTCTTTTAAGGGGTTTAAACGGATTTGCTTTATGGTGACGCTACCGCTACCATCCATGTCAACCATAGTCATGGATTTTTTCTGATTGGCTTCGGAAAATGAGTATTTGAGTAGAGATCCAGCGTAACGAATGTGTTCATGTTTGACCTTTTGTGGCTTATGCAAATGGCCCAGCGCCACGTAATCAAATCCTTCAAAATAGCGCACATCCACATATTCAGATCCGCCAATAGATAAAGGTCTTTCAGATTCACTTGTTTCCGCTTCCATAGCACCCATAACAAAACCATGGGCAATACAAATATGTCGACCGCTAGCAGATTTAGTGGCCTGTATATCTGAGATTATCCTTTTCATAGCCGTATCATGATCCTTAATGCTTTCGTCGTCATAGATTTCTCTAATTATGGCTGGCTCTCCATAAGGAATCGGATAAAAATAAACCGGTCCACTCTCATCTTCTATTACGATTGGCGCAATGATTTTTCTGATATTTCCATGAATATGAAGTCCTTGATCCGTTAAAAGTCGGCTGGCAAACCCAACACGATTAGAACTGTCATGATTACCTGCAATGGCAATGATATTCAACTTATGGGTTAAGACTGCTTCTGATAAAAAGCCATCAAGAACCTCTACCGCTTCAACGGGTGGTATTGAACGATCATATATATCTCCGGCAATAATCATAACATCCGGTTTTTCTTGTTTTATTAAATCCATTAATTGGTCAAGCAGATATTTTTGATCTTCTGTCATGTGAATCCCATGGACCAATTTACCGATATGCCAATCCCCTGTATGTAATATTTTCATCTAATCTCCTCCCCACTATTTCCCTTGACGCATACAAGAAAAGAAGCTTCGCTTCGTTATGAGCTCTGCTCATATTTCTGAACGGTTCGAAAGGAAAGGTCCTTGATAGTTTACATAGCATTGTCTTTCTTAGAGAATAATAAAACTCGGAGGGCCAAGGTAACTGTCCGCTCCGAGTTAAGTTTTTATGCTAGCATGACCAAGCTTAGAGCCATGACTGCCATGCCACTGATCAATCCATAAATGGCTAAATGATGTTCTCCGTATTTTTCGGCTGTTGGTAAGAGTTCATCCAAAGATATGTATACCATAATCCCGGCAACGCCAGCAAAAATAATGCCAAACAATAAATCACTCGTTATTCTCAGTAATAAAAAATACCCGACTATGGCACCCACCGGCTCTGATAGACCTGATAAAAAAGATAATTTGAAGGCCCTTTTCTTACTGCCTGTGGCAAAATAAATGGGTACGGATACTGCAATACCCTCTGGAATATTATGAATAGCGATCGCAATGGCTATACTGATACCTAGGGTTGGATTTTCAAGTGCTGCAAAAAAGGTAGCCATACCTTCTGGAAAGTTGTGAATGGCTATGGCTAACGCAGAAAAAAGTCCCATACGTAATAGATTTTTATCTTCCACGGCCTTAATTTTTGGTGGCTCATAGCCTTCTGTCTCAATCAAATCATCTAACGCTTCAATTTCAGACAAATCATGCACCTCATGAGGATTCTCATAACTTGGCACCAACTTGTCAATAAGAGCAATTATGGCTATACCGCCAAAAAATGCGAGCGTTGTCAGCCATAGACCGCCTGTTACACCAATAACCTCTGTTATAGAATCCCTTGCTTTTGGAAATATCTCAATAAAAGATACATAAATCATAACACCTGCTGAGAAACCTAAAGCAATTGATAGGAATTTTTTATTGGTCTGCTTTGTGTAAAAAGCCAGGGCACTTCCTATACCCGTCGATAAACCGGCAAACAAAGTTAAGCTAAAAGCAAACAATACCGTTTGCCATGAATAATCCATATACTGTCCCCCTTATTATGCGCATCATATATGTCTCTATGTAAAAATGTCAAAATTAGCGTAATATTTAATTTTGACCCCTTTACTCTCTTATGATTATAACATTATTCCAAGAAATGTGGCAATGTGTGTTTCAAAGAATACTACATAACGAAAACCATCTTACACCAGGTTGTGGTAAGATGGTTTTCTTATTCTGTCATTTGCATTCATAAATTGTGTAAATATTAAGTTAAACGATGATAAAAATCTAGATTTCAGATTTTCTTTTTCTTATAGCCCATGCATATGATCCTATGATAAATGAAATACCTATAAGACTTATACCTAGAATGTTTATTTCACCAGTTTTTGGAACAGCTGTCACTGCTTGATTTACTTCTACGAGCGTGAAATCAGCTGGTACCAATACTTGATCAATCACGTGAACCACACCGTTACTTGCCATAATATCTGCCATGATGACATTCGATGAATTAATCTTAACACCATTACTGATTGATACAACCACTTCGTTGCCATTTAAAGTACCTGCCCTAAGTCCCTCTGTTAAGTCAGTGCTTAGAACCTGTCCACTTATGACATGATAGAGAAGTACTTTACTCAAATCCGGTTGTGCCATTAAGGTTTCAGCACTGATACCTAATTGTGATAATAATGATTCAAAAGCTGCGTTGGTGGGTGCAAATACTGTGAATGGACCTTCGGCCATCAAAGCCTCTACCAATCCTGTTCTTTGCAACAATGCTACCAGCATACTGAAATCATCATTACCCAGTGCAATTTCTACAATGCTAGGATTTATTGCAACAGCTGGCGCTTCTTCAGGCATAGGTTGACTCAAAACAAAGTCAGATGGAACAAGTACTGTATCAATGACATGGATAACACCATTGGTCGCTGAAACATCTGCCGATACAACATTTGCATCATTAATCTTGACACCATCACTTAAGTCTATTGTAATATCATTACCGTTTAATGTTGGTGCCCTCATACCATCACTTAAATCCGTGCTGACTACTCTACCGCTTACCACATGATAAAGAAGTACTTTACTTAAATCGGGATGTGCAAGTAATTCACCTGCTGATATGCCAAGTGCATTTAATAGCTTTTCAAAAGCTGCATCTGTTGGTGCGAATACTGTAAATGGACCTTCGCCTTGTAGAGCGCTTACAAGTTCAGCTTCTGTGAGTGCTGCAACGAGCGTTGTAAATGAACCGTTGGTGACGGCTACATCTACGATATCACCTTCAGCTGCCATAATTGGTGTGTAACTAAAAACCATCATAAGTGCCATTAATAAACTTCCTATTTTCTTCATACTATTAACCTCCTATAAAAATTTGATATATGTTTGTATTAGTTAATTTGAATATATCACTTTACGTGATATTAGTCAAGGGTTATTGACAACTATTTTCAATTATAGTTGATATTTCATTGCAAATTGTGATATAATTTTATAAAGGAGATGATTTCATGCTATTAAATACCATTCGATTCTTTATTGTCATTATAATTGTTCTAATAAATTTTACCCACTCAAATAAGAATGAATCTATTGTACTAACCACTCCGTCATACCTCATTGAAGTGCCACAAATTCCTACTCGTGAATTAAAAGACGATTCATTTCATATTAGATTTAACCCAAGCATTGAACTAATTAATAAGAATAAGGATTATGTCGGATGGATACAGATTGAAAATACTGTAATTGATTATCCAATTCTCAAAGGTCCTGATAATGATTTTTATCTTAGTAGAAATTTCGAACAACAACCGACAGACGCCGGAAGCATCTTTATGGATTATCGTAATTTCGGATTCGGTTTTGACCAACACACGATTGTCTACGGTCATAATATGAAAAACGACTCTATGTTTGGGCAGTTGGATCTTTATTTAGATTCTAGTTTTGCTCTTTCCAATCCTATTATTTATATTCAAGATTTATATGGTCTTCGCAAATACCAGGTATTCTCCAGCTATTATGCTACAGCTGACGTTGATTTAATACAAACTGATCTTTCCACTATAGATACAGAACATTTTTACTCTAAACTTATTGAAAAATCCGGAATTGATTATGACCTATATCCAAATACAAGTGACCGTATTTTGTCATTGGTCACTTGCAACTATGATGTTAATGATGGACGCTTATTCGTTCACGCCTTTGAGATCATTGATCTATAATAATCTGTTTCTTAGAATAAAAAGAAAAAATCCAAGAGTATAACATTATGCTCTTGGATTTTTTCCTAAATATAAGTTTTGAGATTTTGATCCATATTTCTAATAGTAACTGCCACTATCCACCACAGAATTAAACAAAAGTGCTATAGCTGATCCAAATACGATACTTAAGATGACTAAGACAATGAAAATAATCAAATACGCTTGGAAAAATGTTTTTCTACTTCGATTGCCATTAGACCCAAATGCCCAAACAAAAACCATGATGATATTCACCAGTGGAATCAACATAACCAGAAAAGTTCCAAGCCATCCTAAAACCGTCATCGGTTGATTGTTTTTATCATTTAGATCAACGCCGACAGCATTGTAATGTGGTTGCTGATTCATATTGTTGACTTGTGGCGTTGGCTGTGGTGCTGGCGTTGGCTGTGGTGCTGGTGTTGGTGCCGGTATTGGTTGTGGTGCCGGTATTGGTTGTGGTTCCGGTATTGGTTGTGGTGCCGGTGGCGTCGGTGGGGGTGCCACTTGAGCTACTGGCACCGGTATAGGTACTGGATGTGGTGCTGATTGTGACATATTATCCGGTTCTTCTTGACGCGCCTGCATTTCAGCAATTGTTACTGCTGATTGTCCACTTGGCTTTTCAGTTTTTGCGCCACATTTTGTACAGAATTCAGAATTCTCTTCTAACTCTTTGCCGCATTGATGACAAAACATATTAACGCCTCCATCTTCCTCATAAATGAATTCTTTTTATATTTAAGGCATCTAATTTGACACCTTAAACTTTTACTAACCCTAACATTATTATACCAATTTCATGGTCAAATTCAAGCATAAGCTGAAATCTTGCACGTGCTGAAGTTTGAGTCATTCATTTACGCCTACTATTTTAATATCAAAGTGCTGATAGTCTTTACTGTTTTTCCAGTCACCACCCCACGAAAACCCTCTAGAAATAAAAGCCTCATAGCATACATCCCCTTTTATAATCATACCTTTTACTGGTACTTCTCTATCTACATATGACCTACCTTCCACGGGATAAACACCCTTTTTAGTAACATAAGGATTCACCAATGGATTGATGTCGATGGCTAAACCCCAGCTATGATTCGAGAGGTTATTTGTTCCTTCTACCACTCGGTAATTAAAAGCTGAAGTATTGTTATCAACCATTGACCGGTTATCATCCCCATCATAGACATCTATTAATTGAATTTTATCTATAGCAAATTCAGCCTCATGAAGATCTTCAAAAATATCCAACATTTTTTGAGCAATTGCATTATGTACAACGAGTTGACCTTGATGCTCTAAGTCATCAAAACCATAATACACCACCTGAACCAGTCTTAAATCTGAGAACTTAACCTGTGGATTTTCATGATAAGACTTACCCAACATATTTACCTGCATCGTTTTATCTAATTCAAATATACCTGTCTCCATTTTATGAGGCGCAGGCGATATTTCTATAACTTCATTTACCGGTATCTCAGCAGTGCTTCCTTCATCCTGTTCAAGTACTTTCTTAGATTCATCTATAATTAAGTCTGACGGTATTTGTTTTTGTTTATCCTCATTTATATTTAATATAAAGATCAATAATAAAATGATGCCAATCCCTATACCTACTAACTTCTTCATCTTTGTTTCTCCTTACTCACACACCATCATTTAAGAGGGTCATGACCGCTCTCATCTCATAACCAAAGCTTTCTGCCACTTGCTGATATGTAATATAGCCTTTGTAAGTATTTACGCCTTTTCTCAAGGCTTCATTAACCGTAATAGCACCTTCAAAGCCTTGGTCAGCAAGTAAGAGCGCATAAGGTAATGTTACTCCTGTGAGTGCGAAGGTAGATGTCCTTGGGACTGCCCCCGGCATGTTGGCTACTGCATAGTGTACAACACCATGTTTAACATAAGAAGGGTGGTCATGGGTAGTAATGCGATCTATGGTTTCAACCGAACCACCTTGATCAATGGCAACATCGACTATGACAGCTCCATCCTTCATAGACTCAACCATCGAGGACGTTACGAGCTTTGGTGCTTTGGCGCCGGGTATTAGAACAGCCCCAATAAGCAAGTCTGCCTTTTCGACGGCTTTAGCTATATTATATGGGTTTGAGTATAGCGTTGCCACCCGACCATTAAATATATCGTCAACATAGGCCAATCTTTTGGGGCTGATATCCAACAATGTTACATGAGCTCCTAGGCCAACAGCCATCTTTGTTGCGTTCAAACCAACGATTCCTCCACCAATGACAACCACTTCACCCGGCATGACACCTGGAACACCACCTAGCAGAACACCACAACCACCTGTATATTTTTGTAACATAAAGGCACCTACTTGCGTAGCCATTCTGCCGGCTACTTCACTCATCGGTGTCAACAATGGTAGGCTATGGTCCTCAAGTTCAACGGTTTCATAAGCGATTGCTGCTATCTTTTTTCTTATTAGTACATCAGTCAATTCTTGGTTAGGTGCTAAATGTAAATATGTAAAAAGTATCTGACCCTCTTTTAGTCTGTCATACTCAATAGGAACGGGTTCTTTGACTTTCATAATCATTTCTGCTTGATTAAAAATATCATCTGCAGTGTTTAAAATAGTTGCACCTGCTAAAACATAAGCTTCATCTTCAATACCACTACCGATTCCTGCTTTTGTCTCTATAAGTACAGCATGACCTTTGTCCGTCAATGTATGGACACCTGCCGGTGTTAATGCTACTCGATTCTCATTGTTTTTTATTTCCTTTGGCACACCAATAATCATATATAAGCCTCCTCGATAACATATTTATATTCGTATTTATAATAAAGTAAAACGATAAAGAAGATTGTGTTGACCTTTCACAGATTGGATCTTATAGAAACTTAGTTTCGACTCTATAATTATCATATCATAAGATTAACACAGCTTCAATATAATTGCCTTATATATTCAAGCGTTTGACTTGAATGCTAGTATTTTTTACTACTATGTATATATTATTCAATAAAATTTATACAATTGTATTTATGGATCCATCTTTTTCATTTGAAAACGGTCCTCGCCTTCTATATTTAGGCAAACACTTTTATTATCCTAGCATGCCGCAAAAAAATCTTTTAAAAAAAGACTTGACCTTAGGCTTCTTACTGGTTATAATAATACTTGCTTCAACGGTAGCCCATTATGCGCGAATGGCTCAGTGGTAGAGCATCGCCTTGCCAAGGCGAGGGTCGCGAGTTCGAATCTCGTTTCGCGCTTCATATAAAAACGCCTAACTTCTTACTTATAAGAGTGTGGGCGTTTTTATTTTAACTTGAACTTATTGCTAATACTTATTATAATACATAGTAATAAGAACGTTATCGATTGACATTATAACCACTTACGATAAAGCCCAAATACGACAAGAGTGAGGTTACCTATGAGTAGAATTGCAATTATCACATGTAGTACAAGTGGACTTGATTATATAAAAGGCTATGAAGATGTAAAGATAGCAAGAACCACCATCATTATGAATCAAAAAGAATATATGGACGGACTCGATCTGAAGCCAAGTGACTTTTATAATCAATTGGATTGTCTTGAGGAAATACCTCAAACTGCTCAACCCTCTCCAGGTCAACTCCTTGATATCTATCAAAAGCTTAAAGACGAAGGGTATACCGATGCCATATATATTTCTATATCTGAGAACTTAAGCGGTACTTATCAAGGTGTCTGCCTTTCTAAGAGCTATGTTGATGACTTTAACATCCATCCTTTTAATAGCGGTTCAGCTTCTTATATAACCGGCTATATGGCGATGGAGGCATATCGTTTGGTTGAAGAGGGTGCATCTGTTGTTACGGTTATCAGCCATCTTGAAAAAATTAGAGAAAATGATTATATCTTTTTTATGGTCGATAATCTTAAGTATTTAGTTAAAAACGGTCGTTTATCCAACAGTGCTGCTTTTATGGCTTCAATGCTTAAAATCAAGCCACTTCTTGAGATGAATGAAGAGGGTAAAATAGTGGCTTCTGAAAAGATTCGTACTACAAAAAAGGCGCTAAACCGAGTGATTGAAAGATTTTTCCAATCCACCAACAATGGTGCTGACACACGCTTCATATTCCTATTTCATACAGAAGCGCCTGAACACCTAGAAACAGTCAAAGCGCGTTTTGAGGAAGTAGGTATCGATACAGCAAGACTTATTGATGCACCTATTTCTCCGGCAGTTGGCTGTCATCTTGGTAAGGGTGTCATCGGCATCGGGTATGTCAAGAATTTTTAATATTACTTTGCTATTTTTTGTCCTCTTTGAGCATAACGCGATAATATGAACCTAATATTTTAATATTGTACTTATCATAAAGATGAGCAATGGCTACCCGCACTTGCTCATCTTTTTGATAGCATCCATCTATATCAATAAAGAAGTTATAATTACCCAAGCCTGTTTTGGTCGGCCTGGATATAATTGATTTTAGATTGATTTTCTCTTTTGAAAAAGTGTTTAATATATCACATAATAAACCGGGTCGATCTAGGTCGTCACTAACAACAAAAAAAGTCTTCCATGGTCGTTTAGCAACCACTTCCTCATTAAGCTGTTGTGATACTATAATAAATCTTGTTTCATTGTCCATAGAATCTGTTATATCTTCGATGACCGTTTTAAAATCGTGACGGTTACTCAGCATATGTATGGGAATAATTGCACCTACCCCATCCTCACCTTTTATGACTTCTTCATAGGACTGACTGTTACTTGCTGTAGTTATGATATCTCGGTCTCTAAACTGCTCTAGAAAATCCAAGCATTGATTCTCTGACTTGAACTGAGCATAGACCTTATTAATATCATCTAGACATGCACTGTTGCCTATAAAAGCAAATCTAATAGGTAACACAATCTCATGAATAATTTTCAAGTTGGTATGGGTCAACAAATCCAAGATAATTTGTACAAATCCGTCTAAGGTATTTTCGATAGGTATGACACCATATTTACAAGTGGTCCCTACGGCATCAAATGTTTTACGCATGGAAGGGTAGTAGGCCAATTCCATCTCTATATTTTGTGATTCTAAGTATTTTTTGGTCGCAAGCTCTGTAAATGTTCCCTTCGGTCCAAGTACTGCAATTCTATCCATTTTTTCTATCCTCTTAATCCTTAAATAATCGTACATTCATGTAACTTTGGTTCTTTAACCTTTTTATTATCCCATAAACTTCTAAGACTCGCAATCGACAATATTAATTCCCTATAAAAGAACACTTATATTCATTGATGGTCCTAATAATCTATGGTACAATTGACCTATTGAGATAAGGGGGTATATCCCGTGTTGGTTGAGCCTATATATACACTTACAATAAATGGAAATTTTGTCGGTACGCTTATCGTTAGTGTGATGATAGGTGCTTTTTCTTTGCTTTCCATTCTATATTATATATATATTGATAAGGATCGCTTACTCACTTATGTCATCAGCTATTTTTCATTTATTTTCTTGAGTTTGATGACAAGTAATTATTTTCTGCTTCTGAAGTTATCCAACTTCACGCCTCTATCTAAGGCATACTACCCATTGATCATTCTTTTTTTTGATTATGCTATACTTTTTTCAATTCTATGTGGCACCATGTATATTTTCCAACGCAAACACCCATGGTTACGCCTAATATTTCTATTTCTAATCCCTATTTTTTTTGGACTTAACTTCTACTATCCTAATTCGATACGCCTACTATTTTATACTTATTTGGCTATAATCGTTTTTTACGGCCTTTATCTTTCTATATACGAAATGTTTCATCGATCTTTTTATAAATACTTTTTTCTTCTAACCATTTATCTTTCCCTTTTAACCTATTACACGCTAGCATATCAGATCACCCTAAACGGTACCTCATTAAGATCTTTAGATTGGGTTTTTTCTCTCCTATTGGTCTTTATATCCATTGTTTTTTTTCTTCTACGTTATAAAAATGTTTTACAAGAAAAAGACTACCTCTATGATAAATTGACCCATGATAGTTTAACCCATTTATATTCAAGAAGTTATCTCCTTGAAGCTTTAAACCACATCGAAAGAGGTACTTTATTCTTTATTGATCTCAATAATTTTAAAGTCGTTAATGATCAGTTGGGTCATGTCGTCGGTGATCAACTTCTCCTTGATTTTTCAGATTATCTACTACAAAGCAATTCTATGAACCTCTTGCCCTGTCGATATGGTGGAGATGAGTTTGTTCTACTCAATTCAGAAGATAGTATAACTTCCTTGCAGATTCACGACTTTTTGGATACGCTTATTAATCAGTTCAAAATCATTCTAATGAACAATGATATAAACGATTCAACCATCGGTCTTAGTATCGGTATGGCACCTTTTCATGATTATAATGGACATGAAGCGATCATACATGCTGACCTTGCCATGTATGATGCAAAAAAAACAGGCAATAATAAGATTGTCATTTATGATGAAGGGATGGTGAGAAAATGACTTCCTTACAAAATACATTTGAAATCAACCTTACTTTCTTAGGCACCTTACCCACAATCATAGTGTTACTGATTCTAATTATGTTATACATCATCACTTCCCTGTTTATACAACGTCTTAAATACATAGGACAAGCTGTTCTTATTGAGTGTTCTATTTTAGTCACTTTAATCATCTATTTATTCTTGACCCATGCCCGTACTGATCTTGAGATTTTTAACTATTCAAGACTGTTATATCTTTCTTATATCGTGTTAGCAGCTGTTATCGTTGGTGCCACTTCTTGGATGACAAAAAAGAAAACAAAAATCCCTTTTGTATCGGCAGTTATTATGAGTACCATTATTATCATCCTAATTTTTTCCAATGATGTTTGGTTTATCACAAGAGGCGTCCAATATGGTAGCACGCCTTCAGCCGTCAAAGGTCCCTACTTTTTCGTTTTTCAGCTCTATTCGATCTTGCTCGCTCTTTATATACTGGTTGATTTTATTTTGTTATATTATCGCAATAGACCTTTATTTAAAGAAATTTGGCTTTTATATGGTGCCATATTGCTCTATTGTATTCACACCACTTATTTAAGCTATAGGATTATAAATTACCCCTATAGCAATCCTAATCTATACCTTAGCACCCTGCTTTTTGCCACTTTAAAAACCATCTATACTTTCAAGAAAATCAAAGAAACGATTGTCAAAAGAGAATCTTACTATCAAGCCTATCTTTATGATGATTTGACGAGCCTCTTTAGCAGAAATTATGCTCTTGAAAACATACATCACTTACTAAATGCCGTTCATTTGAAGGATTATTACTTTGCCATTATTGATGTGGACCATTTCAAAAAGATTAATGACCGCTATGGCCATCATATGGGTGATCTTGTCCTGAAAAACTTGGGTTCAATACTAAATAATCAACCCCCATCTTCTGTTATAAGTGGTCGACTAGGAGGGGATGAGTTTATTATGATTTTCAAAGAAATGTCCAAAGAAAAAGTCCAAAAGAACCTAGAAAGCATTCTTAAGGACTATAATGATATGATTGCGCATATGGGCATCCAAATGAATAACACACAAACCGGTCTAAGCATTGGTTATATCCCTTTTCGTGAAGGTATGAAAGAAAAGGATATACTAACTATGGCCGATGCCGCCATGTATGAAGCTAAAAGTAAAGGTAAAAATACCATTGTTCTTAAGCTTGAGGAAAATCCTACTGTCATGGTATGAACCACAATCGATTACGTTTAGGTTGTCCACTGATGGTTAATTATTCCGACCAAATACCAAACGGATCCAACTTCTTCATAAACCAATGTAAGACTAGACCAATCCAGACCTTCATAAATAGGGTCAAACCCGGTAAAATGGTATTCTATATAATCACCATTGGGGTATACAGTTTCCAAATTCTCTATCATATTCCCAAAATGTACAGTCGTATTAAAACCCATGATCTGAGGATTCATATAATCTTCATCATAAACAAAGGCATCAAAATAGTCTAAAGCTGTCATCTGAATGGGATCTCCTGTACCATCATAGGCTCCCCATAATATAAGCGTTGTGTCAACTGCCATATTGGCAACTTGAGCACTTGTAAAAACAACATCATTTGCTGTATCAACGTAAGTATAGGGTGTGAACCTAACCCCTTGGGTCGGATGAATAAACGTAGATAGGGTAGCAAAATCTTGATTGTTCATAGCTTCAATAACATCTGCTGATGTACTGACAACGCTGGAGCTTGGTCCACTCGAACTACTTGTGGCTTCTAACTTAGCAGCCGAAATATCATCCTCCATAGCGGTGATTGTTTCTTCTAAAGATACAATCTCTTCTTCCATTACGACCAGCTCATTTTCTAACTGACTGTTTTCTGCTTTTACACTTTCTAGTTCACTTTTAATTTCTGATATCTGCGTTGCTGAATTGTTACAGGCCGTCAGTATTAATAACGTTATAAGCATTAGGGTCCATAGTATTTTTTTTGTCGTTTTCATAAAATCACACCTTTCTATTTATATGAAATTCATTCTCAATATGATTTATTATACCATATAATTACGCCTTTTTATAGACATCTTCCTTATTCCAGTTATTTTTATCCGAGATGAAGCCAGTTGTGCTGAAAAGCTTTTCATGCAAATACTTAAGTCAAATTTACCCTATCATCATACACGCGTCCCCATACTTCCGGCTATTCTTCCTATTCTTTAGATCTTTTTCTATGCTTTATGCCAATTGACTTAACGCAAGCAATCAAGTAAAATGTAACTATTAAATATGAAAATTTTCAAGGAGTGAACAGATGAATATCAAAGATGTGGCCAATTGTGCCGGTGTCTCAATCAGTACTGTCTCAAGGGTCATCAATAATACAGCGAAAGTAAGTGAAGATGCACGTAAAAGAGTCGAAGCTGTCCTCAAGGAAACGGGGTACAGGCCTAATTCACTTGCAAGGGAACTGCAACAAAACAAAACTTATACCATTGGTGTCTTAATTTGCGTTACAGAACTTAGTATGAGTTCACTTAGTCAATCTATCAACGCCATAACCGATGTATTAAAAGCCAATAACTATAATATCATGCTCGCTAACAGTCGATACCATGCTGATGAGGAGTTAAGTATCTTTAATACTTTCAAAGAAAAAAGAGTCGATGGTATCTTATATTTTGCTGCCGGTTTTGCTAAAAAACACTATGCCATGTTGAAAAACTATAAGATTCCGATTGTTATGATTGGACAAAAAAGCAATTATATAGATATGCCTTATGTCATTCATGATGACTTTTATGCTGCTAAGACCGCTACGGAATATTTGATTCAAATGGGCCATCAGGATATTGGTTTTATTGGCTTACCGGATTACGATGAGGCTGCCGGCCTGGAACGTAAAAAAGGATATAAGCTGGCCCATGAGATGAATAATATCCCCCTTAATCCAAGTAGAATGACTGAAGGTGACTTCAGTATTGAAAGCGGTTATGAAGCTATGAAAATACTCCTAAAAAATCCGGACGATCGCCCTACTGCAGTTTTTGCCACTACAGACTTTATGGCTATCGGTGCCATCAGTTGTGCCAATGAAATGGGCTTAAAAGTACCTGATGACATTTCCGTGATGGGTTTTGACGATGTTCATGTTGCAGCTTTTTATCAGCCACCTCTCACAACCATCCATACGGACACCCATGCTGTCGGTACAAAAGCTGCCGAACTTTTACTTAGTCTTATGGACAAAGAGAACCCTAATAAAATCACCAAATATGTTGCCAGTTATTCCTTAATGGAAAGGGGTAGCGTCCGACCTTTATCCTCCATTTAATTTGGAGAATTTATTTTCGAAAAATACTAAAATATGCTATAATGAGCATTGATTATAGACTGGGCTCTACTTCAGTAGCTTCATAGCTTCTAATAAAGCTGAGTTATCGATTTTTCATAAGAAAGGATATATACTATGTCACTTATATCAGATTGGAAAGATCTTGCCTATCAGGATAGAAACGGGGAAGACTATGATGCTTTTTGGGGGGATTATCTTCCAAAAGAACAGGTTATTTATGAAGCTATACTCGCCACACCTGATCAAATCATTAAAGGAACTGTATCAGAGTTAGCCAAAAGCTACAATATGGACAATATGACCTTGGTCGGATTCTTAGATGGCATTAACACAAGCCTTAAAAGTGAACTTGTGTTGGAAGACATTAAAGCAAGTACCTTGATTCACCTTGATGTTGATCTTGAAAAGCTCTATTTCAACATGTTACACGCTAAAGCCGACTGGCTTTTTAATCTTCCAGCTTGGGATACCATCTTCACCTTAGAAAAAAGAAAAGAAATCAAGAAAACTTACAACCAATCAAAAATCATCGTTAAAGATAAGAAGATCGGTCGTAATGACCCTTGCCCATGTGGTAGTGGTAAAAAATACAAACAATGTTGCATGAATTAGGTGTATGAATTAGGTGTATGAACAAAAGTAACTTTGGTCATACAAAACCGCCCCCCAAAAGTTAGATTTAGGTCTAACTTTTGGGGGTCGGTTCAGTTGACAGAGTCTCTTTTTTGTATGATAAAAGTTCTATAGAGCCGCTTCTAAGATTCTTCTAACATCTTGTTTACGTAATATTTTTAAATGGCCCAAAGTATCTCCTAAAAATGCATGGTCAATGACCGCATCCAATCTCGCATCATCAATTTTTACATGGCTCAATCGACTGGGCATTTCCAAATACTCATAATACCTTCTTGTGCGTTCAATACCCTTCTTCGCAACCCCCATATCGTCTTCACCTACAATGCCCCACACTTTTCTGGCAAATCTCGCAAATCTGGTCACACTTTTTTCATCAAGCACATACTCCATCCAGTATGGAGCCAATATTGCAAGTCCATCTGCATGGGTTATGTCATAAATGGCACTAAGGCCGTGCTCAACAGCATGATTAAAACCTTCAAACGTCTTACCTCTATTGGTCATGCCACTAAGGGCAACAGCACTTGCCCACATTAGATTTGAACGGGCTTCGTAGTTATTAGGTTCGGCAATAGCTATCTTACCATATTTGATGACAGTCGCCATAACAGCTTCGCTCATGGCATCTGAGAGCTCTGCATCTTCCTTGGCACTAAAATAGAACTCATATAAGTGGGTTAAAGTGTCTACGATGCCGCAAGCCGTTTGATGCGGCGATACAGTATAGGTATATGTAGGGTCTAATATAGAAAATTTAGGCCACATCCATTCACTTGAAAAGCCTCGCTTTTCCTTTGTCTGTGTATTACTAATCACAGCATTACCATTAAGCTCAGATCCCGTCGCTGAAAGTGTCAATACGACACCAAGTGGCATAGCTTTTTGAATTTTTGTTTTATAACTCACTAGATCCCAAGGGTCACCGGCATAATAGACGGCTGCCGCTATGGTCTTTGAACAATCAACAACACTTCCCCCACCCACAGCCAAAATAAAATCAATCTTCTCAGACAAGCATATTCTTACACCTTCATTAACTGTTTCCAATCTAGGGTTCACATCTACGCCTGAAAGTTCAACATATGTGATATCGCCCAACTCAAATGCAGCCATAACATCATCATAAACGCCGTTACGTTTAATGCTACCATGGCCATATACCATCAAAACCCTGTTGCCATATTTCTTTATTTCAATACTCAAATCTTTGATTGCACCTTCACCAAAATATACTTTTGTTGGTATGTGCATGTTGAAGTTCTTCATCTTTATTCTCCCTTCATCAAATTATATTCTAACAACAAAAGGTAAACCCATTTTTCGAAACGGATTCACCTTAGCCTGCAGTTTGATTTTCAATTAATTTATTATAAACTTCAATATCCATAAGAACCATATCAACACGATTGTTGACCAACACACCCGCATTTCCTCGGCTATGTACCAGTTCTCTGACATCTTTGAACCTTCTTCTTAAATCATCACTATTAATCAGAACATCCGCTCTAATCTCCTGAAATCCATGCATACCAGTCCCCTACCCAACTTTTTCTACTTTTAATTCCTGCCATATCTGATTCAAGACTTCATCTACCTGTTCTTCAGATAGTTTTTCAAAAATCTTATGATCACTATGATGTTCAACGGTGTATCGGTAATCACCTTCATAGTAGATATCGATATTCATTCTTTCGTAGGCAAATTCAACACGCTGGCGCATGTTTTTGAAACGTAACATATCATCACTCTCCCGAAATAATATTAGAATAATCATACCACATGTTTTAACAAAACACAATTTATTTTCATCAATTTTTAATATTTTTTTATTGTATTTTTAATAATATTTTTTATTGTTTTAATATAGTTTATTATTATTATATTTTTATAGTATTTATATTTTAAGTTTATATCATATTTTATATTTATGTTATTAATATATTTTTATCCTCAATTAAAAGTATAAATAAAAAGACGATTATTAGTCGTCTTTTTATTTATACTTTTTGCTTTTTTCTATCTTTATCTTTTAAAAGATGCTATAGTAAGAGTTGATTCTAATAGACAATTGTCTACGAAAAAATAAGTGAGGTATTTTCATGAAACATAATAACGTTCTACAACATATACAGGATTATGGCTATAATGTTATTCCAACTAACTTAGAGGACTTCCTAGGCTACCACTGTTTTAACCCACTATCGTTAAATACATTTATCTTGATTATTTTAGATAAAGAGCTACAAACCCCAAATAATCCTGAGGCAATCATATCTTTAGAGTATAGGTCAAATTTGCCCTTTGTCTATTTAATCCTTGTAGATGATAATATGGAAGCGGTAATTGATTTTGCCGAATCTTCTTATGGTCAGGATGTACCCTGTTTGATCTATGATTCAGATGATGAGGTGGAATTCTTTTTGAAAGACTTATGGAATACCATTGTTGACCTAACTAAGGACTAAATAGGGTTGTTACTAAATCACTTTAGGTATCTTAATAGTAAACTCAGTTCCAACATTAAGCATTGAAGTCACATCTACTGTGCCTTGGATGCTTTTTAGATTCTCCTTCACAACATGCAACCCGATACCTTCACCTTGTGTTTTGTTTGCATTACCACCTCTATAGTAAGCATTAAAGATTTGGCCTATTTCTTCTTTTTCTATACCTATGCCATCATCTTTCACACTAATACTGACACGGCCGTCTTTTTCTTGATAGTTTACAACGACTCTGCCATTACCATTCGTATACTTATAGGCATTGGTCAATATATTGTAAATTGCTTGGCTTAACTTGTAAGGGTCTGATTTTATTTTTATCTTTTCATGACTATTAAGCATCAGTGTTATGCCTTTTCTTTCAAATTGAACCGATAATCCTTTTACAATTCTTGTAAGCATCGCATGAACATCAAATTCCTCAACCCTAACCTCATCCATATCTTGGTCAGCATCGATCATACCACTCATGTTCTCGATTATAACCGTTAAATCTTCAATCTGATTCTCACAGGTTTTGATTTCATCTTCAGTAAAATGTATTAATCCATCTTCATAGCCTTCAAAATGAGACTTCAAGATCGTTAAGGGTGTTCTTGTTTGATGGAGCAGAGCATCTGTCAGATTTTTTCGACTCCTTTGTTTAAGCTTCAATTTGGATCGAAGTGCTTCCAAGCGCTCCTGTATGATTCGGATTTCCATGACTTTAGATGACTGGATTTCCAAATCTTCTCCTATGTCAATCTTCTGTGCTAATACAGATGTATCTTTAAGATCCCTGCTCATTTTCTTGCTAACAATTAACCCTAAAACAACAGACATAATTATTACAAGCCCTACAGATATCAAACTGTTGGTAAATAGAGCTACTCTAAACATCCTTGTTGCCATAGAATTCTCAAGTGAGCTATAGCGCAAGATATTGAGTTGACCAATTTTTGCTCCTGTATCATCTTTGAGATCAATACGATCCATTTCTTCAAAAAAGCCACCCATCATATTAGACATCATACCGTCTCGCATCATGTCCGGTCCGAATCTCTGATCTTTAGATACTTCAATAAGAAGTTCGCCTAGGGCATCATACAACTTAATACTTGTAATCGGATCACTAAGATGTGTTTCCATATCCATGGCCATTTGATTTTTATTCATATCTAAATTCTGCAGGCTTCTCTGTGAGTATAAAGTAATCTGTTCCACATGTGCTTCATAGTTTTTTGTGGTATATTCAAGAAAATATCTGTTTATAAGCGCACTTAGAACCAATGCATTAACGGCGACAGATAGTACCGCTATAAATATGAGAACACTCAACCATTGTTGTCTTATTGATACCATCATTTACCTCCAAACATGTAGCCGGCGCCATATTTTGTTATCAGTATTTCAGGTGCTTTGGGGTCGGTTTCTATTTTTTGACGAATGCGTTTTATATAACTGTCAACGTTACGGTCATACCCATCATAATTCTGTCCATAAGCTAATCCAATCAACTGCTCTCTACTTAGAACCTGACCTTGGTTTTTAAAGAATGCACACAACAAGCCATACTCAGCAGAGGTGATGGTGATTTCCTCTTGATCTTTGTATAGCTTCATGCTTCCTATATGCAGACTTAAATCTTTGTATCTGTAAACCATGGTCTCTGATTCATGATAAACCCTTTTAAGTAGAACTTTAATTCTTCCCATGAGCTCTCTCGGACTAAAAGGCTTAAGCACATAATCATCTGCACCTTGTTCAAAACCCTTAATTCGATCTATCTCTTCTTTTTTTGCTGTTAACATAATCACCGGCACGTCAGATATTTTTCGAATCTCTTTTAAGACCTCAAATCCGTCAATGCCAGGCATCATGATGTCCAGTAGGACAAGATGAATCAAAGACTGACTAAAAAGCTCAAGCGCCAAAAACCCATCTTCTGCTATTAGAACTTCGTAATCTTCTTTCTCGAGATATTTTATAACAATATCTCGAATCTCTTTTTGATCTTCAACCATCATAATCTGATATTTCATCCAATCACCTCATTTTGATTCTACAGGAGCATGAATGAATTGTCCATCTTCCTAAATCCTTCTTCCTATTTTTTTAACAGCAAATCTTTTTTCTTAGTATATTCTTCTTCAGTCAGGTCACCTTGAACATATTTCATTTTCAAAATATCCAGAACATCTTTGTTGTCATGTCTATGGCTTGATTTATTAACCAAATAAATAACTGTAAAAATGATTGCCAATAGGACAACCGCCATAATCAGCATATGCCAGCCGTAACCTAAGTAACTACCTGACCAACATGCACCACCTCTATAACCGCCTTGAAAACCTCTTTGAAACATCATCATAGTTTATTCCTCCTTAACCTTTAATGGTCTTCATCATTCTTGTGAAAGTCTCTTCATCTATTTCTCCAGTTGCGTATCTTTGCTTCAAAGTTTCTTCCGGACCTGTCTTAGCATCGCTTCTAAACCCAGTAACCTTTTGTTCTTTAACCATATAATAAATACCAAATCCAATCAGTGCAAATACGAGTAACATCATAGTACTACCTCCTTCGTTTTCATGTATATTGCTATATCCTCATTATAGAATCCAAATATG
>JAGXFY010000076.1:0-12885 GCA_024636985.1 Clostridiales bacterium | reverse complement strand
TGGTATAGTTACCATCACTAATATCCCCATAAAGGTCATGATTCATCAAAAGTAAGGTCTCAAAATCATGATCTTCAAAATAGGTAGGGGTTTTGATGGCTTCGTTGTGAGCCATCATAGCCATCATAAAAGTACCGACTTTCTTAAAATATCGGTGGTAGTGGTTCTTGTTTTCCTGCCGCCCTATATCAATGAGACAATCTGCCATTGCTTTTTTCGTGGCTTCGTATCGTTCATTGGCCCATGTATTGGAGGCTGTGTACACTGCATTTGTCGGTCTCATAACTACTCACTTTCTATATTACCTTCTATATTACTTTCAATATTACCCTTCTGTTTTCTTACTGATTCAGGGTCTTAACCGTAATGAATAGGTGCTTTTCTTCTTCAATCATACTTTCATTCCCAATAACACAGAAGTAATCTTGCCCGATGATATCTTCAATTAATTGTCCAAGTGCCGTTAAGTCTTCTAAAGTCGTGGACAGAATTTCGTCTCGCTCTCTCTGTTCATCTTCTTTTGAGACACTTGATAAGTACAATCCCAAAGCCCGATCACCTTTCATTTGTGGTGTGAGTGGTACATCCACATTACTCATGGTGCCGATAATGTATTTCAGAAGTTCTCTGTCATCTAACTTCAGATTCTTTACATAGTCCGGTAACGCTCTGTAAATCTCATAAGTTTTATTTAAGTTAGGGTCTCTATAAGATCCTAAGAAAAATAGACCGTTTCTTCTGAAACCGGCAAATCCACCATATGCACCACCTTTGACCCTAACTTCTTTCCACATATAATCCAAGCTCATAATCGTTTGTAGCACCTTCATATGACCATTGTATAGGTAGCCTTCTTTTACATAATCACCGGCCAAGGCACAGTACTGAACCTTGCTCGCGGTTTTAAAACCTTCATTCAGTGCTTCAAACGTTATAGGCAATGTTTCATCATAGGCAATAGATTTCTCAGGAAATACTGTGATTAATTCTTGAAGCTTTTCTTTAACCGGTGCTATAAGTCTTTCTTCAGTATTCACTAATATGTGTAGGTTTTCCCTATGGGTAATTTTGTCTAACACTTCTTTTAATTTTATTGCTACTGCCTCAAATTGGTTTTCAGAAACAACCTTCTCAAGAAATTCATAATACGTAATGCCATCTAAAGCTTCTTTGTAGCGTGCACTGATGTTAAAGTAACTAGAACAACGATTAATACTGACATTATGGCCACCGCTGGTTAAAGCCGTACTGAGTCTGGACTTGTTTTCAAAAATCAAATCCTTTAAACGACTTAAATCCGTAAACAATGATTCTGTCAGTACCTCTTTGACCAATGTAACTGTCTCATCTATTTTTTCACCCAAGCATTTAAACTTTACTTCAAACTTGGTCTGACATATGTCCGGTTCATTGTTCATGCCATACACATTGGTTTCCGCTCTAACACCACCTGTGTGAATGTTGATTTCATCCGATAATTCTGAATATGTATGTTGTTTCGTATCCATACGCATCAAAAGCCTCGTAAGTAAGCTGACATAGGGTAACTCTTCAAAAGTCAAAGGTGAGAAGTCAAAAAGCAAGCGCATATATACAATATTATTGGTGAAGGTCTTATGGAGAATCCATTCATGTCCCTCATTTTTTACCACTTCATAGTGTATGGGCGTCGATTCTTTTTTAATATCTGTTAAATCTAATAACGGTATTTTCTCTAAATCTTCCCTAGCATTTGGTTCTGCCTGATGCTTTTTAAGTGCCTTTGTTCCCTCTATTAAAGCTAATTTGTCTTCTTCTGTGAGCATGCCCCTATATTTATTAAGTTTATTCTTAAGTTGCTTTTCTTTTTCTACCAACATTTGGGCATCCGGAATAAGTCTAAGTAAAGCCGTATGAGGATTGTTCAATAGATAGGTAGCAATCAGACTTATAAAACAACCATTTTCTATACCTTCTCTCAGTTGTCTAAATGCTTCATCGTAAGCAAAATTTTCAAATGGATCGCCATCATATAACCAAGTATCTAAAGCTTTTATTGAATAGATGACACCTTTAGGGTACTGTCCGAAATCTGCTTCGCGTATTTTGAATTCAAAATAATTAATAGCGGCTTCAACTTTTCTTCTTGAAAACCCTTCACGAGCTATCTTAGCAAGTTCACTTTCAATGGTCGCCACAAAAAGTGCCTCATGTTCTACATTGGTGTTTTTTGCAATGATACTAAAGGTTGGTTGTCTAAGGCCACTATCATAACTTCCAAAGATATCCTCCGCAATATTCAGTTTAAGCAAAGCTTCCTTGAGAGGTGCTCCCGGTGCGTCTAGCAAAAGATATTCCATGACTTCTAGACCTAGATTCTCACATTGGGTCTTTGGTTTGTCAAAGGCAACATTATAGCTTAAATATGATTTGTTATCTGTTTTGGTTTCTTGTCCGACGGCATAGGATTTTGTTACGTGATTTCTAGTTATAAAGGGCTCAACTTTTACCAATTCAGAGTCCACTTCAATTTTTTCAAAATCATTCAGATAAGCTTCATCTAACCAAGACAACTGCTCTGTTACATCCAAATCGCCATAAAGAAATATATAGCTGTTACTGGGATGATAATAGGTTCTATGGAAATCCAGAAACTGTTCTTGGGTAAGATCTGTGATAGCATCCGGTTCACCACCTGAGTCATAACCATAAGGATGGTTTGGGAAGAGCGCGGTTTGTATCTGCCTAAATAACACCTGTTCCGGATTGGATGAGGCACCTTTCATTTCATTATATACCACACCGTTATAAGTCATCTCGCCTTCTAACGTTTCCAGTTCATAATGCCAACCTTCTTGTTGCAAAATACGAGGATCGTCATAGATATTTGGGTAAAGTACAGCATCCATATAAACATCTACAAGATTTCTAAAGTCCTGGTTGTTGCAACTGGCAACGGGATACATGGTTTTATCAGGATAAGTCATAGCGTTTAGAAAAGTATTAAGTGAACCTTTTGCCAATTCGACAAAAGGATCTTTGACCGGATATTTCCGCGAACCACACAATACAGAGTGTTCTAGGATATGAGGTAAACCCGTATCATCCTTAGGTGGTGTTCTGAATATAATGTTAAATGTTTTATTTTCATCATCATTTTTTACCACCATGATTCTGGCACCACTTTTTTCATGTTCTAATAATATGCCAAGGCCATTTAATGCCTCTATTCTTTCTTCTTTTATAACTTTATAATTTCTGTATTCCATCGTCTGCCTCCTTGTTATCTTTAGTAGTCATCTTGATCTCAATCTTGATTAAAGCCCCTAAACTAAGTTTCTCTAATTTACATGTTCAAACTCACTGGCCTCAAGTAGCTTGTCTACAATGTTCTCCAGTGCTATTTGGTCTTCTTCACTGAAACGATCCTTACGTGTGCTATCAAGGTCAAGCACACCGAGTAAAACACCGTTCTTAATCATGGGAATGACCAATTCAGCATTGGTATCCCCGTCACATGCAATGTGACCTTCAAATTGATGTACGTCAGGAATGCGAAGGGTTTCTCGCTTTTGTGCAGCTGTTCCGCAAACACCTTTACCTATACTAATTCTTATACAAGCCGGCTTTCCTTGAAAGGGCCCAAGAACCAACTCCCCTGACTTAAAAAGATAATATCCGACCCAGTTAACATCACCAAGCGTATGGTATAGCAAAGAAGCTAGGTTGCTCATATTGGCCAATGCATCTCTTTCATCATAAAAAAGGCCATCTACAAAATCGTTGATATCCGTGTAAAAATTTGCAAAATCATTAGAATGTATGGATGATAGATCGAACATAACAGCCTCCTCAAGTTTCAATTGATTCGATTTCAATTGATATTGATTCTATTTTAACATTGGATGTTCTATAGATAAAGGGAAATCGTTATTTATAAAAAATTTTTAACGAATGGTTGATAGCATCGTCTTTCCTAGAGAGCAAGAAAAGAAGCTTCGCTTCGTTATGAGCTCTGCTCATATTTCTGAACGGTTCGACAGGAAAGGTCATTGATGTATTCTGCCACGTTTCAAGGCTGAATACTAAAGTATGACTTTCCTAGAGAGCAAAAAAGACCCTCTCTAATATAGGAAGGTCTTTCCGATTATAATGCTGCTCGTACCCACGTTGTATGTCTGTATCTAAAGTCCGGTGTTTCAAGCCACGGTCCCTCTTCTGCACATCGCCATTCTTTATGTAATCGTAGATCCGGCATAAATGTGTCTGCTTTAAGATCTGCCTCAATCATAGTTACATAGGCTTTCTGACAATAAGGCAGCAGAAGCGCGTAGATGTTACCACCACCGGATACAAAAACCTCTTCCGGATCATACGCTTTAACTGCTATAAGGAGTTGTTCCACAGATGAAACCGTTGTAATCCTTGGGTGCTCATAGGTCTTTGTACGCGTCATTACGATGTGTTGTCTTTTGGGTAAAGGTGCACCATTCTTAAACGATTCTAAGGTTTTACGTCCGATGACAATGGTCTTGTTCAATGTCATTTCTTTAAAATAGGCCAAGTCCTCCGGTATATACGTTAGAAGATTGCCCTCTCGACCGATACCGAACTTATCATCCACTGCAACAATCAATACCATGTCGTCCTCCTATATGGCAATTTCTATGCCTTTGATTTGTTTTCCGCGCTTATAGTCTATAAGTTCAAAGTCCTCCACTTTAAAATCATAAAAGTTTTTGATATCAGGGTTCATCCTAAATATGGGTGCTTCAAAAGGTTCTCTATGGATTAAGTCTTCAACATGCTTTACATGACGATCATAAATATGGGCATCAGCAATCACATGTAACAATTCTCCTACTTCAAGGTCTGATACCTGTGCCAACATATGCATCAATACTGCGTACTGCACCACATTCCAGTTGTTCGCTGCTAAGACATCATTGGACCTTTGATTCAAGATACCATTTAACTTATTACCTGTCACGTTAAATGTCATGCTATAGGCGCATGGGTAAAGGTTCATCTCACTTAAGTCTCCGTGGACATATATGTTGGTTATAATTCTTCGACTATAAGGGTTGTGCTTTAAGTCATAGAGCACCCGATCCACTTGGTCGAACATGCCTTCAGGGTATTGATGTTTTACACCTAATTGATAGCCATAAGCTTTTCCGATAGACCCATCCTCATCTGCCCAGTTGTCCCATATTCGACTGCCTAAATCATGAATGTTGTTGGACTTCTTTTGCCAGATCCATAAAACTTCGTCAATGGCCTTTTCAAAATTGGTACGCCTTAATGTCAGAATCGGGAACTCTTTAGCTAAATCATAGCGATTAACCACACCAAACTTCTTAATGGTGTGGGCCATGGTCCCATCCGCCCATTTGGGTCTTACCAGCTGTCCTTCTGAAGATGTACCGTTTTCCAATATGTCTTTGCACATCGTTATAAAAATCTGATCTGTTAAACTCATCATTTGCTCCTTTATTTATGTCGTTACGTAGCTGGTCGTGAACCTTCTAATACTGGCTAATCCTGAGTAGGAATCATAATCATCTTCTGATAAGACAACTAAGGTAGGTGCCGTCATGACTTTGAACTTCTCTACAAGGCTAAGCTCTTCTTCTGCATCTACAATCCTGTAGCTATGTTTTTCACCTAGATAGACTTTTGCCACCTGACAACTGGGGCATGTCTTTGTTGTAAAAAGCAATACTTTTGGGTCTTCCAATAGACTGGCGGTTTTCTCTTCTTTTCCTACTTCTTGCTTACTTGTATTAACCTGTGCCTCTAACTTTACGCTTTGGACGGGTTCTTTGATCGCTTCCTTGATTGCATCTTCTACAATGTACTCTTTACGTTCTTTATATTCTTGGGTTTTGCCATCATTCCAATGTTGTACCGGACGATAATAACCGGTGATTCTAGAATATACTTCTGTTTTATGACCACATTCAGGACACTGATGCACTTCACCATTTAAGTAGCCATGGTTTTCACATATGGAGTATGTGGGTGACAAAGTGTAATATGGTAATTTGTAGTTCTCGGCTATGACTTTAACCAATTTGGCGGCTTCTTGCCAACCTGAGAGCTTCTCGCCTAAGAATCCATGAAAAACAGTACCCGAAGTGTATTTGCCTTGGAAAGCATCTTGAAGATCTAAAGCATCAAATATATCCACTGTATGATCCACCGGTAAATGAGTACTGTTGGTATAATAAGGTATACCTCTATTCTTGCCTGCAGAAATAATGTCTGTGTACTTCACTTTATCCATCTTTGCCAGTCTGTAAGTGGTTGATTCTGCCGGCGTTGCCTCAAGATTGTACAAGTCACCATAGGCTTCCTGATAATCCGATAGTCGATTACGCATATGATCTAATACCTTAAGGGCAAATGCTCTGGCTTTTTCATCAATCAGGTTCTTGCCAATCCACTTGGCATTAAGGGTCGCCTCATTCATACCAATGATGCCAATTGTTGAAAAATGGCTTGAAAAATGACCCAAATATCTTTTTGTATAAGGATATAAACCTTCATTCAAGAGGCGTGTGATAACATCCTTTTTGATCTTCAACGACCTGGCTGCAAGATCC
Organism: Clostridiales bacterium; assembly: GCA_024636985.1. Classification (GTDB taxonomy): domain Bacteria; phylum Bacillota; class Clostridia; order Lachnospirales; family Vallitaleaceae; genus Petrocella. The sequence continues at coordinate 6,298 of JAGXFY010000076.1, read as the reverse complement.
ATAACATTGTCCAGACGATAAAAAAAGTCTTGCTCATCCTCCGCCAAGTAGCCAATTCTTGGCAAGTTGATGGTAACCACACCGATTGAACCGGTGCTTTCACCTGAACCAAAATAGCCACCTTGTTTTTTTCTAAGCTCTCGTAAGTCCAATCTTAACCGACAACACATGCTCCTAATGTCACTGGGCTCCATATCACTGTTAAGATAATTGGAAAAATATGGTGTCCCATACTTTGCCGTCATTTCAAATAAAAGTTGATTGTTTTCATGATCTCCAAAGTCAAATGCTTTGGTGATTGAATACGTGGGTATGGGATACTGAAAGCCCCGTCCGTTTGCATCACCTTCTAGCATAACTTCTATAAAAGCCTTGTTGATCATATCCATCTCTGCTTGGCAGTCACCATAACAAAACGCCACTGCCTTACCACCGACAATGGCCGGTAGACTTGCCAAATCTTCCGGTACTTTCCAGTCAATCGTTATGTTTGAAAAAGGTGACTGTGTGCCCCAACGGCTGGGTATATTAACGCCAAAAACAAAAGACTGTATGGCTTGCTTAACTTCCTTGTAACTCAGATTATCGTTCTTAACAAAAGGTGCTAAGTAAGTATCAAAAGAAGAAAAAGCTTGCGCACCGGCCCATTCATTTTGCATGATACCTAAGAAATTTACCATTTGGTTACATAATGTGATTAGATGCCGTGCAGGCGCCGAAGATATCTTGCCTGGAATACCCCCAAGACCTTCTTCTATCAGTTGTTTCAATGACCAACCGGCACAATAACCTGTTAACATGGATAGATCATGAATGTGCATATCTCCATCCCTGTGGGCATTGGCAATGGTCTCATCATATGCCTCTGAAAGCCAATAATTGGCTGTAATTGCTCCTGAATTATGTAAGATTAATCCTCCCACAGAATAGGTGACTGTAGAATTCTCCTTCACACGCCAGTCTTCCTCTTTCACATAGCTATTTACAATTTCTTTATAATCCAATATGGTGGATTTGATATTCCTGATTTTCTCCCTTTGTTTACGATATAATATATAGGCTTTGGCCACTTCTGTATAGCCGGATTCTTCTAGTATTTTTTCCACACTGTCTTGTATGGCTTCTACGCCTATTTTTCCTTCTATCATCTTTAGCTCAAAATCCGATGTCACTCTAAGCACCAACATGTTTAATATATCGTCATTAAAAGCCCTTTTAGTGGCAATAAATGCCTTAGTAATTGCATCCTTAATCTTATTTAAATCAAAATTTGTTATTTCCCCATCTCGTTTGACCACTTCATACATTTGATATACCTCCCAACCTACACACATAAACCAGCTACCTCAACACATAAAATCATACCACAGAGCAATAGCGTTGGTCAATGAAAAAATACTATATACAGTAGGCAATTAGTTGTATACCTACTATATATAGTATTTACTTAACCAATAATGGTTAAAGGGTCAAAACTAAGTTTCACTAAATTCACCTACCGTAGATGAAAGTTCAACTATATAGTTTTGACACCTTAACCAATAACCATACTACCCAGATTATATTTGTTAATGTAGGCCTCTTCTATATACACTTCAACATAAGTACCTTCATTCACATAAGACTCTTCAAGAATCTGGCCATAGGTCCTAAGCTTTTGTAGGATCTGACCTTGATGATAAGGTATAATAATTTTCATGAGTCGCTGACCCTGTAAAAGATGTTGTTCCAATGCTTCTAGAACTTTATGAATACCATCACCGGTAAGGGCTGAAACACGAATATTGGCAAAAGCCTTCTCATCCCATAAGTCATCATCCACGTTATCTCTATCACACTTGTTTAATAAGGTCAACATAGGTGTTTTTTCAGCTCCAAGTTCTAATAATGTTTCATGGACAACCTGAATATGCTTATTGGCATCCGGATTAGTTGCATCCACCATATGAATCAATACATCTGCATAAACCACTTCTTCTAAGGTCGACTTAAAAGCTTCTACAATATGATGGGGCAATTTTCTGATAAAACCAACCGTATCTACCATTAGGACTTCTTTCCCTTCCGGTAGGACCATGTTTCTGGTGGTCGGATCTAAGGTTGCAAAAAGCATATCCTCTTGTAACACACCGGCATCGGTCAAATGATTCAGAAGTGTTGATTTACCTGCATTGGTATACCCGACAATAGCAATAATGGGTTTACCTTGTTTTGCTCTTCCTTCTCTTAACAAATGTCTACTGGAATGAATTTTTTCCAATTCTTCTTTCAACATATCGATACGGCGTCTTATATGTCGTTTATCTGTCTCAAGTTTTTTCTCTCCAGGACCTCTTGTACCAATACCGCCGCCTAACCTTGACAGGCTTTTACCTAGTCCGGATAACCTGGAAAGACGGTAACGCATTTGAGCCATCTCAACCTGCAAGATACCTTCTTTTGTATGGGCATGTCTAGCAAAGATATCCATAATCAATATTGGACGGTCTACGATTTTGACATCTAGAGCTTCACTAAGATTCTTCAATTGTGCCGGTGATAACTCATCATCACATATGATGGTGGTAATCTCATATTGCTCGACCATTTCTTTTAATTCTTCCACCTTGCCTTTACCAAAGTAAGTGGCTGGATGAGGTTTATCCCTATTTTGAATCACTTTGACCAATGTACTTGCGCCTGCTGTTTTTGCTAGTTCTTCTAGTTCATCAATAGCACTTTCCACTTCTTTTTCCTTGTTTTGAGGGCATATCGCTATCAATATGGCCTTTTCTTCTATATCATTCTTGATTTGTTCTTCCACTTGGTACACCAACTTTCTTATATAGCCATAAGGCTTCTATGAAACTTCACTGCTTAATTATACTTCTATATTTTTTAGAGCTTCCTTGGACGCTTTATGATCCGGGTCTATGGATAAAACCTGATTCAGTACTTTTTCTGCATCTGACAATGCTTGCATATCTATATAAGTTAAGGCCATCTGATACATCGCTTCAGTGTGTTTAGGGCTAAAACTCAGGACTTTATCATATTGAGCTAAACTCAGTTCATACTCTTTGGTTTGCCTATAAGCTGTTCCAAGGGCAATAAGGGTTGAAATGTCTGTTGGATAATTTTGTAAATAGGTTTCTAATTGTGAGATAGCATCCTCATACTGACCGATTAACTGATAGGTCACACCTTGTCCTTTATGCCCTTCAATGCTGCCATATTCAATACCCAGGCCATAGTTCATTAAAGCTTCACCATAGGCTTTTTCACTAAAATAGATGTTACCGCGGGTGATGTATAAGTCAGCGTAATTGACCCACCTCGTTATACCTGCATCTAGTATCTTAATGGCTTCTTCTAATTCACCTGTTTTTATAAGTATTTTTGCTTTCAAATCATACATTTGGGGAATAAATGGATCCATGGATAGGGCTGTATTCACATCACTTAAAGCAATCCGATACTCTTCCATCAAATAATAAACACTGCCTCTATTGCCATAAGCATAAGCATAATCCTCTTTTAATTCAATGGCGCCATTAAAGTAGGTCAAAGCCAAATCAAAATCACCAATGGACTTGTAAATCAAACCGAGGGCATTATACAATTTTTCATCGTTACTATTTTGTTCAAATGCCTTTTCTAAGACGACCAACGCTTCTTTGGGTTGATTGGTTTCATTTAATAATGTGCCTAGATTCAAGTATGTATAATATAGACCGTTTTCATCTTTAAAATTGTCTTTTAATTGAATGGCTTTATAAAAGTCGATTGAAGCTTGATCATAAACACCTGATCCTAAATACACCGTGCCTCTGTTTAAGTAGGCTTCCGGCATGTCCGGTTCCAAAACAATGGCTTGATTAAGATCTTCAAGTGCCATGGCAACCTCACCTTTTTCATAATATGCCAGACCTCGGTTGCTATAAAAAGCACCATATTCAGGATAATCTACGAGACTCTTGGTATAATGCGTTATCGCTTCATCATACTGACCTTCTAAGTATAGGTCATAGCCTTCATCATTTAATTGTTCTTCAACACGGCTGCCACAGGCTGTAAAAACAGTGCTCATCAAGATAAGTGCAACCATTATTATATATTTTCTAAATATCATTATTCGCTCCTAATTCGCTTCTAATTCACTTCTATTATAATTCCTATGTATTATATCATAATCCTGTTTAACTTGACGTATCAATTTCATGCCTTTATGATGAGATAAGAGATTTATTAAACCCTCGAATCTAAAAACAAGGTGGTAGAACATGATGAAGAAAAGTTTTCAACAGATTATGGCCCTCACTGGCGTCGCTTTAATATTACTACTTTTCGTATTAACACTCGTTTTCATCCTCATTGGTCATTCAACTTTAGCCATAACTTTTGTGGCCATTAATGGCTTTGTTGTTGTCATTCTATACTTTTCCTTAAGATTCCACCAACATGCAAAAGAAACTAATAAGGAATGGTTGGGTCAGTCTGACAACGATACAAAAAAAGACTGATTTCACTTTATTTAGGTTGCTGTTTATCCGGCAACCTTTTTTTCATGTTTTTCTTAATCTGTGCTTCATAGCCTTCCTCCGAAGGTTCGTAGTATATCTTATCTACCAGTTCATCCGGCAAATACTGTTGCTTGACATAATGACCGGGAAAATCATGGGCGTATTGATAGCCTATGCCATGACCCAATGACTCAGCACTTTTATAATGGGCATCTTTCAAATGTGGTGGTAATGATTTTATCTGGATATGTCCTACATCCTTCATTGCAGAAAATATGCCAAGGGCTGCGTTACTTTTTGGTGCTGTAGCAATGTAAGTTACCACTTGAGCTAATATAATCTGTGCCTCGGGCATTCCAACAAAATGAACCGCCTGAGCCGCTGCACTGGCGAGTATCAATGCCTGAGGGTCTGCATTGCCTACATCTTCAGAAGCACAAATAACCACACGTCTGGCTATGAATTTGGGGTCTTCGCCTGCGTAGAGCATTCTAGCCAAATAGTAGACGGCCCCGTCCGGGTCAGACCCTCTCATACTCTTGATAAAAGCAGAAATGACATCATAATGATTATCCCCATCTTTATCATAATTTAATGATCTTTTTTGTATGCACTCTTGGGCCACTTTAAGATCTATTATTATCTTGCCATCCACTGAATCCGTTGTGAGTGCGCCAAGTTCTATAGCATTAAGGGCTACTCTTGCATCACCATTTGCCACATCTGCAAGGAAATTTAATGCATCTTCATCAATACTGATATTATAGGCTTTTAATCCTTTATCAAGGGTAATGGCTCTTTGCATAAGCAAAATAATATCTTCTTTATCCAAATGATACAATTGAAATATTCTGGATCTAGACACCAAAGCCTTATTCACTTCAAAAAAAGGATTCTCCGTTGTCGCACCAATTAAAGTAACGGTACCATCCTCAACATAAGGCAACAAGGCATCTTGTTGGGCTTTATTAAATCGATGAATCTCATCTATAAAGAGTATGGTTTTCTTCATAGACATACCCAGATTATCTTTTGCTTCAGCTACAACATCCTGTATGTCCTTCTTACCTGCTATAGTTGCATTTAACTGTCTGAAATTAGATTTGGTTGTATTGGCAATGACTTTAGCTAAGGTTGTTTTTCCCGTTCCCGGAGGTCCGTAAAAAATTAGCGACCCCAGTTTGTCCGCCTTAATGGCTCTATATAGCAGTTTACCTTCACCGATAATATGTTTTTGCCCCACCACTTCATCTATCGTTTCAGGACGCATTCTTGCAGCAAGGGGTGCATCCTTTACCAATGTTCTTTCTCTTGCCATATCAAATAAATCCATAGTTTCTCCTTTGGCAATACCGTTTATTCGTAACTTTCATTATATCATAACCTTGTAAAGGAGGAAAATTACATTTATGTGCGTTCGGTTTATTGTAGTTTAGCAAAAGTTGATACTTCATGCAGACTCAAGGTACAATGAATGTGTTCTGAATGTGGGTCCCATGAAAACCCTTCCACTGTATATGTGACTACGGCCTCTGATTGGCGCGCCCTGCACCAAAAGTCGGCGGTCTGCATCCATGCAGACTTGCTTAAGTCACACACACAGTTCCAGGAACTTCATGGTCGATGTTGGCTTATTATATAATTACGGGCTGCTTTAGCACATTATTTGAGGCATATAAATTAAGCTTACTGAAATGACACATCTGCGGAACCGAATGAGGAAAGAAAAAGTGCTGATCAATCACAGTTCTACATGGATGTAGAACGTCCTTCATTTTTACATGGATGTAAAAAAG
>JAGXFY010000075.1:0-27632 GCA_024636985.1 Clostridiales bacterium | reverse complement strand
TAGTCCCTATACTATGTTTCTCTATTCTATCTTCTTCCTATAGATTTCGTTGATGCTTTCGAAACTATACTCAGAAGATAGAAGTTCAACTATAGTCTAGTAACTATTTGATTATAGTCTCTATACTATGTTTCTCTATTCTATCTTCTTCCTATAGATTTCGTTGATGCTTTCGAAACTATACTCAGAAGATAGAAGTTCAACTATAGTCTAGTAACTATAATCTTACTCTGTGATTAGATCGTCGATGGGGGCGCCGGGGGCTACCATTGGGTATACCATTTCATCCATATGAATGACCACATTGATGATGACCGGTCCTTCCATCTCGAGTGCTTTTTTAAGTAGTGGTTCAACATCCTCTTTTGTGGTTATGTTAACAGCCTTACATCCAAAAGCATCTGCCAAGCTGTCATAATTAATGTCTGTCAGATGGGTAAACGAATAGCGATTGTCGTAAAAAATAGTTTGCCATTGACGTACCATGCCTAAAACACAGTTGTTGATGACCATGACTTTGATTGGAAGATTGTACCTGACCGCTGTTATCATCTCATTCAAATTCATTCTAAAACTACCGTCTCCGGCAATATTAACAACCAACTTATCCGGATTACCTGCTTGAGCACCAAGTGCAGCACCTGTACCATATCCCATGGTACCAAGACCGCCGGAAGTGATAAACATTTTCGGATCTTTAAACTTGTAGTACTGAGCTGCCCACATCTGGTGTTGGCCAACTTCCGTTGTGATGATGGCATCGCCTTTTGTTAACTCATAAAGTTTCTCTATGGCATATTGTCCGGTTAATCCTTCCGGGTATACCAAGGGAAAGTTCTTACTGATTGTCTTGATTTCTTCAAGCCAAGGTTCATGATGCTGTTTGTGTAACATAGTATTAAGCTGTAATAGTACTTCTTTGACATCACCAATAACAAAATGATCCACACTTACATTCTTGTTTATTTCTGCCGGATCGATGTCAATATGAATAATTTTAGCGTTCATGGCAAATTTTGCTGTATTGCCGGTAACACGGTCACTAAATCTGGCACCGATGGCAATTAAGAGGTCACAACTTTGAACGCCAATGTTGGAAGCTTTTGTGCCATGCATACCAATCATGCCTGTATAAAGATCATGTTGCCCCGGAAAGCCGCCCATACCCATTAAGCTACAGGTTACCGGTGCTTGTACCAACTCTGCAAAATGAACTGCTTCCTCTTTTGCATCTGATATTGTGACACCGCCACCTGCAAAGATATAAGGTTTTTCGGATTCTTCAATCATTTTTACAACTTTTTCTAGATCTTCTTGAGTAAAGCTTTTTGTTTCTCTAATGATCGGTCTAGGTACCTTATATTCATAAGGTGCTTTGTTAATTGAAACATCTTTAGGAATATCAATGAGTACCGGTCCCGGACGTCCTTCGTTTGCAATATAAAAAGCTTCCCGAATAACATCTGCGAGATTATTCACATCTCTAACAATATAGTTATGTTTTGTAATCGGTGCTGTTACACCCGTAACATCAATCTCCTGAAATGAATCTTTTCCTAAAAGACTTACCGGTACATTGCCTGTAATCGCCACCATAGGGACTGAATCCATATAGGCAGTGGCTATACCTGTTACCAAATTGGTTGCACCCGGACCTGATGTAGCTATGCAGACGCCTGTTCTTCCTGTACTTCTTGAATACGCATCTGCTGCATGGGATGCACCCTGTTCATGGGATGTTAATATATGTGTGAAATTATCTTTTTGTCTAAAAAGCTCGTCATAAATATATAATACAGCGCCGCCTGGGAAACCGAACACTGTGTCTACACCTTGCTCTTTTAAACATTCCATCAAGATTTGTGAGCCTGTTAATTCCATAGTATACCTCCTATTTTAGAATCGCACCCGTACTTGCTGAAGTGACAAGTCTTGCATATCTTGCCACATAACCTGTTGTAATCTTAGGCGCCTTTGGTACAAATGTTTTTCTGCGTTCTTCTAATTCCTGATCGGTTACATCTAATTCTATCGTTCCGGCTGGGATATCTATCTTAATTAAGTCACCTTCTACGACCAAACCTATATTACCACCTTCTGCCGCCTCAGGTGAAATATGACCTATCGCTGCACCTTTTGTCGCACCACTAAATCGACCGTCTGTCATTAAAGCTACTTTTTTATCCAATTGCATACCCGCAAGGGCGGATGTTGGCGCAAGCATTTCTCTCATACCAGGACCGCCTTTTGGACCTTCATAACGTATCACCACCACATCTCCGGCTACAATATCACCGGCATAAATGGCTGCAATGGCATCATCCTCTGAATCAAAAACTCTAGCCGGTCCACTATGAACCAACATCTCAGGTGATACTGCTGATTTTTTGACCACACAACCATCCGGTGCTAAATTTCCTTTTAGTACTGCAATACCACCCGTGGGACTATATGGATCATTAGCGGGACGAATAACCTTAGGATCACGGTTCACCACCCGCATGATATTTTCTTCAACTGTACGGCCATTCACTGTAGGTAAGTCTGTATGTATTAGGCCAATACTGTCTAGTTCTTTAATTACTGCCTGAATACCCCCGGCCTTGTATAAGTCTTGTATATGATGGGGTCCTGCCGGTGCCAGTTTACACAAATTTGGTGTTTTTGCACTGACATCATTGGCCATCTCTAGATTGAGCTCTACACCTGCTTCATGAGCAATTGCTGGTAAATGTAGCATTGTGTTGGTACTGCATCCAAGAGCCATGTCTACGGTTAAGGCATTTTCAAATGCTTTAGGTGACATGATATCCCTAGGTCTTATATTCTTTGCTAACATTTCCATAACCTGTATACCCGCTTGTTTGGCCAATCGAATACGTTCTGCATATACAGCAGGAACTGTTCCATTGCCGGGTAGGCCCATTCCAATGGCTTCCGTTAAACAGTTCATACTGTTTGCGGTGAACATACCTGAACAAGAGCCGCAAGTCGGACAAGCTGAATCTTCACAAGCATACACTTCTTCTTCCGACATTGTGCCAGCTTTATACGCTCCAACTGCTTCAAATACCGAATTAAGGTCGATATATTTGCCGTCTTTTTCAACGGATAACATAGGACCGCCACTTACAAATACAGCCGGTACGTTAATCCGAGCCGCTGCCATTAGCATGGCCGGTACAACTTTATCGCAATTGGGTATAAACACAAGTGCGTCTAACCCATGAGCCATAGCCATAGTTTCAATGGTGTCGGCAATCAGTTCTCTTGAAGACAAGGAATAATGCATACCACCATGACCCATGGCTATACCGTCACAGACAGCGATGGTGGAAAACTCTAGTGGTGTTCCGCCTGAAATGAGTACACCGGTTTTTGCTGCATCTGCAATTGTATCTAAATGTATATGACCCGGTACGATGTCGTTTTGTGAATTGACGATACCGATTAAAGGTCTACTTATTTCTTCGTTTGTATAACCCATAGCCTTAAACAAGGATCTATGTGGCGCACGTTCAATACCGTCTTTAACTTGATCACTTCTCACTTTTTACACCATGCCTCTCAAAATTAATATGAATAATTATCGCCATTTCTATATGAAATCACTAATATGTTCTTTATTGATACTGATTATCACTTATATTATAAACGGTTATGCATTGACTTGCAAGTTATAGGTGCTCAAGAAGTAACGCGCCCATTTTTTTGGTACCTACCAGTGTACAGCCATCACTCATGATATCTCCTGTTCTGTTTCCGGCTTCTAGCACTTTAGCAACAGCACCCTCTACAGCATCTGCTTCCGCTTCAAGATTAAAAGAGTACCTAAGCATCATGGCTATAGATAAAACCGTTGCAATAGGGTTGGCCTTATCTTGTCCTGCAATATCCGGTGCTGAGCCATGAATGGGTTCATACATACCTATTCCGCTTTCTCCAAGACTTGCTGATGGTAACATACCGATTGACCCAGTAATCATACTTGCCTCATCCGATAAGATATCACCGAACATATTACCGGTTACGATAACGTCAAATTGCTTAGGATTGATCACCAATTGCATCGCTGCATTGTCCACATATAAATGGTTCAACTCGATATCCGGATAGTCTAGAGCCACTTTTTCTACAACTTTTCTCCATAGCTTAGAATTATCCAGTACATTGGCTTTATCCACACTTGTTACCTTTTTGTTTCTTTTCCTAGCGATCTCAAATGCACGTATAGCAATTCTTTCTACTTCTTTTTCTGAATATTTCATCGTATCATACATGTATTCACCCATATCGCCAAAGCCATGACCACGATCACCAAAATAGATGCCGCCGGTGAGTTCACGTACAACCACGATATCAATGCCGTCTTCACCAATGATTCTATCTTTTAACGGGCAGGCATCTCTTAATTCATTGTACATAATGGCCGGTCTAATGTTGGCAAATAAGCCAAGTGCTGCTCTTAAGCCAAGTAGTGCCTTCTCTGGACGATCCCCGCTAGTAAGGCTGTCCCATTTCGGTCCACCTACTGCACCTAGTATAACGGCATCTGAAGCTTTACAAACTGTTACCGTTTCATCCGGAAGAGAGTGACCCACAGCATCAATGGCTGCGCCACCTGCTAATACTTCTGTATAATTAAATGTATGTCCAAACTTCTCACCTACTTGATCCAGTACCAATAATGCCTGATCAACAATGTCCGGCCCAATGCCGTCTCCCTTAATTATTGCTATATTATAGTTCATATCAATCTCCTTCTACATATATGCTTTCATTTTTTCTTCTATGTCTTTTAGTAATTTAATCTCTATAGAATCCACCATGGCAATAAGACTTGCTTGTACAATATCTGTTGATACGCCAACTGTAGTCCAGTCTCTTGTGCCGTCTGTGGAAGTAATCAGTACCCTAACTTTTGCGGCACTTGCTTCTTTTCCGTCAAGAACCCTTACTTTATAGTCTATAAGATGCACTTTCTTAAGCTCGGGGTAAAAATCTTCTAAAGCTTCTCGAAGGGCTTTATCCAGTGCATTGACCGGACCGTCACCTTCTGCTGCTACCATTTTAGACTTGCCTTCTACATTGACTTTCACCATAGCATAGGCACTAAATATGCTACTTGCATCCGGACGTTCGCCCATGGTTTTAAAGTTCTCTAATTCAAAGAATGGTTTGTATTTTCCAAGGTGCTTACGAATGACCAGTTCAAACGTGCTCTCTGCGCCTTCGAATTGATAACCTTCATGCTCAAGTTCTTTGAGTTTCTTCATAATAACTCCGGTTTCAGGAGAATCTTTTTGTATATCCGGTGCAATTTTCTGAATTTTTTTAAGTATGGAACTGCGTCCTGCTACTTCTGACATTAGGAATCTTCTAGAATTCCCTACAAGACTTGGATCGATATGCTCAAAACTCTTTGAATTCTTGTTAACACCATCTATATGCATACCACCTTTATGGGTAAATGCTTTTCTACCTATAAAAGGCGCTTGCTCATCCGGTGTAATATTGGCAATCTCTGAAATCAGTTTTGCAGATGACATAAGGTTCTCAAGCTCACCTTCTAAGATACACTTCTTACCCATCTTAAGTTCCAGATTGGGTATAATCGTTGAGAGGTTAGCGTTACCGCATCTTTCACCAAAGCCTACAAAAGTACCTTGGATCTGGATTGCACCTGCTTCTACTGCCATAAGAGAATTCGCTACTGCCAAACCACTGTCATTATGGGCATGAATCCCTATCATGGTATTTTTAAATGTATCGCCTACTTTTTTAGTGATGCTATAAATCTCTGAAGGTAGTGACCCACCATTGGTATCACAAAGAATGAGTCTTTTGGCACCGCCTTTACATGCTGCTTCTAAGGTTTTTAGGGCATAATCTTCATTATTTTTATAACCGTCATAAAAATGCTCGGCATCATAGGTTACTTCTTTTCCTTGTTCTATCATAAAACAAATGGTCTCTTCAATCATTCTTAGGTTTTCATCTAAGGTTGTATTAATAATATCTGTAACATGAAAATCCCAGCTTTTTCCAAAAATCGCGATGTGTTTGGTGCCAGCAGCTAACATAGATTGAACATTCGCATCTTCTTCTACTTTAATGTCACGTCTTCTTGTTGATCCAAAAGCTACAATAGCTGAATGTTTTAATTCTAAGTTCTTAATTTCCTGAAAAAATTCCAAATCTTTTGGATTAGATCCCGGATTCCCTGCTTCAATAAATGGTATACCCATATCATCTAACGCTTTTACAATCTTCAGTTTGTCATTGACCGAAAAAGAGATTCCCTCGCTTTGAGCACCGTCTCTTAGGGTTGAATCATATATTTCTATCATCATTGCCATACCTCCAAGCCTTATTGGGTATCGGTTTTTAAAAATCTGATAACCACATAGGTCGTGATTATCAGATTTTCTCTTACATAGAATAGGATTACTTATTTCATCCAGCTCATCATTTTTCTTAGCTCAGCGCCAACCACTTCTATTTGAAGCTCAGATTCAATTCTTCTTCTTGAATTGAAAGCCGGTCTATTTGCTTTGTTTTCTAAAATCCATCTTTGAGCAAAAGTACCGTCTTGAATCTCACCTAACACTTTTTTCATTTCCTTCTTCGTTTCGTCTGTAATGATACGTTTTCCGATGGAGTAGTCTCCAAATTCAGCTGTGTCTGAGATGGAGTATCTCATAAAGCTTAATCCACCTTTATTTACAAGGTCAATAATCAGCTTCATCTCATGTACGCATTCAAAATAAGCGCTCTCAGGTTGATAACCGGCTTCTACCAAAGTCTCAAATCCTGCTTTCATGAGCTCAGATACACCACCACAAAGTACGGCTTGCTCACCGAAAAGATCTGTTTCTGTTTCTTCTTTGAAAGTAGTTTCAAGAATTCCGGCTCTAGCACCACCAATACCTGCTGCATAAGCCAGTGCTCTCGCTTCTGCGTTACCTGTAGCATCTTGATGAATCGCTACAAGACATGGTACACCTTTGCCTTCTTCGTACTGATATCTTACTGTATGTCCTGGACCTTTTGGTGCAACCATGAATACATCTACGTCTTCCGGTGGCAAGATTTGTCCGTAATGAATGTTAAAACCATGGGCAAATACCAAAGCATTTCCTGCTTCAAGATTTGGTGCTATGTCTTGCTTATAAACGTCACCTTGTTTTTCATCCGGTAATAAGATCATAACCACATCTGCTTCTTTTGTTGCTTCAGCAGCTGTTGCTACTTTTAATCCATCTTTTTCTGCTATCGGCCAAGATTTGCTACCTTCATATAAACCAACCACGACATTGACACCAGAGTCTTTTAGATTACGGGCATGGGCATGACCTTGTGATCCATATCCAATTACTGCTACTGTTTTTCCGTCCAATAATGATAAATTACAATCCGATTCATAAAACATTTTTGCCATTTTTAATTCCTCCATTAATATCGAAGCGTTTAACACTTAAGTATACGCTCATTCTATTTATTTAATGTCATCTTTGATTTCGTGGTTACCTTTTTGTAATGCTATTAATCCAGTTCGTGTTAATTCCTTAATACCATAAGGTTCAAGTAAATTAATGAACGTATTAATCTCTGATGTATCACCAGTGATCTCAACTGTGATGGCTTCTGTTGCGGCATCAATGATCTCACCTTCAAACATATCAATGATGCCGATGATTTCAATCCTTGTCTTACTCTCTGCTTTCACTTTTACAAGAGCAAGTTCCTTATATACTGAAAATTCAGAGTTTAACTCTTTAATGTATAAAACGTCATGGAGCTTGTCCAGTTGTTTCGTAATCTGGTCTATAATTAAATCGTCTCCATGGGCAACTAATGTCATCCTTGATATCTCTGGATGTTCAGTTTCTCCAACGGATAAGCTGTCAATATTAAAGCCTCTTCGACTGAACAACCCTGCAACTCGACTTAAAACACCTGAATGGTTACTCACCAATACTGATAATACATGTCTACTCATTCGTATTCCTCCTCTTATAATCAGGTATCTAGACTTCATACCTAAATAGGTTCACTATTGTATTCTTGTTTAGCGTATTAATGTGCTAAATAATGCTATTATATCACATGCTTTTTGCTTTTACCATATGGGCTTACCACGTTTTTATATAAAAAACGTCCCTACAGTATACTGTAGGGACGTGAACACTCACGCGGTACCACCCTAGTTGCCGTTTTACCGACCACTTATAAGATTCTATCAAATCTTAGCCTATAACGGGGCTTACCGTTTTCACTTACTGATCGTTCTGCGAAAAAGCTCAAGAGTGATTTGAATATAACTGTAGTATCGATTTTCACCAACCATCGATTCTCTAAACCTACGATGAAATATCCATTGCTCCGTCATTGCATTTGTCTGACAATTCATTTTTGTTTCACTTATTGTACCAAGATTGTTACGCCTTGTCAATAGTTTATTCAACCTTGATTTTTCACTTTAATTCGTTACTCTTTTAACGCTATCCGGATTAAAAGTCAGAACTTGTACCTTTGTTATTGCTCATAGTCTTCTGTGATATTGTATTTGATATCTTCTTCGTCCAACCACTTCACTAATGCTTCAAAATCAAGACTTGTAGCAAACCGGTCTATTAATGCCACTTGACCACCATCCACCATATTCTCTTTAATCTGCACTTTGATTTCTTCAATATTATAGGCTGTGTCTTCATATAGGTATTCAGAACCATTTACAATTATTTCTAGGGTTTCCACACTTGCTTCTTCTAGAGTTTCATCTGACTCGTAAGAAATCTTCATAGGCCCATCACCATCCCCATCGAATTTAAAGGGGCTAATACCCAAGTAACCGTTTCCAATGAGTATTAATAGTATAATGATGATTATGAGTAAAATAAACAACAGCTTTTTTGACCATTTTTTTCGTCTTTGTTTTTTTCTTTCATCTTTTCTGATCGCTTTTTCATTTTGGTCCATATGTATCCTCCTGGCTTTTCTAGGGGCGCGTTCACTCGTAACGGATATATTTGTTAATCATATAATAATCTTTGTTAAAACTTAACTGAAGCCTGTTCAAGGCGTCTTGAAGCACGTTGGTCGCCGCACGTGTTACTTCATCTTCTGAAACCAATGTAACAAATACAAAACTGTAACCACCTTGTCTATGGTCCAACCAATTTAGAATATAGCTGGAAAGACTTGCTACCTTTTCACTTCGCACTTCTCTGTCAATGACATCCGGTTGATCGATGTTAATGCCTGTATAGTTGCCGTTTAGATAGGTCCGACCATGATCATTTGTTATCTTAATCTCAACAAATAAATATTTGTCCGCCACCTGTTGGTATCTAAGCCATGTATCCACCAAATCGCCTTCTTCAAACATGGCTTCTAAAGACTTAATGGTTTCCGGATCTTCAAGATTCAAAATGTCCTTATTTACCAGATTTTCAAGTGCCACTGACAAAGCATTTAGCTTTTCTTCATTATTACGAACATGTTCCTCTTTAATGACTATTGCTTCTTCAAGCGTTGTCTTTTGTTCCTCCAGTATTGTTTTTTCTTGTTCCAGTGCTACTATTTGAGCACCCTGATTGGTTATGACAGCTTCATCTTCCGCTTGTGCAACCGTCACGTTCATGATTAGGGCAAATAATAATATGAACACCACGTCAAGGAGCGGTGTCATGTCGATGTTATCCTCCCTATGTCTCTTCATTAAAATCACCACGCTCATTAATCGAATCAATCCGTTTAATTAACAACTCAAAATCTTCACTGTTTAATTCACTTTTAGATAATAAAGTTGTATTGACACCTTTAAACCCTATAGCAAAAACCAAACCCCAAAATGTGGATGTTAATGCGGTTGTGAAATTAAGGATAACACCGCCACCTTCTAAATCCACCATGCCAAGCAAAGCAATAATGGTACCTAATATACCCAGTAAAGGAAATACAGAATGAATGGTGGATAGAATATTCATATACAAAACTTCTTGATCTCTGAGTTTTTTGATTTCATGAAGGTTAATGGCTTTATGATTGCCTTTCATATCTCTTAAAAAAACAGAAATGGGTATATAGATGGTGGGTTGTAGCTGATTCTTAAGGTCTTCACAGGCTTTAGCTGCTCTTGGGTAGATAACAAAACCATTAAACAAAGCTAATAAAAGTATAATTAAATCGTATCCCAGCAAGTTTTTTACTATTATCGAAAACATAAGTCACCCCTGTAGTTGTTGTTATTTTTATAAATAAGGCTAAGGCTTTAATAGTATTGTACCATTACACAAAATAAAGGTCTATGACCATCTATACTTTTATTGTACTTAGACCCGAATCCGAGCTTATCTTATCGTACATCTAACTTTTTTATAATCTTCTCTATCATCGTTGCTCGGTTGAAGGGTGTCATGAAATACAAACCATCTACATGAGGTTTTATTTTTTTGGCAAGGGTTACAGCAAGTTCGACGCCCACCTTTTCTGCCTCTTCCTTGGTCATCGTATCATCAAACTTTGACATGACTTCTTCCGGAATTATAATACCCGGAAATTCATAATGTAAAAAGCGCGCGTTTCGCAAGCTAACCAAGGGCATAATGCCACCAAGTATTTTCATGCCTGTTTTGTCCCGAACTTTTCTTATGGCTTCAATGCCTGCATCGTTATAAACGGGTTGTGTCAATAAATAGGATGCGCCTGCTTCTTTTTTCTTCATAACTCGTTCTATCGTAACATTCATATTTTGTGAGTAAGGGTTGAGTGCGCCACCAATGTAAAAGGTGTCCATGTCTAATTCACTGTTCACTTCCGTTACATACTGCATAAAGGATATGGCATTCATGTTAAAAACACTTTTTACTTCATCTCTATCATCACTAGGTATAGGGTCTCCTGTTACAATCAGAATATTCCTAATATCTGACAAATGTGCACCTACCAAACCACCTCGAAGCGCTATTAAATTCTTGTCTCGTAGACATACATGAGGTAGAACTTCCATGCCTGTTAGTTGTTTGATCTTAGCTGCAACAAGCAAAGCATCTGCTCTTGTTCTTCCAAGTGGTGAATCTGCAAAAGTAATAATATCAACACCCACCTCCTTAAGTAAATGGGCTGAGGATATGATTAATGACATATCCATCTTAAAGGGTGGGTCTAATTCAACAGCGACAACAAATTCATTTTTTTCCAGCTTTTCTCTAAATGAATTATGTAGAGGCTTCAAGGGTAGGGTCTTTCTTTTCATTCTACTTGTCGACTTGACTTCACTAAAATCAAAAGTGTTCAACCGTTCTCGTATTTTTCTAATGTGCTCTGGTGTTGTTCCGCAACAACCACCAATAATTCTAACCCCTTCCTCACAAATCTTAATCATGGTATCTGCAAAGTAATCTGCATTGCTTTGATATACCATTCTGTCAAGTTGTTGATCAGGATAGCCGGCATTGGGTACTGCTGCCATTTTGCTTGGATCAAAGTCCAAGGTTTTCATCAGGCTTAATAGATGACTGGCACCTATGCTACAGTTAAAACCATAGGTCGATACTAAATCTTGTTGTCTGGTCTGCTGAATGATTTTTTCTTTGTTGACACCGACTTTGGTATAACCATGTTGATTCACAGTAAAGTGAGTCATAATCTGTATGTTCGGTCCATGCTCATGTATGTACTCTACCAGTTGATTTACTTGATCGATTCTGCTGAAGGTCTCCAGGAGTATTATCTTGATATTCTTCAACAAACCGATATCAATAAGCTTACGGTAGGTTGATTCTATCTCGTAATCTTCAATGTCATAAGGTTCACCAATGGGACCTATACTATAGGCAACATAGCAGTCTGTGCCCTTTACAGCTTCATTGGCAATATCTATGCCTGCAATGATGATTTTCTTGACTTCATCGAAACTTCTATATAGGGTATAGGGGTTAGCCGCAAATGTGTTGGTTCTAATTAACTTAGCCCCAGCTTCTATGTAAGCTTTATGTATGTCCAGTATTAACCTCGGTTTGCTAATATTGGCTGGCTCTGATAGCGTATAGTGCCCCTCTGTCAACTCCGCAAAATAGGTACCCATTGCACCATCCATAAGCAATACTTGTTCTTTTATATAATCTTTGATCATCATTTTTTCTCATCCTCACTTATCGGATGCATATTCTGCAATATAATTTCGCCTTGGTCGTTTAATACCAGGGTCGCACTTTTCTTTTCTCCTGTTTGAGGCAATGTTAAATAATAAGGCTTGATTGCTTTGTCTTTTAAGAGTTGTTCCACTATTGGGGGTTCCAACGTCTTACCATATTTTTCTAATGTATTTTTCCAAAGGGTCATTTTACAACCGTTGCGCCAATTGGAACAATAGAAAGATTTGGAATTTTCACTAATTTTACCATCTGGGCATAATGGACAATCCCCTAGTATCGGACCTTTGGGTGTGAAGGTTTTTTTACCTTTGCTTTTGTCTTGTTCAAAGACGACCTTCCCACTGGTTTTATTCGCTGAACCTACCAAATAAATGACAAATTTATGGATGCTGTTCATGAATTTATCCGGATCTAGTTCACCTTTTGCAATCTTCGTTAGGCCTTTTTCCCATTTACCTGTGGTAATGGGTGATTTAAGTTCTTCCGGCACAATCTCGATGAGTTTAATACCTTTAGGTGTTGGGTATAGAGACTTTCCTTTTCTGGTAATATACTTGACTTGAATCAAGCGTTCAATAATACCTGCCCGGGTTGCCGGTGTTCCGAATCCGGACTCCTTCAACTGTTCCTTAAGATCATCTTCTTCTATGAACCGGCCTGCATTTTCCATAGCACTTAGAAGTGTAGCTTCATTGTAATGTTTTGGTGGTGATGTTTTCTTAATGAGAACTTCACTACCGACAACATCCACTTCTTCTTTTTTCTTAAGATCCGGCAGTTCAACATCGTTGTTATCTTTATCACTCTTATATAGACTTTTCCAGCCATTTTGTGTGATGACTTTGCCTTTGGAAACAAAGCTATCTTCAGCCACATGTATGATCATCTCTGTCGAATTAAACAAATGATCCTCATAAAAAACCGCTATAAAGCGCTTTACAATGAGATTATATATTTTCTGCTGATCGGCGGATAAGCTTTTTAGATTCGGTGACACATTGGTGGGTATGATGGCATGATGGTCGGTGATCTTCGTATTATCGATGATTCTTTTTGAGAACTTAATCTCTTTGGCTAATACAGGCGCTAAAGCCTTATTATATGGTTCTACGTTAATCTTGTGTAAGGTTTTTTTGACTTGATCTTTCATATCATCACTTAAGTACCGACTATCCGTTCTTGGGTAGGTAATCATCTTGCTGCGTTCATATAAGCTTTGAGCAATGGTTAATACCATTTGAGCTGTAAACCCATAATATCGGTTTCCATCTCTTTGTAATTCTGTCAAGTCATAGAGTAAGGGCGGTAGCAACTTATTTTTCTTATGGGTCACTTTGGTGACAACGCCTTTTTCACCGACGATTCTTTCTGCGATGGCCTCAGCTATTTCTTTTTTTAAAATTTTGGTCTCACTGACTTTATCTTCAAACCAGATGCCTTTGAATGGACCATAATCCGCTTGCACTTCAAAATAGTCCTGAGGTACAAATTCCTCAATCTCCTTATAGCGGTTAACAATGAGTGCTAACGTCGGTGTTTGGACCCTTCCAATACTTAAAAGCACATCATTTTTGGTGGTATAAGCTCTTGTAGCATTAATGCCCACCAGCCAATCCGACTCTGATCTGCATTTGGCTGAATGGTATAAGTGATCGTATGCTTTTCCATCCTTCAGTTTGGCAAAGCCTTCTTTTATGGCTTCATCTGTCATAGAAGAAATCCATAATCTCTTAAATGGCTTTTGAGACTTGGTATAACTATAGATGTATCTGAAAATCAATTCCCCTTCACGTCCACTGTCCGTTGCACAAATAAGGGCCGCCACATCATTTCTGTTCACCAGCTGTGTGATGATTCTTAGTTGCTTGACGGTTTTTTCATAGGGCTTGATTTGTATGGTTTCCGGTATAATGGGTAATGTCTGGTATGCCCATTTTTTATACTTTTCATGATAGTCTTCCGGTTCGGCAAGGGTAATCAGATGGCCAATGGCCCAGGTGATGATATAGTCTTGTCCTTCTATAAAGCCGTCTCTTTTTGATGTACATCCCAGTACAGCAGCTATATCCCTTGCTACAGAAGGTTTTTCTGCAATGATCAATTCTTTACCCATATCCTTTGTTCCTCATTTCAAACATACTTTTTGCTTGTTACTTTTCTCAATTCTTTAACCAAAGATGCTACCTTACAGAATTATATCACAGCAAACGAGGTGGTACAAATAGAATGGCTTAAAAGAATCGCGTCCTTATTGAAAAGGATTGTATTAGGTGTTAAAATAAAAAAGACTCTACTTAAATTCTTCATAAAAAACTATAGAAATGAAATACTTTATAATTAAAGCTGAATTTAATTAAATTACATTGTGCAAGTTAGTATATATTGCAAGAAGGAGACCGTTATGAAAAAGTTTTTTTTGATATTTAGTCTTGGCATTCTCTTTACTTTTAGTTCACTTTTCTCTAAAGTGATTTCAGATTTCTACTCACCAATTGATGAGGTATCTGCAGCTACATACAAAAATGAAACACCACCCCCACCTAGCAATCCTATACCAGCCCCTATTCCTAAACCAACACCCATTCCTGTTCCAGCTCCTCTTCCTGTTCCAACACCTCTTCCTGTTCCTGCACCTCTTCCGCCAATCGATAATCAGCTACCTATCAAAAACTTCTCTCATTGGGCAAAGCCAGAGTTAATGGATGCACTAGAATCCGGACTGATTCCTGATAGTTTAACAGACGAACTAAGCAGTAGTATTACTCGATTGGAATATGCAACTCTTGCAGTTCATTTTTATGAAAAGGAAACAGGAAAAATTGTTCCTATAGATTTCAAATCACCTTTTATAGATACACAGGATATTCATGTACTAAAAGCGTATGCGCTAGGTATAACCTCCGGTATCCGTAATAATCTTTTTAATCCTGATGGTCTAGTCACACGTCAAGAAATGGCAACATTTATCTATCGAACCATTACGGCTGTATACGGAGACTTTGCTATTATCGATGAAGCGCCTCATTTTGATGATATAAAAAATGTCGCTGACTGGGCAAAAGATGCCGTTAATTTCACCCATTATTATCAAATTATCAACGGTACTGACGCACAACATTTTTCTCCTCTAATGACTGCCACTGATGAAATGGCAATCATAATGATTCAGCGTAGCCAAGCACACTCCAAAGAATACGTTTATCCATCTACTCATAATTCTCTAGATCTTGAGGATGATGAGGAAGAAGATGACGATTAATCAAAGCAAACTGTAAAACGCTTAGCCATTAGTCGAACAACCTTATGGCGTTACCTTAAAGAAAATTAGAAAAAGTGGCTTCACTACGTCTAACTATATAAGACGTAGTGAAGCCACTTCGTGTTCTAATATTACTATCCCTAGATACCATTTAAGTTCTCTTACAGGATTCCTTTTTCAATACGTTCTTTTAAATCCAATACCTTTTTCTTAATCCTATCTCTTGTAGTTCTAAAACCTTCAATCGGTCCACCTGATGAATCTTCAAGTCCCCAGTCTTCTCTGTGGCTACAAGGAAGGTATGGACATTCAACGCCACAGCCCATAGTAATAAGTATATCTATATCCAGAATATCGGATAGGAGCTTAGGTTTATGGTCGCTCAAGTCAACCTTACAAATGAGATTTGGCAATGTTTTACATACGTTTAACCTTACAACTGAAAAGTCAAAACTAAGTCCCCCTTAGTTCTTTTTAGATTTTTTGTGCTCATACATGTTTTTATCCGCAACTTGTAATACTTCTTCAAAATCTTTACCATCTGTGGGATAGACACCCATTCCTATACTTGAGGCAATCCAAACGTCATGGCTTTTGATTCTGAATTCATCATGAAACATTTCCAGTATCCTATTACCGGCATTCTCAAGTACAGTTGCATCTTCAATCATCGGAAAAATAATTAAGAACTCATCCCCACCAATTCGAAAAACAGCTTCATTGGTTCTTACGACCTTCCTTAAAATCCTAGCGGTTTCAATGAGCACTTCATCACCAATACTATGACCATAAGTATCGTTAATATTCTTAAAATTATCTAAATCCAAAAGCAGCAACCCAACCATAACTTTTCGTCTTTCTGCTGCCGAAATAATTAACTCTTGATAGTCATTTAGAAAATGTCGGTTAAGCAGCCCCGTAAGACTATCATGTATGGAGTTATGCTTGATTTTATAATTGGCTTTCATAGAATAATAAGATAGCAAACCGATGACGATTGAAGCCAAAAGACTTATTACACCCACTATAATATGAGTAGCTCCAAGATGGCTCCAACCTGTAATTGGTGTTACCTCCACTTGCCAATTCATCAACGACGGACTAATGACAAAGTTCAACGGATCCTTCATGGGCTTTTCGTCATAAATATAAAAGGGATCCTCATAGGAATTATATACCCGAATATTCAAAGATGTTTTTTCTGCAAGTTCATCTATCGCTTCATAGATGCGTGCACCTTCCAAGACTATGCTTACCTGTCCCCAATAACCGGAGTCTTCTCTTACAACAGGCACTCTAACAACAAAGCCATCGCCACCTTGTACTAAAGGAACCGGTCCTTGAAAAGTTGTCTTCTCTTCATGTTTGGTTCTAAGAACCATATCCTTCTGACTTCCAATAGTTGCAAGATCAACACCTAAGGTACTTTCGTTCCCTTCAAGTGGATAATTGCTAACAATAGTGGTATCCATAATCGTACCTATATTACGAATATATACTTCTTGGTTTTCGATTAATGTTGACAAATACTCTGGTGACTGGCGCCAGTCAAGCCCGCACTCTGTTTTGAGGTAAGCTACATAGCCATTTAAGAGATAAATATTGGTATAGATTCTATTTTCCAAATCTGTTTGAAAAACCATATAGCTTTTAGTGGTTTGAAGTATCTCGTCTTGTAGTCTCTGTTCATGATAATTTTGGATAATGGATGCCAGTATTAAGAAAGCACTAAAGCCCACGATACTAGAAATCAATATGGTTTTTTTATTGGAGAATTCAGGAACCCAGCGTCCCATAGAATCACTTCCTTGACTTTAAAAGCGGCTTACTATATATGAATGTTATCTGTACAATGACTCCTTTTATTGTACCACGTAAGCACCATCACTGGAAAGCTTTATCCTGTTACAATATGGAAATGGTTCCTATTTTTGTGTGAGGCAATCCACATGGTCACCTCTTGACATATCTACTTCAAATCCGACAGATTGGATGCGTCTTTCAATACACCCTCTACAATGAGCCGCTTCATCACCTGTACAAATCTTACCATCATACAGCAGGTACTTATCTCTCACATTGGTAGGTGATAAGTTTGGCATAACAACATTACCACCGGCTTGAAGACCTCTCTCCCTACCTTTACTGTCGAGGGAACCAAGAGCGGTGGTTGCAGGCAACAAGACCTTAGGTAATAACAGTCTAACCAGAGACAACATGATACACGTCGTCTCTAGTGTACCAGAAGTGGCACTTGCTAAGGGTGTGTCTTGTTGAGGGATAAAAGGTCCTATACCTACCATATGAGGCTGCAATTTCTTAAGGAAGAGTAAGTCACCCACATAGTCTTCATTACCTTGTCCGGGTAAGCCCACCATAAACCCTGCACCTACTTGATAACCAATCTCTTTAAGATCTTCAAGACACCTTATACGTGCTTCATAAGACATATCCGGGTGTAGTTGTTCATATAAGGTCTTTGTATTGGTTTCATGTCTCAGTAAATATCGGTCTGCACCGGCATCTTTATAGCGCCTATAGCTCTCTTTTGATTTTTCTCCTATGGAAAGTGTAATGGCGCAATCCGGATGGTTCGATTTGATCGCTTTAACTAGAGTGACGATATCATCATCTGTATAGAATGGATCTTCGCCACCTTGAAGAACAAAAGTTCTATAACCAAGTTCATGACCTTCTCTACAACATTCAAGTATTGTTTCTGTGTCCAGTCGATAACGATCAGCTTCTTTGTTATCTCTTCTGATACCGCAATACATGCAGTTACTTTTACAGTAGTTGGTGAATTCAATAAGCCCTCTCATAAATACCTTGTTTCCATATACTGAAAGTCTTTTTTCATGAGCACGGGCATGAAGGTAAGCTGTACTCTCATCATCTAAATTGTTCAATAACTTCAACAATTCATCTCCTGTTACTTCACTTGTATTATATATTTGATCAATAATATTTTTCATTATGCCATCCTTTCGTGAAAGCTTTCACAATATCATCTATCATACCACATTCCTATTGAAAAATATGTGAATTTATTGTGAATAATTTTAGCTTAGCGACTTAAATATTCTTTTTCTTACTGTTTACCTTATGTACATCAACGGTTATAATGTTTTATAACATGACACCATAACCCTCTTTAACCTTATTAGAAAGGATTTTATAATGACGCCCATCAAAAAGTTCTACAAGCAGCAAAGCAATACTATTATTCAAAACCTTGAAAGAAGAAATATGAAGGGTTACTATTGCGAAACCAAGTCCGAAGCCCTTGAGCTTACTTTGTCTTTAATGGAGGAAGGAAGTAAGGTGTCTTTTGGGGGCTCAATGACCTTAGAGGAACTGGGTCTTCTTGACAAAATCACACAAGGTTCTTATGAACTCCTTGACAGAAGACAAGCCACTTCACCTGAGGAAGTCCGTTCGATTTATTTAAAAGCCTTTGATAGCGACACTTATCTTATGAGTTCTAATGCTCTATCCCTTGATGGTCACCTGGTTAATATCGATGGCAACGGGAATCGTGTCGCTGCTCTCATTTATGGTCCAAAACAGGTTATTGTTATTTGTGGTATGAATAAAGTAGCTACCGACTTAGATGAAGCCATCAGCCGTGTTAAGAATTTTGCTGCACCACCAAACACCCAACGACTATCCAAAAATACACCTTGCTCAAAAACCGGATTCTGTCATGATTGTCAGGTGGACGACTGTATTTGTTCCCACATTGTTATAACACGACGTTCCGGCAAAGAAAACCGAATCAAAGTCATTCTAGTTGGTGAAATACTCGGATATTAAGAAAAACCCTCTTTAACACTAAGGAGGGTTTTTTTACATGGATGTGATTTTTTTATTGTCTTGAATACCTCTTAATATGCCATATTCCAGACGTTTAAGAAGTAATTCATAAGATTCCCACCGAATAAATTCTGTGACAGAAAAGACCTCACCAAGTTCAATGTTATGTACTTTCCCTATGTCTTTGATTTGTTTTTCCAACTTTTTGATCACCAACATGGCATCATCTTTTAACGTATTTGGTAGCAGAATCAATAACTTATTCACTCTGTATAGCCCAACACAATCCGTTATTCTCAAACTGTCTTTTAGGGCTGTTTCAAATAAAGTCATCATGTTGTTCATAGTCGCATCCTCAGTTTGGCTATAATTAACATGCACCATACAAGTGGTCAAGTTTTGCTGATACCTATTGGCTCTAGAACATTCTCTATCCAATTGCATGAAAATAGATGCTTCTTCATCTTCAACAAGTAAGTCACTTAATAGTAAAGAATTCATTTTACCATACTGATCTTGGTATTTTGATATAAAAGCTTCAATTAATTTAACAATCCTATGATCGATTGGGTCAAGGTCATCTACTAAGCTAACCATCATTTCAAACAATTCCAAGTCTTCTTTAAACAAGTTTTTGTTTTTTACCAGTACACTCTTGATTGATTCATTCATTAAATCGCCCCCAAATCTGGTTGTCCTACACTTTTAATTATCTCACAATTATCAAAAGTGTCAACCACTTCTATAACTTTGCCAAATGCATGTGGATGGACGTCAAATAATAAAACAAGGCTGTCTCGGTTATAAGACAGCCTTGTTTGTATGTGATATTATGTATTCGTTATTGGTCTTGTTACTATCTTTTAGTATAATGGATATTTGTCCACAAGTTCTTTAACCATCGCTACGATCTTATCTCTATTGGTATCTACATCTTTTAATGTCAGTTCAATAATCTCAGCAATGACATCCATGTCTTTAGCTGTCATCCCTCTTGTTGTAACAGCTGGGGTTCCAAGACGTATTCCACTGGTTACAAAGGGGCTCTCAGGGTCATATGGTATTGTATTCTTATTACAGGTTACACCGACCTCATCTAAAAGATGCTCTGCCACTTTACCTGTCATTTTAATGTTTTGTAGATCCACCAACATCAGATGATTATCCGTACCACCGGATACTATATCAAAGCCTCTTTTAATCAATGCTTCTGATAATGCTGCAGCATTTACAACCACTTGTTTCTGATAATTCTTAAATTCCTCTGTCATGACTTCTTTGAAGTTAACAGCTTTTGCAGCAATCACGTGCATTAATGGGCCACCTTGTATGCCCGGGAAAATTGCTTTATCTATGATTTTAGCATATTTTTCTTTACATAGAATCATACCACCTCTTGGACCTCTTAATGTCTTATGGGTAGTTGTGGTAACGAAATCAGCATAAGGTACCGGATTTGGATGAAGCCCAGCTGCAACCAAGCCTGCTATATGTGCCATATCTACCATAAGATAGGCATCAACTGCATCTGCAACTTCTCTGAATTTGGCAAAATCAATGGTTCTCGCATAGGCACTTGCACCTGCAATAATAAGCTTTGGCTTTTCTTCTAAGGCAATTGCCATCAATGCTTCATAATCAATAAAACCTTCCTTATTAACACCGTATGGAATTATTTTATAATGTTTACCTGACATATTTACAGGACTTCCGTGAGTTAAGTGACCACCATGGGATAGATTCATACCCATCACCTTGTCACCCGGATCCAACACACCGAAGAAAACCGCCATATTAGCCTGAGCACCTGAATGTGGTTGAACATTGGCATGCTCTGCACCAAAAATCTCCTTAGCGCGACTGATGGCCAATTCTTCAGCCATATCAACGAATTGACATCCGCCATAATATCTTCTTCCCGGATAACCTTCTGCATATTTATTCGTCAAAGGACTGCCCATCGCTGCCATAACGGCCTTAGATACAAAATTCTCGGATGCAATTAACTCAATATTATTTCTTTGTCTGTTCAACTCAAGTTCCATGGCCTCTGCCAATTGAGGATCAGCTTTACTTACTTCATCAAATGAATACATGTGATTATTCCTCCATTATTCGTGAATGTACTTGGTTATCCTGATTATCGTTCCATGATTTCTAGCCATTATTTAGTGGTATTATATCATATGGTTTTCTAGAATGGAATCATGAAATCATAAAAACATTGATTTTATACAGAATTAGATTCTATTTTTGACATAGTGGACCCCTTCATAGTAAAATGATTGCAGACATTTTAATACCTTAATAAGCGTTAAGTGTCAAAACAAATAATGTATATATGGTTATAGGGTCAAAACTATATATATGAATAAATATTCATTTATCAAGGTGGTTAGAATATGAGGTGAAGGATGGATTCAAAAAAATTAATGAACTTTTCTCTGACTGTTGGAGAGGTCATGTTAAAAAATGGTGCCGAGACATACCGTGTTGAAGACACCATCAATCGTATATTAAAAACATCTGATTACAAAGGCATCGAATCTTTTGTAACGCCAACAGGGATTTTTGCAACTTTGGAAGATGAAGACCGTGATCATATGACCTATATACGGCGGGTTAACAACCGTGGCATAAACCTATATCGTATCGAACTTGCTAATGCTATTTCCAGAGATTATTGCAATCAAACCATCACATTAATGGATGCACATAGCGCTATTTTAAAGGCGGCTCATGAGCCTGCCTACAGCAGAAAATTTATAGTGGTTTCCATCGGACTTGCTTCCGGTTTGTTTGCTATCGTTCTTGGCGGTAGCCTTCATGATGCTATAGCTACATTGGTCGCCGGGCTAGCACTTGGACTGTTTCAAGTGACCATGCAGCACTTTGGTGTCTCCAAGTTCTTCATCGATATCATCGGTAGCTTTATGACTTCGTGGGTGGCTTTATTTTTCCTCCATGCCCTAGGATTTGGTGATAGCTTGGATCTTATTATTATCAGTTCAATTATGCCACTCGTTCCCGGTGTTGCAATTACCAATGCCGTTCGAGACACCATTCATGGCGATCTTGTCTCAGGCGCATCAAGAATCTTGGATGCCTTTATAGTAGCAGCTTCTATCGCAGCAGGTGTTGGTATTGCTCTATCTATCTTCAATTCCATTTACGGAGGTATCGTCTTATGATGATTCAAGTTGTTGCTGCTTATTTTGTTACTATTTTTTTTGCTATCATGTTTAATACATCAAAAAACCAACTGCTTATATCCGGACTCGTCGGCGCAGTTGGTTGGTGGGGCTATTTGATCGTCATTCATTCAAATTATTCTATTGTTACTGCTAGTTTTATCGGTGCTTTTTTGGTCAGTCTACTTGCCAATCTTTTTTCAAAAATACGCAAATCACCGGTTACCATATTCCAAATACCCGGTATCATACCTTTAGTACCAGGTATGGGCATGTACAAGACGCTCTATGCTGTCATTGAAGAAGATTACAACTTAGTGGCCAAACACCTTTTTGAAACGTTACAAATTGCCGGTAGTATCGCTGTTGCCATGATGATTATATTTTCTTTGAGTACAATTTTTGATCAACATATAGCAAAGAAAACTTAATCCGTATGCTTTTTGACAATATCACTGGCTATAGGTCTGAATTTTCTTGTATGAAACTTGACTTCGTTTTTTCTAATAATCAGAAAAGTTATTGCTAAAAACGCAAATCCAAAAAGAAGACTCATGATTTCAACATTGACACCCAACCTATTGCCTACGACATAGCCTGCTCCTAGACCAATGAGTAGACCAAAAAGCGGTATAATGTACATGATAATGACCGCTAAAAGAAAATTGCTTTCTTCTAAACTAATACCTACTAAGTCACCTACATCAGCTTGGCAAAGATTCTCTGCTTCAAGTATCATTTCTTCAGTTTCAACGCCTGCCATACATGCATTACAATGATTACAGGCATCATGCCGTTGTAACTTCACACTTACTAGATTTCCCACAACTTCTGTTACTTGTCCGATTTCTGCCATACTATCACCTACCGTTTCTGAAGACGGATGAATTGTTGTGTTGCTTTACCTTATATTCATATTTTATCATGTTATGGCCTATTCGTCTATCTTGGTTAAGTGTCAAACTGTATTATTGGTTAAGGTGTCAAAACTTAGTTTCACTAAGTTCACATACAATATATAGATTACGTTGATACATTCATAACTATATATTGTATGTGAAAGTTCAACTATATAGTTTTGACACCTTAACCATTATTAAATCTAAGAACCCACGATAAATCTCTCTTCTTCTAACCATGTCTTTAATGATAAAAAGTCTTTCGCATAACCGTCTGCGCCTAAATCTTTCCATCTATCTTGTTCATGCAAAAAAGCCTGCCCACCTACTATTATCTTTAAAGATTTTAGGCCTGGGTCTCTTTTTATAACCTCTATCAGATTTTTCATGCCGTCTAAATGATAGGACATGGTTGCTGATAATGCCAATACATCTACCTTTTTATTTCTTATCATCATAATCACACTATCTGTTGGTACTCTGGTACCAATATAATACGATGTTATCCCTAGTAATGAAAAATATTCCGAAATCATCCGCATCCCAATTGTATGTGGCTCCGAATTAAAGGACATACATAAAACACGATGTTTGCCTTTAGGTACTTCTCCAGTTATGGTGGACATCATTGAAAGCATTTTATGAACCACCTCTGTAGCAAAGTGCTCAACCGCCACATTCACTTCGCCTCTTTCCCACATTTGTCCGATCTCAACTAAGACCTTTAATAGGATATCTTCATATATAATGGATATATTTTCTTTTGATGGGTTTAACTGCCATACTCTGTATAGTGCTTCTTGCTCATTACCTTCAAGCAAGCATTTTTTTAATTCTTCATTGAATATGCTCAAATCAAGAGATTCTGATTCCAAGACTGTATTAATAACCTGATGTCCCATTAACTGATCAATCGAAACATTGAGTACTTCTCCAATACGCTTTAGAAGTTCTCCCGTTGGAAATCTTACACCTTTTTCATAATTGGCTATTGTGGTTTGTCCTATACCTAACTTGTCGCCTAAGTCTTTTTGGTTCATATTCAATTGTGTTCTAATTCTTTTTAGATTATCACCAAATGATGTCATCATTATCACCTCTTAAGTAATTATATCACGGTATGTAATAAATGTCATGATAATTATTCGTAATACACTGTAACGACTGGACGGATTACTATAACAAAGAGTATAATAATGTCTAAGGTGTCAAAATGATAGAGTTGAACTTTGACATATAATATAAAATACTGACATTTTTACAAGGGGAGACAAACATGGATAATTATAACGCGTTTATGGATCGTTTGCTTGAGGAGACTATGCAGCATAATGCTACAGATTTGCATCTTTGTGCCGGAAGCAAGCCACTCATACGTGTCAACTCCAGGCTAAGAGCAATTGAAAATACCGATATCCTTAAACCTGAAACGATGCGTCAAATTGTAAATCTCTATCTAAATGAAAAACAGCTTGAGGTTTTAAATGAGAAAAAAACCCTGGATATGTCATATTCAATAAGAGATCTTGGCAGATTTCGCTGTAATTTTTATTTACAAAGAGGTACCTTTGCACTTGCAATACGTTCCCTCCCCCTTGTCATTCCCGACTTGGAAGCTCTTGGTTTACCTAGTATCGCTTCTGATTTTCTCGAGAAAAATAAAGGGCTTGTTCTAATAACCGGTTCTACAGGTAGCGGTAAATCCACCACTTTGGCCAGCATGATTAAGATGATCAATGAACACTATCATTATCACATCACCACCATCGAGGACCCAGTGGAATATTTGCACAAGCATGAAAAAAGTATGGTCACTCAAAAAGAAATCGGTAGTGATGCTCTTTCCTTTTCAGGTGCTCTAAAATCAGCACTAAGAGAGGATCCGGATGTTATTATGCTCGGAGAAATGCGTGATATGGATACCATCTCTATTGCTTTGACTGCTGCTGAAACGGGACACTTGGTATTATCTACTTTGCACACCAATGGGGCTGTAAAGGCTGTCGACCGAATACTTGATGCGTTTCCCACCGAACAACAAAATCAAGTGAAAAGTCAGTTGGCAACTGTTCTTGAAGGTGTTATCTCCCAGCAACTGGTGCCCAGAAAAGATCACAATGGCCTTGTTCTTGCTAGTGAAATCATGGCCGTTACACCCGCTGTACGTAACCTCATTCGTGAGGGTAAACAATACCAGATTAACAATCTCATTCAAAATGGAATGAGTCAGGGCATGCGTTCCCTAGAGCGTAATCTTGTACAGCTTTGTCAAGATAACATCATTGATTATCAGGAAGCTCGGCTAAGAGCTCAAGATATTCAGTTATTTGACGCCTATTTTGATGTTCTAACCTAGATGACAATATTCTGCAATCCAACAAAAGAGAAGGAGAAAATTACGTGGCCAAAATAAAGCATAAATTGCCAAAAGAAGAGATTATTATTTTTACACGTCAGCTGGCTCTGGTCATCGACTCAGATGTTTCCTTGTATGAAGGCCTTGAGATGATCAAAAATAAATCTGACCATCCGAATCTAATTATAATTCTAGAAGATATGTTGTCGGGTATTAAGACTGGGCGTTCTCTTGGTGATGTCATACAGGATCACGAAGCCTCTTTCTCATCTTTCATCACCAACATGGTGGATGTCGGAGAAAAAAGTGGCGACCTAACGAGCACCTTAAACCAAGTTGCAGATGCTTACGAAAAGGAACTCGAAGCTTCAGCTCGAGTGAAGTCTGCTGTTACCTATCCTATTATTCTCTCCGTCTTAATGTTTGGTGTTATTTTACTTCTCGTCCTTCAAGTTCTCCCTATGTTTAATGAGATCTTAACTTCCCTTGGCGGTGAGATGCCTACACTAACAAAAGGAATCATGTCCATTAGTTTTTTTATTGGTGATTATATTCTGATATTCTTCGGCATATTGCTCATCGCTTTAATTTTCTTCTACTACTATAAAAATACCCTTGCCGGCCGCCACTTCTTCGATCGACTTAAGTTTAAGCTTCCGGTTATAAAAGATATCTATGCTTCTTTGACCGCCGTTCGGTTTGCAAGAAACCTTGCAGTACTTATAAGAAGCGGTATTAGTATTAGCATCGGTATAAAA
This sequence comes from Clostridiales bacterium, assembly GCA_024636985.1. Taxonomy (GTDB): domain Bacteria; phylum Bacillota; class Clostridia; order Lachnospirales; family Vallitaleaceae; genus Petrocella. The sequence continues at coordinate 1,192 of JAGXFY010000075.1, read as the reverse complement.
ATGATTAAACCTATAATGAATAACTTATATGTGGAATCTAAGATGGATACTGCCATATCGGATTTAAACAGCGGAAAACCTTTTGACAAAGTTATCGAAGATTTAAAGCTTTTCCCATGGGTACTCATAAAACTCTTTTCTGTGGCTCAAACCACAGGACATATGGATACCATGCTTGATAAAGCAGCCATTGTTATGGAAAAAGAAACAGATGCAAGGTTAGATCGACTTACGACGGTAATCGAACCCATTTTGATTATCATTCTATCTCTAATTGTTGGGATTATGCTTATATCCGTAATACTACCTATTGTTAGTATCATGGACTCTATCGGATAGGGTGGTGATGATGTGAAACGTGATTTTAAGCTTAACATATGGGCTCAAATTATAACTTTACCTTTTATATTTATTATGATCTTCCTACTAGCCGGTCGTCTTTCATCTTATGATGCTACCTATGCAAATTTGAACAAAACAGCACTTGAAGAAACGGTCATGAAATATGTAATCCAGTGTTACGCTTCAGAAGGTAGCTACCCTCCTAATCTTGAGTATTTATCAGAACATTACGGTCTGATTCTAGATGATGAGCATTATATATATGACTATGAGATTTTTGCTTCCAACATCATGCCAAACATTACCATTCTTGACAAGCTTACACCTGAAATCGACCAGTAAAGGAGACCCTATGTCAAAAAGAAAGATTAATATCTCCGTTGAATCCATTATGGTCATCCTATTAATGATTGTTTTTGCCGTATCCATATCCGTACTTATATATCAAGGCAGTCAAACCTATACAACCATCTTAAGCGATAAAGAAAGAGCTGAAAACAGTCGGATTGCCCTCTCTTATATTAATATGAAAATTAAGCAAAATGATACTGAAGGTGCTATTTATGTCGATCATTTTCCATCTATACTTGATGATGTCTTGGTTATCTCACATCATGGCTTAGAGAAAGGTTTGATGACCTATATCTTCTTCCATGAAGGCGCATTATGGGAATGCTACACCGATGGTGACTTAGATCTAACGATAAGTTCCAAAATCATTGATGTCGATGGTCAGCTTATTTTCTCAAAAGATAACAACAAAGGACAGATTATTACAACACTTTCAAGACAACCGAATGACCAAAATCCAACTCGGATGATTGCTACCTTAAGAACACATTAAGTAAAG
>JAGXFY010000006.1:0-7557 GCA_024636985.1 Clostridiales bacterium | reverse complement strand
TCAGTTGGCGCCGAAGAAGCAATACATTCCAAGTCCTAGAATGTAGAATCTTTCAGGCAAAAGGATCCCTAAAGGATAGCTCTCTGGAAAGACCTTAAGTGGTCACCGAAGGGGCAATACTCTCAGGTAAACATACAGAGTTTTAAAGGTGCTTATTTATTGTGCTTTTAGGACTCTGTTTTTTAGTTCTCTAGGAAAGTCATGTTCTTGTTTTCAGCCTTGAAACATGGCAGAAAACGTCATAGAACTTTCCTGCCGGAACAATTTGCAAGCAAACCGCGACGAAGTCGCTTTGTTCTTGAGAAATTTATGTAAGGAGGGACTTATGGGTAAGAGAACATGTTTATATGAAATGCATCTTCAGTATAATGCTAAGATGGTTGATTTTGCCGGTTTTGACATGCCGATTCAGTATGAAGGCATTATGGATGAACATGCAGCGACGAGAAATGCAATTGGCCTATTTGATGTAAGTCATATGGGAAAGTTTGTGCTTAAAGGAGAAGATGCTAAAAGCTGTATCAATCATATGGTGACCAACGATTTGACGACTCTAGAAGATGGGCAAGCTATGTATGCGCCGATGTGCTATGAAGATGGGGGTACAGTCGATGATATCCTCGTGTACCAACACGCACCGGATGATTTGCTCTTGGTTGTTAATGCAGGGAATAAAGATAAGGATTACAAATGGATTGAAAGTCATTTATTACCGGGTGTTGACCTAAAGGATATCACAGATGATTTATGTCAATTAGCGGTTCAAGGACCAAAGTCTGTGGCTTTAATCGTATCATTAACCAATGTTTCTTTGAATACTTTAAAATATTATCACTTCGTAGATCAAGTTGTACTTAAAGATGTACCAATGTTAATCTCAAGAACCGGTTACACAGGTGAAGACGGTTTTGAATTGTATTTTGATAAGAATGATGCTCAAAAAATCTGGACACTCTTATTAGAAGAGGGTTCCTCTTATGGTATTAAACCATGTGGTTTAGGTGCTAGAGATACTTTGAGATTTGAAGCCGGTATGCCCTTGTATGGGAATGAGTTATCTAAAACCATCAATCCACTAGAAGCCGGATTAGGCTATTTCGTCAAATTAGACGGTGAGGATTTTATTGGTAAATTAAGTTTAGAACAGTATAAGAATCAACCTAAGCGAAAACTGGTTGGTTTTGAATTAATGGAGAAGGGTATTGCAAGACATGAAACTGAGGTCTTAAGCTCTGAAGGTGATGTAATAGGTTTTGTCACTACCGGTTACATCTCACCAACACTGGGTAAGTCTATTGGTTTGGCTTTAATACCTTATGCCTATGACAAAGACAGTATATTTGTACAGATAAGAAAAAAACGCATTGAAGCTAAGATTATAAACAAAAGATTTTTAAAACATAATAAAATTTGAGGAGGTTTTTTATGAAAATTGTTAAAGGTTTATATTATTCGAAGGATCATGAATGGATTAAGATTGAGGGTGACCGCGGTTATATCGGTATAACTGACTATGCTCAGGAAGCAATGGGAGATATTGTCTTTATAGAGTTACCGGATGTAGATGAAAGCTTTGCAGCAGAAGATAATTTTGCGGTTATTGAATCTGTAAAGGCAGCAGCAGATATTTATCTGCCTATAGGTGCAACCGTGGTTGAAGTTAATGGCAAACTGGAAGATGAACCGGAACTGTTAAATAAAGCACCCTTTGATGAGCACATTGCTATTATCGAAGGTTTTGAAACGGATGAATTAGAAACGCTCATGGATGCTGATGCATATGAAGCTTATTGCAACAGCTTAGAATAGGAGGACTATATGCATCCTTATTTGCCACATACCCAAGCGGATATTGACCATATGCTCCAAAAAATTGGTGTAGAGTCTATAGAAGACCTTTTTACGGATATTGATGCTAAGGCTCTACTCAAGTCACCGATGCAGATACCAAAAGCAAAAAGTGAAGGACGGGTTATCAGAAAACTAACAAAACTGGGCGAACGTAATATAGATACCGCCAATTGGTTAAGTTTTGTCGGTGGTGGCATCTATGAACATATGATTCCGACCATCGTACCTCATTTGATATCCAGATCCGAGTTTTATACTGCGTATACACCTTATCAGCCTGAAATATCTCAAGGTACCTTACAAGCCATCTTTGAATATCAAACGATGATTTGCGAACTAACAGGACTTCAGGTTGCCAATGCCTCCCATTATGATGGCTCTACAGCCCTTGCAGAAGCAGCATTTATGGCTTGTGGTACTACAAGACGTGACACAATTCTTATTCCGGATACGCTATCACCAGAATCAAAGAATGTTCTAAAAACCTATTTAAAGTATAAAGATCTTAACTTGATTGAAGTACCTTCTAAAGATGGTGTTGTTAGTAGCCATACATTAAAAGAGTATATAAACGAAGACATAGCAGCCTATCTCGTTGCAACGCCTAACTATTATGGTAATTTGGAAGACCTAACTGGTGTGTCGGAACAACTACATGCTAACAAGAGCTTGCTGGTTATTATGTCCAATCCGATGTCACTAAGTCTTTTCAAATCACCAGGTGAATGGGGTGCTGACATTGCAGTGGGTGACGGCCAAGTCTTTGGTAATCCAATGAATTTTGGTGGCCCCACACTAGGCTATATGGCTTGTACTGAAAAACTCATGCGCAAGATGCCGGGACGTATTGTTGGAGAAACCCTTGACTTGGATGGAAAAAGAGGTTATGTACTGACCTTACAAGCTAGAGAACAACATATACGTAGAGAAAAAGCTACAAGCAACATTACGTCTAATGAAGCTTTAAATGTGCTTGCTGCTACTATTTATTTGAGTACCATGGGACTAACGGGTATCAAAGAAGTTGCAAGACGATCTCATATTAATGCTTGCTACCTTAGAGATCACCTAAAAGGCATCAAAGGTATTAAAATCATGTACAATCAACAAATCTTTAATGAATTCGTCATTCAGATTCGAGATGGCGTGGATGTTATGAAGTCCCTTGAATTATTTCAGATTATACCGGGTATTATCATTGACAATGAAAAAAATCTTCTATTAATAACGACCACGGAAATACATGAAAAAGAAGACCTGGATACTTTGGTGGTTGCTATGAAGGAGGTGCTTGCATGATGCAAAAAAGCATATATGAGATTAGTAAAGAAGGACGACAGGGTTATTATTTTGATACCTATGACCTTGAAGATTACAGTAAGAACTTTGAGATTCCAGATAAGTTTAAGCGTGAACAAGCACCAAGGTTGCCCAGCGTCAGTGAAAATTATGTAGTAAGGCATTTTACCAATCTTTCTAATAGGAACTATGGTGTGGATACAGGTATGTACCCCCTTGGTTCATGTACCATGAAATACAACCCCAAAATCAATGAAGTGATTGCGGCTATGCCGAATTTTTCCCATACTCATCCAAGTTGGCGAGAAAAACATGTTCAAGGTAATATGAAAATCATCTATGAACTCCAAGGTATGTTAAGTGAACTCACAGGCATGCCAGGCATCTCATTACAACCAGCTGCGGGATCACATGGTGAACTAACAGGTCTTATGATTATGAAACAGTATCTTATAGACCGAGGGGATGTTCATAAAAAGAACATCATTATTCCAGACTCTGCTCATGGTACGAATCCGGCCAGTGTAACCATGGCGGGTTTTGTAGCAAAGGAAGTAAAGTCTAACGCTGAAGGTACCATCGATATGGATGCCCTAGAACAGCTTATTGATGAGAATACAGCAGGACTCATGTTGACCAATCCCAATACATTAGGCCTTTTTGAAAAAGATATTCTTGAAATTACGAAGCGTATTCATGATGTAGGTGGGCTTGTATATTGTGACGGGGCGAACATGAACGCCAATATGGGTATCACAAGACCCCTTGAAATGGGCTTTGATATTGTTCATCTGAATCTACATAAGACACTGTCAACACCCCATGGTGGTGGTGGACCAGGTTCAGGACCGGTTGGTGTGGTATCTGGATTAATAGATTATCTACCCGGACCGATCGTCGTTTCCTCTGATGAGGACTTCTATTCATTTAAGATGCCTGCAAAGAGTATCGGCCATGTTAAAAACTACTTTGGTAATTTTGGTGTTTATTTAAGAGCCTATGTGTATTTCCTTACTATGGGTGGTGAAGGGCTAAAGCTTGCTAGTCAGTTGGCAGTACTGAATGCCAATTACATGAAAGCTTGTTTAAAAGATGCTTATAAGGTCCCTTATAAAGCTTTATGTAAGCATGAATTTGTATTAGCCGGACTAAAAGAACCGGGTGATGTATCTACTTTAGATGTTGCAAAACGTTTAATTGATTATAAGGTTCATCCACCAACCATTTATTTCCCATTGATTGTTGAACAATGCCTTATGATTGAACCAACTGAATCTGAAAGCCTTGAAACATTAGACGACTATATCCATATTCTACTTAAGATTGCAAAAGAAGCGAAAGAGCATCCGGAATTATTACATAATGCACCAACAACTGCATCTGTCAGACGATTAGATGAAGTCAGTGTTGCCAGAAATCCGGTACTCAGCTATCGTTTCAATGGAGAAGAAAAATGATAAAAGACATAATCATTATAGGTGGTGGGCCGGCCGGCTATGAAGCCGCACTCTATGGTGCGCGTTATGGCGGGAACATAACCTTGATTGAAGATCACAAAATCGGTGGAACCTGTCTAAATTATGGCTGTATACCCACCAAAACTTTAATAGAACGTGGTGCCTTATACAACAAAATGATGCATGCCAGTGAGATGGGCATTCATAATGACCATGTAGAACTGGATTATGAAAGTATGCAAAAGCAAAAAGCAAAAATCATTGGCGATTTGGCAAAAGGTATCATGGGGCAGTTAAAGAAAGAGAAAGTAAATTATATTGAAGGCTTTGCGAAAATAGAAAATAGCAAGACAGTGTCGGTCACCTTAAGTGATGGTTCTATAAGTCGTTTTTTTGGAGATGCCATTGTCCTTGCAACCGGTTCAAAATCTGTAATGCCGAATATTAAAGGTATAGAAAATGAACGTATACTTACGTCTAAGGATATTCTGGAGATGAGAAGTTTACCGGCATCGATAACCATCGTAGGTGGTGGTGTGATTGGTATGGAATTTGCATCGATGCTAAGTCATATGGGTGTGAAAGTCCGTGTTGTTGAATATGAGAAAAACATATTACCAACAATAGACAGTTCAATATCCAAACGGTTAAAAAGTCTGTGTCAACAAGCAGGTATAGAGATTCACACCGGTTCAAAAGTGATTGCCTTTGAATCCTTTACAGATAATATGGTAGATATGAAAGATATGGATGGTATTAAAGTTGAAAACGTTATTCGGACCGTCTTTATGGAAAAAGAAAAAGAGATTCATATTGATTCGGAGTATGTTCTGTTATCTGTTGGCCGCATGGGCGTATGGGATCAGGAAACCATTGAAAATATGGGTATAGCACATAATAATAGATTCATACAAGTAGACGCCCATTATAAAACCAGTGTAGAAGGTATCTATGCAATTGGTGATGTTAATGGACTTTCCTTACTGGCACACGCAGCCTACAACCAAGGCCGACAATTAATGGGCTATCTTTTAAGGGATCAAGAGATCCATAGCCCATGTATTCCAAGCTGTATTTTTACAGATCCTGAGATAGGGAGTATTGGCCTAAGTGAGGAAGAAGCGAAGGAAAAAGATATTAAATTCAAGACGCAAAAAACCCTGTATGGTGCATCTGGTAAAGCAATGGCCATGAACGCTACAACAGGTTTTATCAAATCCCTTGTAAATGAAGACGGGAAGTTAATAGGATTACATATACTTGGTGCCCATAGTACAGATTTAATACACTATGGCATCATTACCATGGAAGGTGGTCTTACAATCCATCAGCTCCAAGACATGGTTTTTGCCCATCCCACATTAGGAGAACTCTTTAGTGATCATGTTCATAGTTACTATACTTTTTAGAGACGTTGTTTTATAATGTAGTTATGGTTAAAGTGTTAAACTATCAGCAAAACACGACAACGATGACAAACAGTTAACATAATATTGTTATGTAAAGTAGGTGAACTTATGAGCAGGTTTAATAGTTTTTATTACGATGCATTTATGATGCCTCTTGAAAAATTAAGACTTCATAATAAGAGAAAACAATTACTGAAAGATGTGTCCGGTGATGTCTTAGAAGTAGGGTACGGTACAGGTGTTAATCTGAATTATTATCCCTATGAGCAGATGGACAGTTTAACTTTGGTTGACCAAAAGATTCCGGATCATTTTTCCGTCAAGAAAATACCCAAGGATTTGGTTTTAAGTATCATGAAAGGTGATGTAACCCGATTACCTTTTGAAGATGCGTCTTTTGATAGCATTGTTGTGACCTTCTTGTTTTGTTCGGTTGTCGAGCCTGACAAAGGGGTAAGTGAGCTGTATCGGGTGCTACGACCAGATGGCAGGTTATATTTCATGGAACATGTATTACCCAGTGCTAGGCCTTATAATCAACTCTTTCGCAAGCTAACACCGGTATGGAAGAGGGTGGCCAGTAATTGCCACCTAAATAGAGAAACGGTTATGACCATACAGCACGGCGGTTTTAGATTGGTGGAGTATCATCGGTTCTTTAAAACAAGTTTTGCTTTTGGGATCGCTAAAAAAGGCGAATTTTACGATATTCAGTAAGACTACTTAATAGAAAACAATGAAAAACAGGGGCTATATTGACATAATAATGTTATGTTAATATAGTCCTTATTTATTACTTTAAAGGTCTTATTTTTCTAGGCATGGCCTAATCAAGCATATTCATTTATATATAACAAGGATGTGTCTTGACACATAGTATAAATATAAGGGGGTTCAGTTAACATAACTATATTATGTCAACTGAACCCCCTTATATAACTTTTTACATGGATTCTGTTAGAATATTTATCATTTCTTCATGGGTCAAGGTAATTGGATTGCCTTTCATACTACTTGAACCGGATGATTTTCGTATGATGTCATCAAAGTCTTTTGTGGTGATGCCAAATGCCGCCAATCCTTGGATGTTCATATGTTGATAGAGGTCTTTTAGCCAATGGACACATGTCGATACGTCAGCATGATCATCACCGGTTAACCAAACGGATATCTCTTGGTAGCGCTTTAAGGCGATATGTTTAGGGTCTCGTTCTATTAACGCACTAATGTTATAGGCAATAACTGAAGGTAGTAGAGCGGCACAGACGAAGCCGTGAGGGGCACCTAGTTTACCACCGATCACACCGGCAAAGCCATGGACGGCACCTAATTTGGCATTGGCTAAGGCCATTCCGCCAAGTAGGCTACCAAGGGCCATGTCTTCTCGTGCTCTTATATCTAAGCCGTCATCGTAGGCTTTTTTGATAGAACGACCGATGCGCCAGATACCTTCACGGCAGAAACCATCTGTGAGCGGGTTGGCAAAGGATGAAACATAAGGTTCTATGACTTGGGTCAAAGCATCTAGTCCAGTGCTGGCT
>JAGXFY010000074.1:0-16332 GCA_024636985.1 Clostridiales bacterium | reverse complement strand
AGTATATGCACTTCTTTAATAACGAGAGGATCACCCTGAAAAATGGGTTGACACCTTGCGAAATAAGAAATAATTACTCGCCTAATATTTATGTTTGAACCAGAACAATCGCAAAGTGTCCGTTTTTAAGGGTTCAGTGCAAATCACAGTGGTTCAAAAACAAAGCATCACATGGTTCACATTCAAGTTGACATTCGGATGCAACTCCAGATTCATCACACCAGCTCCAATGCAACAACTCTGGATTATCTCTATATCCCCCAAGCAAACTATCCCCACCCAGCTCACCTTTATACTTATAATAGGCTCTGCTGTTGTGTTTGGTGGGTAATAGGTGGAGAAACCAATAACTCAATGCACGGCACCGGACCCTTACATTCTCCAGATCATCATCACCCTAATCAACTAATGTAACCTCTATACTTTATCGGACCCATCCCCCTATGTGGAATAGTTTCTTGGTGACTTGGGACTTGGGGATACTTGGCAGTTAGTCCGACTAGTCACCCAAAGTTTTTACAAAGTGATAAGGTTGTATAGATGGCAAGGGTTGTGAGTGAGTTTAGAATATTGTGCTTAGGGGTAGTGGGGAGTGGGCACTTTAATAATCTAAGTGTACAGAATAAGAAGTAATCTTCTGATATTACTTTCCCCAAACCACTCTATTCACATAATCTGTATACGACAAAATTATTCTCAACATTTTATCAGACACATTTGGCATGCTATAATCAGCTACTAATCTCAATGTGCCTTTTTCTTGAGTTTCTAACACTTCTAACCCTTGTATAATTCTTTCTTTCTTAAGACCAACCATCATAACTGAAGCTTCTTCCATTGCCTCGGGTCTTTCATGTGCTTGTCTAATGTTAAGTGCTCTAAACCCAAGAATTGATGACTCTTCACTGATTGTTCCGCTATCACTTAAAACAGTCTTTGCATACTTTTGAAGTTTTACATAATCATTGAATCCAAGGGGCTTCATAGTTTTAACCAGTGGGTTGAACTCAATTCCTTTTGATTCAATCATTTTTCTTGTTCTTGGATGTGTACTTACAATCAACGGCATCTGATATTTTTCTGCTATTGTATTTAGGCTTTCTACTAAATCCATAAAATTTTGGTCAGAGCTGATATTCTCTTCTCTATGAGCAGAAACTACAAAGTATTTCTCTGTTTCAAGACCTAACCTTTCGAGTACATCTGATTTCTCAATATCATCTTTTCTTGAATTAAGAACTTCAAACATCGGGCTACCCGTTTTAATGACTCTATCTGCAGGAAGACCTTCTCTTAAGAGATACTCTCTAGCAATGTCGCTATAGGTTAAGTTGATATCTGCTGTATGGTCAACAATCTTCCTGTTTGTCTCTTCTGGGACTCTCTGATCAAAGCATCTATTTCCTGCTTCCATATGGAAAATAGGGATGTGCCTCCTCTTTGCAGCTATCGCACACAAGCAACTATTTGTATCTCCAAGTACAAGAAATGCATCCGGCTTTACTTCTTCAAGGATTGGATCAATCTTAACTAGAATGTTACCTATTGTCTCAACAGCAGTTCCGGTTGCAGCATTTAGGAAATAATCCGGTTTCTTTAAATTGAAATCATTGAAGAATACTTCATTCAATTCATAGTCATAGTTCTGTCCTGTATGAACAAGAACGTGGTCAATTGCTTCAGACTCATCCAATTTATTTATGACTGCTGACAGTCTGATTATTTCTGGTCTAGTACCAACGACTGTCATGACTTTTAATCTCTTCATCAGTTATACCTCCAAATAATAAGTATCAGGTTTCTCGGGGTCAAATGACTCATTGGCCCACATTATCGTAACCATATCTGTATCACCAAGATTCTCAATGTTGTGTGTATAGCCCGTTGGTATATCTACAACTTCCATCTTGTCCCCACTTACGAAATACTCTAATACTTCTTCTGAATCTATTTTCCTAAACCTAATAACACCTTTGCCACTTACAACTAGAAACTTCTCATTTTTCGTATGATGCCAATGATTACCTTTTGTAATTCTTGGTTTTGATATATTTACTGAAACTTGACCACGTTCAGGAGTCTTAATGAACTCAGTAAACGATCCTCTTTGATCCACATTCATCTTTAAGTCATAACTAAACTGATCTTCTGGCAAGTAGCTCAAATAAGTGCTGTAAAGCTTTTTAGTAAACTCATCGGACATGTTTGGAACTGATCTGTCTTCTCTACTATTCTTAAATGAGTAAATCAAATCTACTATTTCACCAAGTGTGATAATATGTACCACGGGAACTTCACAGAATAGGTCTATTTTATTCTCATTTCCCTCTATTGCATCAATCAGTTCATTAACCACATCATCTATATAAACAAGTTTCATTACTACGCTTGGATCATTCACTTGAATAGGTATGTCATGGGCAACATTATGACAGAACGTAGCTACTGCACTGTTATAATTAGGTCTACACCACTTTCCAAAAACATTAGCAAATCTGTAAACAAGCACTTTAGATCCGGTTTCTTTGCCGTAAGCAAATACTAAGTCTTCCCCTGCTTTTTTACTTTCACCATAAGGATTATCAAGTTCAGCTTGAATAGATGATGAAATCATTACGGGACAAGTATTATTGTATTTTTTAAAGTTTTCTAACAACTCTGAAGTAAATCCAAAGTTTCCTTCCATGAACTCCGATTGTTCTTTTGGACGGTTTACCCCTGCAAGGTGAAAGACAAAGTCAGCCTCTTTGCAATAATCGTCTAGTAAATTAGGATCTGTTTCTTTATCAAACTCAAAAATATCATCAAACTTTCTATTTCTAAGTTCTGCTATTAAGTTTTTTCCTATAAAACCATTAGTTCCAGTGACTAATATTTTCATTATCTATCCCAACTTTCCAACTGTTCTCTTACATAATCAAGCTGAAGTAGCTTTTCTTTAATTTGCTCAATGTTAAGCCTTTCTGTGTTATGTGAGTTATACTCGTCCTCAGATGATAGTTTTTGGTCTCCCTCAACAAAATACTTATCATAGTTTAAGTCTCTTTTATCAGCAGGCACTCTGTAGAATCCACCCATGTCTTTTGCTACTACATTTTCTTCTTTTGTAAGGAGTGTTTCATAAAGCTTCTCTCCATGACGAGTTCCTATTACTTTAATCTCATTATCTGCTTTGAAAAGCTCTTTAATTGCCTGTGCTAAATCACCTACTGTAGACGCCGGTGACTTTTGAACCATGATGTCTCCAGCTTCTGCATTTTGGAATGCAAATACAACAAGCTCTACAGCTTCTTCTAGGCTCATTAAAAATCTCGTCATGTTTGGATCTGTTACTGTTAAGGGTTGTCTATTTTTTATCTGTTCAATGAATAAAGGAATAACTGATCCTCTTGAAGCCATAACATTTCCATATCTTGTCCCACAAATCAATGTCCTTTCAGAATCTACAGTTTTTGCTTTGGCCACGAATACCTTCTCCATCATAGCTTTTGAAATTCCCATAGCATTTATAGGATAGGCTGCTTTATCTGTTGAAAGACAAATAACCTTCTTAATGCCCATCTCAATAGCACCAGTAAGTACATTATCTGTGCCTAGTACATTTGTTTTAACTGCTTCAAGTGGAAAGAATTCACAAGAAGGTACTTGTTTAAGAGCTGCGGCATGAAAAATATAATCTACGCCATACATTGCGTTCTTAATACTAGAAAGATCCCTAACATCCCCTATGTAAAATTTTAGCTTATCATTTTTATAAACCTTTCTCATGTCATCCTGTTTCTTCTCATCGCGTGAAAAAATACGGACTTCTTTGATATCTGTATCAAGGAATCTTTTCATTACTGCATTTCCAAAAGATCCTGTTCCACCTGTAATTAGTAAAGTCTTTCCTTTAAACATTTAATTTTTCCTCCAATTCTTTTTCATTCAAAAATCGATTAAGCCATATCGGCTGCACTACGCAATATAATCCCATTGCTATTATGTTGGCAACTATTACACCAATCCACGAGTCAAATACGCCTACTAAAACCCATGCAATAGGTATTTTTATCAAAGCACCTATAGTGAAAAATATACTTTGCGTCTTTAATTCACCACATCCATTGGCAATACTAGATATTACACCATTCCAAATTATAATGCTTCCGAACATAGCGAATGCAATAGCATAGTTATAATTCACTTCTATCGCATTATCACCAAGCCATAAGTCTATTCCAAATTGCAGAAAAGCTATCATCACAAATTCAAATATGACGGCTAGTAAAGCCATCCATTTTAATGTTTTATAGAGTTTCTTTATCCATGTAAAATTTTGTTCCGAAAGAGCTTTTGTTACAGCGGACCAAATTGGTGTAAGTGTTAATACGAAAATAGTACCTATTAATGTAAACAGTTTATAGTAAATTTGGTATTCAACAACCATTTCAGGCGCTGTAAACCATGTAATTAGAAACTCATTAGTTGCAGTAATAATCATATACATGATTTGAACCCAAAAGAAAATGCCCCCTAGTCTCATTACATCTCTTGCATCTTTAATATCGAAATATTTAATTTCTGGTTTACATCCACGCAACTCTTTAGTGAATATAATTACTGTTGCTATTAGCAGTGGTAAATTTACGGCCAATACATTAACCACAGCCAATGATATTAAATTCGTTGATATATCGGATGTTTTTGCGAATGAAACGTAAATTAATATAATGATACTAGTCAATAAACTTAAAAAATTATTTAAAGCCGACTTTTGCATTGCATATAGAACCGATGTTATTAACTTAAATAAAAATTGGAGCATTATACCTAAAAATACAATACTTGTGGTAACATTAAGTATTTTTGTTGATACAATGTCATTAGGCACATTGAAAATAGTGTTCCAGTCAATAAACCTAAAAATTACTACAGATAACACTAAGGCGAATAATACAATAATCCCAACTACAGCATAAGCCGATGATATATATTTCTTTATCTTTATTTGATCCTTCTTTACTAAAGCAGGGACTAAGTGATTTCTTAATCCATTCCCAATTCCAAGGTCAAAAGTAAGAACCCATGACAAAACGGATAAAATTGTAAACCACAGCCCCAAAATCTGTTGATTATCAAAATATCTTATATATGCGGGCATAGTGAACAATGAAATAGCCAGAGCTCCACCCTTAACTATAAAAGCACCTATAGTATTGTAAGCAATCGCTTTATTATTCTCGTTTGTATTTTTAAATTGCTTTTTTAGTGTTACGAAATATTTATTCATTTTATACTTCCAACAGCTTTCTTAAATTTCCTGCAAAATTCACATCAAGCTTTCTAATTAACTCTCTACTGTCATAGAATTTATTTATATCAATTGAGATTATTGCATTCGCAATGAATTCTGGGTTTGGTTCCTCATAGTAGTAAACCGACTGTCCTACTTCAGATGTTACGATTGCTTTTATACGTATAGAAACTACTCGTAATCCATTTGCCATATATGATAGTATCTTTGACGGAAATGAGGTTTCATTATATGTAGCCTCAGGTGTTTGTGTGCTCAATCCAATATCACACTTCTGCAAAAACCTTGTATAAGATTCACCTTTTAGAAGCCCATCAAAAGTAACCATTGCTTCTGATATTTTTGATATTTCCTCTATCTTATGCATTAAAACACTTGTGTCATCTTTAGATCCAAATCCAATAATATGGACATGATAATTTTGTGGAAGAAATGCTGCTGTTTCTACTGCTAGTGCTCCTCCCTTTCTTGGTTCAAATGTTCCCGCATAAACCACATGAATTTTGCCATCATTAAATTTACATAATCTATCTTCTTCTACATGGTATGTCCCATGTATTATAATACTTGGTTTGTTATTAACATTGATTTTTTCATTCAGTAAATTAGTAGGAAAAATATACTTATCTGCATGTTTAAACAGTTTAAATTCCATCCCCTTCCAAAAAAGAGATTTCGAAACATCATTATAGATTTCCTCAACCTCCAAGATTAACTCTACACTTGGTCTTAAAAGTTTCATAATAATCAATGGTAAGGATAACCATCTAGAATGATATGCAATTAATTTCTCGTTCTTTTTTATTTTGAATAATAAGTAATAGGTTAGATTACTAAATGAAAAAATAACACTCAATAATTTTAGAATTGGAGTACTCCAAGGAATTGTCGAAAATAGCAACAAATTATTCCGTTTGTCTATTTTTGTCTTTTTGCCTTTATAAAATTTTTTATTAGTTGTCCATGAAGGTGAAATAAAATGAACATCATAATTTAGATGGTTTAGCACTTTAGAAATATAGTTCATTTTATTAGTAGCTGATAAACATGCATTTCTGTTTTCATGACTGTTTTCAATTAAATCATAGAATCCTATATAATTTACTATCATTCTTTCCAAATATTTCACCCTTCCCGCCCAAGTATTTTTTCTATTTCATTGAGTAACTCTTTCATTACAATATCCTGATTGTGATTTTTAATTGAAAGCTCATAGTTATTCTGACCAAGTTTTGTCATAAGTTCATTATTATTTCTTAATAACATTATTTTATCCGCAAGGTCTTGCGAATTATTTGGTTGAAATGTTAATCCGTTATAATTATTCCTAACAGAGTCATGTAAATTAGGAAAGTCAGAAATAATTACAGTTTTTCTTTGTACGCCTATTTCAAATATCGGCCTTGCTTGGTGTGGTTTTTTAATCGGAAGTATTAACAAATCGCAAGCAGAATACGGTATTGAAATATCAGAGTGAACTCCTATAAACTTAACAACATTTTCTAATTTATTATCTTGGATAAATCTATATATATTTTTCTGAAACTTCAAAGTGTTGAAATTTTTAACGTTGTTTCTTAATCTTTTAATAAAATTTGGATTGTTACTACTATTTATAGAGTTACCAGCTATTAAAAGGTTAATATTGCTATCTTCAATCTTACTAATTGCTTCTAATGCTATATCTATTCCTTTCAAATCATTAATCCCACCCACAAACAATATATTAAATTTATCATGATCAACCTTTAATCTATTGCACGCTCCGATTTTACCGTATTTATCTTCGTACTTTGATATATTCATAAAATCACGTGTCACAAATGAACGTGCATTTTTTAAATTAGTTTCTTTTAAGTCATAATCCGTAATAAATGAGACTGCTGTAAACTTCTCTAAATATTTTTTTAATAAATTATTTGCTATATTATTTTCCCTGATTGTCTCTCTTACAAAACAAATGCTTTTATAATCCTTTACTATTTCTCCCATCCAACATAGTACTTTTGAATTAACTATAATCAAATCTGGTTTTTCCTTATCAAAAACAGATTTCCAATATCTAATCTGAGTTATAATCCGAAGTGCATGATACCAAAATTTAAAATTAATTAAGCTATTTCCTCCACTATAATATGTTATCTTTGCGAGTCTAAAATTAAACGAGTTATGCTTTAATCCTTCTCTATATAAAAACTCGCTAAAATCATTAGGATCATCAGCTACATAAGCTACAATATTAAACTTTGCGAGTAGAGCTTTCCATGTATAATAAAAGCTCATACTAGCTCCCCCTATCAAGCCTGAATGATGAATCATTAGTATTTTCTTTTTCATATTCGGATCTACTCCCAAAAAAAATTATAATTATCAATTCCCAAACTCCCGCCATGTGTTGAAATTAAAAACATAATAAGCGGGAATGCAATACATGCTATTTTGGATATTAATTTAATATCTCGACTACGTATAGTCTCAATTGCATTTGGAATTAATATGGTGTTATATATAATGAAATAAAATGAAATTCTTTCAAATAGAGCAACTTCAGTTGCTATAAAATATATAAGAATATTCATTAAAGAAATCATAAACATAATAGACATGGGTGAATCAAAATGTTTGTCTTTGCTAGTAGGTTTCCAAACCAACAAAACTGCAAGTGGTATTAACAAATACACTAATATAACTAATGGGTTAATATTCGATTCTAAGAACATATATTTGCGTAAATATCGTTCCGGGCTAAGCATTTCAACTACTAATATAAATATATCTAAACCAAAATAAGATGCTAATGTAATAAAATATATAACAAAACCTTTTTTTCTTGTTAGCTTAATATTTTTAAAGAAATATACTATCAAAAATGATATTGCAGAATTATGGAACAAAGATGCTACAAAAACAAAAATAAAAAATAATAGCTTTTTATTTTTCATCAAACTGATAAACGCAAAAATCGTAATAATTATCGCCAAACTTTGCCTAAGTCCCGTCAATGTCATACCAAAAAGTCCCAAGGTAACAAACAAATAATAACTTAGCATAATATTCTGAGAGAATTTGAGATATAGCTTTGAAATCGAAACCACTGTTATAAGAGCAATTACTGATAAATATAATTGGAAATTCATACCTATATTGCTAAAGAAATAATTGAAATAAGAATATCCCAACTCAGTAGGTCTAAGGGTTAGATATAGCTCTGAGTTTAAATACTCAGAATAATAGCTTATCAAATCTGTTCCTACTGAAATGTGTCTTAGACTCATTAATAAAAACAAGGATCCTCCCGCCATAATTATATAAATTTTGTTGTTGGATTTTATTCTATTTTTGAATAATTGATTAAGTATTAATGTAAAAGAACCCCAGTATAATAACAAAATTATATATATAGTCATTTATTCACCAACTTTTGTATTGAATCTGATAAGTCATTTCCCCATTTTTCAACACTAAAAATTTTTGTTTGATAACAATAATCTTTCATTTTCCTAAGCTTTGAACTGTTTTGAGACAATATATCACATAATTTGTCTAAATCAGAATTGGGATTTCTTAGATTGATAAAATATCCATTTTTCCCTTCAACTAAGTACTGCGAAAGATCACTTGTATCTGTTGTAATAACTGGTACATTGAGATTTATGCTCTCAGTGAATTTGGTTGGAAAACCCGCTTTTGTTGTCAAATTGTCTTCCCTAATAAGGATTGTAAAGTCAGACTGAGATACAACTTCTTGAATTTGATTGCTGCTCATTCGTCCATAAAAGAATACACAATCCTCCATTTCTTCGACAAGATCTTTATCATCTGGTAAAACTTGTAGATATTCTTCTTTTGTTAAACCATAAATATTAAAAATAAATGGAACACCTTTTTTCATCACCCCATAAAGTAGATCTATTGCAATATCGAGTCTATCCTTAGCTAAGCTTTTGTCATTCAGTTTTTTGCCTAAGTTGAACGGTACCCCTGCATATGAAATTATTTTAGTCGTTGCTAAATTATATCTTGGCTTCAGATTTTCTTTTTTATATATCAAAGTAGGAATTACAACCGAGACCTTATTCTCATAATACTTTTTTAAGTATTCACTTACTAAAATTAGGGCATCTACTCTTTTATTTATAAAACGCATCCTTAAATTAGTATCTATAGCTTTAATAACTTTCAAAAAAATATTTCCGTTGTACCCACCATACCATTCTGTAGTATCGGAAATTATGTTTATGTTATTTTTTTTGCAATACTTCCTAATTATCTCCATGGGGATTGCTTGGTAATTATAGCAAATAACAGTTTTTACATCTTCATAACTTCTTATGATATTAATAACACTCTTAGGATTAACCAAATAATCTAGCCATGAAAATCTACTGTTTGGATATTGCCTTTCCCATACATCAAATTCATCAATTATTCTTTTTTTTATGCCTACGTCATCATCTACCATATCTTTATTAATTCCAACAAGCACAACATTGAAGCCTATTCTTGAAAGTAATTTTGAATTAGCAAATACTCTATGGGCAGCAGCATTTTTATCCGGTAGTTCAAAACCACCTACATATAGAATTGTACCTTTTGACATATCACAAATTCTCCTTATACCACTCTATTGCTGCTTCTATTCCTCTTTCAAAACTCCAACTAGGATCGTAACTTAACATTTCTTTAGCCTTACTGATATCAGCATTACTATGCTTTATATCACCTTCCCTATCAGGTCCAAATGTTGGTTCAATATCTTTTCCAAGAGCTTTACAAAGGGAATAATACACATCAATCAGATATTCTCTTCCACCATAAGCGATGTTAAACGCTTCGCCTGCAACTTTTGAAGATGCTTTACATGCTTTCAAGTTTGCCTCAATAACATTTTCAATGCAGGTGAAATCTCTACTTTGCTTCCCATCACCATTTATTGTTGGTTGTTCATCATTAAGTAATTGCTTTATAAACTTAGGAATAACAGCTGCATATGCGCCGTTAGGATCCTGTCTTTTACCAAACACATTAAAGTATCTCAACCCATAAGTATCTAGGCCATAAAGTTTTGAATATAGATTGCCATACTCTTCATCAACCATTTTAGTCAGTGCATACGGTGATAAAAGGTTTCCTTCTCTACCTTCTTGTTTTGGAAGATTTGGCTCATCTCCATACACAGATGAACTAGAAGCATAGACAAACTTCTTAACTCCGTTCTGTCTAGCTGCTTCCATCATGTTAAGTGTTCCTCTAATATTAATTTCTTCATAAAGCAAGGGCGTCTCAATACTTCTAGGAACACTACCCCAAGCCGCTTGATTAAGAACATAATCAACACCTTCACAGGCCTTCATACATGTATCTAGATTTCTTATGTCTCCTTTGATAAAAGTATAATTAGGATTATCAATGAATAAGTCCACATTAGCTTGTTTGCCATTCGAAAGATCATCCAGACATCTAACCTTATAACCTTTATCTAATAAAACCTCACACAGGTGGGAACCAATGAAACCAGCTCCACCTGTCACAAGAAATAGACTATCTTTTTCAAATGTTATATTTTCATATCCCATGAAATACACTACCTTTCCTTACAGTCTCCAGTATTTATATCCTGATGCTTCGTATTCTTTTCTATCCAAGATTCCTTTGATATCAATTAAGACTTTATTCTCGTTTGAACCAATTTTAAACATCTTATTGAAGTGTTCTTGAGTGAATTTTAAGAACTGATCATGTCCAACAGCTACAACAATTGCATCCATTTCTTTAATGTCATTTACTGAATCAAACACTATTCCATACTCATGTTTTGCTTCTTCTGCATCAGCTTCCGGATCCGCAATCATCGGATTAATCCCATATTCTTTAAGTTCGTTGACAATATCAATAACCCTTGTATTTCTAGTATCTGGGCAGTTTTCTTTAAACGCAAAACCTAAAATAGCCACTTTTGCATCTTTTACTGGGACATCTGCTTTTATAAGGTTTTTAATTAAGTTCTCAACAACATATTTGCCCATATCATCATTTATTCTTCTACCAGAAAGAATGATTTGTGAATGGTATCCTAGCTGCTCAGCTTTATAGGTAAGGTAATATGGATCTACGCCAATACAGTGTCCTCCAACAAGACCCGGATGGAAATTAAGGAAATTCCACTTCGTACCAGCAGCCTTTAGAACAGCTTTTGTATCAATGTCCATTTTGTTAAATATTATAGAAAGCTCATTCATAAATGCGATATTTATATCACGTTGTGAATTTTCAATAACTTTGGCAGCTTCAGCCACTTTGATTGATTCTGCCCTATGTACACCAGCATCAACTACAAGTTCATAAACTTTTGCAATAACATCAAGAGATTCTTCATCCATCCCGGACACAACTTTTACAATCGTCTCAAGTCTATGTACTTTATCACCAGGGTTGATTCTCTCAGGAGAGTATCCTACTTTGAAATCTTCACCACATTTCATTCCAGACTCTTTTTCAAGGATCGGAATGCAAATTTCTTCTGTAACACCGGGATAAACAGTAGATTCAAATACAACAATTGAACCTTTAGTAAGATTTCGTCCAACTGTTCTACTTGCTGATTCTACTGGTTTTAAATCTGGTGTATGATCAGCATTCACTGGTGTAGGAACTGCAACAATATGAAATTTAGCTTCTTTGAGTTTATTCTCATCTGCAGTGAATTCTACTGTTGTTTGTTTTATAACATCATCCCCAACCTCTTTCGTTGGATCGATTCCTTTTTTGTATAACTCAACTCTCTCTTTACTAATATCGAATCCAACAACCTCTGCCTTTTTAGCAAAAGCCACTGCAATTGGCATTCCAACATAACCAAGACCTACAAGTGAAATTTTTTCTTCTCTGTTTTTGATTTGTTCGTATAAGTTCATTTTGATTACTCCTTCTCACTATATTAATTGCATAGTTTTCATAATTGATTCATTTACTAAATTGACATCATATTTTTCTATTGCAAGCCTCAAGCTATGCTCAGCCATTAAATTACTGATTGATGGATTTTCAATAAGAGCTTTCATTTTATTTGTTAATCCATCAATATCTTTAACGGGCACTAGGTATCCATTGTATCCATCTGTGACAGTTTCTCTGCAACCTGGAGCATCACTGGTTATAATTGATCGCCCTATCGCCATAGCTTCAAGAACAGTTTTAGGTGTTCCTTCATGATAAGAAGGTAAAACATAAGTGCTACACTGTTTTAAATAAGGTCTAACGTCTGTCTGCTCTCCAAAATACTCTATAATGCCTTGATCAATAAATGGCTGTAGTTCTTCTGGTTTCAACGCTGAAGGATTGCTATCATATGGCCCAACAAGCAAACACCTAATTTCAGGATACTCAGCTTTTATTCTCTTACAAGCCTCCAAATACTCCATTACACCTTTATCTTTGATTAATCTACCTATAAATAAGAAGGCTGGTGTATTAGGCAAATGTTCTGGTCTAAACTTCTCAAGGTTCACACCCGACCCATTAATGATCACGATTTTGTCTTCTTGGATAAGTCCGTTATTTACAAATTCGTTTTTATCATCATTATTTTGGAAAAACACATTTTTGCTTGCGTTACATGCCAAACGGTACTCAGTCTTCATTATCGTTTTGATTATTTTGTTTTTAAGACCTTCTCCCCTAAAAATCGATCCGAGACCTGCTATCAGTGGATATACTTCAGTAATGCCATTAGCTTTTGCTGCAAGACTTCCATAAACTACAGTTTTTGCTTGGTATGCAAATATTTTGTCTGGTTTCTCTTCTTTCATAAATTGCTTAAGCTCTCGATAAGTTCTTAAATCACTACACGGGTTTATACCATTTCTTTCTACAAAGAGTTGCCTATATTGGATTCCATATTCCTCAAATTTACTTTTCCAGTTTGATTCAGGTTCTGGTCCTAAAGCTATGACAGAATGTCCGAGTTTTATAAAATCTTTCATCATATCCATACGAAACCAAAATAGTGATGACGTATGGCTTGAGAGTACAGCTATTTTCATATTGTCAATCCTACTTTCATCACTTAATTACTTCTTCAAATACTGTTTCACTTCAATTTGAATGCCTTCTTCAAAACTCATCGGATTATAATTGAAATCTTTTTTTGCTTCAACATGAGGATAACTTCTGTCTTCACCCATACGTTGAACTCTCTCTACATAATCAATTTTTCCAAGGGTCAGTAGCTTGGAAATCTGGGCGAGTACAACCCCAAATCCTAAAGGAACACTGACAAAGGTAGTTTTCTTATTGAGGTTATTGCTTATCATCTTAAAAACTTCTATCATCTGTAGAGGCTTTTCACCTGATAAGTCATAAGCCTTTCCAGCTGTCTTTTCCGGAAACATAAGAACTGTATAGAATGCTTTTCCCAAGTCTCTAGCATTAACCGGCTGTATTAAGCTTCTCCCACCGTTGATAACCGGCATGACTCTAAATTTATCTATCATCTTAATGAACTTGCTCATATTGCTATCACACAGATCACCATAGATCATAGTTGGTCTTACTATCGTGACTTTTGTAATGCAGTTTAGATCTGAAGTCAATTCAGAAACTTTCTTTTCTACGTCTTTATAACCTTGTGAAGCATATTTGAAATTTGAATATATTCCTGTTGTATGTACTAAGATTGCTCGCTTTACATTGTTCTCGATAGCTGCTTCCACAATCATCGGTGAATGATGGATGTTGTAGATGTGCATGATATTGTTTACACCATTGACAGCTTTTCTTACGAACTCTTTGTTGTTGAGGTCTCCATAAACCTTTTCAATATTTAATCCGCTGTTATCCAACATTGAAGTGTCAGACGTTTCCCTAACGATGCAGCGGATTTGTCCTTCATATTTATGGTCAATAAGTTCCTGTAAGAAATATCTACCTGTATGTCCTGTAATCCCTGTCACTAATAGCATCTGCACACCCCTAATGTTTCACTGACTCTTTATCAGCTTTTTTCGTTCCAGTCCCACCTTCAACAACACCATGACTTCTCAAAACGCTAAAGATAGTCCCAAAGAAGCATCTGAGATCCATTAGCATCCCAATTTTCT
Organism: Clostridiales bacterium; assembly: GCA_024636985.1. Classification (GTDB taxonomy): domain Bacteria; phylum Bacillota; class Clostridia; order Lachnospirales; family Vallitaleaceae; genus Petrocella. The sequence goes on along the minus strand of JAGXFY010000074.1, from coordinate 1,938 downwards.
CAGTGTATTCTCCATCGAGTTTTGCCTTAGCATGAATCTCAAGTTCATCTCTACCATTGATTTGCGCCCAGCCTGTAAGGCCAACTGGCAAATCATTCGCACCATACTTATCTCGCTCTTCGATAAGATCATACTGATTCCAGAGAGCTGGTCTTGGACCGATGATACTCATTTCACCCTTAAAGATGTTGATGATTTGTGGCAGTTCGTCTAAGCTTGTCTTTCTTAAGAACTTACCAACTTTCGTGATCCACTGATCTGGATTCTCCAAAAGATGAGTTGGCGTGTCCTTTGGAGTATCAATTCTCATGGTTCTAAACTTCAATATATAGAAATGACTCTTATGGTTCCCAACTCTCTTCTGTTTAAAGAGAACAGGTCCAGGGGAGTCAACCTTGATTGCTATAATGAGTACTAAAAAAACAGGAGATAATATGATTAGTCCGAGAGTTGAAAGTATGATATCTATTAATCTTTTGATTTTTAAGTAAACCATGTTAAATCCCCCTGCTTCGGATATGTATGTTTGTGGTGTTATTTACACCTTTTTTTCTTAATCTATATGTAGAGTGTGGTGCTAAGTATAAGCACTATATCTTGCATGACTCCCGCTCACGATTGGATGCATAGACGTGTAACGCTTCTGTAACATTCGCCCTTATACATCAACCTCTTAAACCCTTGATATTGCTGACTCGTAGCCTCTTTATCCTTTCACCATACTCACGTCGTTCTATTCATCCAATTATTTACTCCAAAGCCTATAATCCAGTAGTTAAACCCTTCGATTTGGTTGGGAATAGAATCCGGCATTATCTAGCATTATCCGGCATTATCCGGTTGTGCCGGATTTACCAGACAATTTCTATTTGTTCTTGTTTGAACTGTCAAGAAATCCTTGATAGTTAGATTTAAAGTACTCGAATTCGATTACATAAGTTTATAATCTAACTCCTTGAAGCAGTATAGACAAATAATGCCCATACTGAGGTGCCAACTCGTCACAAAGTGTGTGGCTAATTCAATCCAATTATACTTGCAAGGAATCCTCACATGTTCTAACACTACCCGGAAGTTAGCCGGATTCTAATAAGTTTGATTCACTCTTCGGCACTCTTCGGCACTTCTAATTATTTCAATCTACAATCCTTCGGTAGGACCTGCTTCCAAAGTTTTTTAGTTTGTCAGTTTATCTTACCGTTACAAATAGGGCACTTCTCCACCGCTGTCATCTTCATCTTTGTTTCCACCTGAAGAGGTGTCTTCGATATGAATGCTGCAAGTCACCTTGCCGTTGCTCCAGTCGATTATTCCATTAACAGGGCATAAGTCTGTATCTCCAAAGGCTTCATCCTTAACCCCTGCGAAAAGTGACGGTGTATGAGAAAGACCGTTCAATTCCTGGTATCCTGCATAATATGTTTCAAATTGTTTTCTGTTGGTTTCACAGGTGACTTTCTCGGCTTGATCTATGAAGGCTGATACCCTAGGTACTGCAATAGCTGCCAGAATCCCTAGAATAGCGATCACTACGATCAGTTCAATCAATGTGAACCCGGCTATACTTCTGATGCTGCTGTCCTTTTCCATGATGCTGCATTCCTCCGCTTGTTGAAAGCAGGTCCTGCAGTCTATTATAGCGCTGGCAGCTGGGTTCGTCAGTCAGGTTTTGGTCTGGAAATGATATAGCTTCGCCCACTCACATAACGGTGGTGTCATGCTACCGGGGTGTGGGTGATGTGGTCTTGCGCCTTGTGCGGGGCCGAAACACCCGCTGCGGGCTTCAGATTTTTCCCAATAGGTTGATGCCCAGTTGGACGGTGCGTTCTTCTCCCAGGAAGGGGAGGGTGACGGTGGCTCGCCCTTTTCGGTGGTCAATTGTTTTGATGCGGCCTTCCATGCCTGTGAGGGGGCCCTGGGTGATGTGGATGCGGTCGT
>JAGXFY010000005.1:0-34545 GCA_024636985.1 Clostridiales bacterium | reverse complement strand
TCCTGAAGAAACGATTTCCTTTGCTAAGTAAATGGAACCAACTAGTCCTGCTTTTTGTCCCAGCTTAGGGTATTGAATGTACTCTTCTAAGTCACCCTTAATAATTTCATGATCAATATAACCGTTCATATGCTTTTTGAAGGCTGCTCTGATTTTGGGGAAAAGATGGGCTTGTTGTGCTACACCACCACCAATCAGAATGATTTCAGGAGATAATATTAGATTATAGGTCATAAGTGCTTGACCAATATAATCCGCAACATGATCCCAAATCACATGATCTTCACCTAGCTCATGCCCCTTGATACCAAGTCTTGCTTCTATTGCCGGTCCTGATACTAGACCTTCCAGACAATTATTGTGGGTTGGACAATTGCCTTTAAATACATCTTCTTCTTTTTGTCTAATAAGAATATGTCCCATCTCCGGATGGGTTAAACCAAACAAGGTTTCACCTTCCAAAACAAATCCAGCTCCGACACCGGTTCCAATAGTGATATATAAAACACTTCTTTTACCAACAGCATGGCCTTCTTTAAATTCTCCAAGGGCAGCTGCATTGACATCTGTGTCAATCTTAATGGGTATGTTTAATGCCGCGCTCAGTTCTTTGTACATATTAAACCAACGCCACGCCAACTTTGGTGTGTTCAAAATCTGCCCATAGTTTTCTTTGTTTGGACTTATCTCAATAGGTCCAAATGCACCTATGCCGATTGCTTTTACAGGGTTTTTCTTAAAAAATTCAATAACTTCTTTCATGGTTTGTTTAGGTTCTAAGGTTGCTACTGTTATTTGATCTACAATGTTCATGTCTTCATCCACAGCCGCACACACAAATTTGGTACCGCCCGCTTCAATTGCTCCGTACATATAAACACCTCTCTTTTTTTTATTATCATTAGTATAGCATAATTATGTCTTGTTCTCTAGAAATATATAGTGACTTCAACACATATAGTATGATATACTTTAATGATAATAATTATCATTGATAGGTGTGTGATTTTATGTCTGAAACTGATTTAACTAAAGGTTCTATTTTGGAGCATATGAAACGTATAGCCATTCCATCCAGTATTGGACTTCTGTTTAATACTTTGTATAATGTTGTGGATACATACTATGCCGGCATGCTTAGCACAGATGCACTTGCTGGATTAACATTGTCTTTCCCCATTTTTTTTATCATTATTGCTCTCAGTTCCGGTATCGGAAGTGGTACAACTGCTCTATCCTCCATTGCTCTAGGGGAAAATTCACTGGATGATTTTCATAAACTTGCTTACAATGCGCTTCTTTCCGGTATTCTTATCAGTCTATTTCTGGGCGTAATTGGTTTCATACTTACACCTTTTTTATTTACCGTAACCGGTGCTTCTGGTCCATCTATGGCCTTAGGTATTTCCTATACCCAGACCATTTTCTTTGGTGCCGGCTTTTTTATACTTAGTTTTATACTAAACGGTATCCTTAATGCCCAAGGCGATACTAAAAGTTATCGTAATTTTCTGATTTTCGGTTTTTTTATGAATCTAATCTTAGATCCACTTTTCATATTCGGTTGGTTCGGGATCCCGAAAATGGGGGTAATAGGTATTGCCTTTGCTACCCTAGTGGTACAACTGATAGGTACTGTTTATCTTACATATAGAGTCATTAAGAGTCCCCTTTTCAATTATAAAACTTTCATGAGTGAACACTTATCATCAACAACCATTATTAGCCTTTTTAAGCAGGGTATGCCTGCCAGCCTTAATATGGCGACCATCGCCATTGGTGTCTTTGTCATCAATTATTTCATCCTCTATTTTGACAATGCCACAACAATAGCCGCTTTTGGAGCCGCCGTCCGAGTCGAACAATTGGCTTTACTACCGGCACTGGGACTAAATGTTGCCACTCTAACAATTGCCGGACAAAACTTTGGTGCCAAAAAAATCACACGTATCTATGAAGTCTTAAGCAAGTCTATCTGGATCGGCGTAGCCATCATGGTTACCGGGGCCGTTATTATCTTCATTTTTGCACCCTATGCCATTAGCATATTTAACGACGACCCTCTTGTTATATCCTCCGGTACGACTTACTTACGTATCGAAGCCCTAGCTCTACCAACATATGTCATACTCAACGCCATCATATCTGTCTTACAAGGGATTAAAAAGCCAAATTTCGCCGTTTACATCGGACTCTATCGACAGATCCTCATGCCTTTTATCCTCTTCCATCTTCTCGGCACCTATTTCGGGCTCGGTATATATGGCGTCTGGTGGGGCATCGTTATAATTAATTGGACCGCTGTTGCTATTGCTTTCTTCTTCTTTAGGCGCATAGCCAGTAAAGCCATTCCATTAGCTTAATGGTTTTGGGACAAGAAAAGAAGCTACGCTTCGTTATGAGCTTTGCTCATATTTCTGAACGGTTCGAAAGGAAAGACTTCCTTAATAGTTAATACGACGCTTCAACGCATTAACATGACATAGACTTTCCTAGAAAAGAACTACAAAAGTTCCAATATTTTAGAAACAACTTCTAAAATATCGGAACTTCTTTTTATACTCTCTCTCATCCCTTATGTAACTAATCTATATCTAGCATTTAAAAACTGACATTTTCTCTCTGAGTGCATCAATAGAATCATTGGACAGCTCTTTCGAAGCCCTTATAACTCTTGATTCCTCATTAATACTCACAGACTTCATAGACATATCCGCCAACCCATTTGAACTTTGAGTTATTGCAGCGGCAATCTCATCCATACTGTTGGACAACTCATGTGTTGCCCCATCCACATTATTAAAAGCACTAAAGATATGCTCAAGCTTAGCCTTAAACTGTACAGCATCTGTACTGTACTGCTCGCTAACCCCATACATGTCTCTATAATCTTTCATAACATCTTCTTCAAAGAACGCCATAATCTTCTCAATATCTAATGACATCTCATGAACCGTTTCAACAATGGCATCCGATACTTGCTGAATCTGACTGGCACTTTTACTGGACGTCTCCGCCAACTTTCTAATCTCCGCCGCAACTACTGCAAAACCTTTTCCGGCTTCACCTGCTCTTGCTGCTTCAATAGCCGCATTAAGGCTTAGTAGATTGGTCTGTTCACTAATTCCTAGAATAGCTTGTGTTAGCATACCAATCTTTTCAACTTCTTTGGATTTCTCAAGTGACCTGTAGATTTGTCCTTTTGTATTTTCATAAACTTCTTGTGCTCTATGAATTTTATTGGTAACCTCTACACCAAGTTCTGATGCACGCTGGTCACTGGCTTGAGCCAACCTGGTACCTTCCTTAATATCTTCAGTAATAATGTTCATACTGGATACGATTTCTTCTATGTGTGTATTAATCTCTTGAGAAGAAGCACTGGTTTGTTGCGTACCTGAAGACAATTGCATTAACGTATCCGTCATGGTCAGTATATCCGAATCTAACGAATGTAACTGTTGCTCTATGGTATTGGAATGCTCAAAGACTTCTTTTGAAGAATCATTTACCGCTTGAACAACCTCACTCAAACTCTCAATAAAAGTGTTAATGGAGTGACCGATTTCCTGAAACTCATTTTTACTCTTCAGCTCAATCCTTGTAGATAAATCACCGGTCTGTGTAATCCTGCCAAGCTTCGTAAGCAACTCTTTCATGGATTTGTTAATGGTGACTGAAAGCCCAAGTGTAAAAATAGCTGATATAACAACAATAAGTATAATGGCCATTAAGGATAGTCGTGTACTCTCTTCGAGAGTATTTTCTAACTCTACCCTTGTATGCTCTCTAGCCAAATCTATATTGGCTTTAACACTTTCTGCAATAGGCAAGATACTGTCACTAAAATTCGTGGTTTCATCTTGATATTCCAGAATGGTCACAAAATAATTAAACTTGCTGAGATAATCCTCAATGTCAACTTGAATATCGTCCAAATAGCCTAACATGAGTTGTGAATCTGTTTGACTACGTGTGACTTCTATTAAGTCGAAGATGGCAAATATATGGCCTTTGACCGTGTTAATATATTCATCATCATCATTATCAAGAAAATTATCGCCTTCTTGTGTTGCTTGCATGAGATGATCTCTAATATCTGCAATATTATTAGAAATACTATAGCTTTGCTTAATTGAATTTGTTGAGTTGTTGTACAATATGCCGATACCGATAATCATGATGATTACGAGTGAAAACAGGAGGGGTACCAACACTCTGATGTTAAACATTCTATTGTTATGGCTATTCTTCCTAATCTTCTTAATCTTCTTAATTTTTTGCTTCTGCATATGCCTCACCCTATTTTCTAAGCTTGTTTTGCGTGCATATTCCTTGTATAAACGTCAAACACGACCGCTGCAACCAATACCAGTCCACGAATGATATATTGATATGAAACACCTACATTCATAAGGTCCATACCTTTAGTTAGAGATGCCATAACGAGGGCACCAATAATTGACCCTGTTACTTTACCAATCCCACCGGAGGCAGAAGTACCACCTACAAAGGCACCTGCAATAGCATCTAGCTCAAACCCCATACCTGCTGTTGGTGTTGCTGATTGTAGCCGGGCTGTAAAGAGAATACCAGATAATCCAGCCAACATACCCATGGAACCAAATACAATATAAGTGATTTTCTTAACACTGACGCCGGATAATTCTGCCGCTTCCGGATTACCCCCTACAGCATATATATGCCTTCCAAGGGTTGTATTGTTGGTAATAAAGGAATAAATTGCTACAACGATTGCAACGATAATGGCTGTCCATGATAAACCTTTGAAACTTGCAATCTTCCACAAGAAAAACATAATAATTGATGAAACAAAAACTAATTTCAGAATGAATAAAGGTAAGGTTGATACATGAAGGCGATATGAAATCTGTTTAATCCTATTCTTCACTTCTAAAAACACAAAAAGTGCAACAACCAAGGCTCCAATAATCAATGTCAACACATGCAGATCAGGAATATTGGCAATATCCGGAATATAACCGTTACCGATGGCATTGAACTGATCATCTGCAGTAAAAATAGTTGCACTGTTGGTAACTCTAATAAGTAAGCCCCTAAAAATAGTCATGGCTGCTAGTGTTGCAACAAATGCCGGTACTTTAAAACCTGCCACCAAGGTGCCTGTCCAAAATGCACCAATCAATGTACCCATAATGAGAATAATTGGAATAACCAATACCAAAGGTAACTCTACGATTGAGGTTAACATGGCTGCTACAGCACCTAAGAAACCGGCTATGTAACCAATGGACAAGTCAATATGTCTTATAACAATTACTAAGGTAACACCAACAGATAATACCGCAATATAACCGGTCATATCGATTAAATCTGAGATAACACGGGGTGTCATGAATAAACCGTTGGTTAAATTGGTGAAAATTATCATAATAAATCCTAATGCAATATACATACCATAATCACGTATGTTTTCTTTGATCGCTTTAGTAAAATCATTAAACATTTTATTAGCCTCCTATACAGTCGCCATTTCCATTATTTTTTCTTGCGTTGCATCTTCAATTTGTAATTCCCCAGTCAAACGACCTTCCGCCATGACATAAACACGGTCGCTCATGCCCAGCACTTCTGGCAACTCGGATGAAATCATGATAATACTTAATCCTTTGGCTACAAGTTCATTCATGATGGTATAGATTTCATATTTTGCACCTACATCAATACCTCTTGTCGGTTCATCTAATATGAGGACATTCGGTTCCACAAAAAGCCATTTGGATAATGCTACTTTTTGTTGATTACCTCCACTAAGATTCATTACTTTTTGCTCAATAGATGGGGTTTTTATATTCATCGATTCTCTGTACTTTTCTGCTATTTCTATTTCTTCATTTTTATCAATAACCATGTGATTTGATAATTTACTTAAATTGGCTACTGTAATGTTTTGTTTGATATCTTGGATAAGAATTAAACCATTGCCTTTTCTGTCTTCAGAAACATACGCCAAACCATTGTCAATAGCATCCTTAGGTTTTTTTAGGCTCACTAATTGATTGTTGACCAAAACATCACCTGATATGTCATAGGACTTTGAATTGCCAAAAATACTAAGAGCAAATTCTGTTCTACCGGCACCCATCAGCCCTGCTATACCAACAATTTCGCCTTTTCTGACATTGAAGTTGGCATCTTTTACAACATGCCTTCCCAGTTTACGATCAAAGGCTGACCAGTTTTTCACTTCTAACTGTATATCGCCAAAATTCTTTTCTAGTCTTTTGGGGAATATATCATTAATCTCACGACCAACCATATATTTAATGATCTCTTTTTCGTTCACTTCGCCTTTGTCAGCTTTTAGAGAGCATATGGTCTTGCCATCTCTTAATACTGTCACTGTATCGGCTATGGCTATAACTTCTTTTAATTTATGTGAAATCATAATTGAAGTTACGCCTTGTTTTTTAAGATCTTTAAGTAACTCCAGTAGATTTTCGCTATCACTTTCATTTAATGCGGCCGTCGGTTCATCCAAAATCAATAATTTAACCTCTTTGCTTAATGCTTTTGCAATCTCAATAAGCTGTTGTACGCCCACACCAAGATCAATAATTTTTGATGCCGGGTGTATTTCTAGTTTGACTTTTTTTAACATTTTGGCTGCTTCCGCTTTTGTATCATGCCAATTTACAATACCTCTTTTTTGAATTTCATGACCTAAAAAGATATTTTCATAAACGGACAAATCTGGAATCAATGCCAATTCTTGATAGATGATTGCGACACCTTTTTTTTCACTGTCACTAATACGTGAAAAATTCTGAACTTCATTGTTAAGGACAATATCACCAGAGTAAGTACCATAAGGATACACACCACTTAAAACTTTCATAAGGGTAGACTTACCTGCACCATTTTCACCTACTAGACAATGGATTTCGCCTTCTTCAACTTCAAAGTTAACTTGGTCCAAGGCTTTTACACCCGGAAATTCTTTTGTAATATTACGCATTTCTAATATATTAGCCATAATAGAGCTCCTATCATTCTTACATGAATCGCTTGGCGACCTACCAATTTGGTTGCTTGACAACCTTCCAATTTGATTGCTTGCAATCAGCAATTTGGTTGCTTGCCAACCTACCGATTTGATTGTTTACAATCAGTGATTTGATTGCTTAGCAATCAGCAATTAGAATCTGTTATGTGTCTCATTCAATAGAATAGTGATAAACCCATGTGGGTCTATCACTATTACTAAATTCATTTTTGAGTCATAATGTTCAATGATTTATGAATGTTTTTATAGACCTGTGAATTCAGATGCTTCATAGTATCCTGAATCAATGATGGTTTCTTGAACGTTATCTGTTGTAACTGTGATAACTTGAATGTCTTTTGCTGGAACAACAACTGCGCCATTATCATATTCGCCGTTTGTTTCAATAGTTGCGCCTTCAAGTACTTCTGTTGCAGTTGTAATTGCACCTTTAACAAGGTCTCTTACGTCTTTAAGTACTGTCATGCTTTGTTTTCCATCGATTACATATTGAATAGAAGCTGTTTCAGCATCTTGTCCTGTAACGTATATTTCTAATCCTTCTTCTCTAGCAAATTGATCATAAATCGCACGAGCTGTTCCATCGTTTGGTGCTAAGATGAAAGTTTTGCCTGATGGAGGTGCTGCTGTAATGTGTGATTCAGCTTTTGACTTAGCAACTTCTGGTTTCCAGTCTGTTGTGATTTGCTCGATGATTTCGCCCATTTCTTCACGTGTTAATTCTGCTTTGTTCATGTACTCAACAGCTTTTGATGAGTTCTGAACTACAAATGAACCGTCAGCGATTTTAGGTTGAAGCACACCCCAAGCACCTTCAAAGAATAAGAATGCGTTGTTGTCTGTTGCTGCACCTGCATATAGGTATAGGTTTTCGCCTGTTCCGTCTGCTAAGTTATCAACAAGGAATTGTCCTTGAGCTGCACCAACTGAAATAGAGTTGAATGTGATATAATAATCAACTGCATCTGTGTTGGTAACAAGTCTGTCATAGGAAATAACTGTAATACCTTCAGCTTTTGCTTCTTGAACCGCTGCTGCTGCTGCGTCACCATCTTGAGGTGTTATGATGAGTACTTTGATACCTTTAGCGATAAGTGTTTGAACGTTTTGCATTTCACGTCCTGAGTCACCTTGGCTAAATAGAATCTCAACACTATAATCTGTACTACCTATTGCATCTAAGAATCTTTGTTCGTCTTGTACCCAACGAGGTTCTTCTTTAGTAGGAAGAACAATACCGATGTCAACTGTTCCATCTTCTGATGGTTCTGCTGGTTCTTCAGTTGGTGTTTCTGTAGTTGTGTCTGGTGTTGCTGGAGCTTCCTCAGTTTTCCCACAACCTGATAAAGCCAATAAACTCATAACTAATGTTGCAATTAATAACAATGATACTAGTTTTTTCATAATTATCCTCCATTTAAATATATGAATTGCAGTTACAGTTATTATTATATTTAAATATGAACATAATCACCATGGCTACAATACGACAAAATCATGACAAATTTAACATTCTGTTTACATTTATGTATTTTATCTAAACTATTTTACGATTAATATAATGCTACTCTCTATAAATGTCTTCTTTGTCGTGAAAACCATCTTTAACAACTGTCTCTAACATGGTCTCCTTGGTCACGGTCATAACATCTAATTTTATATACGGAATATCTTCAATGCCATTATTGATGGTCTCGTCTTCATTAGGATTTTGACCTTTTGCTAGATCAACAGCTAAGGTTGCTGCGGCTTCTGCTAACTTTTTTATTGGTTTATAGATGGTCACATGTTGGGTACCTTCTACGATTCTTTGACATGCTGAGATGTCTGCATCATGACCTGCAACAAAGACTGTTCCTGCTTGACCGGCTTCTGCAAGTGCCCGAATGGCAGCTTCTGCTAATCGATCGTTAGCCCCTATAATAGCATCAATTTGCTCTCCTTGCTCTATAAGCCTAGATATCAAATCATAAGCCGGCTCCTCACGCCAATCTTCAGCCCATATTTCAGCGATAATATCAATCTCTCCATATCCTACATAGTCATCTAAGACTGACATATAACCTTCATTAAACATATAAGAATTATTGTCTTCAGGTGAACCGTTAATGATGACATAGTTGCCGGTAGGGACTTGTTCAATAAGTGATTCCGCTTGAAGTTCACCCACCTTAACATTATCAAAAGATATGTAAGCATCAATGTCAACACCCGTAATTAGACGATCATAAGCAATGACTTTAATACCTGCCTTCCTGGCTTCATCTATTGCTTCTTTGATACCATCTTTTTCATAAGGCACGACGACGATGACATCCACCTCTTGGTCAATGAGCATGCGTATCTGTCTGTTTTGAGTCTCATTATTTTCATTGGCATTATAGACAATAACCTCTGCTCCTAATTCTATTGCTTTGGCCTTAAATATTTCTTGATCCCGTTGCCATCTTTCAATTACTAAGTTATCTGCACAATAGCCAATAACAATCTTGTTATTATCTTTATCTATTTTTTCGATAACAACAACAATTAACCAGATGGCACCAAGGAACAACCCCAATGAAATAACTGTGACCAGCAATAGTCTTGATCTCTTTTTATTCAATTTCATAACACCCCACCTTTATTTAAAATCTGTTGGTGATACACCTACCAGTTTCTTAAACAAACGACTAAAATAGTTTGGATCATTATAGCCAATCTTATAACAAATCTCCTTAACCGAGTAGTTTTTAGTTTTCAGCAATTCTTTTGCCACATCCATCCGTTTCTCTCTCACATATTCTACAAAACTAAGGCCAATCTCTTCTTTGAATATTTTACTAAAATACTGTGGACTAATGGCGACTTCTTTTGAAATATCCGTCAAACTCAACTCTTCATTATATCTTGCGTCAATGTACTCTTTAGCCTTTAATACAATTTTGGATATATGTAGGTGACGCTTGCTCTGTATCATCTGTGATACATATACCATCTTTCTAAGGCACCAATTTTGCAGTTCAATAACATGTTCAATACGTCTAAGTTCCCCCAAGTATGTTGAATAGCCAACCTCACCTTCGTCTAGATTGTGCCTGAAAGAACAACTGAGTACCATAACCATCATTTCCGTCATGATATTGGTCATATCCAGTAGTGAACTGCCAAATTTTTTCTCGATTTTATTAAAGAATACACCCAGTTCTTTAACCAATTGTTCTTCATTGCCACTTTCTATCAACTGGATAATATGTGTCTCATCACCTTTTATATCTACATAAGTATACTCACCATCATTAGCTTCACGTTCCAGTATGTCATTAATATGCAAGCTTGGGTCACCACTGATCCGGTTGAGGGTATGAAAGGCTTCCTCAAGTGAATTCTTAATCTTATCTAATTTGTAGCAGGAACCAATCCCTATATGAATTTTTACATCCATCCATTCATTAATGGCTGTTTGTATACTTTCTGCGAGTTTTATCGCTTTTACTCTCTGTTCGTATTCTTTTTCAAACTGGTCCTCATAAATCATAATGGTTATTCTGTTGATAATCATTGGGCCTATGATACACTTGCTCTTATATTTGATGATGCTTTGTACTTTCGGATAAAAGGACTGGGTTCTTACGCCTGTTCCTATGACATTCTGACTTCCTTCTCCTTCTTCTGTAAACTCTAGGACCATGATGTAGGCCAATTCTTTATTAATTTCAAACAAATCTCGATACTTGTATAACTCATCTCTATAATCTGTGTTCATAAGTATAGAGTAGATAAAACCATGTTCTAGAACAGGAATAACTTTCTCTAACTTTTCTCTATTCTCGATTTCACGTTTCTTTTGCTGCCTCTCTTCTTCAATCTCTGACATGATTTTAACCAAAACCTGTTTCAGATTGTCAAAGCTTACCGGTTTTAGAATGTAATCACTGACACCAAGTTCTACGGCTTGCTTAGCATATTCAAACTGCTCGTAAGCAGAGATGATGACAAATCTGGTGTTATGATGACGCTTTTTAATATTGGTAATCGCTTCAATACCATTGATACCCGGCATCTTAATATCCATCAGTACAATATCCGGTACCACTGTCATCGTGGCTTCAATGGCTTCTCTTCCTGAATTCACTTTCGCAACAACTTCTATATTATCAAATAAATCCTTAACCATGAACTCAATACCATCTACAACAATCTGTTCATCGTCTGCTATCATTAATTTAAACATCGCATCACTCCTCAATATGGGGAATCTTCATAATGATTTTAACCCCCGCTCCTTTTTCACACTCGATTTTAAATAGGTCGGACTGATGAAAGAATAATTCCAAACGGTCGCGTACATTTCTAATACCAATTCCAAATTTGGTATGGGTGTAGTCTTCTCTTTCTTTGTTAAGAATCTGGTCGGCTACATCTGCCGTCATACCTTTGCCAGTGTCTTTTACAGTAATGAAAGTAGCATCCCATTCATCAACCACGTTTATGGTTATCGTTCCACCTTCTTCTAACCCACTTAATCCATGGACATAAGCATTCTCGACCAATGGCTGGAGAATAAGTGGTGGTACTTTCATTCCTAAAGCTTTCGAGTCAATGTTAAATTGAAAGCGTATACGATCGCCGAACCTTACCTTCAGTAACTCATAATAGTCTTTGATGTTCTTTATTTCTTCCTCTAGCGTGCAACTTGAATCCATTTTTTGGATGTTATACCGAAATAAGCTGGCCATGGTTTGAAAAAATTGACTGGTTTTTGTAGCCCTTTCCATAATAGACATCTGAACACCGGCGTTAATGGTATTAAATAAAAAATGCGGATTGATTTGAGACTGTAATGCGTAGAGTTTAGCATTATCCAATAAATGTTCCATTTTTATATTTTTGAGTTGCTCATCTTTTAACTTCGCCTCGGTCTCAGCATTTTTCTTAATCTCACCAATATAGCTTTTAATGCTATTTTTCATATGGTTAAATGCGGTTGCAAGCAACAAGAACTCATCTTCGGATTCCACCACTATATCCTCAGTATCAAAGTTACCAAGTGCAATCTCTTCTGCAGCATGTGATAGATGACTAAAAGGTTTTACCATTCTTGACGTGATTAGATAGACAATCATTAAAGACAAACCGATGAGTACAATGACAATCATATAGGTTATATTCTGAAGTATCATGATTTGTCTCACCAATTGAGTATATGTTATCGAGTTTCTATTTAGTTGTTTATTATTCAGTTGGTCAATATAATCCGCTATAAAACCTTTTATAGTTACACTTTTTTGATAGTGTTCATAGTATTTAATAACATTTCTTTGTCGCTTATAAGCAATGGCTTCATCCCCTTCAATGACATAGGCATCCACCAAGTTTACAATATTTTTCAACATCATATCTTCTGCATTAAAGGTCATCTCGTATGCATCTTCAACCAAAAGTTCAAGTTTTTCGCTATTAATAATATAGTCATTGAGCCTCGTTGAACTTTTCGAACTCAAAAACCCAAGTAAGTCCTCATCGAGTTCCGTCATTAGATTCCCTACTTCTGAAAGATAGATATGTTTTTCAAACATGGTTTCAATTTGACCTTGATAGCGCTCCATAATTGTCAGAGAATAGATGCTTAGTACCGTCATCAGAAATATAATACTCAAAGTATAGACAATCATGTTATTTCTAATGGAACTGAATTTATTGATTTTTGTCATAGGCTTCACTCTTTTCAGTCATATAGGCGGCAATATTTTCTTCATCAATAACTTGAAGGGCTGTATTGATGTAGCTTGGTACATAACTGTTGGTTTTATACTCATAAAAAACTTTCAATGCTTCTTTCCCAATATCTTTATAATCTGTTACGACTGCGCTTTCAATGATTTTTCCTCTTTCAATATAACCTAAAATCTCAACATCATCACCATAACCCACAAGTGCAATGCGGTTGACCAAGTTATTATCTACCAATACTTGAACCACACCAAGTGTATTCTCTGCATTGGTACAAAAAATCCCGTTAATATCCGGGTGATTTCTCGTGATTTCAGTCGCCAAAATCTCGGCATTTAAAAGGCCTTGTTTGGTATATCTTACCAGTTCAAGACTAAGACCTGGATAATCTCTTAATGCATCTGTAATCCCAAGTAATAATAGGTCCTGTTGTTGATTACTCAGCTTCTGGTAATTTTGTTGCTCAATGACAGCTATTTTCCCTACGCCATCCGTTGCCTTTGCAAGTGCACCGCCTGCTTCAAGGCCTATTTTATATCGATTGACACCAACATAACTAACTCTGTCAGTTTGCGGCAAATCTTCATTCAACGTAATCACAGCAATCCCCATACTCATGAGTTCATCTATTTTGTTTATGATTCTAGGATTGTCAAAAGCATGAACGATAACACCATCTGCTTTTGCATAAATCGCCAGATCCATCATATTTAACACTTCATCTTCAACATTTTCTCCTTCAAACATGATGATTTCAACAGCAATCTTATAGTCCTCACTGGATTGTTTCAAACCTTCTCTGAAAGATTGATCATAAGTCTGATTGGATTTATCTAAGATGACCATGACGTGATACTCTGCCGGTAACATAGACTCCCACAAGTATTCACCCTTTGTCGCTTCCGCAATACTATTAGAAAGATATAGGCCCATTCCTAAAAGAAACAGGAGAATCATGGACAATATAAGAATTGTCATAAAAGTGATTCTTTTATTCATGGTTTCGCTCCTTTGTTTATTCTTATTCTATTTTACATGGGTTTCATGATGATTTAGAACTAATTGTATAGACAATCTTATTAGATGATAGCATTTTTTTAATATCACTTTGGTCTTCACATATTAAATAATGAAGAATTCATGCAATTATCCAATCTTGGCTTGATTGTGATGGCGCTTCTTTTCTAATTTATAGCGTAAAACTAAATACTCTGCAAATACCACCATCAGGATAACGACTATGGTCGAAACGATGACACTGAGATAGTCACCCTTATGCCCTTCCGGTGACAGATGTTTGATTAGAATACCCATATAAGCCCATACTATAACAAAACCATAAGCCATGTCTCTAAAACGTATAAGGGTGATTATGCCTATAAGACCGCCTACAAACAAAATGATATTTGTCCAGAAAGATTCCGGAAGACTAAATCCCATCCATTGTATCGATACCAAATAAGTGGTCACATTTGCTATCGTTGCAACTGTTATCCATCCAAAATAAATGCTAAAAGGTAATCTAACCCAAAGTTTTTGAGTAAGATTTAAAGTATATTTTTCAATTCTTGTACGGATTGCTATGAGGGTTAGTAAAAGAATCAACATTAAAAATAAGGTGATGCCTATATGGTCATAATGCCACATAAAAATCCAAATTGTGTTAGTAATAGAAGATATAGAAAAAAGAATGCCGATCTCGTAAAGCATTTTTTTATTATAGTTATCCGGCGTCTTTATTGCTACCAGTTGATAGATTACGTGACCAAGCAATAATAAGTAGATTAATCCCCATATGGTAAAGGTAATGCCAGCAGGCGCAAACAAGTTGCTATATCGTTCTGATACAGCGCCTGTATTAACACCGTTAATCGGCAAAATATTAGCTAGAGCGTTGGTCGCCACCATGATTATATAAGTTACAACAGTAACCAGTACCATCCACCCATGTTTGGAAATATTCATCATAATCAACCTCCTCCACCCTACCCTTAATATATTATACTATGGTTAAAGTGTCAAACTTATAGTTGAACTTTCACTAGAATCTATAGTTATGAATGCACCAACGTAATCTATAGGTTCTAGTGATTTAGTGAAACTTAGTTTGATGGTTTAACCACCTGGTTAAAGTGTCAAACTTATAGTTGAACTTTCACTAGAATCTATAGTTATGAATGCACCAACGTAATCTATAGATTTTAGTGATTTAGTGAAACTTAGTTTGATGTTTGTGTCAAACTTATAGTTGAACTTTCATCTAGAGAACTTCCATATTGGTTAGATAGTTTCATTTTGTAATCCATCAAAAGCTCCGGATTGGTTTTTCTAAGTTCATGAGGTATTTGAATATTGATTTTCTCTACAAGTCGCATGGGTGGTCCGTCAAAAACGTATATATCATCGGCAATATATAGAGCATCATCAATATCATGCGTGATGAAATAAGTATACGGTTTATGAAGGCTCCAGTACTTATAAATGGCGTCCATTAGGTTTTGTTTTAACTTTAAATGCAATCCTTTAAAAGGTTCATCCATGGCCAACACATCGCCTTCATAGGCGAAAGCTCTTGCGATAGATACCCTTTGGCGCATGCCACCACTGAGTTCACTAGGATAATACTTCGTGAAATCATTGAGCTCAACCAAGGAAAGACTGGCTTTTAATTGTCTTTCAATACTTCCCTGGTCCTTTAGATCTTGCAACACCAGTGCTACATTTTCCTCAACTGTCATCCATGGCAATAGTCTTTCTTCTTGAAATATATAAGAAAAACGTATGTCCTTAGGTATGATAACCTCACCTGAATCCGGCTTCAAAATACCTGCCATCACATGCATCAATGTCGTTTTACCACAACCAGAAGGGCCGAAAAAACAATGAATTCGACTTTTATCCAGTTCCAAACTGAAATCTTGCAATACTTTCAGATTCCCATAAGATTTATGTATGTTTTTTATTGATAGAATCATGATGTTTTCCTACTTTCTTTGGCCCATAAAGTAAAAAAGCTCTCAAATATAAAGCTTAATACAATCACCACAATGGTCCATGCAAAAAGCAGAGGTGTATCCAAATAAGCTTTAGCACTATGAAGATTACTACCAATCGCATATTGGGGGTGGCTAAGTACCTCTGCTGCCACACTAACCTTCCACCCAAGACCCAATGCCATGATAACCCCAGTTGTAAAAAAGGGCTTTATATGTGGTAAGTAGATTTTTCTAATAATGACAGCTCTTTTCAGCTGATAGACTTTCGCCATTTCAATAAGCTTAATATCTATATTCCGGATGCCGGCAACCACATTGGTCCATATTATCGGAAAACACATTAAAAAACTTATGAAAATTGGCACATTGGTAGATTTAAACCAAATTAATGCAATGATAATAAATGATATAACAGGTGTCGCTTTAATGGCTTTGACAATTGGATTAATAAAATCATATAACCATCCATTCAAACCACATGCAACACCCATTAAAACACCAAATATAAGTGAAAGAAAAAGGCCTGCCAATACCCGATATACGGATGCTGCAATAATCTGCCAAAATCTAATATCTACAACTAAGCCAAGTAAGGCCTTAATAACACTCATCACGGATGGCACATATAAGGCACGATCAACGACCTTATATGTAAGATGCCAAAGTGCTAACCATAACAAACCAATCCCGAGTCTTTTGATCCATCTTCTACTTCTCATAATAAAAAGCATCATCTGCCAATTTCCCGCCGATTGAATTCGGTTCAAAATCATAAAGCACCTTAAAGTATGCATCTAAAAAGGGTCTTGCTTCATTAACATCTATGTACACAATGTTTGAAAAAGGTATGGCTTTTTTGGCAATAGCTGCACTTGGCAATATACCCGTCGTTTCAACCAACAGGGCTGCCTCCTCAATATTTCCATTTACATACGCCACAGATGCCTCGTATTCTTCTAAAAATAAGTTGAGCGTCTCTTGGTTGGTCTTTGCGAAGGCAGTCTGTGCCACAAGAACACCCATTGCCAATTGATTGCCTACATTGGCTTCTTCCCACACTTTGGTCATATCCACAGCAATCCTTAGTTCGGGATTTTTCATCATCGCAGTGGTTACATGGGGCTGAGGCAATAGACCAATTGCAACATCGCCTTCCGCCATAGCTGCCGCCAAGTCTGCATGCTGAAGATTGTACGCTAATGTCACATCTTGATTTATAACCAAACCGGCTTTTTCTAGTAAAAACTGTAGAATGAAATCAGGTGAAGCACCTTTACCACTTACATAAACTGTTTTATCCTTAAGATCACTGATCTCATGAATTTCGTTTCCGTTTTCTAATAAAGACAGTACACCCAGAGTGTTAACAGCAGCAACCATTACTTTGCCTCCTGTCTTATTGTATAGTAACAGTGCAACATTTGTTGGTACGGCAGCAACATCCACTTCTCCGCTGATAATCTTGCTCACCAGTTCATCTGGACTATCTAGTACTTCAAATGTATAGTTAAGGGCTGTTTCTCCTTTTTCAGATTGTTCCATAAGTCTAACCATACCCATACCCGTTGGCCCCTTAAGGGTTCCCACTCTAACAACCGCTTTATTTGGCTGATCATCTTCCTGGATGAATGATTCACTTTCTTCATTCATACTATCCTCATTTGGTTTTACCGTTATGGCTTGTTGTGACTTTTGACATGCTGAGATTAGAAGCAATATACATGCTATGCCAAATACAACCTTATATACCTTCAGTTTTTTTCTCATTTTGTTCTCCTTATCTGTCTATTGAAGCGCCATGCTTTTGTTTGGCTTAACACCTGTTTATTGTCGCTTTGTTGCACAACACGAAGTTCATCCTCTTCAATGCGTTCTCTTTTCTTAATAATTAGTGTATGCGCATCAATATACGTCGTATCTATTTCCTTCTCGTTTATATAGACTTTACTCCAAGGTGTGAATCCATAACCTTCGATATGAATTTCATCTCTAAATTCTCTGACTTTACTAATGCCAATACTTGAAAATCCCATTTTCAAGGTTTTAGGAACATAAGGTTCTCTATTGTTGTATACAAATTTTTCACCATACAACATATCATATTGAAGCATAACCAGTGCCTCTTGATAACTCGGACTGTTGCTATAGTTTTGATGCAACCTTGTTAACAATCCTTGATTTATACCGGATTGTTCTAATACATATGAACCTAGCTGATAGGTTTCTAAGTCTTT
Organism: Clostridiales bacterium; assembly: GCA_024636985.1. GTDB lineage: Bacteria > Bacillota > Clostridia > Lachnospirales > Vallitaleaceae > Petrocella. The sequence goes on along the minus strand of JAGXFY010000005.1, from coordinate 16,555 downwards.
TTTTTCTTTGATTGGCCGATCATTACGCCAAATAACATATTCTGTTTGATAACGGTTATGATGATCCAAATCTTCATTCTTAATATCAAAGCTTGGTAAATGATCACCATAAAGCACCAAAATCACCGGTTCTTCAGAGGTGCTTAAGCTGTCCACCAACGCCCCTACAAACTGATCCACTTCATACAATTGATTGATATAATACTCATAGGCTACTTTTTTTTCTTCTTCCATATACGATTGTATATAAATATTTTGAGTATCATCAACCGGCGTTTCCGGATACTTGCCGTGAGCTTGTACGGATATAGCAAATACAAAGTCTCTTTGGGTAGTCGACGTCATTGCTTTTAGTATCTCTGTTGTTAAATGTTTATCTTTAGCCCAACCAATAGGTGAATAGGTCATTTCATCCATATACTCAATTGAACTGAAGCCATCAAAACCAAGATTGGAGAACGCTTTATTCCTGTCATAAAATGTTGCTGTATTATTATGGATGGCATGACTCTTGTAGTCCAATTCTGCCAAGTTATAAGGTATAGATTCGCTTTGTGATTCTTGAAGAATAGTTTTATATGGATATTCACCTGCACCGAAATAATCCAGACTCATACCTGTAAGAACTTCAAATTCTGTATTAGCAGTTCCGGCTCCAATAGACGGAACTGTCAAAAATCCTGATGCAAATTCTTTTTTCAATTTGGTGAAATTAGGTACTGGGTTTTCAGAAAATCTCATTGTGTTTAAGTGGTTGACATCAAAAAATGACTCAAGCTGAACCATAATAATATTTGGTTTTTCCTGATCTGTGTTCAAATTTTGGGTCTCATTTAACCTGCCAAGTATCTCGTCCATACTTGTCTCATCATAACCTACCGGCTTCTTAATCCCTCTATCAACAACACTTGTAGAAAAACAGTATGCAAACCCGTAGTCCTCATATGCATCCGCAAGGTTACCAAAATCACCTGAGAAAGCAACCTTCTCAGAAGCAAAGTTAGGCATCGTAAACATTAACCCCATAAGCACCCCTGCTGTTATAATCGCTTTTCTATAATATACTTGCTTTTTGGGAAGTTTCTTCCATGCCATACCAATAGCCAACAACGCTGAAACCAGAGCAATCCCAATGATAAAAATCTGGAAGTTGCTCAAATAAATATGTACGATACTCACGACAGACTTAAGTATATGAAAATCAATCGCAGCCAAAGGTGTTGTTCTAAACCCTAATACCACATAATTACCGACACCCAAGCTAATCCATAAAATAGATATTAGTACTAAGAAAAAGTCTTTCTTTCTTAGCAGTTCGGCTAAAGACAAGGTGAACAACACGATAAGCGCATTGTAAAAGAACATACCCGGATTACGAAAGGCATAGCCTAGCCCATCCATTAATGAACGTCGACTTAATATTTCCAGTAGCAGTGTGATGCCTATTGCCGATCCTGCAACATACGCAATAGGCCAGCTTTTGACGTCATTGATTTTGGCTTTTGCTGGTGTATTGGAACGATCTATAACTGATTTTATATATGATTTAACTTTACTGAACATACTCATGCCCTTTTCCTCTTTCTCATGATAAATATTTAACATTTAAATATAAAAAACTCTTGCCTTATATCATATTATACCACTCAAAGTAGACCTTGACCATACGCTAAACCAACCCCACTTATCGTTAGTTACGATTGAGTCTTTTTATCATTTCGCAGCAAAATCGTCCCGTATGATAAAATGTCTTCCATTCTGTGACCATAGCTTCCTCTGTTCTAATACTACCATCAGGATTTATACAGGCTAACCATTCACTATTTTTTCTGGCATCTATAAATAGTTTTTCAGTTCTATGCCATACCTTTTTTGACATCTCATAATACATCTTTTCACCTGACATCTCATAAGCATTAAAAAAGCCAATAATAGCTTCTGTATGGGCATACCACCACAAATGCTTGTCAACAAGACCCTGTTCCATTCCGATGTAAAAAGAACCGTCCTCTTGTAAGGCGACTTCTGATGTGTTGTATACTACCTCAAATAATTTAGACCTTAAATGATCATTCTCATATCCAATGGTTGTCATGGCATCCTGAATCAACCAAGAACTCTCAATATCTCTGCCATAGGATACGCTATCTGATACCTGTTTCCAGTTTTTGTCAAAATAAATACCAAAACCTTTTGTATCTGGATTGTATATTTTTTGATCAAAAAGATCTAAAAGCCATTGTATTTTAATTTTCAAACTTGCATCTGGCCAAATTCTATATAAATTGGTATATCCTTCTAGTAAATGAAGGTAACATACCCCTGTTCTGTCGAATGCTAAATCCTTCCGCGCCATTATATTTTTGTCGCTTGGTGTCCAACTGCCATCTAAAGCTTCTATATATTTATTATCTTTTTCACTAAAGGCTTTTTCTTCTATCAGATAAAAGAGTCTTTTTGCATGCAACAAGGCTTCCTGATTGTTCGTTATGCTGTAATACTCACTAAGACCATACAAGACATAGGCTTGAAAAACCGTATGTTTCATCGTTGAAACAAGACCACCTTTGTATGTAACCTGAGCAAAGAAACCACCACTGGTTTTATCGTATAATTCATTGACCAAAAAATCATAGGCATGTTCGGCCATGATCAAGTCTTCTTTGATACCTAGCGTCTTATAAGCTGCCGAAAATCCCCATAGTAGCCTAGCCGTTGCTATTGCATGCTTATCGCTATGCTTCTTTATGGTTAAGTCATGGTGAACGTATCCAAAAAAACCTCCGTATTGAGGATCTCTAAGATTTCTCCAGAAAGGTAATATGCGTTGCTTAAGTTCTCTTTTAAATACTTTTGCTGACAATTTTGTCATTTTTTCGTCCTTTCGTCCTTTCGTCTACAAGGAAGTCTTTATTACATGAAAACATGTTTATATATCAACTTTGGTTATAGGGTCAAAACTAAGTTTCACTAAGTTCACATACAATATATAGATTACGTTGATACATTCATAACTATATATTGTATGCGAAAGTTCAACTATATAGTTTTGACAACTTAACCAACTTTTAAATACTGACTTAATACATAGACAACCATTTGGTGATCTTGTTCTGAGGGTAGCCCCGAAACAGTTATGGTGCCAATAACACCTGTATCTTTTATCCTAATTGGAAACGATCCACCATGGGCTGCAAAGTCAGCCGAATTCAGAAAATAGGCTTCCTCCATTGTTACGCCTTTAGCTTCTAACTTAAGACTCATATACATAGAACTATGGCTGAATCGATTGACCACATTAGACTTTCTTATAATCCAGCTATCATTATCCGACGAGGTCCCCTCCATAGCCACATGAAAAAGTTGCTGGTTGTGTCTGGTGATATCAATGGTAACCGGCTTATTTTCTTTTTCTGCTTCTTCGACAAGCAATAAGCCAATTTCAAGGGCCATTTTATTACTAAATGTATCAAATTGCAATACGACTTCCTGATTCAATAGATTTGTCATCTTTTCTTTCATCGTCATTGTCTTTCTCCTTTTTACAGTTATTAAAAGGAGTGCCGTAAGTAGCACTCCTTTTGCTTTAGTTTAACTTATTTCCGCATTTGTTACAGAATAAGGCGTCTTCAGGCACTTGGTTGTTACAGTGACTACAAATTTTTTCAACCTTTTGATTTTCGCTTGCAAAAACAGTACCTAATTGTTCTTTCAACTGGTAGATTAACTGCTCTTTTGTATAAGCTTGATGATTGGCATAAACCTGACCGTCTGTTTCTTTTTCTATACGAACAAAATGATTGCATAAGGCTGTGGGTGCTATGAAGAACCTACCTTTTGTCTCAAAGCCATCTTTACCGACTACTTTTATTTCAAATCCCAACGCTAGAAGCCAGGTCCTATAGAACTCAACACCTGTTATATGTCTTGCTTCACCAAAGGTCATTATAACATCACCATCATCCCTTTGTCCTGCATTTTCTGAAAAATACAAATACATTGGATTGGCTAATGCACATACTCCGATAACCATAAAACAAATCCTACGAATCTATGTTTTTAAACCGCTACTTTTATATGTTGACATCTCCATGAATAACCCTCCCCTAAAATCTGCCTAGTGTTGACCATGAAAGCAATACAATAACACCTACCAAGGACGAAATTGGAATGCTGAGTCTATGGTTGCCACCAGTGAGTTCACGTATGGTATACATCATCGGTCCTATGGCCCATAGCACACCGGTGACCCCAAAAGCTATGGAGGTATTGCAACCAAGGACTATGGAAAAATACCATTTTGTTCTTTTAAGTACATTTTTCAACACCCCTGCCGGATTGATCATCATACCGAAAATGGTGCGTATGAGTGGTGCTTTCTTTGTTTCCATCTCATTCCCTCCTCTTAAACTACTTTAATAACGGACAACCACATCTAAAACACGTATCATTTTTTATATCATTTAGACTTGCACAAGCATTACAAAAAATAATCGTGTCCCTGGATTTATCATATTTTTCATATGTATTAAGTCCTCCGTGGTGTCTAATCCTATCACCGATAGTATAGTAATTGTACAAAGTAGCATCATCCGTTGACATGATATGATGGGTTTTACCACGGTCATCTCGAATCGATATGTCATACTCGACATAAGTAACCCAGTAATAATCATTTTCACCTGAATTCTGTCTTCTCTGTTTCTTTTTAACTGTTTTGTTAATGACTGTGCCGTCCCATGTCTTACTTTTTTTCTTTCCTAACACTTGAAAGATGGCGATCAATAAAAACATAGAACCGATGCCGAATCCAATGAACATGGATTCCGGATTATCCATCTCACTACTGGTCTCTCCATAATAGGTAAAGGCCACAACGGCTATCACGGCTGCTATTATTGCAAAGATCATCGCATATCGATTGCTGTTCTTCAAGTACTTCAAAAAAGCAGGGTCTTGTATTTTGGGAGAATAACCCACCACCCTGTTTTCTTGTTTACTCCCGCATTTATTACAATACTGGGCCTCATCTGGTAATGTCGCACCACAATTTTGACAGTACATATGCACCACACTCCTATTATTTTCTAACTATATTATAAACATTTTTTGTGGTTATGTCATCCTTTCGTCATATATTTTTCATAATTCATGCTAATTATTAACGACTAACAATAAAAGTTTCATAACTAAGCTTCTCAATATTCTTAAGCCACCTAAATATGGTTATAGGGTCAAAACTAAGTTTCACTAATTTCAATATATTAAATTTTGACTAATTCCACAAAAATATGCTTCTTTTTTCATGAATATTTGATATAATACTCTTGGTGTAAGGAGGCATATACTATGAAACAAGAAAAAAAAGTTCCATCGAAAAACTCCGGTCAATTAAGTGCCAGAGAAAAACTAAAACTAAAAAAAGCAAAAAAAGCAAATAAAACAAATAAGAAAGTTTTGTTTAGAAATATATTTCTAGGCATGCTGGCACTTGGTGTTATTGGGTTAGCCGTCGTTGCAATTATGGTTGCTTCTATATTAAAAGATGCACCTGAATTAAACTATGATGATCTGGTTCCAACAGGCTATACATCCTTCATAAGAGACCAAAACGGTACCGTTATCCAAGAGCTATCTACAGGTGAATCCAATCGTATTTATGTAGATATTAATGAGATTCCCACCCATGTTAAAGATGCATTTGTAGCTATTGAAGACCAACGCTTTTATGAACATAACGGTGTGGATCTGAGAGGTATCTTTAGAGCTGTTTTCGTCAACCTAAAAGAACGTAACTTAAGTGAAGGTGCCAGCACCATCACCCAACAAGTCATTAAGAACAACATCCTAACTTCCGAAAAAAGTTTTAATCGAAAAATTATAGAACAGCATCTGGCCATACAAGTAGAAAAAGTCATGGAAAAAGATGAGATTCTCGAACTCTACCTAAACACCGTCGGACTCGGTCGTGGTACTAATGGCGTTCAGGCAGCGGCTAACCGCTACTTTGCCAAAGATGTGTCTGAATTGACCATAGCAGAAGCTGCTGTTATCGCAGGCATCACCCAAAGACCAACAGCTTATGAACCAGTTGCTCAACCGGAAAATAACCGAATAAGACAAGAAATCGTTTTGAATTACATGAACGAACAAGGGTTAATTACAGATGCAGAACTTCAGACTGCCCTTGATGAAAAGGTTTATGATTCTATTCAAGTCACCAACCAAGTTTTTCTTGAGCAATCGGATTTCTCCTATTTTGTTGATGAGGTCATACGTCGTGTTGCCGCTGACCTTGAAGCCGAGAAAGGCTATACAAATACTCAAGCTATTAACCTAGTTTACCGGGGCGGTCTTGATATTTATACCACCCAAGATATGACCATGCAAGGTATCATGGACCAGTCCTTCGCTGATGAAGAAACTTTTCCGCCCTTTGAAGACGACTACAACGTTATGCTCATGTATTCTGTTTCCGTACAGACAGCAGATGGCGTGAAGCACTACTACGATGAGACTCTTTTTCAAACTGATGAAGAAGCATATGCACATATGGATCTATTAAAAGAAACCTGGGTTACAGGCACAGACACCATGATTGCAGATAAATCGTTGCTCATTCCTCAACCTCAATCAGCCATGGTGGTCATGGATTACTATACCGGACATGTTAAAGCTATAACCGGCGGTCGTGGTGAAAAAATAGGTAATCAGACTTTAAATCGTGCCACCATGTCTTTAAGGCAACCGGGTTCTACCTTTAAAGTGCTTGCAGCTTATCTTCCCGCTCTTGATACAGCTGGGATGACACTTGCTACTGTATTTGATGACGTCCCTTATTCCGTAAAGCTTGGTGACGGTTCTACCTATTCCCCTAAAAACTGGTATGAAAGAGCAACATTCAATTATTGGGGCTTATCCACCCTACGTCAGGGTATCGAATGGTCTATGAACGTCGTTACCCTAAAGACCATGAGCGCTGTTGGTGTTGAGACCGGATTTGAATATTTGAAAAATCTTGGCTTCTCTTCCTTAGTGGAAAATGAAACAATTAATGGCCAAACCTATTCCGATAAGAATATTGTTTTGCCCCTTGGTGGTATTACTAGAGGCGTTTCACTCCTTGAATTAACGGCAGCCTACGGTGCCATTGCCAACAAAGGTAATTATATTGAACCGACATTCTATACTAAGGTTTTGAGTCATGACGGGACACTACTCTTGATGAATGAGCCCGAAACCCACTCAGCGATGAAAGAAACTACTGCTTTCCTTCTTACCAATGCCATGGAAGATGTTGTAAAAACAGGAACAGGTAAAACAACAAGACTTAGTGATATGCCTGTCGCAGGAAAAACAGGAACTACCAGTGACTCCAAAGATTTGGCCTATGTTGGTTTTACGCCTTATTATGTTGCAGGTATCTGGCTTGGTCATGATACACCTGAAAGAATGGCCCATAATAAAAGTTACCAACAGATCTTGTGGCAAAGTGTCATGGCACAGATTCATGAAAACCTTGAAACAAGAAAATTCAATGTACCGGATGGCATTGTTACCAAAAATATTTGCACCATATCCGGTAAGTTAGCTGTACCTGGCCTATGTGATTCCGATCCACGGGGCAGTACGGTAAGAACCGAATATTTTGCTATTGGTACCGAGCCTAAAGAAACGTGTGATGTTCACATAAAAGTTACCCTCTGTAGTGAATCCGGACTTATGCCAAATGAGTATTGTCCTGAAGATACTTTAGTGGATAAGGTCTTCACCCAAAGACGCATTCCTTTTGCACCTGAAGAATGGGATCCGGTTAATCGACCTAGAATCAGAGACTATGGTTATGAATTCCCCATCACTATGATTGAAGAATATTGTAATATTCATGGTCCATCTCTTCCAATGGAAGATCCTCCATTTGTTGAAGATGATAATAATGTTATTGAGGATGGGAATAATGGAAATGGGAACAATCGGAAAAATCCTGATAACAATAATGAGGATACTGATGATACTGCAGATTATTTCATAGATATCGATTTACCCCTTGCCTTAGATTAGTTATTAAAAGACACAGCTTAATCTTATTCGATTAAACTGTGTCTTTTAACTTTTTCTATGAATCTAGCACCTCGCGTTTGAGGCTTGCTAATTTTTTCCCATTAACAATCTTAAAAGTTTCAAGGGTAGCGCATATTTTGTCAACTAGGATAACCACATAGGTTTCCTTATACTTCGGCGGTAAGATGGTTAGTGGCCACATGTGCTTAATAATAATGTCTTTTTCTAAATCGCTAATCTTAAAATACTTTCTTGCATTGGTGAGTGAGGTGGCTGGATGTGTGAAACCATGTAAGCCTTCTCTTATATTAGGTATATGCCAATCATATAAGTAAAAATCATGGAGTAAAGCACCTCTTGCAGCCGATCGATAATCCATCTTCAATTTCCTACAGATTAAAAAACTCCAGTAAGAAACAAAAAGACTATGAGCCAATGTGTCCACATCATGGTGTGCAATATAGTCTTCCATAGATCTCACTTTCTCATGTTTGATCATATCCTTAACACAGCTTTGGTATCGTCTAATTAGCTTAGGCTTCTTTGTCATAGCATTCTATTCCCTTTATTTTTCTTTCTATCTCTAACATCCTTTAAAAGTGCTTTATACTTGATGGATTTCATATCAGGGAATGCATTGTAGAGCCTGCTTTTGGAGAATCGATTCGAAAGATTCTCGTAATGGTCTAGAACACTTTTAAATTCAAACTTAGTCTTAATGTTAAGTTTCATATCCTCATCTATGAGTTCATTAATAATGTTCTTTACCGGATGATCCGGTATAAATTCGTGTACTTGTAGTTCTTTAAGCTGTTCTTGTATGTGTTTAAGTGTTTGGCCCGCTTCATCCGTTTTCTTCTCAACACCTGTTTTAATCCGATCTGTCATTTCATCTTTTAACCGACTCATCTCTAAGACCAAATTACTCCTGATTTGTGTATACTGTTTTGCAATATTATCTATCTCAAGCAATAATTTTCTAAAATCAATCAGTGTTCTGACCGTAGATGTACCATCTATTATGAAAAACGCCATGAGCATAAGTAATATCGAGTTCCCAATATCCCTTGGAATACCGTCGACCATATTGGCTATTCTTACATGTACAATCTGAAGTAATAGTGTTCCTGCCAAACCCCAAATCAGAGTAAAATCCAAACATATATACCCTCCAAGATTAAATCTTCGATCAGAATAATCCCACCACCTGGTACGAAACAAGTAGCTCATGACAGAACCTGTAAAAAGTTCAAGACCTGTTGTGACCACTGTCACCATAATAAATAACATCCACCATGAGGGTGCTTGTCCATTTAAGAATAAAGTGCTCAATTTATGAATAGAAAGGTATATGGTAACTACACCAACACCATAGATTGGACAGATTGGACCATACAAAAAACCTCTATTTACATATTTTCCATGCTTCATAAACGCATAGACTACCTCGACCACCCAACCCAATGTGCCATAAATAAAGAAATAAAAGGTCAAATTATATAGGTCTATTGTATGATTTAGCACTGCTGATCACCTCTTCTTCTGTATGTAAAGTTTACCCTATCTTTTACACATTCACTCTAATGAAGATATATGGCTTTTTCTACATTGATATATAGCTCTTCTAATGTGATTTGGTGCTCGTAAATATAGCTGGCCAAGTCCAAACCAACATATCTCAAATGCCATGGTTCGTAATCATATCCGGTAATCGGCGTCTTATCTTTACCGTATCTTACAATAAAACCATATAAATGTGCATTTTCTTGAACCCAAATACCTTCTTTAGTTTCTCCAAAAGCATAAATCAAATCAAACCCTGCTGACGCACTGGTAATGTCCATTGCCAATCCGGTTTGATGTTCACTGTGACCCGGTCTTGCACTTACTTTGTCTGTTGCTTCAACACCACGTGTGCTTACATTGTTATTATATATGTCTCTTTGCCTGTTATAAGAACGGTAACCGGATAAGGCAAACAACTGAATAGATGCCGTATCCGCCGCCTCGAACATCATCTCAAGACCAGATGCTGCTACGTCCCTTAGATTTCTTTTTTCATCGGGACCGGAAAAACTAAAGCGCACCTGGGGTTCACGTAAATCACCCGGAATATAACTCTCCGGTAATTGATTCAGTTTGTTCACCAATGCAAATAAATGATCCGGTTCTGTGACTTTTCCAATCTGCTTTAGTGTATAGTTGTATGGATTGGTTTTTAAGTGTTTTACCAGATCTGACAGCCGTGGATCGGTTATATCCACATCGATACTTTTATCTGATAAATCAACAATCAAATCATGATAACCCACTATATCTGATTCCACTACTTCTTGATTGGGCCTTGTCGATTCCGGTTGCTCATCTTTTCCGGTGTCATCTGTTGTGTCATCTGTAGTTTCCTCCAGAACACCTTCGAAATCTAAATATTCTGTTTCGTCTTCATAATCAACTTCCGTACCGCCTTCATTCACTTCTACTGTAGCGATGGTCTGATCATCAACCGGCGGTCTTAATGTAATTTTCGTCCCACATCCTGTCATAATAATTAGCAGGACTAGACTTATAAGCCATTTTTTATTCATAATGCCTCCATGTTGCTTTATTCTATATCATAGGTTTCAAACGTGCTGTAAAATGTCTTAGTACCTTGGGCTCATATTCAAATGACAAGCCAGCTAAGCCATCGGCCTTTTGATACGTTGCTATAACCGCATCTGCTACCACATCCATATGCCTATTGGTGTAAGTGCGTCTTGGTATGGTCAAACGCATAAACTCAAAAGGTGACTCAAGTTGCTCATCTGTATCCGGGTCTCTCCCCAAAAGAAAAGATCCGATTTCTACTGCCCTAATACCTGCAATGAGATAAACCTCATTACAGACCGCTTGGGCCGGAAAAGCATGATAGGGTATATGGGGACATATTTTTTTGCAATCAACAAAGACCGCATGTCCACCTGTCGGATACTGAATCGGTACACCTGAGGCTCTTAACTGATCACCCAAATAGGCAACCTGTGTTATACGATAATCCAGATATTCATAATTCGTACCTTCAGAAAGACCAACAGCTAGGGCTTCCATATCTCTACCCGATAAGCCACCATAGGTTGGAAAACCTTCAAGGGGCACACATAAAGACCTTGCATTTGTATAAAGTGCTTCATCTTCACGAATACCAATGAGACCACCCATGTTGACAAGGCCATCTTTTTTAGCACTCATCATGAAACCATCTGACAGAGCAAACATCTCTTTACATATTTCTTTTATGGTCTTATCCTGATAGCCTGCTTCTCTCATCTTAATAAAATAAGCATTTTCTGCATATCTGGCTGCATCTAACATGACTTTGATACCATATTCATCTGCTATTTTTTTTACCGCTTTAATATTTGCCATTGATACCGGTTGGCCACCGGCAGAATTACAAGTTACTGTAACAATGATCAGCGCTACTTGGTTCGCACCTTTTTCCTCTATAGTTGCTTTTAGCAAAGCTATATCAAAATTCCCTTTGAAATCATCATATGTATCCGTATCAAATGCCTTAGCATCTATAACATTAATGGCTCTAGCACCTGCAAGTTCCACATGTGCCTTCGTCGTGTCAAAATGCATGTTGCTTATGACATAATCACCCGGATTCTTAACGAAGATTGGTAACATGATCTGTTCAGCGCCTCTTCCTTGATGGGTGGGTATAATGTACTTACATCCTGTAATCTCTTTTGCCACAGATTCTAACCGATAAAAACTTCGACTACCGGCATAGGATTCATCCCCCATCATCATAGCTGACCACTGATGGTCACTCATAGCGCCTGTTCCGCTATCTGTTAGCAAATCAATATATACATCCTCTGCTCTTAGTGAAAATGGGTTATAACCTGCTTCTTTCAATCTAAGGTTTCTATCTGCCTCAGATATGAGGTGTATTGGTTCCACCATCTTGATCTTAAAAGGTTCTGCTGTTCTGATTTTCATTTTTGTATCCTCCTTAGTTTATGAGATTGCTCTCTTTAGAAAATAAGAAAGGATTTTTTTAAAACATGCTCTCGGATTGTCTCTCCCATGTTTTGCAAATCGCAATTGCCGTCACTTTAGCTGTCATCTTGATGTCAGATACTAATGGGATGTTATCATTTTGCCCAAAAAAAGTCAAACCCTAAATAGGCATATCACACTGATATGTCTATTTAGGGTTTGATCTTTTCCTAACTTTGTCTACTTAATTATTTGCTTCACCCATATATTCATTGATTCTATGTTCCCTGCTATCTGCGTGTTGTTCCATAATGTACCGCCATAATGATAACCCAAACTGCTAAAGGTCATGTTCATCGGCAGGGATTGACTTCTTGCTATTGTATAATGGGTTGATATTCCTTGTTCAAGCATCGCTTTTTCCATGATTATAAGTAAGGCTTTTGCTAACTTATGACCTCGGTAAGTAGGTAACACCGCAAAGTCGGTCATTTCGACATTTTTCTCTTTGTGGTTAATCTCACATGTGCTAAGGCCAATTAAGCTTTCTTGATCAAATACACCAAAATATTGACAGTCTTCCATCATGGTTTTCTTAATGTAATTTGGGTCATATATTGGAAAAGGATAAGACTGAAAGACTTCTTCATAAACCTTAATCATTTGTTCGATATCCTCTTCTCCTAAAGATCTGAAGGCATAGTCTGGCCACTCAAAACCATCTAGATTCGTCTTTTTTTCTTTTGCTTTATCAATACCATCTAGAATTTTTGCCTTTTTGCGAACCCCTCTTCGATCCGGTTTTAAGTATTTTACCATGAAGAGACAGGGGTTTGTGCCCTTATAATAGCCCTCTATCTCACCTTCTTTTGTAAATCCTGCATTTAAAAGTAATACTCGATCTGCTTCCCGCGCTTTAATAATAATCTTGCCATATTCTTTATCTTTTCCCAATTTCCGAACATAATCCAACATCATTTTTGTTTCTGATGAGTTATAGGACATGACATAGATTCGATCACTATATGTACCGTGATGGATGGTGAATCCATCTTTCTTTTCAATAGTATCTTTCATATTCTATGCCTCCTATGCTTTGATTTCTTCCGGCGTCAAAGTCATGATATCTGTATAGTCCGATAGAAGTTGTTCGATGCCCGTCGCTTCATAAGGATCATCCAAGCTGGTTTTCATGTGTAAGTCACATGCCGTGCAGTCTAGATCACAGTCCCTATGACCGTAAGCTCTTGGTTCTGTATAAGTGGTGATGACACCTTCATAATTTCTTAGGATAATCTTGTTGGTTGACCATGAAATAAGATAGTTCGGCATAACAGGTATCTTACCACCGCCGCCTGGTGCATCGATGACATAAGTTGGTATAGCAAAACCACTTGTATGGCCTCTTAAGCTTTCCATAATCTCAATACCTCTACCTACACTGGTTCGAAAATGTTCAAGTCCTTCTGATAAATCACATTGATATAAATAATAAGGTCGGATTCTATTGGCTACCAGTTTACGAACCAAAGCTTTCATAACTTGAGGGCAATCGTTAATATCTGAAAGCAATACGGATTGGTTCCCCATAGGTATTCCTGCTTCAACCAATTTGTCTATGGCTCTTATAGAGTCTTTTGTCAATTCTTTTGGATGGTTATAATGGGTGTTAATCCATAAGTTCTTATGTTTTTTAAGTATATCTACCAATGCTTCTGTAATTCTAAAAGGTAATACAACCGGTGTTCGCGTTCCTATTCGAATGACTTCAACATGCTTTATATTTGCTAATCTATCCAGTAAGCTTTCTATTAATTCATCTGGTAATAAGAAGGGATCGCCTCCTGAGAGCAGTACATCTCTGACTTCTACATGTTCTTCTATATAAGCGATAGCACTTTCATAATCTTTAAGAGATGGACAGTAATCTGTATCACCGACTTTTCTTTTACGGGTACAATGACGGCAATACATGGCACATCGATTACTTACGTGAAACAAAACACGGTCAGGATAACGATGGGTTAATCCTTCTACAGGGCTGTCTTTATCCTCTCCTAATGGATCTTCAATATCGGATGTGCATATATCCAGTTCCCGAACATCGGGGAAAGCCTGTCTAAATACTGGGTCATTAATAAAGTCTTTCTGGTCAATGAGTGAAAAATAATAGGGTGTGATAGAAAGTGGAAAAATATCGACGGTTTTTTCTAACTTATCCCTGAAGTCTTCTCCAAATTCTTGGCTAAAATCCGTTTTCAACAGCTTTTCAACTTCTTCTATGGATGTAATGGCGTGTTTGAGTTGCCATTTCCAATCATACCAGTTTTCTCTTGAACTTTGGTTTTTTAGTGCCTTCATATGTTTCCTCCTTGGTTTTCATACCTTTTTACAAAAAAAATTAAAGATGACTGATGGTGTTGATCAAGCAGACAACTTAATTCTTAGGTTCTCGTTATATTATCAAAAAATAAAAAGTACTCTAACTCTGTAATAGAGTTAGAGTACTTAAACTTCGCTTACGCTCGTTTTATACCATACATTATAGTATAGGTCATGACCTTTTGATCCTAACCAAGTCCCAGTTCTAATTATAATTTTTCAAGCACGCTTTCACTTAGCAACACATTTACTTCAACCCACATATGGTAGATACACCATATACGTAAAAAAGCTCATGCATTCAATACTCACGACCCTACTTCATTTCATAACTATGACAAGTATAACAAATTTTGATGGTATAGTCAAATCAGTCCGGCAAGAACAATCATTTTATCGTACTTATTTGCAATGCGTAGTTTTATTTTATAACAAATCTCGATCTATATGACATCTTTATTTTAATCATCAGAATCATTGTATTGACTATCTATTTGATCTTGTCTTTTTTTATTTAATGTATAAAGAAATTCAAAACCTATGAAGGAGACCAATGACCCAACTACAAATGTAATAAGAGACGTTATTACAATACCCCTTGGTCCTCCCATCTTTTCCATGCCTTCATTAATCGTATTAAGCGTCGTTGATATCGCCGAAATGGTAAAACCACATACTATGGTATTCATTATTACAATTTTTTGTCCCTTGAAACTGTTATTAAAAAGATCATTACCCACTACTATATTTCTTGTTACGACATATATTGCTGCTACTATAAAAAGAATGAATTCTGATGCGTATTGTGAAAACGGAGCAGCAAACATAAATTGCTGAAGCAATATTGAGAAAATTAAACCGAAATACATAATTCCAAATGTATCACTCGCTATTTTTCTCTTTTGCAATATGATCCTCTCATCTTGAATATCTATTTTTTTCATTGTTATACCTCCCAAAATAAATCATTTAGTGTTTTATCCAAAGCTTTGCAAATTGATATACAAAGTTTAAGTGTTGGGTTATAGTCTCCCGCTTCTATTAGACCAATTGTTTGTCTCGTTACACCAACTTTTTTTGCCAAATCTTCTTGTTTCATATCCCATTCCATCCGTGCTATTTTCATCCGCATATTTTTCATATTAAGCCCCCTTTACATTACATAATATAATTTATATCTGCCATTATGTCAAGTATATATTGCATTGATGCTTAAAAATATAATCTAATTTGATTTGTAATAATCTATTTGAAGAATCTGACCTATTGTAAAACCAACCTTGTCTTCTGATTAGGTTCGTTTTTGTTTAGGATTTTTATAATACATTCTTATAAAGTCAGATTTAACACCCTCATATTCCTGACTATAACTTTTATCAAATCTGAATCCACATTTTTCATAAGCCTTTATTGCTCGTTTATTAAAGGAAAGTACATCTAAAAAAATATACGCCCTTTTATAATCAAATTTATCTATTCCAAACTTCAAAGCCTGTGTTATCAATTCTGAACCATAGCCTTTTCCTGTTAAGTCCGGTCTCATACCTTGCCCATAAAACATATCACTTGCTTCAAATGCGTTTTCTTCCTCATCAGCTGTATTCTTATAAAAGGTTACTTCACCTACTAAATCATTATTCTCATCCAGTACTGCGTATATATTGTCCCAGTTAGCTGGATCAAGTAGACACTCCGAATTTGCATAATTGTAAATCATGTATTCTCCTTCATACTCCCATTTCTTAATTATGCTCCCATATTTCTCATTCATGTTTACAAATTTGTATTTCATAAACTTACCTCCTTGATTTTAATCAATAAACTTTCATGTCACTATAATTAATCAAATAGATGCTGAGAACAAATTCTTAGAAGATACGATGAACCGTCGACTTATCACGACTTTGGCTTCACTTCCAAGTGCTATACAAAAAAATATCGAGTATTGATATAGTTATGTTATATCAATACTCAATATGTATCAAGATAGAATATGTTATATAATAGATTTGATTGAGGGAAATGTTACTATCGCCTTAAATAAATCACCATCAATTTCGATATTAAGACGAGCACCCATGGCTTCCGACAAGCTTTTAGCAATGGATAAGCCAAGGCCATT
>JAGXFY010000073.1:0-13681 GCA_024636985.1 Clostridiales bacterium | reverse complement strand
CCCATTGGCATTGGATTGTCTTCTTCAATATCTGCGACGACAGATTCTGTTGTTAATAATGTCGATGCAACAGATGTAGCATTTTGCAAAGCTGAACGTGTTACCTTTGTTGGATCGATAATGCCAGCTTCTACCATATCCACATAAGTTTCCGTTAGTGCATTAAAACCAATACCCATAGCGGATTCTTTTACTTTATTAACAACAACAGAGCCTTCAAGTCCTGCATTCACAACGATTTGACGTAGAGGAGATTCCAGGGCTTTCAGTATGATTTTGGCACCCGTTTTTTCATCGCCTTCTAATCCGTCCACGATTGCTTCAACTCTTTTGGTAATATGGATGTATGCTGCGCCACCGCCTGCTACAATACCTTCTTCAGCTGCTGCACGGGTCGCTGCCAAGGCATCTTCCATACGTAATTTCTTTTCTTGCATTTCTGTTTCCGTTGCAGCGCCCACTTTTATTACCGCTACACCACCGGATAATTTTGCTAATCTTTCTTGAAGTTTTTCACGGTCAAAGTCCGATGTGGTCTCTTCTATCTGATTCTTGATTTGTGCCACACGGCTGTGTATGTCATCTTTACTACCAGCACCGTCAACAATAATCGTATTTTCTTTCATAATCTTAACGGATTTTGCTTTACCCAGCATCTCCATTGTCGCCTCTTTTAGGTCAAGGCCTAGTTCTTCAGATATAACCGTTCCACCTGTTAATATTGCAATGTCTTGTAACATGGCCTTACGGCGATCGCCAAAACCAGGGGCCTTAACTGCCACACAGTTAAAAGTACCTCTTAATTTGTTAACGACAAGAGTTGCCAATGCTTCGCCTTCAACATCTTCAGCAATAATTAATAATTTAGCACCTGCTTGAACAATTTGCTCAAGGATTGGTAATATCTCTTGAATGTTAGAGATCTTTTTGTCAGTTATTAAAATATATGGTTGCTCAAGTACGGCTTCCATCTTGTCCATATCCGTTGCCATGTATGGTGACAAGTAGCCTCGATCAAATTGCATCCCTTCAACAACTTCAAGTTCAGTGTCCATGCTCTTTGATTCCTCAATAGTAATGACACCATCTTTGGAAGCTCTTTCCATAGCCTCAGCAATCAAATCACCAATGGCTTCATCGCCGGCAGAAATTGCTGCAACCTCTGCTATTTGTTCTCTGCCTTTTAGTGTTTGGCTCATTTCAACGATTGCTCTGACCGCTTCTTCCGTCGCAGCCTTCATACCACGTCTTAGAATAATCGGATTTGCGCCAGCCGCTATATTTTTTACGCCTTCTACAATCATCGCCTGTGCAAGGACGGTTGCTGTTGTTGTTCCGTCACCGGCCACATCATTGGTTTTGGTTGCAACTTCTTTAACCAGCTGTGCACCCATATTCTCAAAGGGGTCTTTTAATTCAATTTCTTTTGCTATGGTCACACCATCATTGGTAATCAGTGGTGCTCCGAATTTTTTGTCAAGAACAACATTTCTCCCTTTAGGGCCTAAGGTTACTTTTACTGTGTCTGCTAATTGATTCACACCTGATTCAAGTGCCGCTCTTGCTTCTGCACCAAATTTTATTTCTTTTGCCATATTGAACCTCCTCTATTCCACAACTGCTAGTATATCGTTTTGTTTTACAATAATATACTCAACACCATCTAGTTTGACTTCTGTTCCTGCGTATTTTGAGTAAATGACTTTATCACCAACAACAACCTGCATGGTTACTTCTTTACCATCCACGTTGCCACCTGGGCCAACAGCTACAACTTCAGCTTCTTGTGGCTTTTCTTGTGCTTGACCTGGCAACACAATACCGGACTTGGTTTTTTCTTCAGCTTTAAGCTGTTTTAAAACAACACGATCATTCAATGGTTTTAAATTCATGATATTCCTCCTCTTTCATAAAAGAATTAACTTTTTATCAGCACTCTATATTGGAGAGTGCTAAATCATGTTCTTATATTACCAAAAAAATTCATGATATGCAAGTAAAAAATCCTGCATTCAAATTAATTTTTTAGGGTCTATTTCCCAATTTGATGGTCTCTTGCATAATAAAAAAGATATTGTTGCGCCAAACCACCAAAGCCTTTAAAATACCTGTCTGCAAATTCAAGTATGATCTGATCTGAAACATTTTGATCATTAAAATATGCATGGGTCATCATACGTCTTACCCAAACATCCAATGGAAATACTTCAATTCTCCCGAATGCAAACAACAAAATACAATCTGCAACTTTTTGCCCGACACCGCTAATCTCCATAAGCTGATCTCGCGCTGAGTTATCAAGCATCTTTTCAATGGTTACAAAGTCAATCACCCCTTGTGCCACTTTTTGTATGGCATCATATAGATAAGGGGCTCTAAAACCAACTTTTAACCGTCTCCAATCTTCTACGGATACATCTACAAGCATATCAACAGTTGGAAAAGTAAAATAGGTGCCATATTGATCTAAAACAACTTGACCATATGTTTCACATAGACGTTCTACTAGGACTTTGATCTGAGGGATGGCTTTGTTTTGAGACAATATAAAAGTAAGTAACATCTCAAAGGGTGCTTGTCTCAAGATTCTAAGCCCTCTTTTTTCTAAGACTGCTTTCTTCAGAATCGGATCCATTTTAACTAAAATCGATTGGATCTGTTCATAGTTCCTATTCATATCAAAATATCTCACCCACAAGCTATTATAATCTTCTATGGAGCAGTCCATATAGACATGTTTGCCCACTTGATTGATTCTAAGACGTTTATCATAGGCTATAATATCGTATATATTATTTTCAATATGTTTATATCTAAAACTTTGTCCACATTCCAATATCTGACCTATTAAAAAACAATCATCTACTAGGATCTCTATCATTTTACCACCTCGATTCCAAACATGGAAATGGATGCAACTTCCTTACCGCTATGTTATACTGATGTAATAGACTTTATCATTTTATTATACCTCAAATTCGGTTTATCAACATCTATTCTGTTTAGATTAAGGTGGTTTTTATGTCTAAAGAAGAAATCTATACCATACCCATCATAGATGCATTTAACAGCGATTGTGAATGCCCTTTTTGCTATCTGTTTAATGGCCTTGAAAAAGATGCTATCGACTTTGTCTTAGGCCCTTCATATATGGATATCGAGATCAGAGATCACACCAATATCTCCGGTTTTTGTCCTACACACTACGCCAAGCTCTTCAATGAAAAAAACCGATTAGGGATGGCTTTGATACTTGAAACACATATGAAGAAGGTACGACAAGATCTGGAAACGACTTTGATGCAACCCAGTAAAGCAAAAGGCATAAAAATCGGTAAACGGGCAACACACAGTCCTGTTAAAGATTTTGCTGATCATCTGGTACACCAATGCTACATATGTGACCGGATTCAGGATTTTTTGGACCGATACATGGATACTTTTTTTTACCTCTGGAAAAAGGATCCATCTTTTCGTGTACTGTTTACGGCATCTAAGGGCTTTTGCATAAAACATTTTGGCCATCTTTACGATATTGGTGATCATGTCTTAAAGGATAAAGACTTCCAAGTCTTTCAAGCTGACCTAATCAGGATTCAACAAACCAACTATGACCGTGTTATAGAAGATCTTGAATGGTTCATCACCAAATTTGATTATAGGTATGAAAAAGAACCCTGGAAGCAATCAAAAGATGCTGTAAGTAGAAGCATTCAAAAGCTTTCTAGCTATAAGGCTTAAGCTGAAGTAACAAGGCTTCAAAGTTTTCTCTAAACAACACATCAGCATGCCGATCTCTTTTTTTTGGGCCTTTATGCTTTTTTTTCATCATTCTAAGGGATTTGTGCATATGTCTTTCAAACAAAAGCTGATCAATATTGTTTAGGGTGAAAGCTCTACCATTCGCATCCATAGCATATCCTTTTTTGCCTAACACCAAAGATGCCAATCCGTAATCATTGGTAATAACAACATCACCAACTTTTATGTCCTTAACGATGGCTAAATCCACTGAATCAATACCTTGATCCACGGTAATGACACAGGTTGTTTCATAAGAAAACTCATGATTTACATCTGTGTATATAATGGTTTCTACCTCATGTTTATTTGTAATCTGCAAGATAGATGCCCGGACTGGACAAGCATCTCCATCGACTCTAACGACCATATGATTTCCTTTCATAAAAGATCTATTAATAATAAGGGACTTTTTTGTCCCATCGTGTATTGATTAGATTAGAATGTTATCTTGATTTTATTATATAGGATTTCATTGACATTGCAACCAAGTCTCATATACCAAAACTCTAAAAAGCAGGTGCCGATATGATACAACTTACTTTACAATGGATTAAGACTTTTGCCGGTAATGATCGAAAATTCAAATCCGGCTTTATGATTCATCAACAAAATAATATACTCAGTATTGAAGCCAGCTCAAAAAATGGATTTCATGTCATCTTAAAAGATTTGAAAGATGAACAGTTTGAGCTTAATTTATCTTTCTACTCGGATACCGGCACCTTCAAGAGCTCAAGGTGTACTTGCTATGATTCCCAACCTTGTATACACACCCTAGCGTCTTTGTTATATATACTTTATAAAAAAGAGTCTTTGACCCTCGATCTTACCCAAAACCAAACTTTAAAAATGTTTCAGTCATTTGAACAAGTCCTGATTTCTCCCACATCCGACAATCAACTGGCACTATTAAATCTAGAAGTGAATCTGCATCCAAAAGATGCTTATCACAATACCCTTCAATCCGCCATCTCTCTTAAGGTTGGTCTTTATCAAACCTATGTGATTAAAAATATTGAAGCCTTCGTCTATGCAGTTATGGAGAAACATATCTATGCCATATCAAAAACATTAACTTATGACCCTCAGACTTTCACCTTCACTGACGAAGATTATAAACTCATCGTCTTGCTCCATGATTTTTATAAAACACGTCTTTTTCTATTCCCAAAGCATCAAAGCCTAGTGTCCACACCTATTAAAGCATCCTATCAAATCTTGCCGGATGCTTACTTAAAACGGTTGTTAGAACTTCTAAAATACAAGCCTTTTAACTTAGATTATGATGGTATGCTTTTTAAAGACCAAGTCATTATAGACCATTTAGAAATTGACCTCTTCTTGATGGAAGAGAACGGTCATTATAACGTCTCTGTAAATGCCTATGATATCTATTTCCCATTAACAGAGGACTATTCATATGCCTTTTATAATAATCAGATTAGTTGTTTGTCCACCATAAAAGCCGAGGCATTCAAACTCTTCTATAAACACTTTATCGATAAGTCCTTAGATATTCAACATGACCATATCCACAATTTCATGAATCAAATCCTACCCGTTCTTGAAATGATAGGTTATGTAACCCTTGAACCAACTGTCGCTCAAAAAGTATTGCGCTATCCATTGGAGGCAAAAATCTACTTGGATAAAGATATGGAACAACTAAAACTCAAAGTATTTTTTATCTATGGTCCTTATGAATTTGGCCTCTATCCGGAATCCGAACCTGAACCGGATGACCAAATCATATTCAGGCAGTTAGGTACTGAGCAACGTATTCGAGCATTGCTCAAAGATACCCATCATCAAATAGATGCTCAAGGTCTATTAACTTTTGCTACCGAAGATGACCAATTTTACTTTATTGACCAAATTCTACCTAGTCTTCAAAAACTTGGGACCCTCTACTACTCGGATTCGTTTAAAGACATCTACTTAAGATCTGAAAAACAGCTCAGTGCTTCTGTGTCCTACAACAGCGGTTCTAATCTTTTGGATCTAAGTTTTGAGATGGAGGGCATCAGTCAGGAAGAAATCTTCACGCTTTTAAAAGCCATTGTGGAAAAAAAGCGATACTTCAAATTGTCCGACGGTAGCTTTTTCAAGATACAGGACACTTTAGCACATCAAATGAGTGTCCTAGATAGTCACTACCCACTTTTGGATGCCACACAAGATGATAACACACTTCGACTACCCGGCCACCATGCTTTCTTTTTGGATCATCTTATGAGCAGCACACAAACCGTTCACTACAACCAAGCTTATAAAAAGCTTTTAAATGCGATTCAAAATCCTGAAACTTATCTAATTGAGGTTCCTAACCATCTTGACGCCATATTAAGGGACTATCAGAAAACCGGCTATCGATGGCTTAGTGCGCTAACTTCTTATGGACTTGGCGGTATTCTAGCGGATGACATGGGACTTGGCAAAACACTACAAGCCATTACACTTATGACGAGTTATATTTCTGATTTGCCTTCTCTTGTTATTGCACCCACATCTCTGCTCTATAATTGGGAAGAGGAGGTTCATAAATTTGCACCCGATCAGAAAACCGTTGTCATCTCCGGTAACAAAAATGAACGTATTGAACAAATTGAAACCCTTTGTAGTGATGTGATTATCATCACTTCCTATGGCGCACTTAAAAGAGACTTACCCCATTACAAACAGACTTTTATGTTTTGTATTATTGATGAAGCACAACATATCAAAAACCCTAAATCTCAAAATGCTATTGCCGTCAAACATATAAATGCCTTACACCGTTTTGCCTTGACCGGTACACCAATTGAGAATACTCTGACAGAGTTATGGTCTATTTTTGATTTTATTTTACCGGGCTTTCTCGGTAATGCAAATTATTTTGCTAAAACCTATGAAAAACCCATCACTAAAGACAACAATCATCATTGTCTAAAGCAGTTGAACCAGATGATTGCCCCTTTTATTCTCAGGCGTATCAAGCAGGATGTGTTAAAGGAACTACCGCCCAAGATTGAAACCAAAGTCACCATCGAGCTTAATAAACATCAGAAAAAAATATATATGGCATACATTGAAAAAGCTAAAATGGAAATGGAGCATTTACAATATTTATCTGGTGGTCAGAAAAACATGAAAATATTATCTATTCTCATGCGTTTGCGACAGATTTGTTGTCATCCTTCATTGTTCATTGATCAGTATAACCATGGGTCCTCAAAAATGGACTTACTGTTAGAATTGGTCATCGATAGTATTGAAAGTGGTCATCGCATGTTGATTTTCTCTCAGTTCACCTCCATGCTCGGTATGATACAAACTTTACTGGATAAGCATAAAATCGAGTCCTATTATCTTGATGGATCTGTACCACCTAACAAACGACAGGAAATGGTTCATGATTTTAATACAGGTTTTCACAGTGTTTTCTTGATTTCCCTTAAAGCCGGCGGAACAGGGCTTAATCTAACCGGTGCCGATGTTGTTATTCATGTTGATCCTTGGTGGAATCCAGCTGTTGAAAATCAAGCCACCGATCGTGTTTATCGTATTGGTCAAAAAAAATGTGTTCAAGTCTACAAATTAATCACTGCCGGTACCATAGAAGAAAAAATATTTACACTGCAACAGAAGAAACAAAATCTAATTGAACATGTTATTAAGCCCGGCGAAACGTTCATTAATAAGTTAACCGCCCATGAACTTCAAAATCTTTTCGATTTGGAACCAAAATAGCTTGTCTTAGGTAATGAGATAGAAGGAGAATAAATGTAATGAAGATTGTCCCATGAAAACCCTTCCACAGTGTGTATGATTACGGTCTCCGATTGGTGCATCCATGCACCAAAAGTCGACGGTCAGCATCCATGCTAACTAGCTCCATCATACACTCTGCTTCAAAGGAAAGTCCTTTGTTTTAGCATCATGTCTTGAAGACTGACATGACGCGTTAAGGCTACTTTCCTATGAAGTGTTCAGAAATATGAGCAAGGCTCATACCGAGGCTATACCTCTTTTCTTACTTCCAGGAACTTCATGGTCGATGTTGGCTTATTTGGGTCTTGCAGGTAGCTGTAGCACATTATTTGAGGCATACGTGCTTAAGCCATTAGAAATTACACATTCGCGGAACCGAATGAGGAAAGAAAAAGCGCTGATCAATCACAGTTCTACATGGATGTAGAACGTCCTTCATTTTTACATGGATGTAAAAGGGAAGGATGATTGAGCAGTGCTTTTTATTGACGAAATGACGATGTATTACCGAGTAGATGTGATACATAGCTTTTCCGACGACCGTACGAAGTGTAAGGCGAGGAAAAGCTGTGTGTTATATCTACGATTATAACCTAGAGTAACAGTAAATCGCTCATCTATTACTAAAAGACAAGCGTTAACCTTATTCTCTGAATAATATGTTACACAATTAACCCCTATAACTTCCTAGCAATCTCTCTAATCAGTGCTTCAGAAGCATCCCATCCTAAGCAAGGATCTGTTATGGATTTCCCGTAAACGCCCCCATCGATCCCTTGAGCGCCTTCTTCGATATAGCTTTCTATCATCAAACCCTTAACATACTTCTTAAAGTCAGTATCATAGTGGCGATTTCTTATGACTTCATAAGCAATTCTAGGTTGCTCTTCAAAATGTTTGTTTGAATTGGCATGATTTAAGTCTATGATTACACTCGGGAATTGTAACGCTCTTTCTTCATACAACTTGATGAGGTGTCGAATATCTTCATAATGATAATTCGGAAAGCTTCTACCATATTGATCAACATACCCTCGCATAATAGAATGAGTGAGTGGATTCCCTGTTGTTGCCACTTCCCATCCTCTATAAATAAATGTATGCTCGATCTGACCTGCCTTTATGGCGTTTAACATTACCGATAAATCACCACTGGTCGGGTTCTTCATACCTGATGGAATTTCTAAGCCACTAACAGTCAAACGATGTTGTTGATTTTCTACAGATCTCGCTCCTATAGCAACATAGCTGAGTACGTCTTCAAGATAGGCATAATTGTCAGGATATAACATTTCATCGGCACAAGACAGACCGGCTTCTTCTATGGCCCTTATATGTAGATTTCTGATGGCCTTAATGCCTTCTACCATATTCGATTCCTTATTGGCATCCGGTTGATGTACCATCCCCTTATAGCCCTCTCCGGTTGTCCTTGGCTTGTTGGTGTATATCCTTGGAATGATAACAATCTTATCTTCTACTTCTTTTTGTATGTGACTTAAGCGTTTCACATAGTCAATAACAGCCGTTTCATTGTCTGCTGAGCATGGTCCAATGATCAAAATAAAACGTGAATCTTTACCTTCGAATATATTCTTAATGATTCGGTCTCTTTCAGCTTTTATTTTTTGACCCTTTTCAGATAAAGGTAGCATCTTGATGATGTCTTGTGATGATGGTATTTCCTGTACAAAATTAAAACCCATTTTAAATTCCTCATTTCCTCATATGCATAATCTCTTGATAAATACTGAATTGATCATTTTCTTATTCTCTAGGAAAGACAATGCTATGTAAACTATCATAGAAGACTTTCCTGCCGGAACAATTTGTTTCACAAAACGAGGCAGAGCCTCTTTGTTCTTAATCTTTCAATTTCCATTATTATAATGACTAAGGGCCATATTGACAAGGATTATTTAGTGATTTAAGTGATTGTTATATTTTTTATCTGCTTTTTCTTTTATTTACTTGTTTACTAACCTTTTCAATTCAGCCTAAATATATCTTGCACTTAAAAGTTAATGTCTATCTTTTAGCTAGATGATCGACTAAAATATAAAAGTTCTAAACCAATCGGCTAGAACTTTTATAGACTATATTTAGGATTTATCTTTGATTAAAGTTTTGGCAACATTGGGAACCAATGTCTGTTCTTCAAAAGGTGGTCGAATATAGTTGGTCTCTTCTTGTCTTTCCGGTAGTTTGATTTTTTCCGGTGTTAAATCTTGATAATCGATTTTACTTAAGAGATGAGATATACAATTGATACGGGCATGCTTTTTAATATCTGCATCCACCACATACCATGGCGCTTGCTTGATATCCGTATAGGCAAACATCGTATCTTTTGCTCTGGAATACTCTACCCAAAATTTTCTAGACTCCACATCCATGGGACTAATCTTCCATCGTTTTGTAGGATCATTGATACGATCTTGGAATCTGCTTTCCTGTTCATCATCACTAACTGAAAACCAGTATTTGATCAATGTTATGCCTGAACGTACGAGCATTTTTTCAAATTCAGGAGCACTTCTTAAGAACTCCTGATATTCTTCTTCTGTACAAAAATCCATGACATGTTCTACACCGGCTCGATTGTACCAGCTACGATCAAAAAGTACAATTTCTCCGGCAGCCGGAAGATGAGGTACATATCTTTGAAAGTACCACTGAGTCTTCTCTTTTTCAGTTGGTATACCAAGAGCAACGACTCTGCAGACACGAGGATTGAGTTTTTCTGTTATACGCTTAATGACACCACCTTTTCCTGCGGCGTCTCTACCTTCAAAAACCACAACAACCCTTAGTCCTTTTGCTTTTACCCACTCCTGTAATTTCACTAATTCCACTTGAAGCTCATCAAGCTTTTTCAAATACACCTTATTGGATATTTTTTTCTTTTTATCGCTCAAAACCTAACCCCCCATACTTAAACATATTTTACTGTTATTCATATTTTAACATACTATCTATACCAATAAAACAATAAAAATGAGACTTAGTGTGATTATATCACTATCGTCTCATTTTTTATTTCATAGCGTTTGCTTTTTTTATATGGATTCGCTATAATCAATTTAGATTTATTGAGAGGAGCAACAACTTTGATTGACAATTTCCTATTAATTACAATTGCAGTTATTAATTGCATTACCTTTGCTGTTTATGGCATTGATAAAATTAAGGCCGTAAATAATGAATGGCGTGTTTCTGAGAAACGATTATTAAGCCTTTCCATTTTGGGACCATTCGGCTCTTTTCTGGGCATGAAACTCTTTCGACACAAAGTTAAAAAGCCTAAATTTTATGTCGGCATTCCTTTTTTCGCTATTATCCAACTGATTCTCATCAGTCTTTACATGGCTTTTATTCACTAGAAGATGCTTCTTTTTCTTCTTTAATTTTTTGATTCACCAAGTCTTTAACATCCCGAGCCTTGTCTTTTAATCTCTGATGGCTACCCTCAGCCACCATTACCTTCGACAACCAACGTTTTGAATGGCTATAGTCCCTTAGTTCATAGGCCAAAACACCTAATAAGTAATAATAGGTTGGTTGATTCATACCAAATACCGGAAAACTGATGGTCTCATAAGCTTCAAGAAAACCCGTATAGGCATTCTTCACAAAATTGAGGCGTTCTTGAGTTAGTGCCTCTTTTTTGTCAACTTCATTTGTTTCCAAATACCCGTCAATGATCCAAGAAATTCTAAGGCACAAATATGCCTTGTTGATACTTTTAGAACCCATGACAATGGCGTTATATAATGCAAGCTTATTGTTAATCAAAGCCGTTTTATAAGTATAGTCTGTTGGTTCATCCTTCGATATGAATTTGGATGCTATTTGCTCTTTTATGGTCTTAATTTGTCGCTCGGAAATTTTGTTGAAATTTGTGTTTAGTGCCGCATAACCGCACGCATTACATTGAATAACATCATAAAGCAATGGATCGATTTTTGAGTATATCGGGCGTAATGTCAGGCTGGTTTTCTCAAATCTATTGATACTTGATTTCACCGTTTTTGATAAAAATTCATGGTCGCAAACCGGACATTTGATTTTTCTATCAAATACCAGTTGCTCTGTCTTCTTTGTTGTTACCACTTTTTTTACCGGTCTTTCTTCTTTGGATTGACCATTAAAATCTAAGGGTTGATCACTGTCTAATCCAAAAGCTCCTAAATCTGAAAATATCGATCCCATTATTAACTCCTTATTGTTTCAATCATGGTTACAGCCAAACCAACATACTTTCAGTCATCATACTTGACCTAAGTTCTATAAATAAAATCAGAAATTACTCTTTAATGATACAATTTGATTCATGACCAATTGCTCATTGCTTGTCAGTTTATCAACTACATAGTACCCGTTGCGAATGAATTGAAAGCGTTTCTCTCCTTGAGAAATAAAACTCAAGATTGATCCTTCAACAAGGGCATTATCGTATACATTTTTTGAATTCATATTAATGGATTCAATTAACTGATCGTCACTTGGCTCCTCTAAAAATAAATCTTCATATAACCTAACCGTACATCTGGTGGCATCTAATGCACTTAACCAATGAATCGTACCTTTGGGTTTTCTTTCGTTAAAACCCGATCCACTTTTGGTTGCAACATCATAGGTACAACGAAGTTCTACGACTTCACCTTGATCATCTTTTATGACTTCATTACACTTTATAAAGTATGCCGATCTCAAACGAACTTCTTCTCCGGGAGATAATCTTTTGAACTTCTTGGGTGGTTGCTCACAGAAATCCTCTCGTTCAATATAAAGTTCTTTACTAAATGGTAGCTTTCTTGAACCAAATTCCGGATTAGAAAAATGGTTATCCACATCTACATATTCTGTTTCTTCGAGATTGGTTATAACTACTTTCAAAGGATTTTGCACCATCATTAGACATTTTACTTTTTCTTTTAAGTCTTGCCTTACAAAGTGCTCTAGCATTTTATAGTCTACCGTCGTTGATGTTTTGGGTACACCAATTTCATTTACAAAATCAAATATCGCTTCTTTCGTAACACCACGACGTCTTAGACCCTTAATGGTTGGTAATCTAGGATCATCCCAACCATCTAATATACCGCTGTCCACCAATTGCTTCAGGTAACGCTTCGATGTCACAACGCCGGTAAGATTCAAGCGTCCAAACTCAATTTGTCTTGGTAAAATACCTTTCAGTTCAAGAGCACTTAGCACCCAATCATACAAAGGTCTATGGTTAATAAATTCATTGGAGCACAAGGAATGGGTAACACCTTCAATATAGTCTTGAATCGGATGGGCAAAATCATACATTGGATAAATGCACCATTCATTACCGGTTCTATAGTGTTTTTCTTTTAATACACGGTATATAACCGGATCCCTAAGAATAAGGTTAGGGCTTTCCATATCAATCTTAGCTCTAAGGACACGTACACCTTCATCTATCAAACCAAGTTGCATCTCTTTAAACAATTCTAGATTCTCTTCTGGTGATCGATCTCTATAAGGACTGTTCTTACCTGCTTCCGTCAAAGTGCCTCGGTAAGTTCGCATTTCTTCCATGCTTAAATCACACACATATGCTTTGCCTTTATTTATTAAGTCAATGGCATACTCAAAAATCTGTTTAGAATAATCCGAACCAAAGAAAGCCTCTTTGCCATAATCGCAACCAAGCCATGCCATGTCTTCCATAATAGCATGGACATACTCCATATCTTCTTTCATTGGATTGGTGTCATCAAATCTTAAATTAAACTGACCACCATATTTTTGTGCAATACCATAACTAATATTGATGGCATAAGCACTTCCAATATGGAGATAACCGTTTGGCTCAGGGGGGAATCTGGTAACGACTTTGTCAATTTTTCTAATTTCTTTATCCTCATAAACCAATCGGTCGACAAAATTCAATGCAACATTTTCACTCATATACTGACTCCTTAGCCATTTATATTTTTTTCAGCTTTTGCTGATTCATTCTCAATTATTCTTGACGATTCTATTGCTCTGTAGCATTCCTATTATACTATAGCTCTTAAGATTTTGAAAGCATGAAGTCTTCATAAACGTCTTTTACAATTCTAACAAGGAAAGACCAATGTGTCAAATCATG
>JAGXFY010000072.1:0-35635 GCA_024636985.1 Clostridiales bacterium | reverse complement strand
GAGACAGTTTTAGGCCTTCAAGTATGGCGAAAAGTTCGATTTCATTCTTGGTGGTGTCGGTTTTTGTTCCGGTGATCTCTTTTTGATATTGTTTATACTCTAGCAAGACTATGTAAAGGCCTGATTTTACTTTGACTGATCTCACTTTTCCTTTTACATAGATTTTCAACACATCATCCACTTCCTTTCTTTCGCAGCCTTAAGTATATTGACCATCCGGTGAAGTCGTTGTATACGGCTTGTATGCCATAGTCTGCGTCTACCGGTTCATAATCCTTGTAGTTGGCCAGTATCTTTGAATATTCTCCGCTCATGGCTGCCTTTATGATTTGAGACCTTTTGTATTTGTGATCGTTTTCTTTGGACCATGGTCTTTCTAGGTTCTTAGAACAGGTCCACCGCTTCTTGCCTTCCGGTCTTTTGGTTATGTACTCTGCTAGACCGGCAAGGCCCATTTTGTCGGGTTGTAATCTCCTTGCGTTGGCTCTGCCTAGTGGCTTTTTGTTCTTGCCTCTACCTGTTGACCAGAGGTCTTCCGCTTCATCTCGTGTTAGGCAGCCATTTATTATAATGTGGTGATGAATGTTTGATGGATTGTCTTCTGTACCACCAAACTCTGTTACGGCTATGTATTTAAGGACCATTCCCTTCTTGGCCATGTGGTATTTAGCTCGGTCCAGGTATTTCTGTCTTTCTTTTATGGCGTCTTCTACTGTTTGTGGTGGTGACGAATGTGTGAGGGTTACTATATAATCATTTTCAGTGAAGTTTGTATTTGTAATCTGTCTGAGTTTCTTTCTGGCTCTTTTTTCATTGAGCCTCTTTTGTTTGGGTAGTGATTCTTTTTTCTTTTTAGATCTCTTACCCTTTTTGTTCAATTGATTTTGGGTTATAGGATATATATCAACCTCTAGATGATCAGGTCCACAATATATCCTTTTTTCTCTGATGTAATTCATAGGCACATACCTTTCCCTGTAATGTTAATACCCTATACGAGGGCGAAAAGCCTTGTATGGCTTGACTTTTCACCGCTTTACGCCTATAATATAAATATAACTTTTAGTTAAGTTGTTAAAAACGATGTTGGTTGTCAGGCCGTTCTCATCGTTTTTTATTTTGTATTTTTTTCACCTTCCTCTTGATAATCGTTTTCGTTTTCGTTTCTGTAGTCGTAGCTATGCATTGCACATTTGTAATTCATGTTAGGAATTGGTCTCTTAAATGGTTTGCACATTTCTTTTCTTCTGTATCCGCAATTAGCACAACATTCCTTTTCTGTTCTTAGTTTATGCAGCGGTCTAAGGTTTGTTTTTTCTTCCCTTGCCGCTTCTTCGTTGACATCTGTGTTAAATAGCTTTTCAGCTCCTACCCATCCCATCTATATACCCTCAATGAGTAGTGATTCTATTCTTAGTGGCATTTTCTTTGTTTCTACTGCGTATTCGATTTCCCTCTTTGCTCCTGGACTATCTTCCCAATCTGGAAGGAATGCTAAGATGTCACATTGATCTATCATTACAAAGCATATTTTCATGTATTCTTCATACTCGAAGCCCGGTGGTAATATCGCTGGGTTCATTACTTTATGACCTTTTTCTTTTAGTTTTTCTTCTGCTTCTTTGAATTTTTCTATGAAGTTCTCATCACCGGTGATTTTTCCTGATAGATAGACTTTTTTATTTCTCATTCGTGAGCCCTCAACTTTCGTTTGAATTCTTTTACTGTCTTAAGGTGTTTTATGTATTCCATAGTGATTTCTGATGAGATCATTATGATTATTGCTGCTAGGATTACTAAGCCGGCGTTTTCATAAAGGAGTTGTCTCAGATTTAATAGTGTGTTGACCGGTGTTAAGAGTGATAATGTTATTATTGTGATTAGCTGCATCAGTATAAATAGCTTTATGTATAATTCTTTCATATTTCTCTCCTATACCTCTTCCGCTTCTATTTCTACTTCATTTTCTTCAAAGTCTATTGATAGTATGTGTATTGGTTGATAGAGCTTTGCAACTCCGCATAATGGTATTCTGTGTGTTACTATTTGGATTAGTTCGCTTATGGTTATGTCTGCTTTGATTGCTTCTTTCATTCCTGAGTCATCTTGTATTATTAAAATCATCTTTTCCACCTCTTCAGTCTTTTTCTTCTTTTGATCTTCTCTGTTATGGTTGATATGAGTTTTTTCACTTGGCCACCTCTTTCAATTTGATCCCCTTGAATCTATCGTTTTCTTTTTTGATGCCATACCCCTCTGTTTGGGCTTTTAT
Organism: Clostridiales bacterium; assembly: GCA_024636985.1. Taxonomy (GTDB): domain Bacteria; phylum Bacillota; class Clostridia; order Lachnospirales; family Vallitaleaceae; genus Petrocella. The sequence goes on along the minus strand of JAGXFY010000072.1, from coordinate 33,363 downwards.
TCTTGCTTTGTACAGATAAGTGCTAAAGTCTGTACCAGTGCAATAGTCTTCATCTACTTCAAGGATTTTTAGTATTTCAGATTTGCTTAAGAGTCTATCTTCTTTTATTGCTTTAGTGAGTGCTTCATAGTTGGCTCTTGGTGCCTTGACTGCTTTGTTTTCTTTTTTCTTCTTCTGCGACTTTAATCCGATTTTATATTCTTCTTCTATCTGCAACGCTGTGTGTTTTCTTACAAACTCTTCTGCTGATATCCACGCCATAGTTAACCTCTTTCTTTTAAATTGCCTTACTTGTTTCTTTTATGTTCATGAGTTTTTTGACTTTCCATTTGTTGATAAACTTATCTACTTCTTTGGTAGTGTCTTTGTCCTTTAGTCCTCCGTTTTGAATGATTTTCATATTCTGCTGGTCAAACTCAATTGTGTAATACGGCTTATCATTTTTCCTGAGAAATAATATTAAATTGTTCCCTTCTGCCATCTTTTTACTGTATCCATTTGTCCCTACACAATGTCTCAGGGCTTGGCCTTCTTTTATTATCAATCTGTGACTGCTTGCTACTTCAATTCTCATGTTGCCGGACTGATAAGATAGTATCTCGTTCCATTTTTCATATTGCTCTTTTATTCCTTTATCAATTATTTCGCTTTCTATTGCTTCGATCGTTTCTGTAAGTTCTTTATGTTTTTCATCTAGGTTCTTTGGAAATAATACGAAGTCATTTTTTAAGTCTAGTTTTAAGTCAACGCATTGCTCTAGGTAGTCTCTGTAAGTCGTTAAAAAGTGTGATTTGTCTGAGCTACTAAGCGTGAACCCTCTTTTTAGTTCTTCGTCTGTATTCTTTTCCACATAGTTAATGATTTTCTGAGGTGATACCCACTTTAGTATTTGAGTAAATGTTTCTGTATGTGAGTTTTTTATTGCCCACATTATTTGATTGTCTTTTAAGTTTTTTCCCAGTTCTTCTAGTGTTACAATGAATTCTATACCGTAGGTATTTAGATTAAGTCTCATACCTGTGTTTAAAACATTTTTACTTAATCCTAATCTTTTCTCGTGCATTCTCAGTATTCCACTGGTGCCACCCCATCCACATGTTTGTTCTACTATTTGATTTAACAAGGCTAGATAGTTTGCTTTGCTTAGCATCTCAATTGCTGGGTATTTTTCATATGTGTGAAGATAATTCACCATATTCATGTGCCTTTGCTTTAAATGATCTATTCCTGAGTACTTCCATTTGGTGTTTTTCAGTAATCCTTTTAAATTTCTTTTGTAAATGAATGGTTCTGAAGCTCTTAATAGTACTTTGTTGAAGTACATGCTTCTTCTTCTTTCTTTCTTCCATTCGCACTGACCGCTTTTCCAATCCCATAGCTCTTCATACTCTTCTATTGTTGTTTGTCCGTTTTTTCTAACTCTTATTATTTCTCTTGAGCCTTCCCAGTAGTCCATTGTTGGATTGGTTAATCTCTCTGGCAACTCTTCCTGAAATTGTGTTGTATCGTCTGAATGCTCTTTGAATTTTAAACTTGCTCTTAAGTATCTGATTATCAGGCTTCCATCTGGCATTTTCTGCATAATGCTTACAATTTCACTGTCTTCATATCTTGTTGCTTTATTAATGGCTTTATACTTTATTTTCGCTTTACATGATGGACATCTTCCTGGTTCTTTGTGTTTGGCTTTTTTCACTTCTACCATTTGTCCGCATGAACTACATAGTCCTTGCTTTTTCTTGTAGAAAATGTATTTGTTTTCTTTAAATGCACTCTTCCTTATCCAATCTTCAAAACCTTGTGGCAATGGCGGAACTTCTGCCATTATTCGTTCAATCTTTTTTTGTAATTGCTCTGATCTACTTGGCATGGCCGCTCCTTTCTATTTTTAATCTTGTATCATGAGTTTTTCTAGGAATTTGTTGACTGCTGCTTTATACTTTTCATGTTCTTCCGGTTCTTCTTTTTCAATTTGTTCTAATGTTTCAAGGAGATCATTGAATAGGTTTACCAGTATTCCAAAGGTTGATTTGAATTTGGCTATGCTTTCTGATGAGTTTAGTTTTGAGTTTGTTAGTTCAAGCTTTGCCTTTAGGTTGTTTAGTTCTTCTTGTAGGTATTCCGGTACCGTTTCAACGATTTTTTCAACTTCTACTTCAATCTCTTTTGGCTTTTCTTTTAACTGATTTTTGAGGACTTTGATTTCTTGTGCTTTTTTATCAACTTCTTCTTTAAGTCTTGATAGTTCTTCCGGACTTGTTGTTTGCACCTTGGATTCTATCAATGCTTTCAGTTGTTTTTCCTCTTCTGCTTTTTCTCTAATGAGTTTTTCATAGGATTCGATTTTTTCTATCTTTTCTTGCAGCTCTTTGGCTGTTTTGCTTTCTTTTTCTGCATGCTCTTCAAGTAGGGTTTTCAGCTCTGCTTTTTCTCTCAAGAGGTCTGTTTTTTCTTTTATGGCCTCTTCTAATTCTCTTGTTGACATTTCATCGATATTGTTCTCAATTAAGAAGTTTTCACGCTCTTCAAAATCGAGCTTAAGCATTGATATTGCTTGGGTGTAGCCCAAATTGGTAATCTGATTGCCGATTTCACTTTCTAGTGATTTTTGGTTGTATTCATCGTATATTCTCATCAGATTTGATGCTGTTCTTTGGGAATAATTAACTTCTTCTTCTAACCATTTTGTCCAATTTCCATGACCTGCTAATTGTTTTGCTTCTTTTAATCTTTTTCCAATCTCAACGGCACTGTTTAGTAGAAGTTTATTGGTATGTTCTTTGATTATGTTTATTTCTGTTGCTATAACATTGTAGTCTCTTACCAATTGCATTTTATCCATCTTGTCCTCCTACAATAAATCATCCAGTGATATGGCTACCTTCTTTTGTGTGCTTACTACTCTTAGATCCGGCGCTTCTTGTATCTCATAATATTCTAGGACCGCTTTAAATCCTTCTTCATCTGTGAGTATTGCCATTCCGTTTTTAGCTTTTTTCTTTGCTTCCTTTTCCATGTGTTTCAAGCTATCAAGAATGGTCTTATCTTCTTTTAGGATGTTTTCAGCGTGCTTCGGGTTGTTCCTGATGTAGTTGATTAGGAAGTTGCCTACATATTTGACATAGTTGTTATCTTGAGATTCAATTTCTTTTTGTAACTTTTCAAGGGCTGCTCTACTCATTATCATCCATCTCCTCTGTTTGATTATCTAGTGTCATTTGACATTGATTTGCTAACTGCTGCAGGTTCTCTACCATTATTTTTGATAGGAATCTATGAGGTAGTATGATGGCTCTTATCATCATTCCGTCTTTTACCGCGAAGTATGTGTGTCCCGCTTCTGTGGTTCTTTCCCATATGCTCAATTGGTCTATGTCACTTACCGGTTTTAACGTGCTTGCCTGGATAAACTGAACACCTTGTGATGTTTGTAGTGGTATAGACCCTTGAAGTTGAAACCACTTTTTTTCAATTTGTCTTTCGTGGTCCGCAATGTCTTCTATGCAATACATTTTTGGCATCGGATCTACTTTGATCATGTATTTCTTTTTCTTGTCTTCTGGAATGTTTAAGACCGTTAAGATTGTTTCTTCCGTTAGCCTTGGCATCTTGATTAGTGGATAGATGGCGTATCCATCAGATATCCATTGTTCGTATTCGGTGTTATACAGGGTGATGATTTTACTATGCTTACATAGTTGTTCTATGGCTTTTAATATCATTGGTTTCCTCCTGATTTAATTAAATTTGCCTTAAGGTTTTTCGTGATGTACTTAGTTGCTAGATTTATCTCTGCTAACTCGCTTTTAACGTGACATCCTTCGATTTCAGAAATATCAAAGTGGTACCTAGTTAACATATGTATGCATGTTATGTTCCCAATCTTTTCAGTGGTCATTAAGATAGGTAAGGTTTTTTTCATTATGTCACTTATCATTTTTGATATTTTTTCTTCATTGTCTGATGTTATTGTTGTTAGATGTACATTTTTCATAGTTTTTACCCCCTCTTGGTTAAGCTACTCCGTACTTGATTGCCAGTTCCTTTGCTATGATCACATATCCTTCAATGAGCTTCTTATCTTCACTTATGATGTCCATCTTATTGAGTTTTTCTCTTTTGGATTTACATATGCCTTCTTCTGCAAGTCTTCTTTTCTTGTTTATGAGTCTTTGGTTCAAATTGACGCCGAATCTATGCTCTAGTAGTCTGTAGGTTTCGTTTGTTAAGGTCTTTATGTGGTCGCTTCCACCAAGTTTATTCGCTGCCTTTACGATTAAGGCGTGTCCTTCTTTTCTCCATGATGTTGAGTCTAGTGAGATTACGTCTCTCATGTCTTGTACTTCTTGCTTTATTTCTTTTGTTGCCAGTTCTTGAGCTGCTAATTGATTTAGAAGTCCCGTTAGTAATTGAAGTTCCGGGCTAAGGTTTCTTGAATCAAGAAGGTTTTGTTTGAACCTCTTCTCAATTTCTATGAAATACCTACGGTATTCTCTACCTTTGTCGTTTCTTTCTAACATGGCCATTTCTTTAGCTGTGTCCAGTTTGAGGATGTATTCGATTAATGTAGCGTTATTCGCTTCCATTTTTTTATGGAGACGGATATAGTGTTGGTTTTCCTCGGCGTCTGTGTCTTCGATTCTCTTTTTTATCCATGTTGAAAAGTCTTGTTTACTTTCTAGTCCCTGGTGCAGCTCTCTTGCGTTTACTACTTTTTCCCCTTTATCTGTTTCATATATTATGATCAGTCCTGTTGTTTCTATGATTTTCAGATTATCCATTCTTTCCCTTCTTTCTAAATCTCTATTGGTGTTCCACGCCCTCCGCTTACAGCTTTATGTATGATCTCAGAAGTTATTTTTCCAGATTTCCAAGCATCAATTATGTTTTTCACTTTTTGTAAATCTCTATCGCAACAGTCATTCCAAAGCATATATAGCTTGCTTCCATATAGATTCATTGTGTCCAGGGCTAGTATACGTGTTACTAAGTTCATTTCATCTTCTTTAATCGGCAAGATTAATACTGTTAGTGCGCCCGGATTCCCTTCGGACATTTTCACCATTATGTCTCTTACTGAGTCCGTTATTTTAATTTTTGTCATTTTTATTTTTTCTCCTTTTTTCTTGGTGTACACATTGGGCATATATATCTTTTCAGGTGCTTATGCTTCTTTTGTGTGCTTATGTTCCAGTGTTCTTGGCATTTGGTACATTTAGCTGTCACTTTTATCCCCTCTTTCATTTCAGCAGCTTGTCAATTAGAAGGTCTCTTATCTTTGTTGATGTCTCTAGGTACCATTCATCTGTTTTATCTTGTTCTATGCTTTTTTCATATTGAGCTTGTAGATCGGTGTTGTAATGATCCAGTGCTGTAGTTATTAATGACATGTCTGAAGCTTTTAGATATATTGATTTTCCTTTTCTTTTCCGGCCTCTTCTAGGTTGCTTTTCGTCTTTGATTGTTGTCATTTTAGGCCGCTTCTTCTCTTTTCAATTGATTCTTGAATTTCTTTTTTTAATTTTCTTTGTTCATAGTCTTTAATATTCATATTTTCTCCTTCCTATGAAAATAGTTTATGTATTTTGGGTTTCTTTTGTGCGTGATCCTTGCATGCCACTTCTTTGTATCCTATGTAACGCGGCTTACCTTCTTCTTTATGGCATTCATATACTTGTTTTAATGTTATTGCGCTTGTTCCTATGCATAAAGCGTGATTACACGTTTCGCATATCATTTTTTAATCTCCTTCCTATCTTGGTGCAAATTGAATGACCTCAGCTTCTTTTCTCTTGTGCTCAGGGTGATCTTTGAACCATTGGTCTAGCCTTCCGTCGTTTTGCATCTGTATGAGTTCATTGGCGTAGTACTTGGCCAGCTCTTTCATTACTTCTGATTGTGTTTTTGCCGGTGTCCCATCAGATAGGTAATCACCGGCATATGTTACTATTACTTTCATGTTGCACCTTCTTTCTACGATGCTTTATTATTCTTAGCCGCTTCCCATTTGAGTATTAGTAGTAGCTTTTCTTTTGTTTTCTTATCTGCTTTTTTTAGTAATTCAATGATTTCCTTCTCTACTGTCTTTGCTGTCATCTGTCTCACCTCTTTTCCGTCTATATTTTGCCTTGTTGTTGCTATGTAAATATGATATTACACAATGCAACACTTGTCAACAACTTTTTGTTGCATAGTAGAACGGAATAGTATATAATTGTATTAATTCATAGTAGAGAGGTGATTAAATGAAAGATAGATTAACCGAGGTAAGAAATGCTCATTCTAAAACTCAAGCTGAAATGTCAGAATTGTTACATGTCGGACGCTCAACCTATGCTTGCTGGGAAAGTGGTACACGTGATATTAAAGATCGTTATGTTGAATCTATATGTAGAACCTTTGGAGTTAATGAAGCTTGGTTTCGTACCGGTGAAGGCGAAATGTTTAAAGAAGATGATTTTGCTTATGATCTTGGCAACTATGCAGCTAAAGCTACTGAGCTAGATAAAGCTATAATTACCGAGTGGATGAAGCTTGATGATCATACTAAGAAGAACTTGTATGAGTTTATGAAAAAAGTGGTTGATTCATCTGAAGAATAAGGGGATGTGCTGATATGAAAGCTGTTATTTATGCAAGATACTCTAGCGATAATCAGCGTGAAGAAAGCGTTGAAGCTCAGATTAATGCAATAGAAGAATATGCTAATAAGAATAATCACATAATTCTTAAACATTATATAGATAGAGAACTTACTGGGACGAATGACAATCGTCCCTCTTTTCAATCCATGATTAAAGATAGTAAGACCGGTTTTTTTGAAGTTGTGCTTATTCATAAAACTGATAGATTTTCACGGAACAAGGCCGACTCAGCAATATATAAGCGAATGCTTTTAGAAAATGGTGTTAAGGTTATACCTGTTGCTGAGTCTTTTATATCTGATAGTCCTTTTGGTGTTGTTATGGAAGGGATGCTAGAGGGATGGGCTGAGTATTATAGCCTGAATTTGTCTACAGAGGTTAAGAAGGGCCAGAATTCTAACATTAGAAAGTTTGATACCGTTGGTAAAGTTAAACATAATGGCGGTAAACCACCTTTTGGTTATGTTATTGACTCTGAAGGATATTATATAATTGATGATCATGAGGCTGTTGCTGTTCGCAAGATATTTGATATGTATTTGAATGGATATGTTTATAAGGATGTAATGGAATGGTTAGACCAACTTGGTTATCGTACTAAGTACGGTAAGCCTTTTGGCAAGACAAGCATACACGGCATTTTACATAATCCTAAGTACTGTGGTGTCTATACTTATCGTAATAAAAAACGTGTATATGTTGGCGGAAGATATAAGGATATTGATAACCCGGATAAGGTTGTGATTGACGGCGGTATACCGGCAATCGTATCAAAAGAAGATTTTCAAAGGATCCAATTGATTATGGCTGAGAATAATAAGAATAGTAAGAGAGCCGCTTCGAAGGAATTGTTTATCTTGTCTGGAAAGGTTTTTTGTTCTAAGTGTGGATCCAAACTTGAGTCGAATAGTTATATGGGTGGACGTGACCGAAAGCATCAATATAGAAATTATCGTTGCTCTGGTAGAAAGAATGGTTTAGATTGTGATATTAAGCCATTTGATAAGGAGACTCTTGAAAATGAGATTTGCCTTCAGCTTGAAAGAGATGTTTTTAATGATGATCAAATTGATATTCTTTCAAAAGAGATTTTTGAAGCTTTTAAGAAGCAATCTTCTTCAGCTGTTAGCAATCTTAAGTCTTACAATACTAAGAGAGCTTTACTTGAGCGACAAATTGATAACTTAACTAATGCTTTGGCCAATGGTGCTGCCTTTAATTCTGTTTATACTAAGTTGAATGATTTGGAACATCAAAAGGAACTTCTTGATTTTGAGATTAAGCGCGAACAGTATTCTTCTGATCGTAGCGTATCGCTTGAGTATATTCGTGATATTCTTTTGGTTGGTAAAGATATGCACTTAAAAACGGACAAAGAAAAAACGACTCTCATCAACATGTTCGTTGAAAGAATCGTTTTAGGTGATACACTTGAGATCCGACTTAACTTTAAGCCGGACAGGTATAAGGATAGTGGAGGTGAGGGGAATCGAACCCCTGTCCGAAAACCCGTTCATGAAAGTTTCTCCCATCAGAGTCATTAATTTGACATTCCCTCTGCCAAGCGCCTAATGACAGGCTCATGGTTTAAGTAGCTTAATTAGGTTCTTTTGCTACCTCAAAGCATTGGTAGAAAAGTTCCTCGCCCAATCGTTGCCCAGACCCTAAGTGGCGAGTTGCCTAGGAAGGACACCGCAGCCTAGGCTGCGAAAGCTAAATTATCTTCAGCGTTTAATTTAATTTTACCAGCTTTTAACGTAGCTCCGGTGTCTACGGATGGCTTCCTTCACTGCAGTGATCCCCGTCGAAACCTGTACACCCCCGAGTTTACAGGCGGTCTCTTGGACCTTTTATAATAAGTAGGTCTACCTACAGATTATCAACTTTGAATTGCTTTTCAGCCATTCTTTTTTGATCTTTTTTGGCGATGTCTTGTCGTTTGTCATGGAGCTTCTTACCGCGTGCTAAACCGATCTCCATCTTCATTCGACCTTTTTTTAGGTAGATTTTGAGTGGCATGATGGTATAACCTTTTATGGCAACCGCACCCATAATCTTATTGATCTCATAACGGTTTAACAAGAGCTTTCTGGTTCTCATCGGGTCCTTATTGAAGATATTACCCTTTTCATAAGGTGTGATGTGCATGTTGGTGACAAAAATCTCACCATCCATGACCCTTACAAAGCTCTCTTTTATGCTGCCTTTTCCCAATCTTAAGGACTTGACTTCTGTTCCAGCAAGTACCATACCTGCTTCATAGGTCTCATCAATAAAATAATCGTGATAGGCTTTTTTGTTTTGCGCTATGATTTTATAAGCTTCTTTTGCCATGGTTCACACTCTTTCCAACTAAAAGATTCACTTGAATCTTTCTTCCAAATCTACACTGCAAGACATATTATAACATATTCTATAAGCTTTACAAGGGCAAAGCCATTACAATTATGTTACCTAAACCGCTGATGTCTCATCTGCAACCTCTGTCGGTCCTTCTTCTGATACGGAAAAATCAATGTTACGTTCTTCTACATTACATCGCTCTACTTTAACATTGATTAAGTCACCAAGGGCGTATATTTTCTTGGTACGCTCACCAACATACATGTACTTAAGCTCATCATGAACGTAATAATCATCATTTAAAGCAGTGACATGAACCAGACCTTCAATGGTGTTTGGAAGTTCTACATAAAGTCCCCATCCGGTGACACCAGAGATTACACCTGTAAATACTTCTCCAATATGGCGTTGCATGTATTCCACTTTCTTAAGCTTAATGGTTTCACGCTCTGCTGTTTCAGCCCGACGTTCATACTCGGAATTCTGCTTGGTGACATCCGGTAAGATCTTCTTATAATGGCTGATGCGCTTATCACTCATCTTACCCTTAAGGTTTTCTTTGATAATTCTATGAATCTGTAAATCCGGATAACGGCGAATCGGTGAGGTGAAATGGCTATAATACTTAGCCGCAAGTCCATAGTGACCTTCACAATCCACTTCGTATTTAGCCTGTTTCATGGATCTAAGGGCCAATCGACTGATTAAGACTTCTTCTTTGCTGCCTTCAATGTCAATTAAGAGTTTCTGTATTTCTTTCGGGTGAACATCTTCTTTGCCTTTGATATGATAACCAAAGTTATAGATGAACTTACCTAGGGCTTGAATACGCTCATTGTCCGGTTCTTCGTGATTTCTGTATACAAAAGGTATCTCTTGCCAGAAATAATGCTCAGCTACAGTCTCATTGGCTAGTAGCATAAATTCTTCAATAATCTTCGTTGCCACGTTGCGTTCATAAACATAGATCTCAGTGGGTGCACCAAACTCATCCAGCTTTACTTTGGCTTCCGGGAAATCAAAGTCGATGGAGCCCCGTTGTTTTCTCTTTGCTCTGAGTATGGCCGCTAAGCCTTCCATTCTATGGAACATGTTCACAAAATCTTTGTAGCGCTCCGTTAATTCAGGATCTGATTTCTCTAAGATGCCTGAAACCGCTGTATAGGTCATACGCTCATCGACATTAATGATGGTCTCATCAATGGTATAATTAAAAACTTTACCTTCTTGGTCGATGTCCATAATACAACTAAGAGCTAAACGGTCTACACCTGAATTTAATGAACAAATACCGTTAGACAGTTGTCTTGGAATCATAGGGATAACCCTGTCCACCAAATAAACACTGGTACTTCTATTAAGAGCTTCATCATCTAACGCACTGCCCTCTTTTACATAATAGGTAACATCTGCTATATGAACTCCGAGTCTGTAGCCTTGTTCGATTTTCTCAATAGTAATGGCGTCATCTAAGTCTTTTGCATCTTCACCATCGATGGTCACTGTTTGGATGTTTCGATAGTCTAATCTGCCCTCAGCCGCTTCCTTAGGCACTTCTGTAGGTATGGATAGGACTTGCTTTTTGACACTTTCCGGAAACTCGGTAGGAATCTCTAGATTCTTAACAATAGACAAAATTGCTGTGTCCGGATCATCCACATGACCGATAATCTCAACAATCTTACCCTCAGGTTTCCGGTCCTCACTGCCCCAGTCTGTAACCTTAACCACGACTTTATGACCTTTCATGGCCATCATGCTGTTAGATTTGGCTATATAGATATCTTTCTGTACTTTTTTGTCGTCTGCTCGGACAAAACCAAAGTTGTCACTTTGTTCGTAAAGTCCAACAAGGGTATCTTTTCCTCTTTCAAGCACTTTGACAATCTCACCTTCAGGGCGTTTGCCACGGCTGTCTTTAAGCAACTTAATGGCCACAGTATCATTGTGAAAGGCTGTGTTGACATATTTGGCAGGAATGAAAATATCATCATCCTGTCCTTCTATAACCACAAAACCAAAGCCTTTAGGATGAGAAACAAATCTTCCTATTATTGGCTCTGGCGCATCATTAATCATATATTTGCCGCGCTTGGTAAGAATGACCTTGTCTTCCTGAATGAGTGCCTGTAAAGATTGTTCCAGTTCTTTTTTTTCGTTTTTTGAAAGGTTTAGCAGTAATGCTAATTCTTTTAATTTGAGTGGTCTGTATTTTTTATCTTTAAACAAATCCAGTAACACTTCTTTTTGATCGATTTTCATTATCTTCACTTCCTAATCTTAGTATGGTTAAAGTGTCAAAACTAAGTTCCACTAAATTCAACTATATAGTTTTGACACTTTAACCTTAGTATACCTCTATTATAGAGCACTTTGACGCTTTTGTACATACTACCACTAAATTGTAGTATTCTAAAGCTTCGGAGGGTGTAGAAAAAGAAACGGCTATGGATTTACATCCACAACCGTTTCTTTTTTGGCTCTGCCATATCTTAGAATATGACATTTATCATTAATATTTGGAGGTATTTACATGATGTTCTGATCTAACAAATCATTAAGTTCTTCGTTTAGATATTCCACAACCTTGACACTATAATTCCCAAAAGCATCCACTGCATAAATAGTGATTGCCCCCTTAGCTACAAACTTGTTGAGCTGTGTTGATAGTGTCACCTTCATATCCGAATCAAGCAATACTTGATTGCCAAGATTACTTAGAACCCGAATAGACTGTTCATTCGTTGCCGTTAATACCTGGTTATAGGTCAACTTACCTTCAAAGACTTTATAGGTCACAATGGTCGTCTTGTCAGTTATGGTGATGTTGTGATTAATCAGATTAACGGATGATTCTAGTGGATCTACTACCACATCGATTACCGGTGCCACTGTGTCTAAAACACCTACTTTAAGCATTTTAGATGTGATGGTTGACACAAGATCTATACTATCACCTTGTTCTCTGGTTCGAATCTCATTAATACCAACTTTAAAATCATAGTCCAATTGATGGCCTAAGGTGGATGGTGGCGTTAATATGCCGTAAGCAATATATGTTCCACCAGGTAATTGGCTACCGTTATAACTGAGCCGTCCACCCGTCATTGTAAATCCTGGCACCACATTTCCGGAAGCATTTCTTACATCTGCGACTCCTGAAAATGTGTTTAAAACAAATGTATGGTTGGAATCTGCAAAGTCATCAAACAAGGTCATTTCCACTTTGGTCAATGGTCTAACTAACTCGAAACTAATTTTACTTTGCGTTGGTTCGTTCAGTAAATCGATATTATGTTCTGAACTACCATCCAGTGTAGTAATGGCTATATCCTTAATCTTAAGGCGTTCAAACGTAACAACCTTATCGATTTGTGGTGTTGTATGGCTTAGCACCGCATCAAATACCATATTCATGTCGCTATCTAGACTGATGCCGCCACTTTGACTTGTCATGAGATAACCGCTCGGTACCGGAATAGATACTTTGTGAAGGCCACTGGTAATACCTTCAACAACGATGATACCCTCTTCAACAGTATATGGTCTTAATACCCCATTGATATAGAGTTCTACATCCGTTACGGCAGTATCAAAATCATCTGAAAAATCAAAGGTGAGTCGACCCATCTTAATATCAATGGCAGCGGGATCAAGGCCAAGATTAGCGTAGTCAAAAACATTACCTACTGAATTTGTCAGTTGATACTCTACATTGTGGTCTAATCTGAAGTTACCTTCTTTTATGGCCTTAAGCTCTAATGGTACTTCCTTCTGCCATGTAAGGTTCTCACTACCTACCACACTTTTTGATTCTAGAATATTTAAGGATAATTTATTATTGATGATACCCCAACCTGCCCCTGTACTTGCCGGCTGAAGTGTTACAAATTCACTGATATTTTGATCAGAAGTGGTTTTGATCAGGTTTTTCACGTGAATGGTTTTATAATCAAATGGTGCTTCATTATTATAACTTAGACTATGGTTCATCTGAATGATATCACCAACTAAATAGCCAAATTGATTGTTTGCGTAGGTAACATTCACATTCACTTGGGGTTGATTGGTCCTCGGCGGAATGACGGTCATATTCTGCCCTAGCAGTTCAGTTATTGTATTACCGCTTAAATCCTTATAGATTAGCGTAGCGTTCACATTAATTGGTATCTCAACTTGACCGCTACCGGTTGGATACACATGGTCCTTAACTTTGACTTTATATCCAAAAGCATAGTTGGTATCCACAACATTACCTAAATCCCAAGTTATGACTTGTCTGCCCTGTGCATCTACGGTTAATGTATAATTTTGTGGTTGTATACTGCCATCAACAACTTCAAACTCACTTTCTATGGTTTCTATCACTTTAGCATTGGTTCCGACATAGTTTAGGTCACCAACAATGGTATCAAAAATATCTGAAAGTTGCCCTGTTTGAGATGCCTCAAAAAGGCCTGCATTTTGAGATTTGACCAATGTATCTCTTGCTACATTCTTAGTTGCAATGTATTCAATGCCTTCAAAATAACCAACGGCTATAACTTCGGCTACTGACTGGGCTGATTGTCCGGCTTGATAAGCTGCGGTAGTATTGGTATTATGACTTGTGGGGTAGTTCAGGTTTTTCTGACTGTTGCTACCACCTTGGGTTGCCACACCATCTGTAAACAGTATGATAACATCTTGTTCTGAAGGGCTTCCTGTAATTTGCTTTTGAGCTACTGTATTCTCAGCATATTCAAAAGATTCCTTAATGTTGGTAGCCCCATCAGAAATCTGCCAGAACTCCCATGCATATCTGTAACCGTTGTTCCAGTATGATGAGAAATTACTACTATAGTTGTACTTGAGGTCTCGATATTGAAAAACCTTTTTGATCTCATTTAATGTCTCAGTTTTATTATTATAGTATTTCCAATTGTCGTTCTTATTGGCATTGGTACCAAAAGAAACAATGGCCATATTAGAATCGGGATAGGTTGCATAGACTTCATTCACAAACTTATTAACAGCTTTCCATACAGCATCTGCAACCGGTTTATTGGTAGAAGGATCAATACGCAGCATAGAATTGGAACGGTCAAGAACCAAAACAATATCAAGACCTGTCGTTACTTGCTCATAGGATACGGAAAAATTATAGCCGATGTCAAAGATTCTCTCACCGGCATCCGATAATGTCACCTCCGGTATGTCTTTCGTTATGGTTACCGTTGTATTCACATTTGCATAAATAGGCATACCCATCTGTAACACCCAGACAAATGCCATTAAGAATCCTATCTTTTTTTTGATGTTTGTGGTTACTTTCATACTTAACGCCTCCAGTTCCTTGTTCAATTCATTGGACTTATGATATCCTAATCTATACTTTTCTCTTTAGGTTTTATTTTATTTGTGTCGAATATAGTTAATTATATACCCCACATACATGGCTAGTCAATTAAGATTACGAATATTCGCACAAACCAATACCATATAACTATAACATAGGACTTATAGCTCATATGTTTTCAAGTTTTTTAATCATTTTTTAGATACATGTTCACAATTTGTTCAATATTAAATTCGTAAAAAAGATTATAATTGTTATAAATGGAATAAAATAACCCATCCATCACAAAGTAGGAGGTTCATTATGAAGATTAAGAAAAAAAATATCATTTCAATAATCATGGTTTTAACAATTCTAGTTACTGGAAGTTTCTCTCAAATATATGCCGATACTGCTCCCCTATATAAGGACACCACTGCCCTTGAATGGTATTATGGTTCTCTTGACATCTTATCACAGGAGAATATAATTACCGGTTTCACAGACGGTACTTTCAAAGGCGATCAGAAATTAACCATTGACCAGTATATAGCCATCTTATGCCGCTTAACCGGCAATGATGTTGGTGTCTCTGATGGTTACTGGGCTGCGAATTACATCGCCTATGCTAAAAACCAAGGTTGGTTGGATGGCGTGAACTATACAGTATACAACACACCCATTGACCGTTATGAAGCCAGTAGACTTACCATCAAAGCGATGAATCTGATTCCGACAAACTACCCTGAAGAGTTTCTTGACTATAGCATCTATATCAACGACTTTAATATCATACCGCAAGATTATCAGACAACTGTACTCTTATCTTATGCCCTAGGTATTATTACCGGTTATCCTAACAGCACCTTTGGTGGTGACAATACTTTAACACGTGCTGAAGCAGCAGTGATTAGCCATCGTGTATTTGATCCTAAGGTCAGAAAACTTGCCGTATCACCAAGCAAGGCTAAATCTCTTGCCTCGTTATTTGCTTCAAATCCGGAGCTCCTTGCAGCGTTTGAAGGAGAGATGACTTTTGTCAATAACCAACTTGTTTTTATCGATGGAGATACAACAACAAACCTCAGTAACTCCGGTTTAGATCCAAATGTTGGTAATATTACAGAAAACATTTTGGTTGATGCTCTTCTTGACACTGCTGATGATGAGACGGATAATACATTGGCCGCTGGTTATAATTATGGTGTCTTCAACATCAATCTTTTAACAGAGGATAATGAAAGTCTTGTTATACTCGATGCACAAGATGGCGGAAAAGTGATTATACTGGATTTGGTGCTTATGCAGGATACTAATGGTAATCTTAAACCAGGTGCTTCCGAATTCATACTTCTGGTTTGTAAAAATATAGATTTTGAAAATGCCAGTGCCATGCACAATTTTATTCTTACAAATTATCAAGGCCGTGCATCCTTACCATCTTCAGGTGTAAGTGTATCCTATGATGGTACGGATATACTTATGACAGCCTTGGTACATGACCACAATGTGGTAAAAGTTGAGTTTACCCTTAAATAAAGAATTGAAACAAAGTGATTTTGTCACGTTATATACATCATTTACATAAAGAAAAAACCAGGTAGAGACCACCTGGTTTTTTCTTTATGTTATTGACTTATGATTTATTCTTTATTGGTATAACCGTAATTCTTTAGTAAGTAGTCACTATCACGCCAATCCTTCTTGACCCTAACCCATATTTTTAAGTTAACTTTTGAACCCAGTAGATTTTCCATGTCTCTTCTCGCCATAGAACCGATTTTCTTGAGCATAGATCCTTGTTTTCCGATAACCATACCTTTATGAGAGTCTTTTTCACAGACAATGGTAGCATCTATATCAACGATTGCCTGATTTTCACGTTCCTTCATTTGATCAATAACAACTGCTATACCATGGGGTATTTCCTGCTCCATATTCAGCAGTACTTTTTCGCGTATCAGTTCCGCACATATCTGTCTTTCTGGTTGATCCGTAATCATATCTTCCGGAAAATACATAGGTCCATCTTCCAATACGTCAAAAATCTGATCCAATAATATGTCCGTATTGTCACCTTTGAGGGCTGATATCGGGATAATGTCTTTGAAGTTATATTGGTCCTTGTAGGTGGCTATAACCTCTAAAAGTTCGTTTTTAGCTATGGTATCCATTTTGTTAATAACAAGAAATACAGGTGTCTCTACCCTTGCCAGTCTTTCTATAATATAACGATCACCTTTACCTATTTTTTTATCCGGTTCAATCAGCCATAAGACGACATCGACTTCATTCAAGGTCGTTTCTGCACTTGTATTCATGAATTCACCAAGTTTAGTCATAGGTACATGAATACCTGGTGTGTCAATAAAGACGATTTGACCTAAGTCATTGGTCAAGATGGTTTGAATCCGGTTTCTTGTTGTTTGAGGCTTGTCTGACATAATGGCAATTTTCTGTCCGATTAAATGATTCATTAAAGTTGATTTACCAACATTCGGACGACCGATGATGGTTACAAACCCTGATTTTTTATTGTTCACACATTACCTCCTGATTATGCATACTTCTCATCTGTAGAAGCTACATCTTTGGTTTCGTTTAACAGAACTGTCTTTTTCTCTAAGTTGCTAAAGGCAACTGACAGCATGAGTTTTACACGATTAAGTTGATTAACTTCACTAGCACCCGGGTCATAATCTATGGCGGCTATATTGGCCATCGGGTACATTTTCTTTATGGGTTTAATCATAGATTTCCCCACGACATGATTGGGTAAACATCCAAAAGGTTGTACACAAACCACATTCTCAACCCCGTCTTTAACAAGTTCCACCATCTCACCGGTTAAAAACCAACCTTCACCGGTTTGATTTCCAAGGGATATGAGTTGCTTGGCAAGTTTACCTTTCTCCTCAATACTTGATGGTGCATGAAAATATTTGGAGGCATCAAGAGCCTTACCGGCTGCCTGACGGTACCATGACATGATTTTAATGGCTATGTTGGCGCCTTGCCATCCTTTTTTAGTACCGTTTAACTTTTCATATCTGAATTTATAATTATAAGCGTTGTAGAGGTAAAAGTCCATCAAATCCGGTAATACCACTTGCACACCTTCATCTTCAAGCACTTGAGCCAGCTGATTGTTGCCTGTAGGATGATACTTAACCAGTATTTCTCCAACGATGCCCACTTTGGGCTTGATGATATCTTTGCGTGGCAACTGATCAAATGCCTCTACAATCTCAATGCATTGTTTTCTAAAGGTAATGATATTTCCACTTTTGATGGTTGTCATCGCCTTTTGTCGCCACTTCTCATATAATGCA
Organism: Clostridiales bacterium; assembly: GCA_024636985.1. Lineage (GTDB taxonomy): Bacteria > Bacillota > Clostridia > Lachnospirales > Vallitaleaceae > Petrocella. The sequence continues at coordinate 15,727 of JAGXFY010000072.1, read as the reverse complement.
TTGGCCGAGCCTACTTCAGCCTCATAAGGTCTGGTTGCATATAAAACCCTCATGAACAAATCGCCAAAAACTGTTGCCATTAAAGCCTTGTGAATTAGAGACGGACCAATCTTAAAGCCCGGATTACCTTCCAGTCCTGATGCGTTAATGGATACAACGGGTATATGACTCATGTCAGCATCTCTTAATGCTTTACGGATAAAACCGATATAATTGGATGCACGACAACCGCCACCTGTCTGAGACATAAAAACGGATACCTTATCCAGATCATAATCCCCTGACTTCAAAGCCTCCATAATCTGCCCAATCACCAGTATAGAAGGGTAACAGGCATCATTATTCACATAGGTTAATCCCACATCAATGGCTTTATTATCTACCATCGGCAACACCACTACATTATAGCCTAAAGCTCTAAAACCAACTTCATAAAAGTCAAAATGTATTGGTGACATTTGTGGTGCAATGATGGTGTGTTTTGCTTTATGGGCTTTTGTAAAAGGCACACGTATTGTTTCAATCTCTTCTTTGTATAAACTTTTCTTCTGTTTCAATCTTTCTTCTAGTGCCGCTTTTAAGGATCGCATTCTGATTCGAATAGCTCCAAGATTACTGCCTTCATCAATCTTAATCAATGTATAGATTTTACCGTGTCTTGCCAAAATCTCTTGTACTTGATCTGCAGTAACTGCATCCACACCACATCCAAAAGATGTGAGTTGAACCATTTCAAGTTGCTTATGCTTACCCACAACTTCAGCAGCCGCATATAATCGACTGTGATAAGCCCATTGGTCCAATACTCTAAGAGGCCTTTTCACTTTACTAAGATGACAGATAGCATCTTCTGTAAGTACAGCCATACCAAGCCCTGTGATAATATTGGTCAGTCCATGATTGATCTCAGGGTCTACGTGATAAGGTCGGCCGCCTATGACTATGCCAATCTTATTATTGTCTTCAAGCCATCTGATGACACGTTCCCCTTCTTGTTGTATATCTGCTCTGGCTTTTTCTTTTTCTTGCCATGCCAGTCTTGCCGCTTCAAGTACCTCTGCTTCCAAATGCCCTTTTATCTCGAATTCCTCATAAAGTCGAACGGCCAATCGCTCCGGCTCCTCCATAGGCAAAAAGGGACTCATCAGCTCCACCTCATTATTTACGATGGCATCTGTATTGTGCTTAATCGTCTCAGGGTAGCTGGTGACGATGGGACAGTTAAAGTTATTGTCTGCACCTTCAATCTCTTTGACCTCAAAGGGTACACTGGGATAAAATATAAAATCCACTTTCTTCTCAATCAACTTCATAATATGTCCGTGAACAATTTTTGCAGGGTAACAAGCCGATTCAGAGGGTATAGTTTCTATACCGGCTTCATAAACGGCTTTATTGGATCTAGGTGATAAGACAACCCTATAACCCAGATGGGTAAAGAAGGTATGCCAATAAGGATAGTTTTCATACATATTAAGAACCCTTGGAATCCCTACTGTTCCTCGAGGTGCTTCTTCTATAGATAAGGGTTTATAGGCAAAGATTCTTTTGTATTTATAAGTAAAAAGATCCGGTATGTCGACATTTTTGATGGCCATGCCGGCCCCTCGTTCGCAACGGTTACCAGATACAAATTGACGACCATCCGAAAAATGATTGATGGTTAACATACAACGATTACTACACAGCTCACATCTGGACATCTCATTGTGTGCCTCAAAATGTTCTAATGCTTCTCTTTTTAGTACCGTGGATTCAGGTAACCCTACACTACGTTCTTTGGCAATTAACGCCGCACCAAAAGCACCCATGATGCCGGCAATATCCGGTCTAACCACTTCTTTACCAGAAATCATTTCAAATGCTCTTAAAACAGCATCATTATAAAATGTACCACCCTGCACAATCACTTTATCCCCTATTTGCTTGGGATCTCTTATCTTTATGACTTTCTGTAGCGCATTCTTAATAACTGAGTAGGATAAACCTGCAGATATTTCTCCGACAGTAGCGCCTTCTTTTTGAGCTTGCTTGACCCTTGAGTTCATAAAAACCGTACATCTTGAACCTAAATCTACGGGCGCTTCCGAAACAAGGGCCGCTTTCGCAAAGTCTTGTATGTTCATTTCTAAAGACTGAGCAAAGGTTTCAAGAAAAGAACCACATCCGGAAGAGCATGCTTCATTTAATAATATGTCATCAATAACACCGTCTCTGATACGCAGACACTTCATATCCTGTCCGCCGATATCTAAGATGAATTCTACACCTGGTAAAAAGAATTCTGCTGCTTTGAAGTGAGCCATTGTCTCGATTTCACCAATATCCATATGCAAGGCTTCTTTAATCAATCCTTCGCCGTAACCTGTAACGCAACTACTTTTTATCTTTGTACCCATAGGCATCTTTTCGTATATTTCTATTAAGATTTCTCTACACAGAGCCAAAGGCTTCCCTTGATTGCTACCATAGTAATCATAGAGAAGCTGACCTTGATCATCAATGAGAACCAACTTGGTTGTGGTTGAACCTGCATCTATACCTAAATAACAGTCACCGATGTAGGTTTCAAGATTCCCCTTTACAGCTTTGTTTTGTTGATGCCTCTTATTAAAAACATCTAAGTCTTCTTCTGATTCAAATAGTTTCTGAAGTCTTGCAACCTCATTGATACCGGATGCTTTAAGATGCTTGACTCTACCATAAAGTTCTTCAAATCTTAATGGCGTTTCTGTTGCAGCAGCCATAGCGGCTCCTGTCGCAACAAAAAGTTGAGAATGATCCGGTATTATGGTTTGTTCTTTTGTAAGTTTTAAGGTGTCCACGAAACGATTTCTAAGCTCCGATAAGAAGTATAGCGGTCCACCTAAAAAAGCAACATGTCCGCGAATAGGTTTACCACAGGCCAATCCACTAATGGTCTGGTTGACCACCGCTTGGAAAACGGAAGCAGCGATGTCTTCTTTTGCAGCCCCCTCATTAATGAGGGGTTGGATGTCAGTCTTTGCAAAGACACCGCATCTTGCAGCAATTGGGTGAATGACCTTATAAGATTTTGCAAGTTCATTAAGCCCCATAGCATCCGTCTGTAATAAGGACGCCATTTGGTCAATAAAAGCGCCTGTCCCACCGGCACAGGTACCGTTCATACGTTGGTCGATTGAACCACTTTCAAAATAGGTGATTTTTGCGTCTTCACCACCGAGCTCAATGGCAACATCTGTTTTTGGTATGAGATGTTCCACTGTTTTTGCGCATGCCACGACTTCTTGTATAAATCCAACATCCAGCCATTTAGAAACTGAGAGGCCACCTGAGCCTGTTGTAAGAATACTAATCATAGCTTCTGGATAATGTTCATATGCTCTGCCCATCATAGACAAAACTGTGCTCTTAATATCTGATAAATGCCTTTTATACTTACTATATAACATCACGCCCTGGCTACTTAAAACTACCATCTTTACTGTCGTCGATCCAATGTCTAAACCGATTTTTAAATGTTTCTCCAAAAAATTACCTCCTGATATCTATAAACACGTCATGGCAAATATCTCACCAAAAAATACCCTCAAATTATAATAGCTCATTGTTGCTAAGATAGCTTAACTCATAATTTCTAAATCTACCTTAAAACAGTCGATAATCGTTCAACTTTATGTTTTTACACTACAACCAATTATACCATATTAATTTTTATTGTAAAAGTTTTTGTATCCCCACAATTTACTAGGATTGTCCTATATTATTTATAATAATTCTCATGATGCTATTGTAATTTTTACAAAATGTCGATAGAATATATAAGAACAGAATGCGAGAGGCGGAAACATCAGTGGAAAAGATTTTTAAGATTATGATCGTTGAGGACAGCAGGCTTTACCAAAAGTACTTAACGGATCTCATGATCAAAAATCATTATGAATATATAAGTGCTTTTAATGGCCTAGAAGCCATAGGCTTATTAAGAGAAACCAAACCTGACTTAATATTGCTGGACGTCCACCTTCCCGGTTGTAGCGGTTACGATGTTTGTAAACATGTCCGTAATACACCTGATACCTATCACATACCGATCATTTTCATTACTTCTAACAATGATCAAAATGATATTGTGACAGGGTTCCAACTGGGTGGCAACGATTATGTCACGAAGCCTTTTAATGAAACCATCTTAGAATCTAGAATCACCAATCAACTTGATCATGTCTATAACCGTAAACTTCTAAATAGTTATATCCAAGAGTTGGAATCCATTAATACCAAGCTAAAAGAAGAAAAAGAACACTCCGAATACTTGGCTTCTAGAGACCATCTAACCGGCCTCTATAACCGTCGCTTTATACAATCCACTTTAAAGGAACTTCTACTTGATCATCAATTAGATCAGACTTCAATTTCCCTTGCCTTGTTTGACATTGATGATTTTAAGTTGGTCAATGATCAATACGGTCATCCTTGCGGGGACTATACTTTGAATGAAGTCGTTACACTCATCCAGTCCAAAATCCGTGATTATGATTACTTATCACGATGGGGTGGTGAAGAGTTCTTGTTGGTCTTGCCTCACACCACCAAAGAATCTGCTCTACCAATTATGGAAAGAATCTTAAAAACAGTTGATGCACATACCTTCACATATGATAAATATAGTTTCAAGCTGACGCTAACCTGTGGGCTGTCTGATTTCAAGCCCAATGAGAAGTACATATCGATCCTAAACCGTATCGACGAAGCCTTATATGAAGGAAAGCATACCGGCAAAAACAGAATCATTATAAAATAAACCAGTATTTTGCATTGGTGCAAAATACTGGTTTTTTATATGCCATATAGTGTGAATTTCCAATAGGCGTTCAAGAAGGCTGTCTTATTTCTATCTATAATTCTTCACCACAGAAGGGACAAAATACGATATGAAGGTTAAAGGCTGAGATATCAGCATTACAATGGTCACAGAATCTTTCTTCACCTTCTCTGCTGCTTATTTTTTTCTCTACTATTGTTTTTGAAATATTGGCATCGATTCTTCTTAAGAGATCCTTCAGAGTAAACATGCTTACCGGTGTTCTCAAAACACCGTCCAATATGTTTTTCTTGACTTCATCTTTTTGAATCATACTGCTTGAAGAGAGTAAACAAATCAAGTCCGGTTTGTCCTCTTTTATCTGTTCAATAAGCTGATCACCACGTATTTCATGCATAATATAGTTTACCACAATGAGTTCTGGCTCAAACTGTTCCACTTGGTATAGAGCATCGTACTCGTCTGCAAGCTCAACTTCATAGTTAAGCTGTAAAAGCAGGTCTTTCAATATTAAGCTTTCAAATAAGGAATCGTTAACCAATAGGGCTCTTTTCATCATAAGTCTCCTTATACATCATCAATACTTTCCCCAGTTCCTTGATGCCGTCTTCCATCCTCTTCTCATCTATACCACGATAACCTAAGATGAGATAAGGTTTTGACAGCTTTTTCTTAATACTTCTATAGACACCCAAACTACTGATGCCTATGCCTTTATTCTCACAAACCAATACTACCGCTGTCTCATCCCATCCGTCAGGCAGCTTTAACATAATCTGCAAACCAGCCTTCCCATGTTCAGGAATAACATCCTTTGGCAAATGTGCTTTTATATATTTTAACACATTCCCTTGTTTCTTTGCATAATAATTTCTAATTTTTCTAACATGTCGATCAAAATCTCCAGACTCAATGAGTTTTGATAATGCCAACTGTTCCAACTTAGACGCTGTCTGGGAAAAATATTCAATATTCCTAGCATAATGTTGGTTCAATGCCCTCGGCAATACCATAAAGCTGATGCGTATGCCGGGTGCCAATACAGTTGAAAAAGAGCCGAGATAAATAACACGGTCCCCCTCATCTAGGCTTTGCATCGCAGGTATAGGTTGACCCTCGAATCTCAGTTCTGCATTGTAATCGTCTTCAATGATATAGCCATCCACTTTTTCTGCCCAGTTTAATAGCTTCAGTCTATTGTCTACCGGCATAATGGTTCCGGTTGGGAATTGATGTGACGGACTGACATAGCATAACCTTACTTTTTCCATATATAGCAAGGCAATATCAATCCCTCTTTCATTGACTTCAATCGGTATAGTTTTCAAATGACTATAATCAAAAACATGCTTAGCCTTATTAAATCCTGGGTCCTCCATACCAATATCATCCAGTTTTAGGTAATCAAAAAGTTTAACTAATATGGTTAATAAAGGCGTTATACCTCCGCCTATTACAATACGATCTGGTCTTGCTACTACCCCTCTTGTACTATAAAAATGTCTGGCAATAGCCGCACGCAAAATATATTCACCTCTAGGATCACCATGTTCATACAACACATCCGCATCATAGTTCATCACATGATTAAGATGCTTCTTCCACAGCTTATAGTCAAAACTGTCTTTTGCAACATATTCGCTTTTAAAATCATAGGTATATTTCTGTTTCGGTTTTTGTAAAACTTCTTCATTATTTTGTATTTTTCTTTCTTTTATGTCTTCGATTTCCGCCACATAATAGCCCTTTTTGGGCACACTTAGTATATAGCCTTCAGCTAAGAGCTGATTGAAAGCATTCTCAACACTATTGCGACTGATGCCTAGATGATTTGAAAAAACTCTAACTGAAGGTAACTTGTCATTTTTCATTAATCTACCTTCAACAATCTCTTTTATAAGATAATCATGAATCTGCATGTAGATGGGTTTTTTTAACCCATAATTGATTTCAGGTGTGAGTAACATCCATCTGTCCCCCTTAACATAATCATAACTGGTACTTTATAACAGGTCAAATTTATTATAATATAAGTTTGTTCAAGTGTCAAAATAGAAAAAATTTAACACTATCGTTTTGACATAATAAAAAAAGTTAGGATGATTCTTATGAAAAACACAACAAAAACTTTGACCTACTCCGGTCTAATGGCAGCACTTACTTTTATTAGCACCAGTATCTTAAGTTTCCCTTCTCCATTTACAGGCGGTTATATCCACATCGGAGATGCACTTGTGCTTAGCTGTGGTGTTGTCCTTGGCAAGAAAAACGGCGCACTGGCTGCCGGTATCGGGTCCGCGTTGGCTGATATTTATTTGGGCTATGCTTCCTGGGCCCTTCCCACGTTCATCATTAAAGCTTTGATGGCTTACGTGATTGGTTACATGTTTGAGGACCTTGGCAACTTTAAGAAAACGGGCTTTATAACTGCCTTCTACAGTTTCTTGTGGGTGGGCTTCGGATTCTTAGTACGCGGTTTAATCGCATCAAACCGCATTGTCGATGCTACACAAGACCTGATTACTGAAGAAGTCATCGCAAATGAAACTGAGCTCCTATCGACGGTTCTCTCCACACAAAACATCATACTGGCTATTGCTTTACTGTTACCTCTAGCTCTGCTCATTGTTTTTGGTATTAGTCGTTTTAAGCCCTCTATTGCTATGCATTTTAATAAAATAAGTGCATTCATCGTTGCCGGCTCCGTCATGGTTATTCTTTACTACGGGACTTATGGTATTATGTATGGCAATTGGATTATACCGGTATTTAGTATCCCTGCCAATATGGTTCAATTTGCTTTTGGCCTTACCTTAGCCACTTTGATGCTTCCAATTACATTAAGATTCCAATTATCCAAAGAGCAAGCATAATTACCAACGCACCTTTCACAGATCAAATAACAAAAAGCCCTTCATCGTTATTGATGAAAGGCTTTTTGTCTCTACGTTTATAATTATATATTGCATGTAAAAGTTCAAGTATATAGTTATTACAATTTAACCATACTAGCACCAACGAAGTCTTTGAATAATGGATGGGCACGGTTCGGTCTGGACTTAAACTCCGGATGGAACTGAACACCGACAAACCAAGGATGGTCTTCTATTTCAACCATTTCTACTAATTGATCATCTGGTGATAATCCAGTAATAAGGAGTCCATGGTCAACCAATTTGTCACGGTATTCATTATTATACTCATAACGATGCCTGTGACGTTCGTAAATAAGCTCATCCTCATAGGCTAAGTAAGCCTTACTACCTTCTACAACTTTACATGGGTAAGCGCCTAAACGCATGGTGCCTCCCAGTTCATCTATGTCTTTTTGTTCCGGCATCAAATCTATAACAGGATAAGGTGTTTCAGGATCAAGCTCCGAACTGTTAGCGCCTGCCATATTTAATACATTTCTTGCATACTCAATAACAGCACATTGCATCCCGAGGCATATACCAAAGAAAGGTACTTTTTTCTCTCTTGCATATTGAACAGCCAATATCTTACCTTCAATACCGCGATCTCCAAAGCCTCCAGGTACCAAAATACCATCAACTTTGCTAAGCATCTCGCCAATATTATCTTGTGTAATTTTTTCCGAATCAATCCAATCTAAATCTACGCGAATACCATGATGAATACCTGCATGGTTAAGGGACTCTACGATAGATATATAGGCATCATGAAGCTCTACATATTTTCCTACAAGGCCAATGGTAATTGTCTCTGTACGGTCTTTTTCTCTCTGTACCATTGCGGACCATGCTTCTAAGTCCGGCTCCACGTTTTCTATCTCAAGATGTCGACAAACGATATTGGCAAGGCCTTCTTTTTCAAGCATCAATGGTACTTCATAGAGTGTATCCGCATCTAGGTTTTGAATGATGCAGTCTTTTCTTACGTTACAAAAGAGCGCCATCTTATCCCGCATATCTTGGGTCATTTCGTGTTCTGTACGACAAACCAATATGTCCGGTTGTATACCGATTGATCTTAATTCTTTTACTGAGTGTTGTGTGGGTTTTGTTTTCATTTCACCTGACTTTAATAAGTAAGGTATTAACGTTACATGAATATAGAGTACATTTTCTCTGCCAACATCACCGGCAACTTGTCGAATAGCTTCAAGAAAAGGGAGACTTTCTATATCCCCTACGGTTCCGCCAATCTCAGTAATAACAACATCTGAATGCACATTTTTCCCCACTCTATAGACACGGTCTTTAATTGCATTGGTGATATGTGGGATGACTTGAACCGTCGCCCCAAGAAATTCACCTTTACGTTCTTTATTAAGGACAGACCAATAAAGTTTACCTGTTGTAATATTACTGTATTTGCTTAGTTTTTCATCAATGAAACGTTCGTAATGACCAAGATCAAGATCTGTTTCAGCACCGTCTTCTGTTACAAAGACTTCCCCGTGTTGGTAGGGACTCATGGTTCCGGGGTCTATGTTAATATAGGGATCGAATTTTTGTATGGTTACTTTCTTGCCTCTAGCTTTTAAAAGCCTACCTAGGGATGCAGCCGTTATGCCTTTCCCTAAACCAGATACTACGCCACCGGTTACAAATATATACTTCGTCTGCATGTTTCACCTCTTTGACTTATGCTTCAAATTAATCTGCGCCCATTAACCATCTTTATATAAATAAAATAATTATTTCAAAACAACTTCTATATTTTAGTACTTGCCTACTTAGAAGTCAAGTAGATTTCTATTTTTCTTCTATAATCCCATTTGTGTCATCAATGTTTCTACAGCTTTATCCAGTTGTAAGTCTTTCTCACTTTTCTTTTCCATAAAAGCCTTGTTCAAAAGATCTTGGGTTAAGTAATCACAAATCCCATAAGCATACACTTTTTGGTCGCTTTGAAATTGTTTGATGGCTTCAAATGTCTTATTGTCATATAAGTCATCCGGTGTACCCACTTCATAATCTAGAAATGCAAGTATGCTTTCCACTTCTAAGATCTCTGCATGCTTATCATGTGGATAGAATTTACTAGTCTTCGTTAAATAACTTGGATACTCAACAAGTACTTCCGGTGTCACACCAATATCATTAATGGGTTTATTGGATCTAGAGTAAAAAGTTTCTTGTGTTAATTTCACTACTGCACCATCGTCTAAAGTATATAAATATTGAGCCAAACCTTTGCCATAAGTTGTTTCTCCAACGAGGCTTCCTATGCCGGATTCACTAATGGCTGCCGCTACGAATTCTGTAGCAGACGCACTGTTACGATTCACAAGGGCAACAATCTTAAAACTAGGATCTTTGAGTTCCGAGTAGTAAACAATCTCTCTTCCGGTATTGTTGACAAATCGAAGTACAGGGCCTTCCGGCACCAACAAATTCGAAACATTAACTGCTGAATCTACATAGCCGCCCCCATTGTCTCTCATATCCAATAACAAATATTTTTTTCCTTCAGATTTATAGGCCTCCAAAATTGGTTCCAACTCTTCATCCACATTTCTAGTAAAACTAGAAATCTTCAAAAATCCAATTTGGTCTGCAACTGTTTTTGGTATGTCCGGGTACAACTCTGATAGATTGACTTGATCAATGGCATTGATGGTAACCCTGCCTCGAATTAAAGTCATATCAAATTCATAGCCTTGTCTGTTAATCCTAAGATTAACTTCTGTACCTTCTTCTCCAACAATAATGGCAGCCGCTTCTGCCGGGGTTTTCCCAACCAGTGAAGTCCCTTGAGCACTGACAATCTTATCATGAACCTTCAATCCGTTCTTATATGCCGGTCCATCTAAAAAGACGCGTTCTATAACGACATAGTCACCCTCTTGAATCAAGGAAACGCCTATGCCAACATAAGAATTGTTAAGCGTATCTGTGAATGATTCCGCATTGCTGGCGCCAATGTACATGGAATAAGGGTCCAGTACGTCAAATACGCCATTCATGGCTGCTTCAAACAGCATTTCCGGGGTTAATGCATCGGCATTGATATGATTACTTAGAATCATCTGCATAACGGTCTCAAGTCGGTTGCCATAAGTATTACCTTGCTCAGCACCGTAAACCGGTGATAACGATATGGCCATAACCAATAAAAATACGGTTGCCTTTTTAATCCATGATTTCATAATTGGTCTCCTTAAATTTGCTTATTTACGGTAGTCTTCTCCAATATCTAATCGTAAGTAGTCGATCAATCTATTAATGATTGCAGCTGCTTCCGATTTAGATATCCATTGCTTTGGTTTGACCCTGCCAAGCTCATCACCTTTTATGATACCAAGCTTGTATCCGGCCATAATCTCTTTTTTAGCCCATGATGAGATGGTCGCATCGTCAACAAATGGGGTCATCGGCGATTCTGTTACGCCAAGACGCTCCAAGCCTATAACGCGCACATATACCACAAAGGCTTCTTCTCTATTAATTGGGCGATCCACATCAAAGTTCTCACCTGTTCCTTTGATGAGTTTCTGGTCATATGCCGCCATAATATAAGGATAATAGGGATGTGTTACAGGAACGTCACCAAAGATGACCGTCTTTGGACGTGTGGTGTATTTAGAAATATCAATATTCATAGCAAGACAAAGCGCCTTAATATAAGCCCCTCTGCTGATTGCTTCATATTGCATGCCACTATGAGGTACTTCTGTGAATACCTCCATGCTGTAAAGCTTTTTAAAATCAGCCTCTGCCCAGTGTCCTTGTAAAAAGTCTAGGTTACCGGGAATCGGTAGTTTTTCAATCTGATTGGCCATTTTAATTGAAATACGGCCATATTTCTGACTGTTGGTCAGATTGCTGTGATAAGAAAGTACTTCATAGGTCAAATTACTTTCACTTTCCATACGTTGATTATACGTCCCGCCAAAGCTAATGGCAAAGGGTTCTGTAGCATCATAATAAATAGTTTTTTTAGCTTCATGAACGGTTTGAACCCTCACCTGCATGTTGCCCGTGTTACCTTCGCCTTTGGAAATACCAATGTTTCTCTCTTGTGTCTCAATTTTAGACCAGGGTTGATCATAGCCATAGTTACTACCATTACTCGTTAAGGTTACCGGATTGCCATCACCATCTAAGAACTTAGCCACATATGAAATGGATGTACTAAAGTAAGCAACACCAGGCGTTAAATCCTTAACACCTGCCTTTGAAAAGGAGGATCCCACTTCATCAAGGGTATAGGTTGTATCACCTAAAGTCACTTCCTCTTCCCAACCAGTTAAGACTGAGTTGGTGATAATCTGGTTCTTAAAATCCATATTATTATTCACTTTATAGTAAGTTGTAAAGGTTAGTGTTCGATCTAGCTCACCTTCACCCTCGACACTAGTTGCTGTAACTGTGTACGTTTCTTTATAACTGCCTTCTGTTTTTGTTTTTGTCACACTGTCATCGTTGTTTATGGTTATGGTACCGTTAAATTCTGTCGGCACACCGGATAAAAAAACAACTTCCTTATATTGATACGTTCTGGTTTTATTCGTGGGTATGGTGACATACCTTTCAATGGTTTTCGGAAGATTGCTACCTTCTGATATGCCACCCATATGACCCATGTCGCCTTCTTTACCATACACACTTTGGCTAAGAAGAAGCGTCATCATTATGCCGATTATTATAAGTCTTCTCATGACTTTCTTCCTCTCTAATCTTCTACAAACAGGATATAGCCTGTTGCTTGTCGGTTATCTGTTAGTTTCAACTGTTCACTTAGATCTACCGTTACCATAGCTCTAATTCTATCACCAAGTTCCAAGTCTTCTATATCTATAACCTGATTGTTCTTGATTATGACGGATTCCGTCACGATTTCAAGTGTCGCATAATTGTTCTTAAAACTTAGTTCTGTCCATAATTTTGTGGCACTGTCATATACCAAAGCATCTTTTATACTTATGGTGTCATCACCGTTAATGCCATATATCTCTCCTACAACACCTTCTGTTGCATACGGATTTTTAATCAAATGGGTGGCTTTGGTACCTTCTGCGATTATGGTATAAACTTCATCCACTTTTGATAATTCCGAATAATCGATGAAGTCGCTAAGGGGTATACTTCCGGATTCATCCATGATAATCGTATCGTAGGAAAGTGTGAATTCTCTTTGTATGGGTGAGTAAATCCAAGTCATATCTTTTAGTATCGCTTGAGATTCCACTTTCACCTCACGGTTGGTTTCAATATTGCTGATACGCCCTCTAAAAACAGATATGGCATCATTATTAGGTTCAGGTAAAACATTGACAATAACAGCCCTTCCTTGACCGGCTAATACAACTTGAGCATAATCCGGAGATAATATACTACCTGTGGATACAATATGATCGTTTTTAAGTACAATCGTACCTGGATTGACTCCAATATCACCCACAGAGCTTATAAGTCTTATGGCATCATAGCCGTTAGAATAACTCACATTGGTAGAGGCCAGAACATCATCTCGACCGTCTTCGAATACAATTTTTTTGATTCTCTCACGGTCATAGTGTTTTTCTGTTACAACATAGGCTTGCATCGTATCTGTTCTTAAAAAACGATCCGCATAGCTTAAACTAATCTGATTGCCATTATGGAAAATCTCAACACCTGCTCCTGACAATTCTAAATCTGTCATCGGATTATAGCCACTCCAGCCGGTTTTAGTCAAATGATAACTGTTTAATAGACTTAAAGTGCCTGTTGCCATATTCATATAGCCTAGATCGCCTTTATAAATTCTTGCATAGATATTGCCATAAGGGTCTACATCAATCTGTTTTACAGTCTCTACGACTGTACCTGGGGCTAGAACACCTTGATTCATGAGGATTTTTATCATTTGCCCTACTTGGAGGTTACCGACACCGATATTTCTTGATGAACGTAACACCGGCACAAAACCGTCCACATTTAATGAACCAATGGAACCGTCCCCATAATTGACTCTTATATTAACACCATTTGCGCCATAAGATACCATAGATACAATCTCTCCAAATTTGACATTGTAATTGGTTTTTGCACTAATGGCTTCTATGTATTGGCCATTGCTGCTCATTAACAAATGAACAACATCACCCACCTCAATGGCTTCAATACCTGTATCTCTCTCATCAAATCCATACTCAGGAAAAATCTCATCAATATATCCGATTTCATCTTCTAGATCATAATAATTTTGCTTTTCAACACGTACTTGATCCTTGTTGAAATATTTTGTGATTTCGCCACCATCCCATTTTTCAATGGTAATAAAATTAAATTGTGTATTGATTTCTTTTACAATACCACTGACTTCTGATGAAAGAGGTGTTGCACCTTCCTGATCGATTTTGGTCACCAGATTGTTTTGAATGGTTAATGTTATGGTCTCTGATACCGGTGCATTGTCAATAGATCTGTAATACTCACCTATTTTTATCTGTCTATCTTCAAGGTCATATAGGCCAACAGATAACTTATACGTTAGCGGTACGCCTGAAGTGTTTTTTACAGTAATATTACCATTATCAATGTCTATTAACGGTTGAAGGACACCTTTTACTTGTGTGGTGGTTATATCACCTTTAATGACGACATATTCCATTTCAAGTGTCGTGTTATCAACAATATACGCGATACTCTGGCCTTCTCTTAAGGAAGATAGGCCTCTTACGCCACTTGGACCTAGTACCGGTACGTCTAATCTTGATATTTTATTTTGTTCATTGGAGGTAACGATCAGATCCACTTGGTCCACTAAACCTTCATCGTTACGAATGAGTATGGTTCTTTTGCTCTCATTATTAATAGAACCGATAACGCCGGCATCACTAATACTACCAACAATACCGCCTTTTACAGTCTTATCAAGCGTTTCATACAGAATGTCATCAATATTTGCGATAACTTGCGCCATTTCTGCTCTTGTCAAACTCCCTTTTGGTCTGAATCGATCTGCGTCTCCGACCATGATGCCTGCTTGCATAACTGCTTCAACATAAGGCACAAAGGCTATATCTATGCTTTGCCAGTCACTGAGTGTAAAAATCTTATTATTGACATAAATAGGTTCAATACGACCCGGATTAATAATATTTATTGCTTGTACCAACCACATTGCCACTTGTTCCCGACTGACATTTTGCGTGCGAATAAAATTAAACTCAGGATCCAGGGCTTCTTGGTCGAGTATAAGTCCATCGTCTAACTCCAACTGAGTAATCAAACCATTATCCGCTGCCACCTGCAAATAGCCTTTTGACCAGATGCTAAGCAGACCTTCGCCTTCGCCGACCTCTAGGTTTTCTGCAGCTTGATTGGCCGCCGCCTCAAGTCCCACAACTCTAAGTAGAAAAGCTAAGGCTTCTTGTTTTGACACATTCCCATTTGGTCTATAACGCATAGCATTATTTTCATTATAACCTTTTACAATTGATAGTGCACCTAATCTTGTGATTGGGTCTTTTGCCCAATGACTTACAGGCACATCTGAAAAACTCAGATTATCGGATATGGTTTGACCAAGTACATTGGCCGTATACACATTAGCTACCGGATCTGATAAGATATCTCGATCTGTCACCGCCATACTGGTCCATGAGGACTGCATCACATATATTAAGCATAATAAGATGATCCATCTTTTTCTATTCATAATTACCTCCGAATCGATTTTTGCACATAAGGTACATATTAAATGGTTAAGCTTCATTACTAAGTTTTGACCCTTAACCACATGGTTAAGCCTCACAACTAAGTTTCTCTAATTACATTTCATATTGAGTTACGTTGATGCGTTCGTAACTTTATATGATATGTAAAAGTTCAACTATATAGTTCTGACCCTTAACCACATGGTTAAGCCTCACATCGAGGTTTCTCTATTTACATTTCATATTGAGTTACGTTGATGCGTTCGTAACTTTATATGATATGTAAAAGTTCAACTATATAGTTC
>JAGXFY010000071.1:0-69318 GCA_024636985.1 Clostridiales bacterium | reverse complement strand
TAGCGGGTCCGGCTGAAGCCTCTAGATTAATGTCCATACCTGATTTCAACATACAACCTAAGCCATTGGTCTTTGCTAAAGTCTCAACTTCGTATCTAATGCCTTTGGAACCTACCGGCAACATATGACCAATTTGTGAATTTTTACTGATTTTTTTCACCCACTCTAGGGTGATGATTTCCCCGTATTGACCTTCTATTTCTTCTTCAAGGAGCTGCTGACCCATCTTAGGTAGTCCTACAAGATAGACCTGTTGTCCCTTCATAGGTAACTTGTCGCGTATGGCTCTTTTTTCAACATCACCAATGACTGTGACACCAATGCCCGTCATACTGGTTTGAATGTTATCTTCCGTAGAACCCGTCAAACACGATTCATCCACACCAATTTCAGCTAAGGCTTTTTTGATACCGCTTATGATGGCTTTACCAGATGGATTCATTTCAACGGACAAGGTATTCACCACACTCATAGGGGTACCACGGATACTCAGTAATTCGATTAACGGTACTGCAGCAGCATAATATCCTGCGACCTCGTTGCTAACACGAATGAGATCGTTTGGTTTTTCACCAATACCACCCGATACATCACAAGCGATGGCTATAAAATTTTTGTCGTCTTTATCTATAAGTTGAATATCTCTATAATTCATCATTTAATTCAACCTCAAACCCTTATTCTTATTTTTTCTTTGATAATGCCATATACGATGTCCGCTACTACGATGTTGACCGTTGCACCTATCAGCAGAGGTAAAAGTAGGCTTGTAAACATAATCAGTCCCGAAAATGGCATGCCAAGTATCTTAGCAAGTATGGATATAAAGGCAAGTGAAATCGGCCCATTCATAACTATAGCAAGCGCCATTGCCAAATATCTATTGTGTTCCTGACGAACCTTGCCATAAATAAAGCAACTTACAAACATCATCACTGCAATAAGAAGATGAAGGGGTAAGGAAAAGGGGAATCCTGTAAACATCGCTACCAATAAATGCGCAATGAAGCCCACAATACCACCAAGTATGGGCCCAATCATAGCTGCTGATAAAAAAGCCGGCATAGCATCAAAAGCAATACTGCCAAAAATCGGAAACTGTGCCAGTACTGCAGCCATCGCGATCATAAGTCCTGTTGTTACCAAATCCTTCGTTGTTATTCTCATAAATATTCTCCTTATCTCTTATGGGTTCAATATATTCTTAATAATGGATGGTTGACCTTCATTAATATGAATCTCAATAATGGAGCAGTTACCTATTTCTAAAGACCATGAAAACCCAGATTTGTTGTCAATCAAATATTCTAGCGCTGTACGAATGAAACCCCCATGACTAACAACCAGCCAGTCCGTCTCAGATTGCTTGTAATGATTCACAAAACTTTCAACCCGTTTCTTGAAAACATCAAAGCTCTCCCCTTCAGGAAATAAAGTCGTCTCAAAACTTTCAACAAATCCCCGATGAATATCCGGATGCTTATGCTTCGCTTCTTCCTCTGTTAAACCTTCAAATATACCAAAATTCATTTCTTCCAATGCTTCATGTACAATCAGTTCCTTACTTGTTTTTGAAGCTATTGCACTTGCTAATTCATGGGCTCGTCTAAGAGGACTGGTCAAAATCTTATCAAATTCAAACCGCTCAATATTAACTAATGCTTCATCAAATTGTTGCTGCCCTCGTTTTGTATAAGGAAAATCTGTTTTCCCATATATTAGATTTTTTTCATTTGCTGTTGTTTCAGGATGTCGTAAAAATATAAAACGCATCGTTTAACCCCCAATCAACCCTTGCCAAGGTTTTCCATAATTAATTAGATCTTTGCCACCACCATCCCAAGAATAATTCCAATAATCGACATGGCGTAATCCCTTTGGCAAATTGTTTCGTCATCAAATTCGATTGAAAAAGATAAGGTATTCTGGGGATCTAGGTTAACATCAAAATAAAGGAATTCATAACTGACCTCGCCATTTCATTAAGCATGCTTCAACGTTATCGGTAGCCCAGATACAATAAAATATACCTCATCTGCTCTTTCTGCTAAATATTGATTCATTCTACCAGCAATATCTCTAAAAATATTACCCAGTCGATAGGCTGGTACAATTCCTAGACCCACCTCATTGGTCACAAGAACCAGATTTTGACCCGTTGTCGTCACCATATCCAGTAAGCTGGTTAATTCTCTTTTTACCTTTGCTTCTACCTTATTCATAGCTTCTTGACTATCCTGATCATAGTCAACTGGCTCATCTAACATGATATTGGTTACCGTTGTTGTTATGCAATCAAGAATCAATGTATCACAAGATAAAAAAACATCATCTTTTTTTAATATTTCAAATGTCTTATACCGTTCAAAGGTAGGCCATTCCTTTGGTCTCGAAGCCTTATGATGCTCAATACGCTTTGCCATATCTTCATCCGTGATGACAGCCGTTGCCATGTATCCGATTTTATGACCTAGTTCCAAAACTTTTTTTTCTGCAAAACCAGATTTCCCACTTCTTGCACCACCAGTCACCATAATAATTTTACCCATAGACTTCCTCCTCATAGCGTGTCAACGCCTCAATAAGGCGATTATTATCAAGCGCATCTTTGAGTCCAATTCGAATAAATTCATCGCCCATTCCGATGAAATCTTCACAGCTTCGAATGGCTATGGGGAGCACCTGTTCTAGTAACCATTGGTTCAAAACAACACCTGAAAGATTCAATAATCTACAGCAGATAAAATTGGCATGACTTTCCATAGGCTCCGTAAAAGATAGGTCATTCAGTGCCTTTTCCAATTTTCTTTTTTCTATTTGATACCATGCTTGTGTCGCTTCAACCAGTACCTTGTCTTCCATGAGCCATGGCATCATCTTAAGTGCTATACCATTAACGGACCACGGAACCTGTTCTTCTTTCATAGAAATGATGACGGACTTGGTGGCCATCAAATAACCACATCGTAATCCTGGAACACCATAGTATTTCGTTAAGGACATAAGTACAATTAAATTCCAGCTTTTTTCATTGAAATAGTTTGGTAATCCTTCAAATTGTCTGAAAGAAGCATCTAAAAGCACAAACCCTTTGTGTGAAGCTTGTATTTTTATAATTTGTTCTATAAATGCTTCAGTGTATAAGGTACCTGTAGGGTTGTTGGGGTTACATAATATAACCATATCACCTTTTATTTTTCTGATTTGGTGTATCAATTTTTCTTCAATTCTATCTTGTTGATCTGATAGGCTTATTGTTAAAGAAAGGACATGACTTCCAACCACTTCAAAAGCCCGTTTGTATTCCGTAAAAGTCGGTTCAATAATGAGTACTGTCTGTGGTTTAAGGGCTCTAGCACATGTATAAAGGCAGTCACTGGCACCGTTACCTACCATGATATGGTCGCTGGAGATCTTTTCTATTTCCCCAATTTTTTCTATAAGCTCATAACCTTCAATATCCGGATATCGTCCAATCTCCTCCACTGTTTTTTCCATAAAAAGCCTGAGTTGTGCTTGGGTAACACAAGGATTAATATTCACACTAAAATCTAAGATCCCTTTTGCATAACCACCATGTTTTAACATCTTATCTCCTAACTTATTAGCAGCAATAAACTAACGCTTAATACAATGAGCATGCATTCTGAAATATACATAATTTGAATGGTTGTCTTGATATCTTGTATTTCTATTTTTCTAGTTGCATCACCAATTGTAGGTTTTTCAAGAACTTGTGAAAAATAGGTATGGGTACCACCTAGGTTAATTCCAAGAAGACCTGCAACCACGGATTCCGGATGCCCTGCATTGGGACTTTTGTGTTTTCTACAATCTCGTTTCCATATTCTTAGACCTTGTCTCACATTAAGTCTCAGAATAAAACCCGATAGCAACATCAAGAAACTACCTATTCTTGCTGGAATCAAATTGACCGCATCGTCTATTTTAGCCGAAATATAACCGATTTCTGTATAAGGTGCTTGTATATATCCGACCATTGAATCTAGCGTATTGATGGTTTTATATAAGAATACCATCTGTACCGGACAATCCAGAATTAAACCTAAAACCATATAAAAAACTGGAGCAATAACACCATCAATGGTATTTTCTGCTGTTGTCTCTACAGCCCCTTTGATTATTGACTCATGAGACAATGATTGAGTATCTCTACCAACTAGGTAAGATAAGGCTAAACGGCTTTCTTCAATTGTACCTTTTTCTAAAGCACTTGCCACCTTAATGACTTCTTTTTTCAAGCAAGTAGCTGCAAGTGCTGATGTCAAAAAATATACCATAACGATATTTTCAAAAATCTTACCCAACTTACTAGCTATTCCTAATATAAGGGTTAAAACGCTTATTGTTATTGCAACGGATAAGAAGAAAAGAATAAAGCCGCCAAATTTTGTAGCCATTTTATTTTTTCTCAACTGCTTTTCAAGCCATGAAATCAACTTACCAACATAAATAATCGGGTGTGGCCAGTTCGGTGGGTCACCTATTACAAAATCTAAAAAAGTTGCCGTCAGCAATACATACACCCGGTTCATCCCAAACCTACTATGGCCATGATTTGATCTATATCTAGATTGGTTTTAACCAGTTTAGCTAAATAATCATAGGCTTCTTCTTGAACCACCTGTGCCCTACCCATTTCTTTACCTTCAGTTGACCCGATTCCTTGAAACATGATATTCTTTGCCATCTTACTCCTTCCAATGAGCACTTTTAAAGAAAGGTAAAATAAAAGTCCCATTATTTCCACACGAAATTTGGAATCAACAAATCATTAAGCAAGTATCCTGACTTAGACATCATCCTTCTACACATCTTCCCGATTTTCATCAGTGATTCGCCTTTATGGCCAGTGTTTCAGTAGTCATTACAGTAGCGGTGGCTGTGTCGGCTTTTACCGACTTCCATGCTATATGATTTTATATATTCTTTGTCTAACTATACCTATGTCCTTGTGAAAAGTCAATCCATATCCAAAATTCAACCCTCAATCCTAAGCTTTTTATGATTTTTTCCAGGCCTTGCATAAAGCAATACTTATTGATTATTTTGGTTGCTATTAATCTTAGATACAATTGCTATACCTTCTCAAGGGTATAAAAAAATTGTAACATCTTTAACTTATGAGTGCAATGCTAATTAATAGGTAGATTTCATGACTATAACGCTTGACTCTCGTTTTTCTAGAGTATACATGCAAAGTGTTGAAAATACCGTACTCAAATGGTAAACTATGAGTACAAATTAAAATCTAGAAAGGAACTTACATTGAAACCATTTATTCTAGCACTCACATTTTTAACAAGGCTATACATACCAAATCGTTATGAAATGAATGATCAAGATTTTACTGGAAGTATTACCTTTTACCCCATCATCGGACTTATCATTGGTGGTATTTTGTCCGCTTTACGTTGGGGTGTTTTTTATATTACCCCTGAAATGGATATCATGGCCTTAGTATTAATTGTAAGCTATGTGTTTCTAAGTGGTGGTTTACATTTAGATGGCCTGGCAGATTCTTTCGATGGATTATTTAGCGGAAGAGATACAACTAGGATTTTTGAGATTATGAACGACAGCCGAATTGGTTCCTTTGGTGTAATTGGTTTGATTCTTTATTTTGCATTCTTATTGATTACCTTTCAACATGTAGATTGGACCATCCTTTTATTATTTCCTTTCGTGGGTAGGAGTTCTATTCTACTTGCAGCCAGTACATCAAATTATGCCAAAGAAAAAGGTATGGGAAAACTAATCGTTGATGCAGCTGGTCCAAAACATATATTATACGTCATCGTACTAACCTTAGTCCTTGGCGCACTTTTGGATATGAAAAGCTTGATACCCATTTGTATAACCTATATATTGGTTCTTCTTATGACCCAGGTCATTCGCAAAAAACTAAACGGAATTACAGGTGATATCATGGGAATGACTGTTGAAGTTTCTCAATGTATCTTCTTATTCTTCGCAGCACTCTTTCAAGTATGAGGTGTCATATAAAACTTATACGAATTAGATATAGGAAAATGAAGATAATAAATAATATGTATCCTGAAATCTCCTTATCTAATATCGACTAAGTAATCATTAATAATGGTTGCTTCTGCAAAGCTTGCCATATGATTCATGACAGCTAGGGCTGTTTCAACAATACTAAAAGCGATTGGGCAGCCCGTACCTTCACCAAGTCGCATTTCTAGGTATACCATTGGTTTGAGACCAATTTCTTCCATAATATGAATATACCCTGGCTCAATAGAACAATGAGAAGGAATTAGAAAGTCTTTTATGAGAGGATTGATTCTATAGGCCGTTAAAGCAGCCGCTGCGGAAATAAATCCATCAATAACGATAGGCACTCTATAATAGGCTGCACCTAGAAAACAACCTGCCATACCCGCAAGTTCTAATCCGCCGACCTTTGTTAAAACATCAATAGGATCTTTTTTATTTGGTTGATGAAATTGAATTGATTTTTCTATGACTCTTTTCTTATTTTTAAAGGCTTCATCTGTTATACCACCGCCTTTGCCTACAGATACATCTGCACTGCAACCTGTAAATGCCATAAAAACAGCGCTACTACAGCTTGTATTTCCTATACCCATTTCACCTGTTCCTAATAAATTATAACCATCCTCTACCAATCCTCTTACAATGTCTATACCAACCTCTAAAGCTTGTACAGCTTCTTCACGTTTCATTGCAGGTCGAAGCAAAAAGTTATCCGTAGCATAACGTATTTTTCTATTCACTAAGCCTGGGTACTCAATATCTTTCATAATACCAACATCTACAACACGTATATCTGCATTGTTTGCCTTACTGATTGCACAAATCCCAGTTAACCCTTTTAACATATTAATGGTTTGAATCGCCGTGACTTCTTGAGGCGCACAGCTTACCCCTTCTTCACAAATTCCATGATCTGCAGCCATAACTATGGTACATTTTTTGTTAATTTGATTATGTAACGCTCCTGTGATTCCCGCGATTTGTATAGCGATTTGCTCAAGCCTACCTAAGCTACCCAGTGGTTTTGCAAGTGCATCCATTCTTGTCTTTGCTTCTGCCATCATATCATTATTTAACCCCTTAATTCCTGTACAAGTTCTATTTAATATGTCCATTCACCTGTCTCCTTAGCAATATAATGATTTCATCTTTTCCTTTTAATAACTTAATGATGGAACCTCTTTTTTCTCTTTTAGCGCCTCTTGAATAGCAATAAGTGCTTCAAAAAGTAATCTATTCTCAGCTCTATTTCTAAGGGCAATTCTGATATACTTCCCTTCTAAGCTAGCAAAATCATGACAGGTTCTTATGAATATACCCTTCTCTAACAAGCGACTCTTAAGTTCCTCACTATCAAACTCGCAATGGCAGAGAAAGAAATTTGCTTTGCTCTCAAAGACAGTTAAAAAATGTATCTTCTTGATACCCTCAAGGAAATACGCTTTCTCTTCCTTATACCATTTCTTTGTTTTCAGTTGATATTCTTCATCTTTTAGTAGAACCTCAACAATATTGCTCGCAATAGCGTTCAAGGTCCAAGGTTCTTTTTGTAATTGCATTTGGTCAATAATTTCTTTAGCTCCAATACCATATCCTAATCTTATACCCGCAATGGCGTAATACTTTGTCATTGATCTTAGTAAGAAAAGATTGTCATAATATAATAACGAAATAGCCGTGGGCATATTTTCAAAAGCTGAAAAAGATTCATCAATCATCAAAATTCCGCCATAAGATTTGAGTGCTTCAATGATTTTTTTGATGGCTTTATTTTTAATATAGGTGGCTGTTGGGTTGTTTGGATTACACATCACCATCACCCCTGGCTTATGAATTAAAATCGTATATAATAAGTCTTCTAAATCCAATTTAAAATCATCATCTGACTTTAGGAAATAATGAATACATTCTGCATCACTTAGACGAAAAGCTCTTTCATATTCACTAAAGGTTGGCTGTATCAATAGTACTTTCTTAGGCTTTACTGTCTTTGCCAACAAATAAATCAATTCTACTGCACCATTTCCCATAATGATATTACTGGATTCTAGTCCATGTTCACGTGCTAAATATTGCCTTGCAGTCCTTGCCTCAATTTCAGGATAGGTATCAAGTGCACCCAGATTATTGACTATGTACGCTTTGACGGATTCAGGGACACCTAGTGGGTTTAAATTGACACTAAAATCTAATACTTTTTCCTTTTTATTCCCATTATATCCACCATGCACATTCATGTTCTACTCCCCCTTAATTATACGAATCATTTTTCATATTACACGCCTATCATTTCCTTAATCTGCTCTAAATCAACATGATGCCTTACAACATCAGCTAATTTATTGTATTCTGCTTCTTTTAAGTTTTTATAATTAATATCTGCTGTAGTATCCAATCCTTTTAGTTTTCTAATCTGATTGAGTAATGTATTTCTAAAATTATCATTGTCAAAGATGCCATGTAAATAGGTTCCAAAAACATTTCCTTCAAAGTTGACGGCTCCATCCTTCCTTCCATCTTCAAGGTGAATGGCTGGTTTTGTTCCCTCTAATAGACGCGTAATACCCATATGGATTTCATAGCCTTCTACTTGCATGCCTAATGCCTCCTCTGCAAAAGATAACTTTTCTTCGATTATACCTTTGATCCGTATTGTTTTTTTATCCTGAGCCATGGTGGTTTCTGCCTCAATGAGGCCTAATCCATTTACTGTAGATTGGTTAGTCTCAACATTAAAAGGGTCTGAAATTATTCTTCCCAGCATCTGATACCCTCCACAAATGCCAATTATAGGTATATTACTTCTATGTGCTCTATATATGTATTCTGCTAGCCCTGAATGGTGCACGAACGCCATATCCTTTAGGGTGTTTTTGCTACCTGGAATAATAATCATATCCACTTCTTCTTTTGTATTTTCTTGGATATATCTCACTGTAACGTCTTCCTCCAAGTCAAAAACAGTAAAATCTGTAAAGTTAGACATATATGGCAACCTAATAATCCCAATTACTATGGCGCCTTCTTGTCTCCTATCAAAACGAGTTGTAACGCTATCTTCATCATCAATGTTCATTTTCATATACGGAATCACACCTAGGCATGGTATTTGTATTTTCTCATAAAACATATCAATCCCAGGCTTTAGTATTTCTACATCCCCTCTAAATTTATTGATGATATACCCTTTTATACGTGCTCTTTCTTCCGGTTCTAAAAGCATGATGGTTCCATAAAGAGACGCAAAAATTCCTCCTTTATCGATGTCTCCCACAAGAATCACTGGCGCATCCACCATTTCAGCCATCCCCATATTCACAATATCGTCAGCCTTTAGATTGATTTCAGCAGGACTTCCTGCTCCTTCTAAAATAATCATGTCAAATTGTTGTTCTAGGGTATGATAGGCTTTCATAATCTCTGGCTTTAAACTACTCTTCATAGCAAAATACTCAGATGCTGTCATGTTCTTAAATACTTTTCCATTCAGAATCACTTGGCTACCTACATCTGAGGTTGGTTTTAAAAGAATAGGATTCATTTCAACCATGGGTTCTAAGCCAGCTGCTTCTGCTTGAACCACTTGAGCTCTTCCCATTTCTTTTCCATCTTTTGTAACATAGGAATTTAATGCCATATTTTGTGACTTAAAGGGTGCTGTTTGATAACCTTCCTGCTTAAAAATTCTACAAAAGGCTGCAGTCAAAATGCTTTTTCCTACGGTGGAAGCCGTTCCTAATATCATTAAATTTTTAGCCATTATGTTCACCTTTTCAAGTATTTAATACTCAATTCCTCTCCTGCTTTTGATTTGATTTTTCTATATTTGCATATTCTCGTGCCGCTTTCAAAATATGGATAGCCATCTCCTGATTTCCATAGAAATGAAAGTGTGGGTAACCTGCAACACCATTTCCTTTCATATATCCGCATTCGTATGTATTGGTCAACGTATTGTCCTTCCTTTTGCTTAATTCATAAGCTGTTGTGCTATTTACTACTTCCGTTGTAGATCGATGAAATTCATGAATTTTTATTTCTTGATTCTTTTCTCCTAAAATACAGTTTGAACTTAATCTTAAGGTTTTATATCCAAATCGTTGTAAGGTTTTTGTCATCTTACACTTACCCTCTAACCAACCGACCATACTAAAAGTTTCTCCATCAAAATAAATCAATTCTTTCGTTAGGTACATCAACCCCCCACATTCTGCTAAATAAGGAATCCCAGAGATTAACTTTTCTAAAATATCCTGTTTCATTAAATGATTTACGGATAATTCCCGAGCAAATACTTCTGGAAACCCACCTCCAAAGTATAAAAAGTGCACATTTTCTGGAAGTTTAGAATCCTTTATGGGACTAAAAAAACTGATTTTGGCACCTAATTCTTTAAACAAATCTAAATTGTCCTCATAATAAAAATTAAATGCATCATCATAGGCAACACCAATATGAAGACCTTCAAATTCCGGTTGTTGTCGTGTATGCTCTATGTGGATTTCTTCTGCTTCATGATTGGCTAATTCAATTAGCCCTTCTAAATCAACAGTTTCCTCGACTGCTTGACTAATCGCATCAAGCTTCATCTTTATATCATCAATTTCACAACATGGTATTAATCCAAGATGTCTTGATTTTATAGTACCTGTATCATTTTTAGGCAAGTAACCATAACATTTTGCAGATGTATAATGCTCTATTGCTTCTTTTAATAACTTATAATGACTTAAGGAATTCACTTTATTTATGATGACCCCACAAAGATTAACCTCTACATCAAACTCAATAAAACCTTTAACAATTGCGGCAATACTCTTTGCGACTCCACTTCCATCAACGACCAAAACTACCGGACATTTTAATACTTTCGAAACACTGGCTGAACTTCCTATATCATTGCTTATATGTGCACCATCATATAAACCCATTACCCCTTCTATTATTGAGATTTGTGCATCTTTAATATTCTTATAAAAAATTTCCTCTATCGCTTCATTTGTTAACAAGTAATTATCAAGATTTCTACATTTTCTACCCGTAATAAATGTATGGTATGCAGGATCTATATAGTCTGGCCCCACTTTATAGGATTGAACTGCCATTTCTTTAGATAATGCAGATAATATACCCATCGTTAAAGTTGTTTTCCCAACGCCACTGCTGCTTCCAGCGATCATTAACTTAGGAGCTTTCATTTGAGAAGACCTCCGGATTTAGATTTTTTTTCCATATGGATATGGTGATGCCTTCTAGCTTTTGTTTAGGTAAAAGGCATTTACCGTAGTCAGAGCCAATATACCCACAAGGTTCACATACAGATCTGATACCCAGTGTTTTTTCAACAAACTCGGATCCCTTAAATCTATCATCTTCCTTACGAATTACTTCTTTAGGCAAACAAACCAATGGAACCTTTAGTGTTTTTGCCATTTCTAGCAAACCGATTTCATCTTTTTTTATATCGATCGTTACTAACTTTTCTATCCGATTTATAGAAATTTGGGCTGTTTCAAAGGATTGGTGTAAAGCTTTGAATAATTCATCTCTTGTTTTGCCTCTTTTACAGCCTATCCCAACTATGATGTCCTTGGGAATGAACCATACATTCGGTGTCTTAAAAGGCTTTGGTTTTTCCTTAGAAATAATGATAAGCCCTTCAAGCTTTTCACTTTCTATTCTAGCCTCATCTGTAGTTCCTTCAATAATCATAAATTGATCATCAAGTTTCATATGGATAGGTTCCTCACATAATATACCGATCTTCTTATTCTCAATGATACGAATGGTCATTTCTTTTGCTTGATCCATATTATCAATATGGCAACCCAGTTTATTTGCCATCACATCTACAGCCATTTTCCCGTTCACGTCAGATGCAGTTGTTATAATTGGTAATGCACTTATATGGGAAGCAATCTCAATCGTATACGCATTTGCTTTTCCAATATGCCCTGAAAGTAAGCTGATAATATATTCACCCTTTTCATCCATGACCATAATTGCTGGATCTATGGTTTTATGTTGGATGAAAGGTGCGATTGTTCTCACAACAATCCCTGTGGACATAATGAATAGAATCCCATCATAATTTTTAAATAATTGCCTTGTTAAATCGCTCAGAGAGACATCTATTTCAAGAAAGCCTTCTTGTAAATGCCTTTTTAACGTATACAAGGTTGCCTCTTTGTAATACTTTTTTATTCTTTTAGCTTGGTAAACCCCACCTGTCGTAAGCGTAATAATTGCTAATTTCATGGGCTCCCCTTTACATACACATTTGTGTCAATACTTCTAATTGCATATTAATAGTAGTTTCAAGATCTTCATACGTATGGGCATGAGATAAAAATAAACATTCAAATTGAGCAGGTGGCAATAATATGCCTCTTTCTAACATGCCTTTGAAATATGTCGCATATTGCTGCGTATCTGAGCGCATTACAGCCTCATAAGTGTCTACTTCACCTTCGTTAAAAAACATACAAAGCATTCCCTTTACTCGATTTACCCTAGCAGAAATACCTGTTTTTCGAATGTTTTCATTAAATCCATGCTCTAAAAACGCTCCTTTTTGATTCAATTCCTCATAGATTTCCTGGTGCATTTTTAAATGCGTCATCAAATTCATACCCATTTTCATTGCAAGGGGATTCCCCGATAGGGTCCCTGCTTGATATACCGGTCCAAGAGGTGCTATACATTCCATGATTTCTTTTTTACCACCATAAGCGCCCACCGGAAGTCCTCCTCCAATGATTTTCCCAAGACAGGTCATATCCGGTTGAATACCATATAAACCTTGTGCTCCCAAATAATCCACTCTAAAGCCCGTGATGACTTCATCAAAAATCAGCACAATTCCTTGTTCCTGGGTTAACTTTCTAAGTAATCTTAAAAATTCTATATTTGGAGGTACAAGTCCCATATTTCCTGGGATGGGTTCCAGGATGACTGCAGCAATTTCACCTTGATTTGCCTCCAAAATTTCCTCCAGTATTTTTGAATCATTAAACTTACCCACTAAAGTGTCTTGTGCTGTTTTTTTAGTGACGCCTGCACTTGTTGGAACACCATACGTAAGTGTACCCGACCCTGACTTGACGAGTAAACTATCACTATGTCCATGATAACAACCTTCAAATTTTAGGATCTTATCCCTGCCTGTATACCCTCTTGCAACTCGAATTGCACTCATTGTGGCTTCAGTACCAGAACTTACAAGCCTCAACATTTCCATGGATGGGTACGCTTCATGAATCAAAGTTGCCATTTCAACTTCTATAGATGTTGGGACGCCATAGGTAGTCCCTCTTAAGAGGTACTCATTTACACCACTCAGAACTATTTCAGAAGCATGTCCAAGAATTAAAGGCCCCCAAGAGCAAATATAGTCAATATATGTATTCCCATCCACATCTGTAAGCTTCGATCCCTTTCCGCTTTCAACAAAAAGTGGTGTGGTATTTACAGATTGAAAGGCCCTAACCGGGCTATTCACACCACCTGGTAATAATTTTTTTGCTCTTTCATAATGAGCCTCTGACTTTGTATGCTTCATAGTTTAACCTCAGAAATAAGACGTTTTAATTCTTTTGCAAAATACGTTATAATCATATCTGCTCCGCTTCTTCTAATACTCAATAGACTTTCATAAATAGCTCTTTCCTCGATTAGTCCTGCATCTATCGTTGTCCTTAACATAGCGTATTCACCACTCACTTGGTAAGCGGCAATGGGTACTAAAAATGTATCTTTTGCGGTTTTTATGACATCTAGATAAGGCATTGCTGGTTTTACCATAAGAATATCTGCCCCTTCTTCATAGTCTAATGTCAGTTCTTTAAGCGCTTCTCTTCCATTAGATGGATCCATTTGATACATTTTACGATCACCAAATGTAGGTGCTGAATGTAGGGCTTCTCTAAAAGGACCATAAAAGGAGGATGCAAACTTTGCACTGTATGCCATAATAGGAACATGTTCATATTTATTTTTATCTAAAAGCTGTCTAATATATTTAATTCTACCATCCATCATATCTGAAGGCGCCACCATATCTGCACCTGCTAAAACATGACTCAGTGCAATTTTACCCAATAATTCAAGAGATTGTTCTCTGTCTATTCTTCCGTCAGAAGTATAGACACAACAATGTCCATCGTCTTTAAAAGGACACAAACAAATATCTGTGATGATATAAATATCGGAAAAATTTGCTTTAATCGTCTTTACAGCCCTTTGAATAATACCCTCTTGATCATAACCAGCTGAAGCTTTGCTATCTTTTTTATCTGGTGTTCCAAAAATCAAAAGATTTCTTATACCTAATCTATGCAGCTGTTTCACTTCTTCCACCAAAAGATCTACTGATAGGTGATATTGATCTTTCATAGAGGAAATTTCTTCTCTAACGCCTTCACCCTCTACTATAAATAAGGGATAAATAATTTGATCCATTGATAGAAGTGTTTCTCTAACTAAGCTTCTTACCATTGCATTACCTCTTAATCTTGTTGGCTTTTGATTATTCATATTCGCTTCTCCTATATTTATGACATCCATATTATTTTTTGATCTTCTATTATTAATTTTCTATTGTTGGCCTTCTATTGTTGGTCTTCTATGATTGCCTTGATTATTCCATCCATCGTGTATTGTTTTGCTTCAAGATCTGCCCTTAAACCGTAGGAAGCTATTTGACTAGATGTAATTGGCCCTATGGAAACCAATTTCACCCCTTTTAGTATTTCTTTATAGCGTTCTCCAAGCAATTCAACAAAGTAATCTACCGTGGAAGAACTTGTAAAAGTTACATAATCCATTTCTCCTTGCTTTACAATTTCATCAACCTCGATGATGCGTTCTGTCTCTGGAATTGTCCTATACGTAATAAATTCATCAACTTTACAAAGCTTAGATAACGCTGTCACCAAATAATCCCTTGCATTTTCTGATCTTGGAAGCAATATATGGTCATAAGGTGTAGTCTTATCTTGAAGAAGTTCAACAATTGCCTCTCCTACATAGTTTTCAGGGACATAGTCTGCAACAATTCCATACTGTAGTATGGCTTGAGATGTTGCTTTACCAATGGCTGTAATTTTAACATGAGCAAGAGCTCTTGTATCTTTTTTACTAAAGAACAGCGCCTTAAAAAATAGTTCTACACCAACGACACTCGTAAATATAATATGTGTATACACAGGTAATCTATGCATCATGATCGATAGTTTCTGGGCTTCTACCGACTCTACTTTTATAATAGGACACGTTATGGCCAAGCCTCCAAGGTCTTCAATTTCTGATGCTAGTGAGGAAGCTTGTGCTCTTGCTCTTGTAACAACAATCCTTTTTCCAAATAACGGTTGGTTTTCAAAAAACGAGAGTTGGTTTCTAAAGTGAACAACCTCCCCAATCACAATTAAACTAGGGGGTTCAATTCGTGCTTTTTTTGCTGTTGCAACCAGTTGATCTAATTGTTTTACAACGACTCTTTGATAAGGTGTGGATGCTCTATATATTATAGCAGCAGGTGTACTTGGACTTTTTCCATACTTCATTAATTTTGTACATATGTTTTCTAAGTTTTCTACACCCATCAAAAATACGAGGGTTCCCTTTATTTTTGCAAGACATTCATAATCCAGCTCTAAATCTGATGATTTCAAATGCCCTGTGATTATATGAAAAGAGGATGCACACTCTCTATGTGTAATAGGAATACCTGCATAAGTCAAACCTCCTATTGCAGAGGTAATACCCGGAATAACCTCGAATTCAACGCTTTCTGCTCTTAGTTCTTGTCCTTCTTCAGCACCTCTACCAAATACATACGGATCTCCGCCTTTTAATCTCACAACCATTTTCCCTTGTTTTGCAAGATGAACAAGCAACTCATTAATTTTTTCTTGGGGGAGTGCGTGATTTCCCGATTTTTTCCCAACATAAATCTTTTCACAGGTTTCTTTAGAATAGTTTAAAAGGCGATTGTTGGCCAATTCATCATAAACAATTACATCTGCTTGAGATATTTTCTCCATACCTTTCAATGTGATTAACTTTTCATTCCCAGGACCTGCACCTACTAAATAGACCTTACCTACCATAGGATTCCACCTCATCCTTGATTTTTTTTGCTAATTCTGTCCCCATTTTTTCTGCCTCTTGCCGTTCACCAACCACGCTATGTCTTGATAAAAACACGCCGTTTTCCGTTCCAAATAAACCCGTTATTGACAGCATATCTCCTTTTATCATACAGTATGCACCTATGGGTAGATGACAATTACCTCCGAGAGCTTTCATAAAACTTCTCTCTGCAATTAATTGTATATTCGTAATTGGATCCTTTATTTGGTTTATCATATCCATAAGTTCTGGTCGTCCTTCTTTTATTTGAATACCTAAGATGCCTTGTGCTGGAGCTGGCACCATTTCCTCTACAGAAATCTTCACACAATTATAGTTTTTTGCTTCATTCAGTTTTAACCTATTTAATCCTGCCGTTGCCAGTATGACACCATCTAGATTTTGCTCTAGCATCTTCTTGATTCTTGTATCAATATTTCCTCTAATACCGATCACTTTTAGGTCGGGCCTCATTTTTAATAATTGGTAGGATCGCCTTTTACTACCCGTTGCTACAACTGCGTTTTGGGGTAATTCCATAATGTTAGAAATTTTGTGTGGCGTAATAAGTGTATCTGTCGCATCTTCTCGGACTGGACTTTCTGTAAATAGCAGTCCCCTGGTGACTTCTGATGGCATATCCTTCATGCTATGTACCGCTATATCTATCGTTCCATCAAGCAATGCTTCTTCAATTTCTTTTACAAAAGCACCTTTATCACCGATTTTTTCTATACTCACGTCTTGGATACGATCACCCTTTGTCACAATAATATGCGTCTCAAATCGGAAAAGAGGAAAGCAACGTATGAGCTGATCCACGACCCACTGTGTTTGAGTTAATGCTAACTTACTACCTCTTGTACCAACTATGATTTTCATTGTTTTCTCCTTATTATTTTTGCTAAAATTTTCCACACTTACTTATTCTACCGGCTTAAAAAGATGATTAATGATTTTACCGTATTCTTCGATTTTTTCTGGTTCATCAAGGGTCTTAAGTTGTTTTATGGTTTTTTTCATTACCCTTTTAATAGATGTTCCCATAAGCTGCTCGATGTATTCTTTCTCAAATACTTCATAGCATCTATTTTGAGAAAGTTGATTTAAGGTCTCTTTTACAACTTGGTTTTGCCAAGAAGAAATACACTCGATAATAGGGTCAACTTGACTTTGGAATAACCACTCAGTTATTTTTCTAACTTCACCAACAATTTTTTCTTGAATCATAGTAGCTATGTTATATCTGTATTGTAAGTTTTCATCTACAATATTTTGCAAATGATCTATAGTAAACAAGTGTACTAAATCCGATTCTCCAACTTTTGAATCCACATCTCTTGGAACTGCGAGGTCTAGTATGATAAGGGGTTTGTTTATTTTCCCCATATTTTCTTCCTTGATTACAATATGGGGAGATGATGTTCCTGTTATAAGTATGTCCATATCAGATAATGCTTCATAGCGCTCTTCGTAGGTTACCCCTGAAACGTTTTCATGTTCTTCGAGTATTCTACTCATTTTTGAATGGGTCCTGTTCGCAATATATATTTGGTTTACCTCTTCCTCAAGTAAATATCTTAATACCAAGCATCCCATTTTACCTGTTCCAATAATTAAAACTTTCTTATCCTTTAAACTGACTGCCTTTTCTTTTAAAAGCTTAACTCCAAGAGAACCAATAGAAAGTGGGTTTTCTGAGAACGCATAGGTCGAACGAACTGACTTGGAAAAGGTGATGGCTTCTCTTATTACTTTCGATAAAAATTTCTTACCACTACCTATCTCTTGTGCTCTTTCTAGCGCTTCCTTCACTTGACCAAGAATTTGATCTTCTCCAATAACGATTGAATCTAGTCCACTCGCAACTTCATAAATATGAGTCAGTGCAGCTTCACCTTCTTTAATGATGAAGTAAGGTGAAAGATCTGTACCAGCATAATCATTAAGATAAGCAATTATGATTTTTATACACGCTTCCGGTTGACTTGCAGCTACCATGACTTCACTTCTATTGCAAGTGGAAAGGATTACAACTTCATCGATTCCTTTATCTCTTAAAGCCTTCATTGCACTGATTCTCTTAGATAAGGTAAATGCAATTCTTTCTCTTATTTCGATAGGTGCTTGTCTATGACTAATCCCAACTAGAACAATATGCATGCTTTGTCACCTCACTATTGTAATCTACTTTTTACTAAATCCACGATTTCATCTATGGTAGAGCAAACAATTGAATACTCTATTTCAGGTCGTTTTATGATGATTACTTGAATCTCCGATTCTTCTGCTGCTTGAAGCTTTTCATCTGTATTGCCTTGAACGCCGCTTTCTTTGGTGATTATATACTTAGCCTCTATCTGAGCTATCATTAACTTATTCATCTCAAGACTAAAGGGACCTTTCATGGCAATTATTTGATCTGGCAGAAAATGTAAGTTTTCAAGTTTTATGAGATGCTCTGATTTTGGTAACACTCTCGCATACAAACGCTTGATATCTTTTACTTCCTTAACAAGTTTCTCAATTTGACGACTTCCTGTTGTAATTAAAACATTACCTTCGCCAGAATCTACAATTTTACCTGCTGTTTCATAATCCATACAATAAATCACATTGCCATGGTCTCTTCTTGTTTTTATACTACTGGGTCTCTCATAGCGAAAATAAGATATTTGAATATCCGTACATACTTTCATCGCATTTTTTGAAATAATCTGAGCATAAGGGTGCGTTGCGTCAACAATATATTCGATCGAATGCATTTGACAAAATTGCTTCAACCCTTCATAGTCCATTTGCCCACTTATAACCAAGCCTTTAAATGACTGTCTTGCAAGATTCTCTCCATAATCCGTTGCGGTACTTAAGATGATTTTATTGGTGAGTTCAAAAAGTCTTTGTGCTAATTTCACACTATCTCCTGTACCGCCTAAAAGGAGGATCATAGACCATAGCCTCTTGAAGTCACCATGTAATCACCTAGCCATTTTGTTTTTGTATTCCCGATCAGAATTGTACAAAACATATCTACCCATTCCGTAGGGATTTCATCAAGTGTTGTTCTAAGAATTTCTTGTCCACTCCTATAAGCATTTTTCACGATGCCAACAGGTGTGTTTCCATCCCGATCTTCTTTGATAAGATCTATAACTTCTTGCAGATATTCCGGGCGTTTGAGACTTCTTGGGTTGTATAGCGCTATTGTAAAATCAGCCTTCGTTGCACATATGACTCTGTGAAGAATAGTATCATAAGGTGTCATATAATCGCTTAGACTAATCGTACAAAAATCTTCAACAATTGGAGCACCTAATAATGCAGCACAAGAAAGTGCTGAAGTCACCCCTGGTATTACTTCAAAATCAATTTTTTCTAATAACTCTTCTTTTTTCAATAGCTCATAAATTAACCCAGCCATTCCATATAATCCCGAATCTCCGCTACAAACCATACCAACACATTTACCTTCTAACGCAAGTGTTATTGCTTTTTGACAACGGTCCTTTTCTTTACCCATTCCATTTTCAAATATAATTTTATCTTTTAACAAGTCTTTAATAAGTTCTACATAAGCACTATAGCCAACAATCGCTTCACACAGAGTAATGGCTTCAAATGCTTTTAACGTCATGCCATTGATTTGACCTGGCCCAATGCCTATAGCATAAATTTTGGGTTTCACCGTCACGCTTTGCTCCCTCCTTCTCTGTACATATGTGAAAAACTTGGGTCGTATAATTTTGAAAGCTCATACTTATCTGCCATAAAATCTCCAATCAGAATTTGAGCGTGTCTTGTGATGCCTGCTGCTTTTACCTTTTTGGTAATATCTAATAGCGTTCCTTGTACAATTTTTTCATCTTCCCAAGTGGCTTTATATATAACAGCAATCGGTGTTTTTACTGGATAGCTTTTACAAAGCGCCTTCACTACATCTTCAATCGCTTGTACGGATAAAAAAATTGCCATTGATGCTCTATGTTTTGCTAGTTCTTCTAAACTACCACCCTCACTTGTTCCAGTTCGTCCTGGCAACCTTGTGATAATTACAGTCTGAGATACCCCTGGCAATGTAAATTCTTGCTTAATGCGAGAAGCTGCACCCAAAAAGGAACTGACACCTGGAACGACCTCATAAGATATATTATTTCTTTTAAGCAAATCCATTTGTTCTCGTATCGCGCCGTATATGGATGGATCACCTGTATGAAGACGAACGGTTGTTTTTTCTTTGGCCTCCATTTCTAGCATCACTTCGATTACTTGGTTCAAATCCATCTGTGCGCTATTATATATGGATACATCCTTATTACAATATTGAAGTAGCTTATCACTTACTAAGGAGCCTGCATAGATCACACAGTCTGCCTCTTGTAATGCTTTCATGCCTTTCACCGTTATAAGTTCTGGATCTCCAGGACCTGCACCCACAAATCTTACCATATGATTTCCTCCTTACGACTTAATACCAGTGTCAAATAATCCGTATTTTCATATAAACGCTCTATCACGTCATTATGTACGATAGCTTCTTTAAAACCACATCTTTGTACCAATATGCCATCTTCTTCCATATAATGCTTCATTAGATGAGTCGCCACTCTATCTTCCCGCTTATAGATTTTCATAAAAGCAAAAGCATCCCCTGCTTTGAGTGCTGCATCTATTCTTTCATCTGATGCATTCATGGGTACAATCGTTAATATTTCATCTTTCTCCACCAGCGGCCTATTAGCTAGAGCTGCTGCTGCACAAAAAGAAGTAATTCCTGGTATCGTCTCAATTTTAACCTTCCCTTCTATGGCTTTTACAATATAGCCATAGGTACTATATACTGACGGGTCTCCTAAAGTTACAAACGCACTACTTTTCCCTAGCTTCGTTTGAGCGATTATGATATTCGCTGCTTGCTTGCCAGCATTAACAAAAGTCTCCTCATCCGCTACCATCGGAAAATCTATATAAACCAATTCAATATCTTTTCTAAGAAATTGCTCCATAATCGTATACGCAACCCCTTTTTTGTCTTTTTGTGTTTGTGGAATCAGAAGCACATCGATTGAACCTAAAATTCTAGCAGCTTTTATCGTTAATAATTCTGGATCGCCTGGGCCTACGCCTATCCCATAAAATTTACTCATTTGATTATTCCTCTCTCGTTGGGTTGATTGCTGTAATAATGTAGATTGGATTTAGTGCTTTCATCATCCATCCTGGGTCTTGCAAAGCCTTGGTTACTTGAATTTGTGTACAGCTAATTTCTTTAAAACCTTCCATCTCTAGCTCTTGTAATATTTTAAAGGTGCTCTCAAGCAAAATTGTATTTGCCACAAAGATCCCTTGCATTTTTAAGTTTTTTTTCACATATTGTATGATTGGTTCAATTTCTCTACTCCCACCACCCAAAAAAATTCTATCGAATTCTTCATCCGGAAGATCATCTGGTGCTTTTCCATGAATAATATGAACGTTATTTAGATTAAATACACTCACATTCTGCTGTGTCAAAGCAACTGCTTCTTCATTTTGATCTATGGCTATAACAACACCTTCATAACACAAAATACCACATTCAATACTAACGCTTCCTGTGCCGCAGCCGATATCTAAAACTTTTGAGTTTTTTTCCAGTTGTAATTTTGACAAACTGATTGTTCTGTTCTCGCATTTTGTCATTGGTATCGAACCTCTAATAAATGCTTCATCTGGTATACCATGTGTCTGTTTATTCCAAATCATTATTAATCACCACCACACATAAGTTTTGAAAATCTTTGTCTACAAAATCTTGAACACATCCTTCTTCAATTCGTTCATTTTCGTAAGAAAGATTTTCCCCTACAGCCATTTTATAATTGCCAAACCCTAAAGACATTAAATTTTTTGCAATTTCTAATGGTGTATGTTTATGATCTGTCAACAAAAATATGCCCTTGCCCTCTAGAAGGCTTTGATGTAAATCTATATTACGTCCATGAAGACTCAATAATTTATATTCTTTGTAACTTCTATTTAATTGACTAAAAAAGTACTGAAAAGAACTTATTCCAGGAATGACTTCGACCGCCTCTTTTCCAATTCTTTTTTGTATAAAATCAAGTAGGCTATAAAACCCTGGATCTCCTGAAACCAATATCATTATATTTTTTGTGCTCCTGGTTTCATTGATTTTGCTTACGACGTCTTCCAAATTATTATCATAACAATAGGTTTCCTTATTGTAAGTGGAAAAAATCTCCAAATGTCTCCTGGCTCCAATTATTAAATCTACGGCTTCAACCGCTTTATAAGCAATGGGTAAGATGTAATCCTTATGACCTGGACCAATGCCAACTATTTTAACTGTTTTCTTTGTATTCATTTTGAATATTCCCCCATACCTGCTCGAAACCTTCACTCACCGCCAAAAATCCCTTCATGCTAAACAGGGCTACACCAATTTCTAATTGATCATAACAATACGCTTTACAATTGTCAGCCGCTTTATTGGCCAACAACTTATAGATTTCTTCCATACCTGTCTTCGTAATGATTTCTATTGCTTCATCTGTTGTTCTACAGTTCATAATCGCAACTAGATCTTCATTTTTCATGCCTAGTAATACTAAATTTGCTGTTAGTATTTCCATTCTCGTAGAACTCACTCGATTATGTGTAAAATAAATTCCACCAGCTGGTTTGATCAGTTTTCCAAGGTGACCTCCAAGTAAAACCTGTTTGAAGTCTAAAGCGACACATTGTTCAAGGGCATGGCCTAGGTAATTGCTCATTTTTACCATATTAAAGCTTCTCATACCGAAGTGGTCCATTAAGAACTTTTCTCCAATATTACCTGGTGCAAGCACTACCGTTCTGTATCCTTTTTCTTTTAATACCTTAAGCTCTAGAGTTATAGTATCTTTTAACGCCTCCTCTGACATCGGCTCCACAATTCCCGAGGTGCCCAGTATAGATAATCCGCCTATAATACCTAGCTTAAGATTAAAGGTCTTCTTTGCCAAAGCTTCACCCTCTGGTAAATGTATGACCACCGTAACGCCTTGAGGTTCTTCATAAATACTTCTTATTTCTTGTTCAATCATCAAAAGAGGCACTGGATTAATAGCTGGGTGCCCTACAGGAATTTGCAAACCTTTCTGTGTCACTTTGCCAACCCCTTGACCTCCCATGATAATAACTTTGGTACCCTCGTTTAAACTTACCGTCGCCCACACCTCCATGCCATTGGTGATATCCGGATCATCACCTGAATCTTTAATGATACAGCAAGAGGCTTCTATTTTATTGAAGCTTGGTTTACATACATTAAGTTTCAAAGTCCATCCTTTTGGTGTGGCAATCGTTATATGATCCAGAGTTTTTTGATTTTTAAGCATCCACGCAGCAGCTTTTGCGGCTGATGCTGCACAAGAACCTGATGTGTACCCTGTTCTTAATTTTTTTCCACCCTTAAGAAGATATCTGCTTTCATCCACTATATTTCACCGCTTCTCTCATCACTGCATTAATGATTGCAACTGCTATCGTACTTCCCCCTTTTCTTCCTTTCGTAATGATTGACGGAAGCGCTTTTCCCCATAGTTCTTCTTTGGATTCAGCTGCGCCAACAAAACCTACTGGAACACCTATAACTGCTTCTATACCTTGATTACCATCTAAACACCATTCCATGATTCTATATAAGGCAGTGGGGGCATTTCCAATCACAAATACTTTTTTACCTGGTAGCGCCATTGCAATATCAACTGCCGCCATAGATCTTGTTATACCTTGTTTTTTTGCTTCGTCTATTGCTTCTTGGCTTCCTACAAAGCAAACTATTTTGACCCCCAACTGATCTGCTAGCTTTTTACTAATCCCTGATTTAATCATTTCTGTATCTGTAATGATTGTGCATCCGTTTTGAACTGCATGAAGTAAAATATTTTCAACATTTTCTTTAAATAACAAAATATCCTCGTAAATAAAATCTGTCGTCGTATGTATAACCCTTTTTACAATAGCGAGTTTCAAAGGCGGAAGCTGGGTATTGTTCATCTCTTCTTGGATTATTTCAAAGCTTCTCCTTTCAATTTCCATGGGGTCTTCAATATATTGATCGCTCATTTTAAGTCCTCCTGTTTATTTCTTGAGTATTTTGATTATCCCATCATTAATTCTTTGACGCGTTGAATATATAAATCTTGAAAAGCTGGATTCTCCCCTAAGCCTCTGTGATAAGCTTTTACGGAATAACCGTTGAAAATCAACTTACTTTTCCAGGAATGCTGGTCCTCACCTAACAAGTCATTTTGAACATGTTCTCCAGCTACTAATAAGAATGGAATCAAAAAGACCTCTTTGTATTTACTAGCTTTCAATTTGGCAATCATCGGGTCTACACCCTCTTCTATTGTTCCTACAAAAACCGGTAATGTCTTATCCTTTAAATAATCTTGTAATTTCTCATAGCACCCATTTGCCAAGTGATTTGTCCCATGTCCTATTAGAATAACGACCTGTTCTTCCTTTTCGTCTGGCAACTGGGTTTTAAGAGCTTCTACAACCTTTAAATAGTCTGTTTCTTCAAATAGCAATGGCTTTCCTAGCTTTATGTCAATATTCGGATTTTTATTGTCCATCATTGTTTTTTTAATTTTATCAAATTCGTAACCCGCAATAATATGCAAGGGTTGGATGATAATTTCTTGAAAACCTTGTCCGATTATTTTTTGCAGTGCTTCTTCTGGCGTATTAATAACAATCCCTTCTTCTTTTTTTAACTTTTTTATGATTCTATTTGAAGTAAAGGCGCTTTCAACTTGATATTTGTCAAAAGTTCTCATCATCAACGCTTCAACTTTTTGAATAGCTTTTACTCTTGCTGACTCAACACTACTTCCAAAGCTAACTACTAATATTGCCTTTTTCATTTCTGCCACTGATCAACCCTCCTTTTATTGTTTGTACAAGTTCATCGATTGTCCTTGGTAAGTCTTCCTCAAAAAGTTGGCTACCTCGAAAATACTTTTTCATAAGCTCAATTATATAAGGCATCTCCATATTTGATGCTTCTAACACGTGTTCATCCATTAATATCTCTTGTGGCGAACCCGATCGAATCAATTGACCTTCTTGCATAACATGTATACAATCCGCCCAACTATAGGCAAAATTCACATCATGAGTTGCAATTATTAAGGTAATCCCTTTCTCACTTAATACCTCCAGAAGTCGTAACAATTTGTTGACATGCATAGGGTCTAAACCTGCTGTTGGTTCATCTAGAATAATCACTTCTGGTTCCATAACCAAAATGGAAGCAATCGCTACTTGTTTCTTCTGTCCATAGCTTAAAAAGTGGGTAGGCTTGTCTTTTAGGTGTGTAAGTTGCATTTCTTCCATAACCCTTTCAACTCGACAACGAACAACTTCCTTGGACAATCCAAAATTCAAAGGACCAAACGCAATTTCTTGGTAAATACTAGATGAAAATATTTGATGATCGGGTTCTTGAAAGACGAGCCCTACTTTTTGCCTTAAATCATTTATACTTTTTTTGTCGCTTTTAACAACTTTTCCATTAAAGAGAATTTGTCCTTTCTTTGGTCTTAAAACACCGTTAAAATTCAAAAATAAAGTAGACTTTCCTGCCCCATTTCCACCAATAATCGCTGTTTTTTTCCCTTTTTGAATTTGGATATTCAAGTCTTTCAATGCACAGGTTCCATCTTCATATTGATATCTAAGATGACTAGCCTGCAATATTGTTTCATTCATAAGAACATCCTCCAAATTTTTTCGAACTCATGGGCTTATACCGCCTATTATACAAAGTCCAATCTCTACTATGATAATCATAGTAAGTCTTCTTGTATTTATGGCTTGCTTACTTATCAACTGATGAAATGTTCCTTGATAGCCTCTAGATAGAATTGCTTGATTTAATGCCTTCGCTTGCATATAGGCTTTTACAAACATGAC
This sequence comes from Clostridiales bacterium, assembly GCA_024636985.1. Classification (GTDB taxonomy): domain Bacteria; phylum Bacillota; class Clostridia; order Lachnospirales; family Vallitaleaceae; genus Petrocella. The sequence goes on along the minus strand of JAGXFY010000071.1, from coordinate 43,179 downwards.
AGAGCTTAATATACTAAATGACTTTAAGCTTCTAAAAAATCCCTTATATCCTAGTCTTGTACTTTGAGCATAATAAATTGTTTTTGTTGTTTTCAAAAAAACAAATATGAAACGATATGTCAATACCATAAGCTCTGTAACAATGGATGGGCAATGAAATTTCTCTAACAAATAAATGAGTTCCTGCATTGACGTTGTCATTGCTAAAAAATATAAACATGCAAGTGTCGCCGTACTTCTAAAGAATAATGCTATTGCGATGCCTATGCTCTCTTTGCTTATTCCAACAAACATATGAAAAATTTCTATCGTATATAAAAAATCTTTTTGATCTGTATGAACTTCTAGCAAAACCGATAGGAATGTTACAAAAATAAACAAAAGTGGTATCGTCATATATTTTACATATACTCTAAAAGGAATCCCTGCACCAAGGACTGTACCCATACCCATTATGATTAAGACAGATCCTTGAAAAACTGGTTTGTCCCATAGAAGAACTAAGAACATCGTTACTATAGCTATAAAAAACTTCTCAAAGGGATGAATATTACTAAACCTATTTACATAAGCCCATTGATCCATTAATATCACCCTGCAGAATGCTTTCTTTTATAATCGGCTCTTTTCTTACCTATAAAATAACCAATGAAGCTTGCTCCTATAACCCCTTGCAAAGTAAATAGCATGGATTCAATTTCTCCACTTGCCGGTACAAAGATATTTTCTGCTATTGGCTGATAATTCGGATCAATTTCCATTACCACATCAAGTGCAATTTGATCTGTACCTCCGAATTCTCCTTGATTCACTACTATAAACGGTAAAATGAATAACGCTAAAATCAATAACATAAATATTAGATTCTTATTCTTCTTCATAATTCTACTCCTTTATGACAATTAGCATTTTTTCTAATTCTAAACTTTCATGCTTGACTAAAAAATTAAAAATCATGACTGTCAATAGACCTTCAATCACTGCCAATGGTATTTGAGTTACTGCAAATATAGTTAAAAATTTAATACTTGAAGCAAGGAAACTATCTCCTGGAAAAGCAAGGGCTAACTGAATGGATGTTGTACCATAGATGAAAATATTACATACAAAGGTTGCAACAAACACAGCCATGGAACGATTCAAACACATTTTTATACCCGCTTTATAGATCCAATAGGCCGTTACGGGGCCAACGATTGCCATCGCAAACACATTTGCACCTAAGGTAGTTAGTCCTCCATGTGCAAGAAGAATTGCTTGAAACAGCAATACAATTGTTCCTAGCACACTCATTGTTGTAGGCCCAAATAAAATGGCTCCGAGTGCTACCCCTGATAGATGTGAACTACTACCTGTGACCGATGGCATTTTTAACGCAGATAAAACAAATGTGAATGCACCACTTACGCCGACCAACATTTTTTGTTCAGGATTTTTTTGTATTCTTTTACTAAGCTTATAAATTCCCATCGTAACGATCGGCACTGAACAAGCAAACCAAAAAAGGCTCCACTTTAGAGGCAAAAAACCTTCTGCAATATGCATGGCATATACTGGTTTCACTTGAAGTAGAATGGTTATAAATAATAAAACAAAGGTTAGTCTCTTTTTTTTCATAGGTATCTCCTTCCCATTTTCAAATTGCTTCGTATCAACTTTTTTATTAATAATTTCGTTCTAGGTGTTATAATCCTTTCTAAATACAATCAAGAAAAGAAGCTTCGCTTCGTTATGAGCTCTGCTCATATTTCTGAACGATTCGACAGGAAAGGTCTTTGACGTATTCTGCCACGCTTCAAGGCCCAATACTAAAGTATGACTTTCCTAGAGAACAAAAAAAGAATCTTCATTCGAAGATTCAACGATATACTCTTGAGAAACTCTAGTATATGGTATCGTCTTTCCCTCCGAAAGCTTCATACTTAATCTTAATATAGGCAGGTTTCCTGACTTGTGGATGATCACGCTTTTCACCTTCTCAAGCAATCTATCTTGCTCAATGGTATATTACAAAAGCTTCTTTACCACTTACAGTAGCGGGGGCTGTAACGGATTTCCACCGTTTTCCCTTTTAACCTTCAAATCGAAGGCACCTATATTATTTTATTCAATTTTTTACATGTATTGCTATTATTATAACTCTTTTAAAGATGTAAATCCATTACTTCTTTAAGTGTTTTCATTTCAACTATATCCTTTATCCTCGGTGGCTTCAATAAGAATTTGCTTTTCTAAGGCATTGATTCCGTAAATAATACCTATTTTTAAATATTAAAATAGTTGAAGGAAGGTTTATAAATGATATTCGAACTCATAATATTATCTGCAAACTTAGAAGAAATCGCACTATTATGAGCACTAGTCACCTCAGAGGTTGATCCACTATAAATAATGAGCCCTTTACCAACAACACCAAGTCTATCTGGAATCTTCTGAATCGTAATGTTTGCATTTTTTACCATTAAATCCGCTAAAACGAGTGACATTACGTAGTTTTTTGTTTCTACTACACCTACTGAATCAGCCTTTTCTAAGACTACATTTCTGTTAATGGCCTCAAATACTTTATTTGAAATATCTGAAATGAGCTCTGCTTTTAGCATTGTAACCATATTTTCATCTCTTGCTCTCGTTACAGCATTGCTTACTGCCTTAAGCTCACCTTTAACAAGAAGTGCATACTTTCCAGGGCAAATGATTTCATTTCTATGGATCTGCACATTTGAACTTTTTAATACAATGTCTGTCATTTTTAATCCGTCTGAGATTGAATAGAATTCAAATAAACCTATGCTACTGTCCAAATTATTTCCTCTCCTTCAATTAATTAATGTGCCCCTCTATTCTAGGTTAATGGTTCAAAAATTGTTTTAACGCCTCAACCCACTTAGAATATATTATTATAATTTTAGTAGATGATGGGTTTTTCTTCGCCTCGTAAAACCCGAAGTCCACCTTGGGCTAATGCAGCCATCTCATCTTCTCCAGGATAAACCTTAATCGGTGCAATATAATTGACGCGTTCTAAAAGCCAATTTTTTATATTTTTATCATAAAGCAATCCACCTGTTAAAATAATTGCATCTACTTTCCCTTTTAATACGGTTGCATAAGCACCAATTTCTTTTGCCGTTTGATAAGCCATCGCTTCATATATGAGTTTTGCATACTCATCACCACGATCAATGCGCTTTTCTACCTCTCTACCATCTGATGTACCTAAATAGGCTACAAGTCCGCCCTTGCCTATTATTTTCTTTTTCATTTCATTATAGGTATATTTTCCTTCATAACACAGCTGTACAATAGAACCTATCGGCACGCTACCGCTTCTCTCAGGTGAAAAAGAACCATCTCCATCGACTGCATTGTTCACATCAATCAAGCGACCTTTTTCATGAGCACCTACAGATATTCCACCCCCAAGGTGAGCAACAACAAAATTGAGGTTTTCATAAGTAGAGCCTAATTCTTTCGCAGCTTTTCTAGCAACTGCTTTTTGATTCAGTGCATGAAAAATACTCTTTCTTTTAATTTCTGGCATTCCAGATATGCGAGCAATTTCCTCAAGCTCATCTAGAACAACTGGATCTACAATATAAGAAGGAATATCAAGAGGATTTCCAATTTCTAATGCTAACTTTGCACCAAGACTAGAAGCATGTTCTCCATATTTACAAGATTCTAAATCCTGTAACATCTTAGCATTTACTATATATACACCACCAATTAGTGGTCTAAGCATACCACCTCTTCCAATAATCACATCTAAAGTGTTCATATCGATTTTTTCTTCTATTAGCGCATCTAGGATTGTCTTTTTTCTAAATTGATATTGTGAAAATATACTTGTGTATTTTATGAGCTCGTCCGGATCATGTCTAATTGTTTTACTATATATTTCATTTTCATCCTCAAAAATCGCTATTTTAGTGGATGTGGAGCCCGGATTAATAATTAATGATTTAAACTTGTTCATTTTTTCTCCTTTTGCAAGCTGAGCAAAAACAAAGCCATATCGCTGGGTGAACGCATACAGCATTTGCCCATGATTGTAATCATCAAATGATTATGTATTGTTTTTCCCAATAAAATTTATATGAGGGTAATAAAATAACTTATTTCTTTATCCAAATATTTTTTTTATAAGCTCTTTTTCTGGGTTCGCAACAGTAGAAGCACAAAGTATTTCTCCAGTTGCCATATACTTATCCTCTACCGCCATAATCGCTCTTTTCACAGAAGATAGTTCACCAGAAATTATAGTAAAACCTTTGCCACCTAAACCTCTAGCAATTCTAATTTCAATTAATTTTATATTTGAGGCTTTAATTGCAGTATCTGCAACCATAATCGAACTAAGGGATGACATTGTTTCAATAATCCCTATACTACTAATTGGTTGCATTTCTGATGTTCCTGCTAATGCCGGAAAAATATCAGGATGAATATTTGCTATAACAAGCCCCTCAATTTGGAATATACCACCAAGTTTCTTTCCTATCTCCACAGCGTTGTTGACTGCACCTACATCTCCAGAAACAATTGAAATATATTTTCCTGGACATATTGGATTTGCGGATATAAGCTCTACATTAGAGGATTTTAACACTTCATCGGTTACCTCTATACCTTTTGCAATACTTTTAAATTCTAATAAACCAATGGAATTTTTCATATTTCCTCCTTGCATCTTCATAGATTATCTATGTGCTTTTAATGATGACTTTATCTACAAATGTTTTAACGATAGTACCGGAAATACTAGCGTGTATATTTGCACCTAATGCATTGTCTTTAGCTCTAAATACAAGCTGACCTTTTATAACTTCTTCTCCTTCTTTAACCCAAAGAACCGATGGTACGCCTATATGTTGCTTACTCAATATCGTCACTTCCTTATAGCTCTGGTTTGTTTGCATGAATGGTGCATCTACATCATACTGATCAAGCTCAAGTCTATAAATGAGTTTCTTAACCGGAAACCCTCTGTATTTAAAAAATGGATTCACTTCTATCGGTTTTCTATTATTAGGATTTTTAACGCCCATTTCATTCAGTTGTTTCTTTATATTCACATTTACCTTCCAAGGTTGTAGGTTCATGATACATGCTTGTTCACATAGCCCGCACTCACAACAGAGAAATGCTTCATCTAAACTAGCATTTTTATCTCCAAGGGAACCGTAGCTGGAAATTCTCATAAGCTTAGAAGGATGTATTTTGTGCCCTAAAAGATATCTTGGGCAAACATCTGTACACAAGTCACAATGACAGCATGACGTTTGTGCTTCTTTAAGAACTTGTGTAACAGATTTCTCTTTGTTCTTAATAAGTGGATGGTCTTTAGGTAATACGATATATCCTTTTGATGCTTTATTTACAGGTTCATCAATAGAATCTAGTATTTTACCCATCATCGGTCCACCATCTATTACTTTATAACCCTCATTCAATGGACCACCTGCAAGATTAAGAACCTCTCGCACAGTTATGCCTATGGGTATTTTTACAGTCTTTGGATTCTTTACTGCACCGGCAATCGTTAAATACTTTTCTGTGACTGGTATGCTATGAATTCCGTTATAAATGTTAAGCAAAGTTTCTACATTTGTAACAATGGACCCTACCATGATTGGAATGCCACCTTCAGGAACGATTCTTCCAGTTGTAACATATACCAAATACTGTTCATCCCCAGCAGGATATACATTATCTAGCAGATGAATGCGAAGACGCGGATATTTTTCTAACGCTTTAGTTAAAGATGTGATTGCCTTTGTATACTTATTCTTTAACCCAACGATGCCTTCTTTAGCGCCTACATGGGTAACGCATTGATCTAGAGCAAACAAAATTTTTTCTGCTTCTAAATCCATTAATATTTGGTCTACTCTAAGCAACGGTTCACATTCCGCACCATTTACGATGACAAAATCTGCTTTAGTATCAAATTTTACGTGCGTAGGAAATCCTGCTCCACCTGCACCAACAACACCAGCATCTTTGATTTTACTTATTAGATTTTCCACTTTTATCACCCCGTTATTTAATGTTAAAGCCTTGCACTAAAACACATCTTCTTTTTCTTGTGAAAGTGCTTGCAGAAGTTAAGCCTTCACCCGTAGGTCCTGCAATTGTAAAAGTTGTGAAACCTTCTCCTCCAACACCAATTCCAGCATAAGATGGTCCATTTTTAACAAATATTGTCGTCTGTATTCTTCTTCCCATCTCAGAAAGAACTTCAATGTCACGTGAATGACAAATAGCAGTATGTCTATTTCCATGTTCAACTTGACAAGCCAAATTAATACCTTCTTCTGCATCCTTTACTCGGACAATGGGTAAAATTGGCATCATAAGTTCTTCTTGTACAAAAGGATGCTCCTTGGGGACTTCCATAATAATTAAAACAATAGAAGGGTCAACCTCAATGCCTATTTTTGAAAGAATATAATCTGCATTCTTTCCTATAAATTCTTTTTTTGCTAACCCTTTATCACAAAGAACTAACTTTTCTAGTAAACAAATTTCATTCCCTTTCAATTCATAAGCACCATTATTCTTCATATTGAAAATGAGATAATCACATACTTCATCCACTACAATTGCTTCTTTTTCTGCAATACAAGGAATATTATTATCAAAGCTACTACCAAGAACGATATCTCTTGCTGCATTTTCTATGTTAGCCGTCTTGTCAACAAATACAGGTGGGTTGCCTGCTCCAGCTCCTATAGCCTTTTTCCCAGTTGATAAAACTGCTTTTACAACTGCTGGTCCTCCAGTGGCACAAATCAAATTAATTTTAGGATGGTTCATCATAATATTAGCTTTTGCAAGACTAGGATGATCGACTGTACATACTAGATTCTCAGGTCCATTTACGAGTGCAATTGCTTCATTAATCAGTTCAACTGTTCTATTTGAAGTATGATAAGCCCCAGGGTGCGGCGAAAATACAACTGAATTTCCCGCAGCGATCATTCCTATGGCATTACAAATTATTGTTTCTGAGGGGTTTGTTGAAGGAGAAATTGCTCCAATCACACCAAATGGTGACATTTCAAGAAGTGTAAGTCCATCATCTCCTGTAAACACGCCTGCTTTTAAATCTTCTACTGAAGGTGTTTTATCAATGACCAATGTATTTTTAATTATTTTATGTTCATATCTTCCCATTTTTGTTTCTTCATGAGCCAGTCTTGAAATTTCTTCAATATGGTTTCTTAGGTGTGCCTTTATTGAATCAATGATTTTCTTTCTATCTGAAAGCGTCATTTCAAAAAGCACCTTTTGAGCCTGATAAGCGGACTCTACTGCATCCTCCATCTCCTCAAAAATCCCCAAGCGATTCGAGTTATCTAAAGTTTGTACTTCATAATTTTCAATTTTATTTGCTACCATTTTTACTATCTTTTCAAGTTGTTTTGAATCAATATTCATTATTTCCACCTCTTCAATTATAAGTTTTTCAAAGCTACTTCAGCAATTAGAATGTCTTCTTCAACACTGCCACCACTTACTCCAATTGCTCCAACAAGATTATCTTTTAAATAAATAGGAATACCGCCTCCAAAAACAACGACCTTACCACCATTTGTATTCTGAATCCCGTATAAGGCTTCACCTGGCAGTGCAAGTTTTCCAAGTTTTTCCGTGGTTAGCTTAAAAGCCATGGCAGTATACGCTTTATTAATGGAAATGTCTATACTTCCAATATGGGCATTTCTCATTCTATTTAGTAATATAAGATTACCGCCTTCATCTACAATAGATATAACGACTGGAACCTTTAATTCCTGGGCTTTATGAATTGATAAGGCTGCCATTTTGTTTGCTAATTCTAAGCTTATAGCTATATTATTTTCTTCTTGATTCGTTTCATCATTTTTTACTTCTACAACATATCTGCTCATTACAAAAAGCAAATCAGATAATCTATTAATAAATTCTAATATATGGACTCTTACATCTTGCTCATCACTTAAATTTACAATTTCTCGTTCTGCAAGTCTCACTGCTGTTCTAGCCACATGGAGATAAGCAGCTTCCTCTGAGACCCCTGGAACAATAAAACAAGGCATCTCAGATAACTTGGTCGTTAGCTCATCTATAACTCTTTCAAGGAACGTTACATCCGTTTCTAAGATTTGATGTTTTAGCTTCTTTATTCCTTTTTCATCTGATGCCAGTTCTCCACCAACTACAAATAATTTTTCTTGAATGATCTTTAATAAATCTTTTAAAACTCGATCCTTAAGTTTTACACAGGCTAAACCAATCGCTGCGTTTGCTTGATCAATACTGCCGTAAGCTACGACTCTTTTTGAAGATTTAAGGATTCTCGATCCACCATATAGACTTGTTTTACCTTGATCGCCGCCTTTTGTATAGATCTTACTCATAAATAATCACCTTAATGCCTTTCAAGTGTGTCAATGATAGCAATAATCGCGGCATCAACAGGCGCCTTCTCATCAAAAATGACTCTAGCAGAGCTGCCTGTAGCAAGCAAAACTCTATCTGAAAAGCCTGCACCTACTGTATCAATCGCTACAATTGCTTCACCATAAGGTTCAAAATTATTGTTTAAGGGTTGAACGATTAATAGTTTCTTTCCAACTAAGTTTTCATTTTTCGTTGTTGCAACAACGTGTCCTATGACCTCAGCAAAATACATTATGATCACCTTACCTTCTTAAAACTTCAATTTTATTTTGGGACAAATAATCCTGAGCTGCATTTGTTATAATAGCCCTATCTTGGATGAGTAGTTTTCCTTTCACCATGGTATTCACACATTCTAATGTGATGACATTCTTATCTATTGTAAGGATATTGCTGTCAACTATTATGGCACTATTTTTTCCAATGATGATCTTAAGTCCAATGTCTTCTAATGCTTTGCACAATTTTAAGGTTAAACTTCTAAGACTATTATTCTTCTTAATATCTAAGTCTTTTGAGAAACCATATACTTTTTTTCCTTCTTTTAGAGCCTCATATACCAAATACAAAAATTTGTTTTCAATGTTAAGATTTGTCAACTTTCCAATTTCTATTATGTTTAAATTACTTAATACAATCACTTCATATTTGTGAATGCTTTCAAGGTTATCTAATAACTCTGCTTCTTCATAAAAGGTAATATTCATAAGTTCTTGATCTAATTCAATTTCTTCCTTTTTGGGACTGATTACCACTGCATCAAATATAAATCCATTGTCTTTCATTGATAAAAGCAAAACATTCAGTAATGAATAGTCCGTTTTTTCTCTTATTACGATAAGCCCTTTATGGGTATTAAGCATAAGCTTCATCCGTTTGATTACTTCATCCACAATCCTATCAATATTCAAATCTATACCACCTCACTTAAACAGCTTAAAGCTATACCTAGTGGTGTTACTAACATAGGGTTGTAAGGTTTTATAACATTTATGCCTGTTTTTTGTTGAAAGATTTTTTCAAAATCAACAAAGGTAGCTGCACCTCCTACAATATAAATCACACTCACTTTTTTTCCATCGATAAAACCGTTTACAATTGAAGCCATTTTCTCAACGACAGGGGCAACAACTGGAAATACATCCCATTCCCTTTCCTTTGTGTGTTTTAACACTTCCGCTTCTTCATAATTTAAACCATATCTGCCCGCTAAAACTAAGCTCATATGGTGACCACCTGTAGGTTCGTCTGCTGTAAAGGTTACTTTTCCGCTTTCTAGTATTGATATTCCTGTAGTTCCACCACCCACATCTACCACTGCTCCATCTTGAACACACAATACTTTAGCAGCTGCTGTAGGTTCATCTACTACATTCATCACTAGAAATTCACAAGCTTCAACAACATTCACAATTGCTTTTACAGATCCTTCAGTTACACCCGGTGGAATAGCTGTGGCCGCTTTTAACAGTTTTTTCCCTACGATTACTTCAAGCTCTTTCTTCAAGCTCTTAACAATTTTGATGGCGCCTATATAGTCAACGACAACACCATCTTTTACAACGGATGCTCTTTTTTTTGCCCCTGCAACAGCTTTACCAGACTTGTCAACAACACTTAAAACGATGTATGCTGTTCCAAGATCAACACCTGTAAAGAGCTCGCCTTCATATTCTCCACAGATTTTTTCATCCATTAAGATTTCAAAGTCTCTAATGTCTTGATTTACCTTATCCATTTCCATTTACTTCACCTTCATGTCTTACAATCTTTAAAAGGTCACCATTTTTAACCATAGCTGCATTTGCTTCGTCTAGGTCTAGATGAATTTCTAATGCATAATTATTTGAGACTCTGAGCATGACATTATTAAAGGTTACAGAGCGAATGCCATCTGTTTTTACAGATACAATTTCTCTATCCTTAAAACCATAAATGTCAGCAAAATCCTGAGGCATATGAATGTGTCTATGTGCAGCAATAGCACCTTGTTTAATTTCAATCTCACCCGCCGGTCCTTGTACAATAATGCCTTCAGAATCCTTTATATTCCCTGATTCTCTAACAGGGATTCTATTCACACCGAGTAAAAAGCTATCTGATAAAGACAGTTCAACTTGTGTTTGCTTTCTTAAAGGACCGAGCACTCTAACCTTTGGTATAATTCCTTTGTTTGATACAAGTGTTACTGTTTCATGTGCCGCAAACTCGCCTGGTTGTTTAAGATCTTTTAGCTTCGTTGGCTCATGACCTTTTCCAAATAAAACTTCAAAATCTTCTTTTTTAATGTGGATGTGTCTATTAGACACACCCGCAGGTACATAAATTGAGTCTATTACATACTTTTTTACTACTTTTGCTATTACTTTAATAAGTTCAGTTTCTTTCATAAATGGTTTACCTACATTTCTGGAATGAGTTTTTCAATATCAGTATGTGGTCTTGGAATAACATGAACAGAAACAACTTCACCCACTACACGAGCAGCGCCGGCACCAGCATCGGTTGCAGCTTTAACAGCTCCAACATCACCTCTTACCATTACAGTAACTAAGCCTGACCCTATTTTTTCATAACCTATGAGATCAACGTTAGCTGATTTAACCATTGCATCTGCCGCTTCTATAGCGCCTATTAAACCTTTTGTTTCGATCATTCCTAATGCTTCTTTAGACATAATATTACCTCCTTTTTATTTGACTGCCCTATGTTATAAGGCATATGGATATATTCAGGTAGCCTTTGAGTTATGTTGGATACATAAACTTTTAGGTTCTCCTTTTTTTCTTTTACACTTTGGATCATTGCAAAGATTACATACTTCTTTTACCTTCAACTTTGTTTCAGATTTTACAGCTTTCATTTTTCCTAACTCATCATTATCCTCAGTTTGAACTTTTTCAGCTGCTACAACTTCTTCTACTTCTTCTTTTACTTCTTCTTCTACTTCTTCTTTTACAACTTCTTCTACTTCTTCTTTTACAACTTCTTCTACTTCTTCTTTTACTTCTTCTTCTACTTCTTCTTTTACTTCTTCTTTTACTTCTTCTTTTACTTCTTCTTTTACTTCAAGAACTACCTCTTTGGCTTTATTCTTATAACCAATCGTTGAAGCATTATAAACAAGTTTATCAATTCCTAACGCGGGTCTGGCAATAACCTTCGTTGCATAAATTTTATTTATGAGCTCTTGGTGAGATTTAATAGAATCTACTGAAGCTTTTACAGCACCAACATCACCTTCAATTTTGATGGCATACATGCCATCGCCTTTACTAGGTTCAATACCTATAAGTTCAACGTTTGCTGCCTTTAAAATCGTGTCAACTGCTACAACAGCACCAGCTCTTCCTATTACTTCAACTAACCCTAATGCATTATTCAAAAGATCTCCTCCTTTCAGAAAGTTTGCTACTTATTCAACTATAAAAGGGATCCCTTTAACGAGTCTTGCTCCATTTATACCAATATTTCTTAGTTTCTTTTGATCATTATAATGTTTACATGGAAAAAGAAAATATTGATCCGGTAATTTCGAATGATGAAGACATATATTGCCTGATTCATCCAGGCCTATACCAACGTCAAGTTGTGATTCGTTCGACGCTATCATTGCAAGCTTTTTATAATCGGAACAATCATCTCCAATAAGATGGAAAGGAATACCTTCTTCTTCAATTCCATATGTTATTAAATCAATCAAACTCTTATTTGTTATCTTTTTTTCATAGCAAATATAAATCGCAAGGTTTTCTTTCATTTAATCTACCTACTTTTCTACTGGACAAGTACGAGTCCTGTTGCTACGGCATTTCTTGGTCCTTCAATTCCTCTTATGTTTCCTCTTCCTGCTACGATACCAAATTGGGAAAGGGCATCTGTTACAAGCTGAGGCACTTCAAAGTCAAGGGCTGATCCACCTACTAAAACAACATGATCCATAGTTCTAATATCTCCGGTAGAGCTTACCTGTTTTAATGCTCTTAAGGCGTTCGTAACAAAAACCTTTTCCTTTGCTTGTTTTCTAACCAGTTTTATTTTCTCAATAGATACTTGATGGTTTATAGGTATCATTTCATTTTCTTTGATAATAACCACCCGTGCAAAAAGCTTTGGATCCAGTGGTTCTGTGAAAAATTCTACCGAACCATCTTCATGTCTTATGTGGAAAAGACTTTCTGCCTTTGCCAAGGAATATTTCTTAATGTCTTCTGCCAGATCAAAGCTATCAAGGCCGAGTTCAGTTTGAATCAGTAGGGTTACCATATTTCCTGCTCCGGCTAAATGGACAAGCTTCAGTTCTCCATTCTTTGTCATAAAGCATGCATCTGTAGAACCTGCTCCCATATCTAAAATAGCAAGTGGTTTATCCGTACCTGGTGTTGTTAATGCTCCATTAATAGCCATTTGCGCTTCAACACCTCCCACTTCAACCTTAACGCCTAATTTTTCTTGCAGAATTTCTGCTATAATATTCATCTGAAGTCTATCTGCTTTAACCATAGCTGCAATCCCTACTGCATTTTCCATTGAGAATTCACCAGCTATGCCACCTTGTACCTTCTGAGGGCAAATCGTATCAACTGCTAAAAGGTCTTTTATTTTGACATCCATATGGCTTTGATCCGTTAGATTAGCCATAACGTGTCTAACTCTTTCAAGCATGCCGCCCGCATTGGTTCCTGCCTCTCCTTGAATGTCTAAGATAGGTGCACACATTTCAATGTTATTCATTAAAACTATTGCACCATCATCTACATCTACTTTCCTTTTAATCTTTTCACCAATGATGTTAATGTCTCCAGCCGGAATACTTCTTGCTTTCACATCTCCCTTTGGTGTCTTAATGACAACGGCCGATCTATTGCCAATGAGTGCTCTTGCTATAGGTACAACCAACTTCGTCTCATCACCATCTAAATTAAAAACGGTTGCAATACCATAAGGATTAGATAAAACTTCTACCACATGGCCAACATGGGCTACTTCAACTGCCGTCAACATATGTACCGGTATCTTATCAAAAAGCTTTACTTCATCAATGATTGGTATCCTTTTGTCTAATCTGTTGTTAATCAGCACACCATCATCGTTTTCAGCAATGGCACCTGTAATTTCAATGCCTCTGCTGCTAAAATCATTTATAATCTTTGCCGCTTGATTAAAATCATAAGTTTTCGGAATAAGTACAATCACCTTTTCTTTACTGCTTATCTCATGGAGCTGGTTTATAGGAGTAGAAACCCCTACCCCTATACCAATGCCTCCAGGAGTTGTTGGATTATGACCAATCATAGTTGACTCAGTTATGATCGTTTCCGTGATTGTTTCCATGGCTACGTCTCCAATAACAGGCGCAGCCTCATTTAATCTGATTAAATCAAGATCTTCCATATTGATTTTTGACATTTCCAAAGCTTTTTTTAAGGATTTAAAGATTCCAGGAATATTATCTTTTGTTCCCTTTATTCCGGTAGTATTTACTAAGGAACTGCCAAGAAATTCCACCTTATTATCATCGTATACTTTACCAATAGCAGTTTCAGTGCTTGCATTTCCTATGTCTATTCCTGCAATTATTCTCACAAAAAAACCTCCAGAATTTACTTCTTAAGCCTACCTCTATTATCATATAGCTCTGCTGCTTCTCTTACAAAAGCACTGTTGATTTTACAGCTGTATTTTGTTTCAAGCTCTTCAGCAATTTCAAGTAACTCTGCTTTTGTAGATCTATAAGGTCTTAAAGCATTATAGATTTCAAGAACTCTTGCATCTGGAACAGCGATTAATTCTGCAGCTCTTCTTAGATTTCTTGCAAAAGCATCTCTTCCAACAGATTCTGCAACCTGTGCTTGCATTTCAAGTGTTTCTGGAGCTATTTTCACATCATCAGCTGTGATTTTTCCACTCATAACACCTTCTATTGTGATTTCATCTAAAGTCTTTCCTGTAGGTGCTTTAATGATTTTTCCCATTTTTTCACTTAAAGGATAGTTCGCTTCGGTTATTCTTGCGCCAGAAACAACTTCAGTTTTAGATGTATAGGCATCTTCTTTATTCATGGAAACCATAACTTCTTTGATCATTTTTTCTAGAACGGCATTGTCCATCATTTTATCTCCTCCTTATTCGAATAATACTTTAAGCTCTTCAGCTGGAGCGTCTTGCTTAACGTGTTCTGTTTCTTTGATATGAAGTAGAGCTGCAATTGCTTGATACTTTGGTCTAGCCATTTGATCATTCATAGTAGGCACTGGACTCGGTGATTCACCTTTTGCATATTTAGCGGCATTTCTTCCAATAGCTCTATAAACGTCTAACGTAATCAATGGTGCTTGTGGGAATAATTCAACATTACTCAAAGGTAATAAATCCTTTTGATGTATAACTGTCGTTCCTTTAGATTGAATGCCGATGCCGATGCCTGATCCACTTAAAGTTGCGGCATTATGTGCAATAAAGGAAACATCTGATGTTCTAAGCACTCTTACGACTCTTGGTACCAAGCCTTCTTCTTCAATACCAGCCATGATTTCTTTTAGCACTTTACCATGGGGTATCTTAGTAATGGTTTTTGTTTGATGCAATCCAAAGGCAGGGGCAACGCCTATAATTACTTCATCTTTACGTTTACCAACTTCTGCTGCTCCAATACACGTTAGCTTTATATCCGATACATCATCACTTGAAGTTGTAACCCCAGATTCTTGTAGCTTTAAGTTTTGCATAACTTCTTCAATAATACTTCTTAATACTTTTTCATTGATTTCCATCGATATTCCTCCTCTCTTATTTATAGTCCGTAGCGTCTATAGCATTAGGAATATCTTGAACTTCATTCCATCTTGCTTCTGACATTGAGTATCCAGTTCCAGGACCTTTATAATCATTTTTGTCATTTACAGCACTAATTACATTAAAATTTGAATCGATGATAGCTGAAGTATGAAGATGATCTCCTGATACTCTTAGCTTTAACATACCGAGAAGGCTGACTGCAAGCTCATCAAATCCACCCTTTTTAATTGCTTTCACTACATCAATACCAGTAATGCCACGTTTCATCATGTCTTCAGCCGCAGCTAAATCATCTACTACATTTCTATCTGGCATATCTTTTGATCCATGAGCATAAGTTGCAGCTTCAACTTCTTCATCTGTGATGATTGTAAGATCCAATTCTTTAAAGACACATTGAAGAACTTTTGCAGCTTGATTTCTAACTTTTACGACTTCTTCTTCTAATACTGGTCTAAGACCACCATCAACCTTTAAATCTCTTTGAAGAATATTATAGTCATCATAATCATCCGCATCAAAGTTGGATCCTGCAAACATATTGTCATAGTTAGGTGTTGCTGAATAACCTGAGAATATGAAGTCTGTTCCTGGAATCATTTGCATTAATGTTCTAGCTGTTCTTCGAATATCTGAATGAGAGAAGGTTTGGTCGTTGCCAGAAGCAACTTCAAGATCCATCATTGTTGTGATAACATTTTCAGCTAATACGGCTCTAATACCACCTGGTACACCACCTGGCACGCCTATACACGAGATTGAACCATTTTGAAGACCTTGCACGCCTGCACCTTTTGTAACAAAGATACATCTTGCTTCAAGATATAACATCGATTTCTTTTCAGCGTATCCCATTAATACTTCTGAACCTGTACCTGATGTATATCTCATTTTTAATCCTCTTGATGCATATGCAGAAGCTAGGAAGGATTTAGACCATGGCGTATCATCCCCATCAATGAATACTTGCTCTGTACCATAAACTGAAACTGTTTCAGCATAAGCGGTAAGTCCTCTCATACCTAGAACCAATTCAGTTGCTTCTTCTACCGCACATTGCGTTAAAATACCTGGTCGACCAACTTGTGCTCCAACCAATAATGCCAATGCATTAAAAGGTGCATATCTTGCAATACCAACCGTAGTTTCTTGCTCATCAAAACCCCTAAGTGCTGCTTCAGCTGCATCAGCTGCTATTTGAATAGGGTTATCTTTTAGATTCGTAACATGACACTGGTTTGAAGGCGTTTTTCTAGCTCTCATTTTTGTTAGAGCCATCATTAATTCCAACACGTTCATATGTCCAACAATTTCAACGACCTTAGCCGGCGTCATTGCTGTTGTTAATTTTACAAGTTCATCTCTTCCTACATTAATGTCTGCAAGCATGTGCGCTAATTTAAGAGAATCCATTGCTATTACTTTTTCTGTGTTTTCTATATTTATAGAATAATCTGCAATGAAGGTATCAAGCAAGTCAAAGTCTGCTCTTTTCTTACCGTCTAATTCTACGATTTTACCATTTTCTACTTTAACACTAGGTTTTGGATCGTATGGTGAGTTCATTGCAATCAAACCAACTTCTGGCCACTCTTTTACAAATCCATCCTTGTTAACTGGTCTTTCCGCTAATACTTGAAAGCGCTTAGATTTCATTTGGAACCTCCTTTTTTTAAATGTATGGCGTTGTAACAGATGGTGCAGCTTCGTTGCCTAAAACTTCTAAAAGCTTAACGCCAACTTCTTTTGCTGCAAGTATGGATTGTCTAACTGCTCCAGAATCTCCACTAATAAATATAATAGCTTCATTAGAAAAAGAGGTTGTTGAAGGTGAAGCATAACCTACAATATCAACATTAGCTGCTTTTACTGCAGTATCCGCCGTAATAACACCAATTGCTGCAGGTGCCCCAACAATCAATCCAAAAGCTTTTCCTATAGGTGCTCCAAAAGCTTTGTTACATGCATAACTTGCTCTTGCTGTGTATTGAAGTTCAATATGACCTGAGCCATTTGCATAAACATCTCCAAAAGTTCTATCTAGTTCTTTAAGGCAAACTTCTACTGCTCGTCTAGCATCCGATACATCTTCTGCTCCAAATAAAATCAAACAACCATGACCTGCTCCACCTTTTGTATCTCTAGGAAGTTCAATAGAAATGATTTCTGTATTTGTTGCTTTAACCGCTTCATCAGCAGCCATAACATGAGGGCCTGCACCCGTTCTTGCTCCGATGATACCGATTGATTTGTATTTGGGATCAAGTTTCATAAAGCTGTGTAGTGAATGGTCAATATTAGCAATAACTAAACCTAATGTATCTCCTATAGCAGTTCCTACAAATTCAGTTAGTCCGGTCGTTTTGATTTCACTTTCTGTACTTGGTGCTTCTGCTTCCTGACCTAATTTCTTCATTACTTCTTCCATTACTTTTTCCATTACTTTATCTTCCATTTTTTAGGCCTCCTTCTACTTTTTTTCAACCGATATTAGTTTTTCTACATCTGTGTGTGGTCTTGCAATGACATGGGTCGAAATTACTAGGCCAACCTTTTGAGCTGCTGCAGATCCAGCATCCGTAGCTGCTTTAACCGCGCCTACATCTCCTCTTACCATGACTGTTACCAAACCTGATCCAATTTTTTCGTAGCCCACTAACTCCACATTTGCTGATTTAACCATTGCGTCAGCAGCTTCAATCGCTCCAACAAGGCCTTTTGTTTCAATCATTCCTAAAGCTTCTTGTGACATTTTTTGTTCCTCCTTTTACCTTATTTTAATTTATACCTGCAGTGCATATAGCTTTGCACTAGAAGTTTTCTTACATTACTTCTATATGCTACTGTTTTTTTATAAAAATAAGTAACAAAAATTTGTACACAATATGATAACTTTTAATAATTTAACATGTACCTTTTTTCCTAATTTGTAAATATAAACAACCTTCATGAAAAAACCATTTAATTATTAGCACTTATATCCTATGAATTGCTGAATATCCCCTATAAACTTTGTTTTTTATACTACTTATGGTATCGCTGCCGGTAATCATAAACATAGTTATACTTTTTTGCTCACAATTAGAATGTGCCTTAGAAAAACAGCATTAAGCGTTATACTTTTTTGTCCTTCCACATAGTTCATACCTTCAATCCTACAAAATAGGACAAAAAAAAAGCATTTATATTTATATATAAATGCTCTAACTTCCTTACTTTCGTCATATTTCGAATTGTTTTTAGTATTATTTCCTTAGGTTTTCTCTGTATTGCGTAGGCGTAATGCCTTCAATGCCTTTAAATACTTTACAAAAATAGCTTGATTCATTATATCCAAATTCAAATGCAGCATCTGCAATACCGATATCACTTTCTTTTAATAATTTTTTAGATTTTCTTACCTTTTTTAGACTCACATAATTCGTAAAATTAATCCCAAATTCTTTCTTAAATAATCTACTTAAATAGCTAAGACTTAGTTCTGAATAATTTGCCGCTGATTGGAGACTAACCTCTTTTTTCATATGATCCTCAAGATAGGTAAAGACTTTAATTAACTGAGGGTGATTCTGAATACTCCTTTGTTTAAAAACCTCATCCACTAAATCAAACATCCAAAACTCAGCTAATACCACATCTTTGCATATCATTTCACTAATTCGAAATTTTTTTTCATAAGAATCACGATATGCTTGATCCATACAAGATATTACATCCAGAGAATCAGTAAGGATTTCTTTGAGCTCCCTATAGATTAAATCCGGGTTACCTGTTTGTTTAAAGATTAAACCTCCAATTTTATGAATCTTCTCATATGTTTTTGAAAAATCTTTTTCGGTTAAATGCTTAATTAGTTCCGCCGAATAAGAACGTTTTTCAACATGATTTTCTTTGTATTCATTCAATATTTCTCTTATTCTATCAAAAGAACATGGTTTTAATAGATATTCATCTACACCTATTTGTATTGCGGTTTGTGCGTATTGAAAGTAACTATGAGCGGTTAATACGATAATTGATGTTTTAGGATATTTCTGCTTTATTTTCCGACTCACTTCCAGTCCATTTATGGTTGGAATTTTTATATCCATAAAAACAAGATCTGGAGATAATTCCTCTGAAAGCTTTAGCGCCTCAAGTCCACTTTCCGCTTCACCTACTATTTGAAAGCCTTCCATTTCAGATATTACTATGCGTAATGCTTTTCTCATTAAATATTCGTCATCAACAATGAGTACTTTATGCATTTAACTAATCCTTTCATCAAAATGTTCTGGCATCTTGATTATGACGGAGGTTCCTACATTCTCTCTGCTATTAATCTGAACATCGTATGCATCACCAAAATTATTGATCAAACGTTTTCTGGTATTTTGAATGCCAATCCCTAGTGAATTTCCTTCATAATTTTTTTGGTTTAATGAAAATATTTTACGCAATGATTTTTGTGACATGCCAACACCATCATCTTCAATCTGAATCACGACATCCCCGTCTTCTAAAAACACTTCAATAGTAACTGTACCTGGTCCTTCTTTAGGAACAATACCATGATTGACAGCGTTTTCAATAAAAGTTTGTATGACAAATGGCGGTGTCTTTTGTGTATCAATTTCATCCGATATCATGATTTCATAATTTAGCTTATCACCAAAACGAATCTTTTGGACCTTTAAATATCTTTCAATATTTTCAATGTCTTCTTTAATAAATACTTCATTATCACCATTTTCAATATTGAATCTAAGTAAATAAGAAAACAAATACGCCATTTCTTCAGTTTGTTTAGCACCTTCCACCAATGCAAGATTGCTGATAGAACTTAGTACATTAAACATAAAATGTGGATTCATTTGAGCCTTTAACATTTTAAGTTCAGCATCCTTAAGCTCTTTTTCAATTTCTAAGCGTGCTCTTTTTTCAACCAAGAGTTGTAAACTTTGGCGATTTAGTTCTTCTTGAATGATATTGATTGCTTCTTTTTCTACCAGTTGATTGATGACCAAATGTACTAAATTTGCTACTGAAATAATCTTTTCATAGTCAATTTCTATTGTTTCCTCGTACATATTCATCAACTGCGGATTCTCTTTCCAACTTAAATCTGATTTTATAAATTCATTGATATCATCAAATCGTATACTTTCACTGCTTCTGGCTTGTCCGCATAAAACAGCTCCTAAATATTGGCCTTTAACCACAATTGGTACAGCAAAATCAATTAGACCTCCAGGGCAACGATATATGTAAGGTTCGCCCCTAATTGCAGCTTCTAGTCCTCCATGAGCGTCAGACAAATAACATGCTTTTTTATACCGATCTACTTTTCTACGAGCACAACAATACTCCGAAAAACTTGTTCTTTTTGTTATGGGTTCTCCTTTATAATCAACTGTAACAAAAGCTAATCCAGTGACCTTGGATAAGCCTTCTTGAATGTCATTAAACAATTTTAAGTCAATGAGTTCTTTTAAATCAAACCGCTCGTTATAGCCCTCCTCATTGCTTAATACATCCTCACCATCAGTATCTTGCACCAACTCTTCAGTCATTTTTTTCTGATGGGCATACTTGTAGTCTTTTTTTATCCCTGATGGCATCTTCTTACCTCCATTTCAAAAAACTGAATAATCTTTGATTATTATTCTTTCACTACGAATTTGTGTCTTTAATATTCAAATTATGGTTAAACTCTATTTCATGTCTGATGCTCGTTATTATTTTTATAGTATCACAATTTATTTCCATTAGCAATTGTTTGAATTCATGAGGTGGCGTTAATTTACTGTCTAAAATGTTTGAAAAACACCCAAGTCATGCATCAATTTTGTAATTTGTGTTCAACCCTCAACCCTAGGTTTTTTCATGAATTTCTCTGGGTCTTGCATGAAGCCATACTTTTGATAAAGTCCATGAGCATCTCTCGTTGCCAAGATTCCCATTAGACCTTCTATATCTTTATTTGCTTCAATACAATTCATAAGTTCTTTACCAAGTCCTTTACCCCTATGAGCTTCATCAATGACAATATCTGCAACCCAATACATAGTTGCATAGTCTGTAACGACTCTACCAAACCCTACCATTTTATCCTCTAAATAAACGCCGTAGCATATGGAATGCGCCACACTTTTTTCTATAACTTGAATGGAACGATCTTTAGCCCAGTAGGTACCTTTTAGTAGTTCATGAATAATATTCAATTGAAGCTTTTTCTTATCGTCACTAATTTTATAATCTCCAACAGATAGGTTCATCGTCTTACCTCCTTATGCTTCTTCATCTATTTCGCCATTTTCTATGGCCCTCACTTTTTCACTGTTTTTCATTTCATACAGTATAATCGAAAGCGTCAACCATATGCCCAGTGCTATAATTGAACCGTAAAAACCTGGATTTTCTGTAACTTTATAAGTGTAAAAGTATTGATCATGAGATATACCGTTGAACGTTAGATGCAAAGTGCCAAAAACTTTTTGTTGATTAATAACAGATTTTGCTCGAATTGCAATAGCACTTAGGTAGGTTATATTTAGAAAAATATAATTAGAACCTATTATAATTAGATTCACAATTGCCAAATTTCTGATGATAGCAATACCTGCAAAAGCCTTATGTAAAAATGCCACACTGCAGGCAATAAGACTTGTTAACATTAATACAGCCATAGCCAACATGATATACATATGCATCACAGACCTACCTGATATAGAGATATCTCCATCAGATTTTTTAATCATTTTATGTTCATTCATAGTGGATCTGCTATAATTAAACAAGTCGTATCCCGAAAATTCTATATAGGTTTCTTCCCCTAAATTTTGAATATATTTCTGAGTATTTGAATTATTAACAAAACCATAGTCCATGGTCGTACCCGATAGAGTAAACCAATGCGTAAATAAGGCTATTATGAACAGAATAATCGATACAAAAATCATATACCGAATGCCTTGAATCATTTTACCTTCTGTTTTTGCTTTCTTATCTTTTCTAAAGCGACGCTTCTTTCCCAAGTCCTTTTCATCAATTTCTATATCTTCAGAAGCGCCCATAATATCTTCTTCTATAAGACTGTTAATAATTAAATCCACATCCTCCATATTAGGCTTTCTATGCCCGCACACATGGCAAACAGTCTCATTGTCTTTTAGTTCTGCTTTACACTGAGAACATAACACACCATCACCTACCCCTCTACTAATAGCCATTCGCACAAGATTAATTATAACATAAAAAAGTGTATAAAAAACAGCAAGTATTCAATTCACCTACTACTCAATGGTCAGATGAAAATGTATACTTACTGCTAAATTAAGTTCTGGAAGGGTTTTCATAGGACCTATATAAATAAGCCATTCTTTTATCTGGTCTCCAACATCTGACTAACCTCATATTGCCTACTACTAATATCTTTTTGCATCGCCAATGCTTCATCAATATCAAAATCAACATAAGTATTGTTCTTAAAGCCAACCACACGGTTGCTTTCACCTTTACATAACAAATCAACAGCATAAGCCCCCATCATAGATGCATGCATACGATCTACTGCAGTTGGGCTACCACCTCTTTGTAAATGACCTAGAATCGTCGCTCTGGTTTCAATACCCGTAGCCGCTTCAATTCTTTTAGCCAACTCATCCGAACCACCAACACCCTCTGACATAATAATCAGATTGTGACGTTTACCTTTTTTACGGTTCATCAAGATCTTTTCAATTAATTCTTCTTCTTTTATGTTCTGAACTTCAGGTAAAAAAACATATTCCGCACCATTGACAATACCACACCATAAAGCGATATAGCCGGCATCACGACCCATAACTTCTACAACAGAACATCGTTCATGAGACGTCGAAGTATCTCTAAGTCGATCAATCGCTTCCATTGCCGTATTAACAGCTGTATCAAAACCAATGGTATAGTCTGTGCAATCAATGTCAAGATCAATGGTACCAGGAATTCCTATAGTATTAATACCTAGATTTGCCAATTTACCTGCACCTTTGAAAGAACCGTCACCACCAATAACAACCAAGCCATCGATACCAAAAACTTTACACATATCGGCACCTCTTTGTTGTACTTCCGGTTGTAAAAATTCAATACAACGTGCTGTATATAGCATAGTACCACCTCTTTGGATGGTATCTGAAACACTTCTTGCATCCATCTCAAATATATCGCCATTAATGAGTCCTTGATAACCTTTTCTAATACCCATAACTCTTTTTCCACGTGCTAATGCTGTCCGAACAACGGCTCTTATTGCTGCGTTCATGCCCGGTGCATCACCACCACTTGTTAACACACCAATGGTTTTAATTTCTTTTGACATCTTATTTCCTCCATATTTTCATTGAGCGCACACACTCAACTATGCCTCACAAAGTTTCTCATTTTCTCACGCTATATTGTATACCACATTCTTTAGAATTTCAATAGACTTTTCACAACTTTGACATTATCCTTAGCCATCAAGGCTTCTAGTTTTTCAATCAAACTTGGCCTTATGGTAACCAGGTACTGGCCACCAAAGTCATTTTTTCGCTTAGTATCTTTAAGATAAGCGACAACCGGTGATTGACCCTGCTCAGCTTTTAGTAATGGGGTAATTTGTTTGATCACGGATTGATAATGGTCTAAGTCGTCAAACTGAATATAGAGCACTTCTCTTAAAACATCTTCAAGGCGCTTAATGGTTTGGCAGATAATCTTACCATCTTGATCCTCTTGAGTCGAAACCCTACCCTTTACAATAACCACTTCATCTTCATTTAAATAATGTCGATTGGCTTCATAGTCATTAGGAAATACAACGACTTCAACCGTTCCAAACAGGTCTTCCACACTAAGAAATGCCATTGTCTGATTGTTTCTCGTCGTCTTAACAACTTTATTACTGATGATGCCGCTATACTTAACCAATGTTCCGTCGGTCACTTTAAAGGTTCCATCCACCAAAGGTTGGAAATCTAGACTCTTATTGGTCAGCACTCTATTTAACACCTCTGCATAATCTTCAAGTGGGTGTCCTGATAAATAGATACCCATGACTTCTTTTTCATAGGTTAAAAGCTGCTCTTTAGAGAATTCGCCCACCACTTCAAAACGATCCGCTTTATTTTCTTGCAACTCTTCAGTAAGATCAAAAAGATTAATCTGGCCCTGAATCGTTGCTTTTTTTTCATGATGAATGGCTTCTAAAACAAATTTGTAATTATGAATATACTGTTTTCTAGTGCCGCCAAGAGATGTAAAAGCACCGGCATAGATCAGATTTTCCATCATACGTTTGTTAAGATCTTTTGCATCCATACGAGTACAAAAATCCGTCAAAGATACAAAAGGTCCACCTGCTTCTCTCTCAGCAACCATATGATCAATCACGCCTCTTCCAACATTCTTCACAGCCGCTAAACCATATCGAATTTTACCCTTAGAAACTGAAAAGTTATAATAGCCTTCATTGATGTCCGGTGGCAGTACTTCTATTCCCATTGCTTTTAGACTATAAATATATTCAGCCACTTTACCCCCACCAAACATAACGGAGGTTAACAACGCTGCCATGAACTCTACAGGATAATAGGCTTTGAGCCATGCGGTTTGATAGGCGATGATAGCATAGGCTGCTGCATGTGATTTGTTAAAGGCGTATTTTGCAAAATCCGTCATTTTGTCAAATATTCTGTTAGCTGCAGCTGCATCTATACCATTGTTCACACAACCTAGAACGCCTTCTTCTTTGTTACCGTATATAAAATTCGCCCGTTCTTTTAACATTACATCTTCTTTTTTCTTAGACATCGCTCGGCGTACCAAGTCACTACGTCCTAGGGTATAGCCCGCCAGATCTCTAACAATCTGCATCACCTGTTCTTGATAAACGATAACACCATAGGTCGGCTTAAGAATCGGTTCAAGCTGAGGACAATCATAGGTAATGTCTTTTGCATGCCGACTTCCTTGAATGTAAGCCGGTATAAATTCCATTGGTCCCGGTCTATACAGAGATATACCTGCAATAATATCTTCAAGACTTTGTGGCTTTAAGTCCTTCATGAAATTCTTCATGCCGTCACTTTCAAGTTGAAAAACACCTTCGGTCTTTGCCGTTCCAATCAACTCAAAAACCTTAGAATCATTATCATCAATGCGGTTCATATCCAATTGAATGCCCTGTGATTTTTTAACGTTTAATATGGCATCTTGAATAACCGTTAATGTACGAAGACCTAGAAAATCCATTTTTAATAATCCCAATCGTTCTAAGGTATTCATGGTAAATTGGGTCGTAACCGCATCATCGTTGGTATTTAGAGGTACATACTCATTAACTGCACGATCACAAATGACCACACCGGCCGCATGGGTCGAACTATGTCTGGTTAAGCCTTCTAGACGTTTTGACATATCAATCAAATACTTAACTTGCTCATCCTCATCATAAAGACTTTGAAGTTCTCTGTTCATCTTCAGTGCTTTGTCAATGGTGATTTTCAGTTCTTGGGGAATCATTTTGGCAACCTTATCCACTTCATTATAAGGCATATCAAGCGCCCGACCTACATCTCGAATGGCTGCTCTTGCAGCCATTGTACCGAAGGTAATAATCTGAGCAACCTTGTCTTCACCATATTTTTTGACAACATAATCAATCACTTCTTGCCTGCGTTCATAACAAAAATCAATATCAATATCCGGCATACTGATCCGTTCCGGATTGAGAAAACGTTCAAAAAGAAGGTTATATTTTAATGGATCAATGTCTGTAATTTTCAAACAATAAGAAACCAAACTACCAGCTGCAGAACCACGACCCGGGCCAACCATAATATGATGGTCCCGTGCAAACTTGATAAAATCCCAAGTAATGAGAAAATAATCAATAAAACCCATCTCTTCAATGACCTTTAGCTCATAATTCAGCCTTTCCTCATGGGCTTCTGTCACATTTTCGTACCGCTCCCTTAGACCCTCATAACAAATATCCTTCATATAAACACGTTTATCTATGCTTTCATCCAATTCATATTTGGGTAATTTGTATTTTCCAAACTCAAAGTCGACCTGACATCGCCTTGCAATCTCTACAGTGTTCTTAAGGGCCTCGGGTACATGCGAAAAAAGAGCAGACATTTCCTGAGGAGATTTTAAGTAAAATTGCCCACCAGCATAACGCATACGGTCTTCATCTGTTACCTTTTTATTGGTTTGAATACACAACAGAATGTCGTGGGCTTCTACATCTTCCTTATATGTATAGTGCACATCATTGGTTGCAACAAGTGGTATAGACAGTTCTTTACTCATCTCAATCAATGCTTTATTGACAAGATGCTGTTCCTCATACCCATGATCTTGTAACTCAAGAAAAAAGTTGCCTTGTCCAAAGATCTCATTGTAAGTCATAGCAACTTCTTTTGCCTGTGTCAGGTCACCTCTTAGAATCTCGTTGGGCACATGACCGCCTAGACAGGCACTGAGTCCAATAATGCCTTTACTATAACTTCTTAGGAGATCCAAATCAATTCTCGGCTTATAATAAAAACCTTCTGTAAAGCCATCTGACACTAACCGCATTAGGTTCTGATAACCTTCTTGGTTTTCAGCCAATAATACCAAATGATAGTAGGTATTATCAATGCCTGTTTCTTTATCTGTTCGCTTTCGATTCGCCACATAGACTTCACATCCAATAATTGGTTTGATGCCTTGTTTTATAGCCTCATCATAAAAGTCAACAACACCATACATGACACCATGGTCTGTTATAGCTATGCTCTTCATACCTAAATCCTTAACCTGTCCTATAAGTTCATCAATCTTACTCGAGCCATCTAGGAGGCTGTATTGGGTATGAACATGTAAGTGGGCAAACTCTATTGTAGAATCTTTTGTCATCCTGTTAACCTCGATTCATTCAAGTGTTCTCTATCTGTAACCATACCATTATATTCAGATTCAATTCTAACATATTCGGCATCAAATTGAAACTTAAGCCGACGAATCTCTAAAGGTCATTTTCTCTTCAGCAATACCATGTATATAATTTAAATAGCGTCCGAGGGCATACATATAGTCTGCCAGTCTGTTTAAATACTTTAAGTCAATAGGATAATCCTCACCGACATAAGCCCTAACAAATGCTCTTTCTCCCCGCCTAACGATGCTTCTAACGAGTTGAGCATAAGTAGCTGTTTTATGTCCACTATAATAGAGAAATGTTGTCTGAACCCCGAAACTACTGGTCATTCTATCAATCTCAGATTCAAGTATGAACACATCTTCTTCTAAAATGAGTTTTTGTGAAAAGCCATAAGTCACATCACTACCCATCCTAAAAAGAGCATATTGAATATCCCTTATCATGTCTTCAAGTTCTGGATACTTTCCCTCCATTAAGGATCTAAGATAGCCTAAGGCCGCATTAACTTCATCGATGGTACCTTGTAGCTCAAGAAGAGCATCTGATTTCTTGATGGGTTCCCCTTTTATATTACTGGTATAACCTTGATCGCCCTTTTTTGTGTATATTTTCATGTCCCTGCCTCCTTTTTTTAAGAATCATTATCATAATTGTATTATATCATTATCCGATAACAAAACAAATAAAAAACCAACCTGTAAAAGCATTGGTTTTAAGTACATATTATGACTCGGCTGGGGCATCCGTCTCTTTTATTTCCGGATCACCGAAGCTTGGCTCATCTTCAATCTCAACTTCAATTGTGTCTTCTTCATCAACACGTTTGATTTCAAGTCCTGCGAATTTAATATTATAATCAATCGTCAAGCGCTTAGATGTGGTGTCGTCCGGTCTATAATCCACTTGATTGCTAACACCTGCTTTATCTGCTATACCATCCACTTTTACATTCCAGTCCTTGGGTACAGTAATCTCTACACCGGCAAATTCAGCATATATTCTAAGAGATGCGCTATCTCCCACCATTTCTGCTTCACTTAAGTCAATCTCAACACCTGCAAATACTGCTGCATAGGAATCACCTTCAAAGGTCTCATACTTTTTCTCAGATCCGTTAAAAGCGATTACTTGATCATAGGTTGCCTTAAGGACCTTGACTTTTGTCATGGTTTTATATGCTGCATAGCCACCACCAGCCAAAGCTGCCAAACCTGCCACACCAATTATTTTACCTTTTTTCATACAAATACCTCCATTTCATTCATCTTCATTTATGATAGTTTCATAGTCGATCACCAAATTACGACCTTTTTCTTTAGCCTTCTTAAGAGCCATTTCTAGGATTACAACCCAATCATCCACATCCATGGCTGCATCTCTATCCGCCACACCGAAGGAGCAGGTTATATTCCCAACTGTATCAAAGGTTGTTCTTTCAATGGTTTTTCTAAGTTTTTGAGCCAGCCACTCTGCTTGTACATTATTTGTTGTAGGTACAACCAATATAAAGACTTCGCCATACCAGCGTCCCAACACATCTGTTGTACGAATATTGGTTTTAATAATCTCTGCCAATTTTATAAGGATTTGATTACCTATATCCCGGCCATGAGCTTCTATAATTTCTTGCCACCCATCAATTTCAAAAAGTAATAAGGATAAAGGTGAATGGTACCGCTTTCCTCTTGACCATTCAAGATCTATAACATTTTGTATTTTCATTGGATTGAATACTTGTGTCAAAGCATCTGTTTCTGACATTAGAGACATTTCTTCCATACGAATCTCCATCATGCCAATCAGCGCCATATAATCGTTCAAAAGATTCTTTGAAAAATCCTTAAGATTTTTTTTGTGTCCTTCATCTTTAAGATAGTTCTTTAGTGCCTGATAACAATCATGGTCCCTCTGGGCATCATACCCATTGTGTTCAAGATACTCAATTGTTTTTTCCGGTAAATAACGCATTATATGCCACCTCTCACTCAATTATAGGATGTATCCACTACTGTGCCAAGTATTAATATTCAAACCTTTCAGCTTCCATTTCTCTTTTATGTGCATACATTCTTTGATCCGCTAACTTAATAAGTTCTTTATAATCTTTTTCATCAGTAGGGCATTGTACAACGCCATAGCTGTAGGAAACAAAAATCACATCTTCACCAGCCTTAATCGGATCATCTGCCAGCTTTTGATTAATCTTCTCAATCAATGCATAGGCTTCATTTTTCGTCCAGTGTGGTAATAATATATTAAACTCATCACCACCATAGCGACCAAAAATACAATTTTCAGTCAATAGACTTGAAACATTTTTAGTAAAATGTCGAATCAAACGATCTCCAATACCATGTCCATAGGTATCATTGACTTCTTTAAGATTATTTAAATCCGTGGCAATGAAAATATAATCTTTAATCGCCGGGTTACTGTACATCTTCTTATGTAGTTCATAAAAGTAACCTCTGTTATAGATTTTGGTCATATCATCATATCTAGACAAGTAAATATTTTCATTCATAACTTGTGTATAACGAATCATCCTGCCGACTTCATAGGCAAATATTTCGATGGTATCGACTTCTTTCTGAGAAAATGCATCATATTTACAACTGTCAACGTTCAACATGCCAAATACCTTACCATTAACCACGATGGGTGTACATACAGTTGACCGAATTGTATCCTCGTCTTCTTTAATAATCTGATCCACAGACGCTGCTTTATTTTGCTTCTTAATGTAAGTTACCGTGTCCGGAATGATAATGGTTCTGTCCATCTTGCCTTGTGTCTCTTTATATAAGTAAGTATTTTTCAAATTCAGTCGCATGCTATTGAGTTGATCAAGACTATAGCCTTCATAGGCTTTATATTGTACAAGATCGGGACTTGTAACATCCATAATCGTACCACGTTTGGCATAAGGTATGGCTCTAATGGCTGCCTTGAGTATCAAATCACAAGTTTCATCTATGGAATGTTTAAGTGACGTCTGGTGGAATAGATCATAGAGAATTTCCTTCAATATAAGGTCTTGCTTCAAATCCTTCGTTGCTTTCATGAAGCGCACCGATAACAATATATTAAAAATAATCATAAGCAACGTGTTTATAGCTATCGCCATTGCTATGAGTATGGTTCGATCCTGAATGTCATATAAGGTAACGAGAATAAAGGTTATTGCAATCGCTAAAACTGCAAGTGTAAAGGTTGTAACAATAGCAATATACAATTCTATTGATCTTAGACGTCCCATCGGGTCACCTCACTATTATTTGTTATTTATTTATCTGCAACAATCATGTAATGACATTTTACCATAGTTCTAAAAAAATATCATTATTTGTCATGGGTTATTTTCGCTTTTGAGCTATATACCAACTAACTGTTTCCTCAAGACCTTTATAAAAATCATAGTTAGGTTGCCAGCCCAAGTCATTGGTAAGTTTCTGATGATTGATGGCATACCTTCTATCATGTCCCAAACGATCCTTTATGTGCTCAATTAAGCTATCTTCCTTTTTCATACTCGATAATATAAGCTTTGCAATCTCAATATTTTGCCGCTCCTGATCCCCGCCTATATTATACACTTCCCCATCTTTACCCTTTTCCAATACCAAATGAATGGCTTTACAATGATCACCCACATATATCCAGTCTCTTACTTGCTTGCCATCACCATAGAGTGTCAAACTCTGATTATTTAGAGCTTTTAGTATCATGGCCGGAATAAATTTTTCAGAATGTTGCTTCGGTCCATAGTTATTTGAACATCTCGTTATGTTGACCGGCAAATGATAGGTCTTGTTATAGGCTCTAACCAATAGATCGCCGCTGGTTTTACTTGCCGAATATGGGCTATTGGGTTCTAAGGGTGATGCTTCTGTAAAGCTACCATTATCCTCTAATGTTCCATATACCTCATCTGTTGAAATCTGCAAAAACTTGACACCTTTCTTATATATGGGATAACCTAACGCGTCCCTACCAATCATCCAGTAATTTTGGGCTACTTCAAGCATCACTTGTGTGCCTAGTACATTTGTTCTAATGAAAGTACTTGGATTTTCAATGCTGTTATCCACATGGGTTTCGGCTGCAAAATTCACAACTCTGTCAATCGGATGGGTCTCAAAAACTTGCCTTACTTGATTCTTATTTGCTATATCACCTTGAACAAAAAAATACCTTTCGTGATTTTCTACACTTTTAGAGTTGGCTTTATTACCTGCATACGTTAACAAGTCATAATTAATAATAGCCGTATCCTTATCATGCTCTAAGACGTATTCGATATAATTACTTCCTATGAATCCTGAACCACCTGTTACCAATAACCATTTCATATATATTTCACACCCCTTAATCCAATTGCCAGAAATGTTTAAGTTTAAGATTCTCAGACTTTGGTACTTCTAAATCATACCCATTTATAACCGCTCTAGGATTGTATACAAAAAGGATTTCTGCCATCTCGCTTCCGACTTTTTTTAGCACCCAATTGTAAGTCTCCTTCATGGACGGTTTTCTTCCTGTACTATCATGAGCATCGGTGCTTATTAAATGGACCCAACCGGCTCTTATCCATCTCAGTCCCATTTTCTTTGTTTTCCTATTAAGTAGAGCGCTGCCTGTTAGCTGCATATAGATGTTTTGACCAATAAGTTCTTTGATTTTATTCGGCTGATTGATGAAGACCTCATAACGTTCCACGTGGGCTAGAATAACTTTGTAACCTTTTAATTGTAGTTGATACAATAGTGCATCGTGAAAAGGAAAATAGTGACGAAAAGGTAATTCTACCAGCACATAAGGACCATCATTCATGGTATACGCTTTTTTCTCCAGTAAATCTATAACATTATCTTCACTCAAATAGATTTCATTACCCCTATACAGTTTTAAATCCAAGTCTTGTTTTACCAATTCATTTTTTAGTGCCTCATAGGCATTCGGCACTTTCTCATTTACGTACCCCGGTCTTTTATAGTGGGGTGTAACAATCATTTCCGTAATGCCTTCATCTATGGCCATCCTTGCCATTTCAATCGATTCCGACATACTTTCTGGACCGTCATCCACATTCGGTAGTATATGTATGTGCGTGTCAATCATTTAAATAACCCTCCGGACACGTACTTTGCCAATGCCATGCGTCTCTACACATATCTTCTAGACTTCTTTTCGCTTCCCAACTCAATAGTTTTTTTGCCTTACTCACATCTGCATAACAAGTCCCAATGTCTCCGGGACGTCTTTCTTGAAAGGTATATGGAATCTTTACATTATTGGCTTTTTCAAAGGTCTTAATGACCTCCAAAACACTATGGCCTTTTCCTGTTCCTAAGTTAATGGCTTCAATACCTTCTTGCTTTGTTGTATAGGTTAATGCACTCAGGTGGCCTTTTGCCAGGTCCACAACATGAATATAATCACGAACGCCTGTACCATCCGCCGTGTCATAATCGTTCCCAAATATACCTAGTTGATCTCTTTTTCCAATACCGACTTGGGTAACATAAGGCATAAGATTGTTGGGTACACCATTTGGATCTTCTCCTATTAAACCGCTTTCATGAGCACCTATAGGATTAAAATAACGTAACAATACAATCTGCCATGTTGAATCAGCCTGATATATATCTTGTAAGATTTTCTCGATCATCCATTTTGTTGTGCCATATGGGTTGGTTGTGCTCAGAGGCAAATCTTCTACAAGGGGAGAGACGTTATTTAATCCATAAACGGTTGCAGATGAACTGAAGACCAATTTCTTGACATTATACTTATCCATGAGCTTAAAAAGTATTAAAGAACCGGTTATATTATTATGATAATAGGTTAAAGGTAAGGCAACGGATTCTCCAACTGCCTTTAATCCGGCAAAGTGAATGACGGCTTCAATATCATGCTTTTTAAATACCTTTTCCAACCCTTCTTCATCTAAGAGATCCACTTCATAAAAAGTAAAGTCTTTACCCGTTATACCTTTGACCCTATTTAATGCTTGCGGCTTACTATTAATATAATTATCCACCACCACAACATCCAAGGATGCCTCCAAAAGTTCAATCAAAGTATGACTTCCAATATATCCTGCACCACCTGTAACCAATACTGTCATTTTATAACCTCCTCATGACTTTTAGTCATTAACAAATCAGCTTAATACCTTGAATATCAAGGAACTTACAATGCTCATCATCTGGCTTCGTATCCGTAATCAGGCTATCAAAGGATTGCCACTGCTCCAGTTTTGCAAATGATGAGGTATTCATCTTAGAACTTTCTACCAGTAAAATCTTTGTTTTGCCTTGCTCAATCATCAAGCTGGTTGCTTTTAATTCTTCATAGTCACTAAAGGTAATGCCTTCTGTTTTTGATATACCTTCCGGCTCAACAAAGACCTTGTCAATATTGAATTGTCTTATAAACAGCTCCATCTGGCTTCCTGTTAAGATCTTGTTGTCATTATCTAATATGCCCCCCGGTACATGTATTTTGATAAAAGGCTTATCCGATGCAATCAAAGCATTGGTCAGTGAAGGTGTGATGAGGTTGATTCGTAGTTTGGAATCTATTTTTTGAAGTAAAAGTGCCGATAAGGTGCCATTCCCAACGGCAATGGTATCACCATCCTGAATATAGTTATAAGCTTCACCAACAATCTTATTATAACGATCTTTTAGTATACTATCTTCTATAATGATTTCACGAATCACTTGTTCTTGGCCCTGCCCTTTGATCATTGTCGAATGTTGTAACCTACACCTATGATTACTGTTGCTCTCTCCGGGATATTTGGCTGCTGGGTTCTTATTGACCCATTGTACCCTATTCTTATAAGCAATATCATTTGGAATCTCACGTAAATAAGCACCACCATAGGTGACAACCAGCCGATCCTCATCAGCCAACTGTTTTAAATCTCTTCGGATTGTGGCCTCTCCAACGCTATAGGCTTTTGCCAGTTCTTTTACCTTGACAGCACCATTTTTTTTAATTTCTTTCATAATATCTTGGCGTCGTTCAATTTGATCCATAACTCCTCCTAGATGTTTATTTCCTCTCTTATTATAACATTTACTTTCTTTTTTTCATAATCATTTTGTCATCAATTCAAGATACGGATAGAAGATCATCAATCATCAATTCTTAGTAACATTAGAATTTGGACGCTTTGAATGCTTGATTTATCACTAATAATTTTATCAAATATCAATATATTCGATCATTAACATTCAATTTATATGAACATTATATTAAAAAGATATTGACATTTATTCAAATTATATATAATATATATATCAAAGCATAGTACATTATATTTATTCATGAAATTTATATACGAATTTATCGGTACAAGTTGATACATTATTAAGAGAGGAGGGAAAAACATTCAACTTGACGACCGATGAAAATAAAGAAACAAAGGAGATTATGATGACACTGTTACATTTATTAATTAGTTTTGGCGGCGGCGTATTTGCAGCCACCATAGGGGCTTTGGGAGCCTTCATCTTTGTAGGTTTTACCGGACTTGTGGGCATCGGTACAATATTGGCCGGTGGGGAAGCCACCATTCTTAACGACATCGCTTTTGGCAGCTATTTAGGTCCCCATATCGCTTTTGCCGGTGGTGTTGCCGCTGTTGCTTTTGCTGCCAATAAGAAAAAGCTTATGGGTGATGCCAACGGCACCGACATCGTAGCACCCATGTTTGGTCTAGGTGACCCTACAGTATTATTGGTAGGTGGGATTTTCGGTTCCTTAGGCTATGCAATCAATTACTTACTTTCTTCAGTATTAGCTGTTCAAACAGACACCATCGCACTTACAGTCGTTATTTCCGGACTCATTGTTAGACTTGTTTTTGGCAAAACCGGACTCATCGGAACTTTCGATGGTTCAAAAGGTGATGTTAGACACTACTTTCCGGAAGGTAAATTCTTTCTGTTCATGCTCATTCTTGCGGCCGGCTTAGGATTAGTTGTATCCAACATGGCCATAGCATTAAATATAGCCGCAATCGGCTTTACCATTAGTGCTGCCTCATTGATCTTTGCCGAAATGGGATTGCCTGTTCCCGGGACACATCATATCACCATGGTTGCAGGCCTTGCTGCGGTTTCCTCTGGCGATCCTTACATCGGTATGGCTTTTGGTATCTTGTCCATGATTGTTGGAGAAGTCTTTGCCCTAGTCTTCAACAGCCACAACGACACCCACATTGACCCACCGGCCGGTGCGATATCCATATGTTCCTTTATCGTGCTCGCTATATTTTAGTACATCTAAGCAGTGAATAATCTCTCCCAAGATGAGAACACAAAAAAGAAAAGGCCCCAAACCTTTTCTTTTTTTGTGTTTTTTTCTATTTTAATCTATTGAAGTTCATTATTTTAATACTTTTGCTACCCGATTACGTCCTTCTGACTTTGCCTTATACAGCGCTTTGTCAACCCTTGAAATTACAGTAGCAGGATCTTCATCTTCTTGCCATATAGCCACACCGAAGCTACATGTTAACCTATCAATTTTATCGAAATCATAGGCTTCTATTTTCTTCCTTAGCTTTTCTGCCAAAACACAAACACCTTCGATATCTGTTTTTGGCGCAATAATTATAAATTCTTCGCCACCCCAACGACCTAATATATCAATTTCTCTTACACTTTTCTCCATCAACCTTGATAAATCATAGAGTGTTTTGTCTCCAATCTGATGACCGAAGTTATCATTAACGTGTTTAAAATGGTCGATATCAAGCAATATAACTCCAAAAGGCCACTGGGTTCTCTGAGCCCTCTCAAGTTCCATTTCCAGTACTTCATCAATTTTTAGACGGTTATAGAGCTGTGTTAATTTGTCTGTAACCGATAGTCTTCTTATCTCTTCTTCCATTGCTTTTCTCTCAGTATAATCTTCAACAATACCAATACCACCTGTCATGACCCCGGACTCATCAAATACCGGAGCAAAGGTCGCCCGCACATACACTTCCTTACCGGTTATAGATGACTTGTACATATCTTCATATAAAGCTGTATTTCCTGTCAAGGATTTTTTAATCACTTGTGCTAGGTTTTCATCCGGAAGCTCCAGCATATTAAGATTTAACAACTGTTCCCTTGTTGCATCTATCAAATTGCAAAAGTGCTGATTGATGTTTAATATCAACCCTTCAGGGTTATATTGTATGATGCCGATAGGCGAATTTTCGAATATGAGCTCCAACTGCGTTTCTCTGTCTTTAATCGATCTTTCATAAGCCTTTAGAAGGGTTATATCCCGAATGACATGAACCACCATCACAACATCTTCCACCATATAGAGTCTCGCCGAAACCAAACCAACTCGAATTCTATCATTTTTTGATTTGAATTTCACTTCAATGTTTTCACAGTAACCCTGTTCATGCAGCATTGTCTTAATAATATTTCTTTTTTCAAGATCATTGGTATAAACATGGATGCTTTCATCGGTTAAAGCTTCTATATCCTCTACTGTATAACCACTCGTACTCAAATAGGCATTGTTGTAGTCCAATACCCGAAAGTCATCTAAGGTTGTAATCACTGTAGGTTCCGGTATCATATGAAAAATTGTTCTAAAATGACGTTTCAACTCTTGTTCCACAAGCCTAGCCCGTTCTAGGGCTTCCATATCCTCAAAAAGCCTTTCCTTCATCAACAAAAACGCACTAGAAAACGCTCCGAAATAGTCTGTATCTTGGGAAAAATCGCCTTCAGATAAAGCTTCCATTTGAGTATTTAAGTATTTTAATTTAGTAAGTAGCTGTGAGATGGCCTCAAAAATCGGCCCTGAACCAACGATTTCAAAAGAAATGTCTCCTTTACTCATCTTCATCATCGTTTCCCTGATTTTCCACAGATCAAGGACTATACTTTCCATACTTTCAGACACAAGGGCACGCTCTACTATGTCTGACAAAACGGTATCATCCAGTTCGTCTTGGTAGAGTATTGAGGCAATTAAATGTTTAAATTTATCATAGTCTATTTTTTCTTTCATTTCTATCACCTTAACCAACAAGGGGCAAACTTTTGAACTTAAGTTATCCTTCTATTATACCACACATTTTAATCCTTTTATATTCTTTGTAGGTCTATGGAACTACTTTCATATAACTTTCGACACTTATTAAGTTACACTTATCATTCACAATAGTATTATGTCATAACACAAGACCTTATATCCTAAAAAGGTATTAAAAAAGGTTATAAATCACAATCAAATCAAACGTAGCTGTAGGCGCTATACGCCGGAGCAGCCAGAGATTATCATATCGGTTAGGCTTTACCGAATACAAAAAATCCATACGTGTCATTTAATCCAATTTATAACCCAATCATTATTATATGATTTAGTGAAATATTTGTCAATTTATCAATTCTATTTTATTAGATTTTCTCTTTTTGTATGATGTTGACTTCATTTTCTGCAATATAGGCTTCCATTGCCTGAACATCTTTGTCCCCACGTCCT
Organism: Clostridiales bacterium; assembly: GCA_024636985.1. Lineage (GTDB taxonomy): Bacteria > Bacillota > Clostridia > Lachnospirales > Vallitaleaceae > Petrocella. Next base: position 5,480 of record JAGXFY010000071.1, on the reverse strand, counting down.
GATAGGTTGACAATAATGATTTTGTCTTTGGATAAGGTGGGCGCGAGCTTCATAACATAGGCTATGGCGTGGGCACTCTCTATCGCCGGTATAATGCCTTCTGTCTGTGACAAGTATAGGAAAGCTTTCACAGCTTCTTCATCCGTAATAGATACATAAGTCGCTCGGTCCGTGTCTTTAAGATAAGCGTGTTCAGGGCCTACGCCAGGATAATCTAAGCCAGCTGAAATGGAGTAGACCGGACTGATTGCTCCGGCATCATCTTGAACATAAATGGTATTCATACCATGTATAACACCTTCTCTACCTTTCGCCATTGTTGCTGCATGCATATCCGTTTCCACGCCCAGTCCGGCCGCTTCAACGCCAATGATGCCAACTTCCTCATAAGGTAAAAATGCATGAAACAAGCCAATAGCATTGCTTCCACCACCAACACAGGCCACACAATAATCTGGTAGTCTTTTTTCCTTTTCCTGTATCTGTGCTAAAGCTTCCTCACCGATAATTTTTTGAAATTCACGCACCATGCTTGGATAAGGGTGTGGTCCAACAACAGAACCTAATAGGTAAAAAGTATCATCAATACGTTCTACCCATGTCTTAATAGCTGCATCCACTGCATCGCTTAAGGTTCTGGTACCTTCTTTGACCGCCACCACTTTGGCTCCAAGTAGTTCCATCCTAAAAACATTTAATTGCTGTCTAACGGTATCTTCCTCACCCATATAGATTTCACATTCCATATCAAACATAGCCGCTGCTGTAGCTGTAGCCACACCATGTTGACCGGCACCCGTTTCGGCAATGATTTTCTTTTTACCCATTCTTTTTGCCAATAGAATCTGTCCGATTGCGTTGTTAATCTTATGAGCACCTGTATGATTTAAATCCTCACGTTTTAAGTAGATCTTAGCCCCACCCAGTCTACTTGTTAAATTGGCTGCAAAATATAGAGGATTCTCCCGTCCCACATATTCTTTTAAATAATACTTGTAGTCTTTGATAAAGCTCTCATCGACAATAGCTGCTTCATAGGCTTCCTCAAGTTCTTTTAAAGCTTCAATAACAGGTTCAGGAACATACTGTCCCCCAAATCTTCCAAATTGATGTTTCATAATATAATCCTCCCAAAGGTTTATTATTTATCATACTACCACAGCAATGTGATAAATTCAATGAAAATCAAAGCTTATAGACTCTAAGTTCTTCGCCAATTGCCTCTACACTTGATTTCAATTGTTCCATATTTGACACAACCACTTCTGTATTAGCTGTTTGTTCTTCAATTAACGCTGTCATCTCCTGTATTTCCGTGGTGGCACTTTGAGATATATCACTTATGACAACAAACTTATCCATAACATCATTTTTGTGCATCATGACGATATCCGATTTCTTGTCTAGATTATCAATCTCTGACATAACATGATCCATGGAATCTTTAAGTTCACCGTAAGCCGTCACAGTCTCTTCTAATCTATTGGTCGATCCACTTATTAGAGTTGTATTGTCTTTATTTGTAACCATAGCCTCATCAATATCTTTTAAAACACTCCCAATGATGGCTTCAATCTCTGTTACAGATTTATTCGACTCTTCCGCTAGATTACGTATCTCATTGGCAACCACTGCAAAGCCTCTACCTGCTTCACCTGCTCTTGCTGCCTCAATCGAAGCATTAAGAGCAAGCAAATTCGTCTGACTGGCTATCCTTCTAATGGTTTCTATAATATTAACGACACTACCTGACTTTTCTTCAAGACTTACAAATTTCAAAGTGTTTTTGTCAAATCCGACAACTGCATTTTGAAGACTTTCTGATAATTTTTCAAGTTCTTGTTCTGAATCTACTGTTTTAATTTTTAGCACTTCCATGCCTTTTGATGCTTTACCAATACATGCATCCATAGCGTTTATTTCGTCATCTAAAAGTTCACCAAGGTTTTTGGCTCGTGTTACTTCTTCCGCTTCTTTAGTAACACCATCCGACAATTTCCCAATGCGAACAGAATTTTCATTAGAGGAATCCGATAACATTTCCATCGCTTGAGTCACTTCATTATAAGAAACAATAACTTTGTTCGTCACTTCTGAGATTTCCGTTATCATTTTCCTGTTATTACCAATCATCTGGTTTAAGCTTCTTTGCAATATACCCAATTCAGACTTTAAAGCCTTATGTTGAAATTCCTGGGAAAGATCAAACTTAGCAATCCTTGTAAATGCTTCTGCCATAGCATGAATAGGGTTTACCAATTGCTTTGTAAAAATCATGATAACAACCAGAGAAATTCCCAAAATACCTACCGAGATTATAAGTCCCTCAAGAAACCCATTTATAAACCGATCATAATCGGCAGTTATATCAAAATCCGTACCAATAACGGCCACAACTGCGCCTTCATCGTTTTTTACAGGATAGTAGCTGCTCATCATCTTACCATATTCGCCAGATTCATACTCACCTGGGATTGCTACGCCTCCTGAAGCCAATGTTTCATAGATTTCTTCATAGTCCTCCTCAACGGGTGTGCCAAGAGGTGTATATAACTCATCACCTTCTTTATAAGCATCGACCACATAAATCCATTCACCTTTTTCATTGATCTTAGAAATATAAACAAATTTTGCACCACTGGATTCTTTTAAACCTGTCAAAAGACTTTTAAGTTCTTGATACGGCTCATTGTCTTGATCCGCTTCTACATTGTAAGCATCTAGCGTTGTAAAATCCACTTGACTGATTATGTAATTCTTTGTGTTGTTGGCTCTGTCTATAGCAGATGACTTAACCATATCAAACATGATGTTAAAGGAAGCAATCTGTAATGCTGTACTACACAAGAATATTAACAGAAAAACAATGCTTATCAGCCTAAAGCCGATTTTGTGAAAAATTTTCATAATTAGTTGGTTACCTCCGTGTATTATAGGTCTCTCGGCCTCTCTATTTGGAACTGATAGACAATCCCCTCCGTGAAATTTTATCACTAATTCCACTATTATTCTACACATATTTTTTTTGGGTGTATTTTCATTACTTTATTACTTTAAGTCTAGGAACAACCTACGAATTTCAGCAGATTTTTATGGTAAGATGCTTAATATAATGTTAAAATACAGTATATAACCTGTGCCTCTCCTTGCATAGGCCATCTAAATATTATAGGCACACCTATTGAAAAATAGGGTCGCAAAACTTGAGTCTAAGGCTTATGCTATGACCGTTCAGTTGCAAAATTTGTTATTCAAAATTTATGCGACTTTTTTTACGACAAATAACTCTGTGAGGTCTTTTATGACTAAATCAAAGCATACCAAAAACAAACAATTACATATTTATACAGTCTATACTTTGGGGCATTTTGATGTTGTTAAAGATGGTCACTCTCTCATAACATCTACCTCTACCTCCAAAAAAATATGGGAGCTTTATAAATTCATGTTGACCCATCGAGATCATTCTTTTACACCTGAAGCGCTCATGGACCAATTGTGGATTTATGAAGAATACAACGATCCTAGAAGCACATTACGCAGACAGATGCATCGTTTAAGACAAACTTTACAAGAAGATGGAAAAAACGATGAAGAAACCACTGTTCTTTATACCAATGGTTACTACAAATGGAACGACCAAATCAAAGTCATATTAGATGCCGACCTTCTTGAAGCTCATTTAAAAGAAGGTGATGCTTTAAAAAGCACCAATCCTGAAGTATCACTAGAAAAATATAGCCAGGCTATCGATCTTTATCACGGTGATTATCTACTGGAATGCGCCGAGCAACATTGGGTTTTTCCTATCCGAAATCATTATAGAAGGCTATTTGTTAAAGCCATATACAGTGCCATCGAACTTTTAAAAACTCAAAGCAATTTTGATACCATTATAAGACTTTGCCAAAAGGCCATCAAAATCGATATCTATGAAGAATCCTTTCATCTCAATTTAATGGATGCCTTACTTGCCATTGGTGAGCAACGTCAAGCTTTTAATCATTATCGCTACATAACCGAATTCTACGATCAAGAGATGGGTATTAAGCCTTCAGATGAAATGAAAGCCATTTACAAAAAATTATTACAGACACAACAATCCCTCTATACAGAGGAAGATCTTATGAAGGTACTTGAATCTGAAGTTTCTATTGAAAATGCCTTTTATTGTGAACCAGAGGTTTTTAAGTCTATTTATGAATTAGAACGTCGTCGCAGTGAACGCAGCGGTAAAGACTTTAGCATCGGTGTCCTTACATTTAATTTTTCAAGCAAAGATACCTTGGCCCAGCGCAACCTTAGAATACGCCTATTAAAGGAATTACTCATGTCTCAATTAAGAAAAGGTGACACCTTTACACAGTGGAATGATCAGCAGATGGCTATACTACTCCCCGATGTAGATGAAGTTCTAACTGAAAATGTTTTGAAACGCGTACTTGAAAAAGAATCCCATGCACCATTGGTATCGGTTCATCACATTGACAGTTTAAAAGCTGATGCTAACCTCGGTCCATTACTATAGTGTAGTGTTAAGCATTTGTGATGTAACAGTGTTGTAACGGCCATTTGCTATACTATCTATATCATCTATTCTTTTTAAGGTAATCCTTGTTTAGGAGGTATATGAATATGACACAAAAAAAAATCCAAGACGCTAAGACTCAACCTATAAAAGGCACTAATTTTTTGATTACAATACATCACACTGAAAACTATAGCTACCAAGGTTTTATTCAGTGGCTTGACACCGGAGAAAAGTTGCATTTCAGAAGTGAATTGGAACTGATGACGCTAATACACAGCGCCGTCTCGACTCAGACAGAAGAAGATAGATCTTTGCGTGACTGGGGACAAAGCAAACATATAACCGCTTTATAATCTAGCTTTATTCAATTCAATTTTTTAATAAGAGGTTCAACCATAATGTCCTGGTTGAACCTCTTATATTTTGTCCACAGGTGCGCCCTTCTGTGTCACAAGGATGTCACAAGGGTGTGCGTCTTATGTCACAGCGCTTTGGTATAATAGTTCTATGCAATAGATATTCCTATAGGTACAGCCTATATAGGAGGCTAGAAAATGAAAAAACAAGAGACACAACAAACAAGAAGTACCAATTTCTTAGTTTCAATCTATCATCAAGATCACTTTAGTTACCAAGGCTTGATTCATTGGATTGACACCGGAGAAAAGATTCACTTTAGAAGTGAAATAGAACTGATGAACCTCATCCACAACGCACTGCCCATCGTTCAAAATCAAGAGATTCGCAATTGGAACAAACAAGAACAAGGTAGTGCTTAAAGACATTTGGCAAATTATCGTTTAATAAGGACATAAAGTAAAACACAAGGGTAACCACGTCCCAATAAAAAACGAGGCTGAAAAATAACCTGTCCCATAGATGGACAACGACTTTCAGAAGGAGAGATCAATTATGAAAAAACAAAGATGGCATAAAATAATGAGTTTGG
>JAGXFY010000070.1:0-7006 GCA_024636985.1 Clostridiales bacterium | reverse complement strand
GGTCGGACAATATTTTACTTTAGGAGGTACGAGAATGAAACAAGAACTTTCAATCGTTTTATCCGGCGAAGCCGGACAAGGCCTTCAAACCTTAGAAGATTTTTTGGTTAAGGCCATTTCAAAATCATATTATGTATTTGCTACTCAAGAAGTCATGAGCCGCGTAAGAGGCGGTAACAACACTTTGGAAATTCGTATTAGCAACGCTCCTGTTGCTGCTTATAGGTCACATATCGATTTCCTCTATCTGCTGAACAATCATAGCTTTTATCGTGTTACTAAAAGAGTTTCTGATGATTCCAAGATTTTTGGTGAAGAAGATTTTCTAAGTGATGAAGAACGGAACCAATTGGTTGGTACTTTTGTACCTTTTACACTGAATGATTATGCGACGGAAGCAGGAAGTGTTCTTTTTGGTAATACAGTACTTTTTGGTCATATTGCCGGTATGCTGGCTCTAGATCAAGATCACTGTCATGCTTTAATTAAAGAGCGATTTTCACACAAAAATGATAAGATTTTAGATGGTAATATTGAAGCCTTTAAGACCGGTTATGAACTGGGACAGGCTTATCAAGAGCATCATGATTTGCAAACCCGAGACGATGAACCCCTTATGGTACTCTCCGGTAATGAAGCTCTTGGCATTGGCGCTCTTGGCGGTGGATGCAATTTCATATCGGCTTATCCTATGTCCCCAGGTACCGGTTTACTCACCTATTTGGCTGGCAAATCCAATGACTTCGGTATTTTTGTAGAACAAGCTGAAGATGAGATTGCGGCCCTTAATATGAACATTGGCGCTTGGTATGCCGGTGCAAGAGCTTTGACCACGACCTCCGGTGGTGGGTTTGCCCTTATGGAAGAAGCCGTGAGCTTATCCGGTATTACAGAAACACCATGTGTTGCACATATCGCTCAAAGACCTGGGCCAGGTACAGGTTTACCTACAAGAACCGCTCAGGAAGACCTAAACTTAGCTGTCTATGCCGGTCATGGTGAATTCCCCCGTTTAATATTCTCACCCGGACATATGAGAGATGCTGTAGAACTGGCTCAAAAAGCCTTCTACTTTGCTGACAAATATCAAGTGCCTACTTTTTTATTAACCGATCAATTCCTAGTAGACTCCAAATTCCAAATGGCACCTTTTGAACTGGATGCAAAATACTTAGAATCCTCTATTGTAAAAAGTTCAGAAGATTATAAACGATATACCATAACAGAAGATGGTCTTTCTCCTAGATCCATACCAGGTTATGGTGACGGTCTGGTCAAGTGTGATAGTGATGAACATGTTGAAGAAGGTACCATCACCGAATCTTTTGATGTTAGGATTCAAATGAATGAAAAACGTTTATCTAAAAAAGACTTACTTATGGCAGACTATCAGTACCCTGAATTAATCGGTCCAGAGTCTTATAAAAAGCTCATTGTCGGTTGGGGTTCTACTTATGGTGTTCTCAAAGAATATGTGGAGCAGTACGGTGATGGTGAAACCGCTTATTTATATATAAAGCAACCTTTCCCACTCCATCAAGATATTAAAAAATATTTTGATCAAGCAGATACCATTATCAACGTCGAGAACAATGCATCGGCTCAATTCTCCAAAATTCTTTTATTAGAACTTGGTGTTACCGTGAATCAAAATCTATTAAAATACAATGGCGAACCTTTTTCTATTGAAGAAGTCGTTGCCTATATGAAGGAGGTATAATCATGAAACATTTTGAAATGGATCAATCAACTGATATAGCATGGTGCCCCGGTTGTGGGAATTTCTCCATCCGTAAGGTCTTAATAGAAACCCTGCAAGAAATGGAATTAAATCCAACCCAAGTGGTCATGGCCTCCGGTATCGGTCAAGCGGCTAAAATGCCCCAATACATTAATACGAATTATTTCAACGGTCTTCACGGTAGAGGTCTACCGGTAGCCGTCGCTATAAAAGCAGCCAACCCACATCTAACCGTCATTGCAGAAGGTGGTGACGGAGATATGTATGGTGAAGGCGGTAACCATTTTATCCACAATGTCAGGCGTAATCCGGATATTGTCCACATCGTTCATGACAACATGGTCTATGGCTTAACAAAAGGACAAGCAGCACCGACCAGTCCCTTAGAATTCAAGACCCCTGTCCAAGTCAACGGTGTCATCAACGACCCCATCAATCCTTTACCTGTAGCCATGACCCTTGGCGCCACTTTTGTTGCCAGAGCTTTCTCCGGTGACATGGAGGGACTTAAGAAAATACTAAAGGCTGCTTTTGATCATGAAGGCTATGCCCTCGTTGATGTCCTTCATCCCTGCGTTACCTTTAATAAGGTCAACACCTTTAAGTGGTATAAAGAACATAGTTATCCACTTGAAGAAGGTTATGACTCAAGTGACTTTGAGTCAGCTATGAAAAAAGCCCTAGACACAGATAAATTCGCATTAGGTGTCATCTATCAAAATAAAAACAAAGTCTCTTTCAACAATCGTACTTGGTTATATCAACAAGATGCTACACCTATTGTTCAACGTAAAAGAGACCTCGACAAAGTCAACGCTCTACTGAAAATAGAAGCATGATAAAGGGGGCTATTTCCCGATCAATATCATTAAGTTAAGATAACAGAATGAGATCTCTATATCAAACAATGATATTGGGGTCTTTTTTCTGTGATTTTACAATAAATTATACCAATCCACCAATTGGAGTATGGTCACATTCTTGCGCTTCCATGTTCGTGACCTTTTCAGGTTTATGGCTTTCCACTCATCAACTACATATTTTTTATTTTTGATATATTCTACGCTTCTCCCGAGTACTGCAATTATGGCCATTAGATCATGAGACCTAGGATTATTAATACAACTATTTAATACCCTATAATTTTTGTTATTCAGCCTTCAAATATTGCTTTGGCGGTTTTGACTTCCGCCACCCCCTGCGGCTTTCTTCTGTTTCTTCCTGTACATATTATGAATTGCCACCAGTCCCATTACTGCGAGGAAGATGACCATTGTGAAACCTATGATGGCTTCAAAAGGAATGGTAAGTCCGTCTTTGATGTTTGTAAAAATCGCACCCATTGGCGTAAGCAGAGGGAATAGGATAAACACGTTGCTTGTTAAGCGGAAGATGGTCGAGTAAATGAGGCCGATGATAAGCAACATCACATATTCTGAGCCTGCCATGCCGTAGCCGATATGATAGAAGCAGTAGATTACCGCACTTAATACGATGCCAGGGATGACGCCGAAGCTTTCCTCAAATCGTAGCTGTGCGAAGCCTCTAAAGAAGATATTTTCAAAGAAACCTACAGTAACAGCCATGCAGGCCAAAGGAAGAAACAAGTTGAAATCGGGCAATACCAGATTGCCAAGTGTCAGGAAGTATTGAATAACCGAGAATACAAGGGACAGGCCAATGCTAAGCATCAGCTTCTCTTTTTTAATGCCCAAAACGGATAGCGGGCGTTTCATAATCAGTGTATTATATAGAGCGGGAACCAATATTCCCAATATCAAGATGCCGACAACACCGAAGGTAATGAATTGACCTGCAACATTTTTGATTGTTATGATCTGAAAAGAGAGATAGAATATTGCAACAATAAGAGTATAGTTGATAAGTACTACTGCCAAGTCTTTTGTCGGTTTGAACTTAAAAAGATTCTGGATTTCCACAATAATTTTCCTTTCACATATAAAATTTTTTAATTGAAATCTTTGAGATACTCCCATGACGTGCTTTCAAGTATCTTCTGCAGATCGTTCATGAGCGCCGTTGCCTGATCCCCAGGCCACTCTGGTAACAGCATTCGGGGTAGCATCGGGTCCCCCGTCGCAATGGAGAAATACGCATATCCCAACCCGTGCAGTACTTGTAGCGCTTTACCTTCTTTTACGGTGGATAGGTCTTCATTAAGTTGATCCAACATGGGTTGGTAGGCGTTTACAAATTCTATATATTTCTTTGCTAGCTTGGGAAGCCCATAGGTCTTATCTAAAAATCTTCCCATGTCCATGCTCACTTCAAGTTCTCCATATACAGATGCCATATCTGCCTCAACACCGATATCCCCGAGAATGGATTTTACTGTATCATCCCGATTATAGGTGCTAAGCCATGTCTGTGTGTTAATCTGTACATACCCTGCCTGAAGTAGCTTTTCACTCAACTCACCCCTTTTAGTCGAGTCGTTCAGAGATATATGGATAAAATGCCATTTACCCTCCCATGGTATTTTTCGAAGAGCGAATCGCTTCCAGCAAGATTGCGCATCTACGTTCCATGCTTGAATAAACTGTAGAGCTACCGGCGTCAAAGTATACACCACCTCTTTACCAGGCTTACTAGTTTCTAGTATCCCAGCCTTGCAGGCACGTGATAAGGCCATACGTGTCGCTGTTTCCGCCTTGTTAAACTTGCTCATAATTTGAAGCAGGCTGGTAAGATGGAAACTTTTTTTATGGATTCTCGAATATCCTATATTGTAAACGAATAGCAGGTTGCTAGTTGAACTGTCTTCTTTACGTAAAACGACTTTCATAATCTATGCTCCTCTCTTTTAAAGTGTAACGTTTATTATTTATATGTTATAACTGTTAAGTTGTCAATTATATTTTATGTTATTTATTTTTTCTAATCCTCTCAGTTAGCAAACCCTACTTTGCGTTGACTACATTGATTAAGCAACTGATCTGCACCTTCTCAATCACTATCATACTAAAGCTAACTAGGATAATATCACTGATGATATTTACCGCAAACGTAAAGAAAAGCAAAAAATTCAGTTATAAAATGCAGGGCTGGATGAAGTGAAAAAGCAATTGTCAATTTAGGTTCCTTCATGCTGGAGTAGCTGATAGAAAAGGCTACTCTTTACGATGATAATTTACAGTGTATAAATGTCCGGTATAACAATGGATGTAAATGAATAGGCCCAAAAGCGATTAAGGCACTCTACGCTGATTTGGTTACATCGCAGGGTGCCTTCCTTATTTATACTTTATTCTATTTATTATATCGTTTCGTCTATTTCTATTTATGTTGGTGAAAATGTTTATTGTTCGACATAATATGTTTATGCTTATGTGAATGTTCTATTTCGTGGGTATGTGTGCTTCCGTCATGCGTGTGCACAAAGGTATGTGTATGAATATGGGAGTGATTCAAAATCATTGTATCAATGACTACCAGTGCAGAGCCTACTAGCATGATAAACAGAGCAATGAGATAGTATTCATTGATTGATTCACTCAAAATAATAAACGATAGTAGTGCTCCAACAAACGGTGCGATTGCATAATAAGCGCTTGTTTTTGACGCTCCAAGTTCTTTTTGTGCTCTGACATACATAAAAATACTTAGCCCGTATGCTATGAATCCTAATAGCATTGCGTATGCTACATAGAACAATTGCGGAAAATGCTCCCTCCGAATCAACGCAACAAGGAGAGATCCAATCCCGGAGAATATCCCTTTAAGTATTACAATCTGAAATGTACTTTTTGATGAAAGCTTCCTCGTACAGTTATTCTCAAATCCCCAGCATATGGCAGCAGCAAGAATAAATATCGAACCATATGAAAAATGAAAGCTTGACACGTCCTCAAAGGACAACAGCGTACTTGAAAGAGTAATCAGCACAATCGCCGCCCACAAACGCAGAGAAATTAATTCCTTGAAGACAACCAACGCAATAATCGAAGTAGCAACAATCTCGAAGTTAATTAACAGGGATGCATTTGCCGATGTTGCACTTGTCAGTCCCATCATTAATAATATTGGCGCGGCTATATCTAACACTACCATTCCAATTGTATATGGCAAATCTTTTTTTGAAAGTTTTTCTTCTGTGGTCTTCCGTTTTTTCTTACCTAGGAGATATATTACTCCAATACCTATTCCTGCACCGAAGTAAAGAAATGACGCCATATATGTAGGCTCAATTTTTGTCAACAATAGCTTAGAAAAAGGCATATTTATTGCATAAAATGCAGCTGCCAATACAGCATATACTATAGCTGTAACTTTCTTTTTACCCATATAGGTCACTTCATAATTCACATTTTCCACCAACTTCCATCCTGAACACACGTCAGACTATGACCTCTTAATAGCTCTGTCACGTTCAAAAACATGTCTTTGATCTTATTCTCACAGAGCGATATTTTCATGATTTTTATACTTGGGACTTTTACTTTTGCTTTCAAACCACAAAGAACCTTTATATCAAGTCTTTTTCACACACTCTTTATTTACCCCAGGCATCAATACTACTGTCTCAACGTTACTTATTTAGGGCGTAGGTAAATACTAATTATTAACGTTTATTGTGTAAGTAGACAATTTACCACTTTAATTATACCAGATGGATTGGCAATTCTCTCATAGTATTCTCCATAAAATTTCTTCGCTGCTTTGAGCACAAAAGTAATCACGTACAGATTTGAATTTCCATCTTCATCTGTTACATCAATGACATCAAGATAAAAATATTAGAAAAAGTAAAGGCTATAGCACATTCAAGGCTTTTCCGTACTACTTATACTTTTATAATAACAGAGGTATAATGTAATATCTTTTTCATGAATGTCCCAAAATCAATTTTACATTTTCCGGTAAAATCTTTTTCGGGATTCATAACAAAAAGCGACGAGATCTATTCCATTTCCTCAATTGCATTAAACAATAATTTCTTTGCAGTTGAAACAAAGTACTCTTTCATGTGATAACCTCCTAAAATATAATTTGTTCAAGAGGTTTGCCACATTATTTTAAAAAATTTTCAAGTTATTTATATTTTTTTAAAAAAGAGCCTTATGTTTTTATAAACACAAAACTCTTCATTCTTTTCTTAACTAAATGACATTGATTTCCCGATAGCCCCTTTTATGTTGAAATTTAAACAAGGTGTAACGTGCGAAGCTACACTTCTTTTGCTGTAACCTAATAATAACCTAGCATTCGAATCACCAAGGGCGCCAGTATGACGGTTACCAATCC
>JAGXFY010000069.1:0-10714 GCA_024636985.1 Clostridiales bacterium | reverse complement strand
CGGATACGATATGGGTTACCAGATACGACAGCATTGTGAGAAGCAAGCTTCAATGATATCATATCATCGGTACCTTCTGTGTCTGCTGGTGTAGTCGTATCTTCACCAACTTGTGTATCAGGTGTTGTTGCATCTTCATCCATAGTATTATCCTCTTTACATCCTGCAAGAGAAAACACCATGCTTAAAACTAGTAAAACCATTAACAATTTCTTCATAACTAATTCCTCCTTTTATGATTATTTTCAAATAGTAAAGACTTTTGTATTTACTATGAAAACCATATTGATGCGTACCATATAAGCACGACTTCATATTGCCAAGTTACCATTCTATCTCAAACGCTTCATTAGTATAAAGAACATCTAATGCCTGATTTACCCTCGTGTAAAAAAGTTCTTTAATTGTAAACCTAGCTAATCCATTAACTTGTGCATAGTGCCTTCTTGATTCAGCTACATATAACTTCAGCACATCGTCAGGTTTATTATCATAGCGGTAACTATAAGTAATACGCATTAATGGTGGTTCCGATAATTCAACTTGTTCTACCATTGTATTATCGTGAGATGCACTGGTGATAAGCTTGTATAGCCTTCTAAAACGATCTAGATCAAAACTTTCCCCATTACATGTAACTGCCAAATCATCATTGGTTGTTCCCGACAGCTCAAACAAAAAACGCTCATCTTCCCTTTGTATCTCTATGGCTTCTAAGTCAAATAACAAGGGAGAAAAGAACCAACGTACTGGGAATTGCTCCAAAGTTACTCCATAAATATAGGGAAGACTTATTTGATATATAAAACCTCTATTGTTGCACGAAGCATAGAATACGCCACTTTTTTCTAATATCTTAATATCATATCGAACAACCTCTTCATCCGGAGTCCTTTTGTAGTCAAACACCACCTGCATGTCTGGACGATCAAATCCAAATACCGCCATAGCCTCTTCACTAAGGTTATAGTCGACAATGTCCTCCGCTTTTAATCCTAATACCGAATCAAATACTAAGGCAGCATAACGTTCATCGACCCTGAGATTCATACCATTAATCTCAATTAAATGTGACGCTGACCCAAATGAAATAACATCTAACATACTCTGCTCATTTTCAGCCACCACAGGCAACAATGTGACTTTTTCTTGTAAAGTACCTCCCTCTAGTGTCATCATCTTTACGTGACCTAAAGAAGATTGACTTTGTGCTGGCATCGGTGGTGTTATATAGTTACTAATAAAGTATTTCTCCGGCTGCTTAAAGCCATTTACCCGCTCTTCTCCAATTAAGTACACACCATCAAAACCACTAATCGAGCAATAATAACCTTTGCTAATTGGCTCATAATTACCAATCGTCAGGGTCATTTCTTCACCATCGACATAAGTTGCGTTAATCATAGCTGCTTTGTTATTCAAACCATAGACATCTAGACTTTGTGGCCGCTTTATCTCAGTTATTGCATATAGAGCAGCCACATCTGTCATCATATCCACGAATCGTTCCATATCCACCAGATCAATGGGGATTTCGCCCAACACATAACCACCATCCATAAAGTCAACATACATATCGCCATATTCATTTTGGATATGGACAGTGCGCACATCGGTTGGTGGAGAATTTCTGAACACCACCTGTTTAATCTGTTCTTCACTTTTTGTTGCATTTAGTACAAGTATCGCACTAAATAATATGATAACGATACCAAGTTGCATCAGGATCAACCTTATCTGTCTTCCCATCACTTGTACCTCCTCATTGCAAATACCGCAATTCCAGTGACTAAAATACAAATTGGGATTACCCCAGCCATCGTCCAAGCAATGATGTTCTTCTGTTTAGTATTCATGGTCAAAATATCGCCTGAAAGCGATTTTGGTACAATTGCAACACTTTGTTCCTTGCCAAAATAATCCTTTAGAAGCTTTATGATATATTCGCTATTACCAAGAGAAGTATTTCCTATGGTAAAGGCTTCTAACATCTCAGATGATGCTGAAACGAGGATATCCGACTGCTTATACTCTGTTCCATCTGCGCTTGGTACCTTGATAGATGCTAAAACCAATCCCGGATTACCTCCCCATGACACCCCATCATCAACATTAAAATCCATAGTATCCGATGGTCTTACCCCTGATGTCGAGCCAAAAACCAAAAGGTTTTTGGTAAAGTGCTTATCCCTTACCGTAAACAAAGCCTCTATTGGACGTGATAATGGCATAATTATCGGAACAGAAGAATCGATTAGTAAGTCAGAATAGTAGTCATCTACATTATCCACCACAGGATAAAAGGGTTGGCTCTGATAGGTTCGTTCAGCCTTAGTTTCAAATATTGCGCCATCACCAATTTGAATGCCCCATTCTTTTAAATAAGCTTCAGTCATTGGCAATATATCCTGTGTCACATCAGCGGTATATATCAACATCTTGCCATAGGCCCCATCATTATATAAGAATTCATCAATTTTGCTAATCATCGCCTCAGATAAATCTATTTGTGGTGCAAGCAACATGGCAATGTCATATCTTTCATCAAGTAGGTCTGTGGCTATTGTCACATCTTCTAAAATAAATCCGTTTTCGTTCAATAAATCATTAAAATCGTTTTTGTTTGCGACTCCATTACCCTTTAGCACCGCTACATGAATCTTATCATCAGATATCACACCTAATATTGCTGAGGTCAATGCCTCTTCCGCTCTAGAAGATACAATCATCGTTTGATTAGCAGCATTTTTTTCATAGTTAAACAACTCATAAAGCTTAATCTGCTCCGTGTTATCTCCACTAGTCACTAAAATATCGCCTTTTTCCAGTGCCAATTCGGGATACTGAGACACAAATGTCGGGTCTAGTACATAATCAATATAGGTTAAGGTTACCCGATTAGATTTTGCAGGGTACGCTTTCATCATAAGATTAGCCTGTACTAAATAGGCCTCTCCTGTAAAACTCGTTTCTTCCGATAGCACATAAATATGCACATCTTTTGGAAGGGATTGTAGCACTGCTGATGTTTCAGGTCCTACTTTATAGGCAGCGTTTGCTGTCAAATCTCCTACTAATGAGAATCGTTTTTCCAATTGAACCGCAACAATGTTTACCAAAAACATTGTTAAAACCAACAGTAAAATCATACTGGTGAACAAAATTTTCCCCATAGGCCATTTGTTTTCTTTATTCGTCCATTGTTTCATAACCTACCCCCACCGCTTTCTGTCTAATACTGCAATCGTTAGGCAAAGAAACAGTACTGTTGTACTAATAAAAAAGACTAAACCCGAAAATTCAAGGACACCAAAAGTAAATGGCATATATCGTTTTCGAATCGATGCGCCATAAAACAATGCTTTGAGCACATCATTTTTTACGATATAGACAAATGCATCTGTCAGCATTAAAAACATACTAATCACATACCCGAGTACTGCCGCCACCACTTGGCTTTCTGTCAGTGATGAAACGAATAGACAAATTGAAATCAGTGTTGCACCTAACAGAAACAACCCTACAAAGTTACCAATCACTTCTTGCCACACAACATTGCCAAAAAACGACATCACTATAGCTGCAACCATTGTAAACGAAATGGCAATAGTATAAATTAATACCGCTGAAAAGTATTTGCCTAGGACAATACCAGTTTTTGTTAAAGGTAATGTAAATAACTGTTGGTCTATCTTTAATCGTTTATCTTCAGATAACAACCTCATTGTCAACACCGGCACCATAAACATAATGACTGGAAATAGCAAGGAGAATAGGGTTTCCATATCGGTGGTGTTCACAGATAAGTTGTAAGAATAGAAGTAATAGCCAGTAAAAACAGACATCGTTCCAATAAATACATACCCAAGTGGTGACTGAAAATACGCACGTATTTCCCGTTTAAGAATGGATCCCATCATCAGCCTCCTTATCTGTAACATCGCTGTTCTCAATATGTTTCAAGAAAAAGTCCTCTAATGTAAATTCACTGCTATTGATAGATAATGCCGGTAAATTTGCCTTAGCCAAGCAGTCAAATAGCTGCCGTCTTATATCACTATTCTTCTTTCCTTCAATCAAATATTCATAAGCACCTATCTCTTTTTGTTTAAGAACAATTACTTTTTCAAATACGTTACTGTCTCCCAATGCTTTCTTTACCGCCTCAATTTCACCTTCAATACTAGCAATTACTTTATTGGGCTCATGCATAGATTTTCTCAAGTTATCTGGCGTATCATCTGCAATAATCTTTCCATCATGAATCAAAACCACACGTGAACAGACCAACTGCACCTCTGAAAGTATATGTGATGAGATAATAACTGTTCTCTTTTTACCTACTTCTCTTATCAATGATCGAATATCTACTACCTGAGATGGGTCCAAACCTACAGTCGGTTCATCTAAAATCACTACTTCCGGGTTACCTAGCAAGGCTTGTACAAGACCTACTCGCTGACGATAACCTTTGGATAGATTCCTAATCATTCTGCTTTTGATATGCGAGATGCCAACACGATCACATAAGTCATCGATATGCTCTTTTCGGCCTTTTCTTATTTTTTTAATATCGCATATAAAACTTAAATATTCGACGACCTTCATGTCATTATAAAAGAAGAATTGTTCCGGTAAATAACCGATCAGCTTTTTTGCTGCCAATGGTTCTTTTGCAATGTCATAACCGCCAATAGTTACATAACCTTTATCCGCACTGATGTACCCAGTTAATATATTCATCGTGGTAGATTTTCCTGCACCATTTAATCCTAAAAACCCAACAACTTCTCCACGCTTAATGCTTAAGTTTATATTAGTCAGCGCTTGTTTGTCACCGTATTGTTTAGAAATGTTCTTTACTTCAATCAAATGAATTGCCCCCCATAATCTCTATATCTTACTATTACATACAAAGGTTATTACTGTTTTTCATCTCATCGCACCCATATATTTTCACACTTCACTAATTGTAAAAAACTGCTATATACAACATCCATTAATCCTAAGAAGTTGTTGAAAAGGGTAAATATTTTCGATTTTTTAATTTTTTACTACTCGATGTTTAGCTAAATCTTCATATAACTTATGATATAGCGCTATTAAATTCAATAATTCTAACAAAGTTACTATTAATAATAGTATAGTCCAATAAAACTATAATTCATAGTTTTATTGGACTAAAAGTCGAAATATACAACTTTTAAATTGAATAGTTCTAAATAAGTATACTATTTAACTATCGCTTTAGTTGTTGTAAAACATCCAAAGGAATATGGTTCATCACGGCATTATTAGAATTAAATAACATATTATCATCCATGTTCAAACCAAATGCAGCACCTTCGCGAACAGCAGCATGAAGATTTCTTACTTCTAAAGAATCACCAACATTGAACACGGGTATATCCGCACTAATTAGTTCATTGTAAAGTGACGTATTTGATTTCAATTTACAACTAATTACTGTATCTGCTAAGATTGACTCCCTCTTGAATTCTTTGTCCTGAACGATTATTTCACCATCTTTCACCTCATAAATCGTGGAATTTTCCACTAATTTTACAGGGTACTTAAATGGCTTAGAGTGTAAGCCTTCTGCGTCAGTTTGATTAAAACGTTTTCTCAAAACATACATATGAATCACTTCTATAGCTGAACCAAATTCTTTATTTTCTGTCACAATCGTTACATCTTTACCAATTGAAGCTAAGAATGTGGCTGTATCAGCAGCTGCATAATGATCACCCCATATTACAACTTTTTCACCAACTTTCAGATTTTTACGGTTCCCTGGATGATATTCACAATTGATTTTTGGACAAGCAATAACGTCCTCAAATCCAATTATTTTGTCAGCTCCATATATATCTGGTGCATATGAACTAGCTCCAGTTGCATTAAGTACAATATCAAACTTCTCTAATTCTTTGATTTCTGGGCTATAAGATAGCTTTACATCAACATTTAATAACTTGATTTGGTTTCTAATCCAATCCAAATACCACTTCATCTTCTCTTTGCCTGGTGCCATACAACAGCCTAATGCTGCACCGCCTAGCTCACCAGTCTTTTCAAACAACATAACTTTATGGCCACGAACAGTACATATCCTAGCAGCTTCCATACCAGCAGGACCACCCCCAACAATCGCCACATTTACCGGTTTTTCAGTAGGCAACATGTCATCAAATGCGTCATCACCACACGCAGGGTTAATCGAACAAGCTATTTCTGTTTTTGCCATCATAGATTCTTGCCAACATCCAGTCAAACAAGAAATACACTTTCTAATCTCATCATCTTTACCCATTTGTGCTTTAACAGCCCAATAAGGATCTGCAAGCATTTGACGAGAGAGTCCAACCATATCCGTCTTTCCTTCTGCAATTAAATCCTCACAGAATGCAGGGTCTCGTAATGAATGACTATTGATCACGGGTATTGAAACATGCTTTTTAATTGCTTCAGATGCATACATAGTCCACCCTTCCGGATAATACATTGGATCAAACCCAGCCCCTGGACTTTCTTGAATGCACTGAGATAAATCAAGAGCTGCTACGCCAGCTTCTTCAAATGTTTTAGCTACTTCTATACTTTCTTCTAGTTCTCTTCCACCTTCGACCCATTCGTCAACAGAATAGCGAACTAATATAGGAAAATCTTTACCGCATTTTTCTTGAATTTTTGAAATTATTGCTAGAGGAAAACGCATACGGTTTTCATAGTCGCCACCGAAACGGTCATTTCTTCTATTCAAATACGGACTCATAAATTGAGAAATCAAATATCCGTGTGCTGCATGTAGCTCTACACCATCAAAGTCTGCTTGCTGAACACGCCATGCTGCTTCAGCAAAAAGTTCCACCATATCAATAACTTCTTCTGTGGTCATGGCACGGACAGGCTTTCCTTTTTCTGCTGCATTTTCATAAACAACTTCGTGACCTGCTGACCATGGTAATTTTAGCACCATGTCATTCGTTGACATTACATTGTGTCTTGGGATAGCACATTGTCTACCTGGATGTTGAAGCTGCACAACACACTTTGCTCCATATTTATGCATCCCCTCACTCAATCTCTTAAGACCGGGAATAAAATTATCGGCATCGGCAACTAAGCAAGTAACTGTAGGTCTACCTGTTTTCGAATCAGGCGTAGTAGCTCCTACGATTACAAGACCTGTCCCACCCTTAGCAATCTCTGCATGGTGATGAATATCTCTCGCACTTACAGAACCATCAGCATTAGATGAGCTAATATCAGTTGGAACGTGTACAATACGATTAGGTACAACCATATTACCTATAGTAATTGGTTTAAAAAGATGTGCGTATTTAGTCATAGTATTTTCTCCTTCATTTTTCAGATTATTTTAAACGTTTATAAAGCGCCTTACCCCGTATAAATACAAGATAGTGTCTTACAACAAAAAATATAATACTTCACCAGGTTATGGTGAGATTGAATTATGCCAAAGGATAGCTTCAGAACAAGTTTTTAATGCATAAGTTTTCATTGAACGACTCCTCTCACCTTTAATTCTTCTAACACATATTTGGCTGCTTCTTTTTCAAGAATTATGGTTACATCATTATGAAGTTGAATAACAGAAGCAGGTACATTCGGTGTTACTGGTCCAAAGAGCATTTCTTTCAGTATTGAAGCTTTATTAGCACCGTTGGCCATAAGGATAATTTTTTTGGTATGCATGATATTCCTAATCCCCATACTAATAGCTTCTCTAGGTACATCATCCACCGATTCAAAAAATCGCGCATTGGCTTCAATGGTATCTTCATCCAGTTCAACAAGATGCGTACTTGCTTCAAATTTAACATCAGGCTCATTGAATCCGATGTGACCATTATTGCCTATCCCTAATATCTGAAGATCGATGTTATTATTTATTTCGATAAGACGGTCATAAGCTTCACAAACAACTGCCAAATTATTTGAAATGCTATTAGGTATGTGAATATTATCACTTGAGATATTCACTTGGCTAAAGAAATTCTTATTCATATAATATGCGTAACTTTGATTATTCTCTATTGGCAATCCATAATATTCATCCAGATTAAAGGTGGTGACCTCAGAAAAATCTATACGGTCCTCTTTATAAAGCTCAACCAATTCCCTGTACATACCTTCTGGTGTCGATCCTGTCGCCAACCCCAATACGCTGTCAGGTTTCAGATTCACCTGGCCGGCCACTATATTCGCTGCCTTTTTACTCATAGCAGCATAGCTTTCCTTCACGAAGATAGTCATACCGTTATAATCGATTTTCATATATTTTTTTCCCTTTCACGATGGTTGTTTCAATAAAAAAGGCTTCATTCATCAAGACAATGTTTGCCTCTTTGTTTTGATCAAGGGTACCCATTCGATTTTCTACACCTAGATACTTTGCTTGATTTATCGTTACCATAGGTATCGTCTCAGCCAATTCTTCCAGTCGTTCAGGATCACCCTCCATGGTATCAATGCCTTTGTAGCCATGAATATGTACATCGATGAATCCTGGCAATAAATAAGATCCTTTGGCATCGGTTTCTTCAATTATTTTATTACTTAATTTGTAATCCTCATAGTCGGAGACAGAGAATACTTCTTTCACAAACATCTCATAAACTAGCACCAAATCCTCATGAAATTTACCTTTGTAAAATACTTTGCCGTTTATAATACTTTTCAATAGTGCCCGCTCCTTTTTGAGTTACTTTGTTAGGTTTATTAGTTAACTTTACTTACTTTATTATCAAGCATATATCTGTTGTCATTCAAGCAATCCCGCGACAACAACCTCAACACTGACTGCAACTGCGCCTCTTAAGGACATCTTATCCAAATTAGTCTTGGTAACAATAGTATCAAATGGGGTCATTTTTTCAATACATTTATTCAAATCTTCTATCATTGATAATTTCAGGTCAAAAAGCCGGCCTGTAACCACAACGTTTTTAATATCCAGAATCGAAGCAATGTTGGTAATGGTCACTGACAAATCTTCAAGTACATCCTCATATATTGCAATTGCTTCACTGTCGCCTGCATCAACATCCGCAGGAAGGTTTTCATACTTCATTTCAGGTCCTTTAATGTCCCTGTATCTTCCTGCCAGTACATGAAGACTTACACGTTCTTCAATGGTTAAATAACGGCCATCTCTGTGCTGTACCGGGAGAACAAAACCAACTTCACCTGCAGCACTTCTGTCTCCTTCATATAATTCATTGTGGATAATAATCCCTACACTAACACCAATATCTGCACTTAAAAGGTACATGTTCTCAGAATCTGAAAAACAGCCATATTTTTTTTCTGCCAATGCTACTAGGTTAATATCATTCTTTATCAACAACGGCTTCATTAGCTCATTCCTAAAAAAAGGCACCAGTTGGTTCAGTAACGTCTCTTTGTATTTAAGATTGGTCAGGTATAGTTCATCATTGTGGCCAACGACACCAGAATAAGACAAGGTTACCTGCAAGATTTTCTCTATCGGTACTTTGCTGTCTTTGATGAAATTCTTGAGAATTTGAAGGATATCCACTTCAAAATTACTACCTTCCAACAGGTATTCATCAAGGGATGTTTGTTTACCATTGGGACTTTAGATTATCAATAGGTGTTTAAGAACTAATTATTCTGTCCCGTTATGCTCAAGTTCAAAATCATATTTTAGCATTTTTATACTACAAATATCTCATAAAGGATGCATAAAGGTAATCTATCCTCCTATCGATACAGCTGTCTTGGCTTTAGGTTGACAAAGGTTTGTTATTTCGCCACTTTCATTTATCATTTGACGTCGTCCATCTGGAAACATTGGATGTACCGGTGTAACGATGGTTACGTTTAGTCCCAAACTGCCAAAAATTTTATCAATGATTTCTTTTCTTTGACCCTCTTGGTCTTCTAATGTCTGATTATAGACAGTACAAAGATTATGCGTTTTCAATTTAATTGCCTTCAGTTCTGCCGCTTTTGGACTGAATAATTGTCCGGACAATATCTTGATCATCATAGATTTACCAGAACCATTAGAACCTAGTAAGGCCATAATTTCCCCTTCTTTAACATCCAAACGTGCATCCTTTAACGCAACTACGGTGCCAAAACTTTTAGTTATACCTTTAAGAGCAATAAAAATATTCCTCCTTAATATAGAGATATGTCAAGTTAATAAAATCATGGGGTCGAAAGTATACCTTCGACCCCATGATAACTAACCTAGTAAAGGCCTACTTAAAGAACTCAGCTTTTACTTCGTCAATAGTCAACCAATAAGTAACAGCATCTGATGGCGCCATGGCTTCAATCATATCTCTGTATTCTTCTTGGGTTTCATAAGTGAATGAAAGTCTTGATGGAATACGAACCATTTCAAATCCGTCATACTGTGTAATGGCTTCATCTTTAATCTCTCCACCCATCATTTGATTCAATCCAAAGTTAAGTGCAATCGCACCAACTCCAGGAGGATTACTCATAAATAAATAAGGTAACACTTCTGAGTCTTTGTTAATTTCAAGCATTTTTTGACCATACTGTGCAACGTCACCAAAAGCGATAGCTTTAGGTAAATCAGCACCTGTTGTATCATAAGCAGTCATAACTGACTCTGCTAGTTGAGATGTAAGAATCGCATCAAACTCAACACCTGAGTTAATAATCTCCGTCACAACGTTAACCGCTGTTG